>CBEVQY010000005.1:0-85390 GCA_965552135.1 uncultured bacterium | reverse complement strand
CGTCCCTGTTGTAGAAGGTGTCGAACTGGGCGGACGCTTTGACGTAGAGGGAGTCATCCACATCGAGGTTTTCGTAGACCCTCAGGTTGTCCTGGACGTAGATCGTGTCACCGTCCCTGTTGGTGAGGGTGTCTGTGAGGACCTCATCCGCCCAGAACCTGTCGTTGTCTCCGATGAAGACGGTATCGCCCCTTGTGACGACCGTGTCTGTCACGAGCTTGTCCGCCCAAAGCCTGTCGTTGTCGCCGACCCAGACGGTGTCGTTCCAGGGGTTGTATATTGTGTCGGCTTGCAGCACGCCCCAGGTCGTGGCGGTGTCGTAGATGTCCGCGTTGTGTGTAACGACCTCGGTGGTGCACTCGAGGTAGGGGACGTAGAGTTCCGACATGACCTTCGCCACGCCGCTTTCGTCGACGGAGAAGACGACGGCGTCGGTGTCGTTGTAGATTTCGAACACGTTGTTGACGCCGAGGTCTGCGTCTTCGTCGAGGTCGAAGCGCAGGTCGGTGTTTGAGAAGAACTTGCTGCCGTCGGCGATCTGCAGGTGCCCGATCAAGTAGAGCCCCACGGCGCCTGTGGTGTCGTTGGCGATCATTACGGCGGGCTTGGAGAGGTCCTTCGCCGTTGCCTCAAATACCGTTCCGTAGCCCGGCGCAGCCATGAAGCGGACGGGTTTGTTCATATCGATGGCGATCGAGTCTCCGGTTCCGCCGGCAGCCCAGTAGGCGTCCTGCAGGGTCCAGTTTCGGACGGTGTCGGTAAGCTCCGCCAAAGCCTCCTGCACGGTGCCGCTCGTAAGATAGCTTGGCGGGAAGTAATGGACATCCTGCGCGACCGCCGCGGCAGTCGTCTCGGAGTAAACCGTCCAGTACGACCACATCACTGCGCCTATGCGCTGACGCGGCGTAAAAGCCGTGCCGTCAACCACAAGCTGGTAGTAGAGCGGACCGTAAACCACATCGAAGCTTGCGAAGTCGATATCAAACTGCGTCGAAAAAAGCCCCTTCGCCACGTAAACGCTCTGCGTGTCGGACGCCAGAAGCGTTCCCCCGGCCGGTGCATCCCAAATCTGAAGCTCCACGGTAAGCGTCGTGTCGGTAAGACCGATGTTGTGAGCATCCGTTATCTTGGCGTGGTAGGTGATGGGAACGGACCAGACAGACGAAACGAGGGCAAATACAAGCACAATCGCCAACCTGCGCATAGCTCCCTCCTTGCCTCAAGCTTCAACTTTGAAGAAAAGAAAAATGAAGTCATAAGCAAGCAAAATTCCAAAAGCCTTGCTTTGCAGAGACATCGGGCTTAACTTGCGGAATCGGCTATGGAGAAGGTAACCGTTCGGAAATTTTACCAGGAGCGCAAAAGCTCGCTTGAGCTCACCCTTCTTGCGGGTGAGAGGGGTTTGGACAGGGTTTTGGAGAGCCACGAGGTTCAGCGCCCCAGCATGGCACTTATGGGGTGGTTTAAGGATTTCCCCCAGCATCGCATACAGGTTCTTGGTCGCACCGAGATGTCGTACCTCCAAAGCCTTTCGCCCGAGAGGCTTGTTGAGGTCGTCGATGCGCTTTTCAGCTACGAGATCCCATGCGTTATAGTCAGCAAGGGGATAGTTCCGCCGCCCGCTATGCTCGAGATAGCCGACAGGCGGGGCGTTCCGCTTTTCTCAAGCAAACTCGCCACCGTCGAGCTTATAAACAAACTTATGATGTGGCTTGACCTCGTTTTTGCCCCGCGGGTCTACGTCCACGGGACGATGATGGACGTCTACGGCGTTGGGATGCTCTATACGGGCAAAAGCGGCATAGGCAAAAGCGAGTGCGCCCTTGATCTGGTTGAGCGCGGGCACCGCCTCGTCGCTGACGACGTCGTCGAAATACGCAAGCAGGGCGAAAACGTCCTCATCGCATCGGGAACGAGTCTCCTGGGACACCACATGGAAATAAGGGGCGTTGGGATAATCGACATCGAAAAGCTCTTCGGCGTGAGGGCGATAAGGATGCAAAAGCGCGTCGAGCTTGAGGTGCGGCTTGTGCTGTGGGACGAGGTGAAGGACTACGAGCGACTCGGACTCGAAGAACAATACACAACGATACTCGGCGTCCAAATCCCCGTCGTTACTATCCCCGTTTCGCCGGGAAAGAACCTCACCGCCATATCCGAAGTGATAGCAATGAACTTCATGCTCAACGTTTACGGCGAAAGCCCTGCCAAATCGTTCGTCGAGCGCCTCAACGAGGAGCTTCGCAGAAAGGCAAGAACGCAAGACTACCTCAAAGGCGACTTCGAATAGGCGCGCTTATGAGGAGGTTTTTCTCACACGTCGCCGACTTCTTTGCGCTGGGGCTGCGGGTTGTCGTCGGGGTGTTTACGCCGCCAACCTACGCCCACGAGATCATCGACCAGATGTACTTCATAGGCGTTCAGTCGCTTCCTATAGTTGCGCTGACAAGCTTCTTTACGGGTATGATCCTCGTTCTCCAGACGGGTCACGAGATGGCGGTTTTCGGCGCCAAGATGTACGTGGGCACGCTCGTGTCGCTTTCGCTTATAAGGGAGCTTGGTCCCGTTCTTACGGCGGTTGTCGTTGCGGGGCGTGTTGGCGCAGGGATCGCCGCAGAGCTCGGCTCCATGAAGGTCACCGAGCAGATCGACGCCCTCCGAGCCATGGGAACAGACCCCGTCAAAAAGCTTGTGACAACAAGGTTCATCGCGGGGACCGTCGTGATACCTGCGCTGTCTGTCCTCGCCGACGCAGTTGGGCTTATGGGCGGGCTTTTCATCGCAACGGCGACGTTCGGAATCTCGCCAACGTTCTACTGGAAGACCGTGTTCGAGCCGCTCACCCTCGACGACGTGATCATGGGCATCGTAAAGCCCTTTGTGTTCGGCATTATGGTCATCTGGGTAGCCTGCTACACCGGGCTTTCCACCGAAGGCGGGACGGAGGGGGTGGGGAGGTCCACCACAATGGCGGTGGTCGTCGCCTCGGTTATGATACTTGTGGGCGATTACTTCGTCACACAGCTTCTTATATGGATACTCAGGATGTGAGATGATCGAGCTTGTGGGTGTGAAAAAGTCGTTCGACGGTCAGGAGGTTTTGCGGGGTGTGGACCTCGTCTTCGAGCGTGGGAAGACGACCGTCGTTTTAGGCAGATCCGGCTGCGGCAAAAGCGTTTTGCTTAAGGTGATACTGCGGCTTCTGCCGCTTGATGGTGGCAGGGTGATATTCGACGGCGTCGACACAAGCGACTACTCCGAGCGCGAGATGATGCCCATACGCAGGCGTGTGGGAATGCTCTTTCAGGGCGCCGCGCTTTTTGACTCGATGACCGTGTGGGAAAACGTCGCATACCCGCTTTTGGAACACACCAACCTTCCGTTGGAGGAGATCGACAGGAAGGTCATGGAGCTTTTGGAGTTCGTCGAGCTTCCCGATGCTGCCGAAAAGCTGCCCGGGGAGCTTTCGGGCGGAATGAAAAAGCGCGTGGCTTTGGCGAGGGCTTTGGTGTCGAACCCGGACTTCATATTCTACGACGAGCCCACCACCGGGCTTGATCCGATAACCGCGTCGAAGATAAACGCGCTCATCCGCAGAACCCAAAAGCTCTACGGCGCAACCTCGGTCGTCGTGACGCACGATATCGTGAGCGCACTCACCGTTGGCGACAGGTTCGCCTTTATACACGAGGGCAAGATCGCCTTCTGCGGCGACAGGCGGGAGCTTCTGGAGACGGACGTTCCCGAGCTTTTGGAGTTTTTGAGGGAGGCGGCGCCGCAGGAGGTGCTTGGTGGCTTTTTCGGGCGCTGAAGGCGAAGCGGAGGTTTGAGATATGCCCACATCAAGGGGTAGGCGGGCCGACAGACGCGTTGCCGTAGGGGGACTCATAACCGCGGCGATTTTCCTTGCGCTTGTGGCGGTGATACTTATAAGCGGCAGGGAGGGCATCTTGCGCAGCCACTACGAGCTTCGGACGCGGATGGATCAGGTAAACGGGCTTCAGGTCGGCGCTCCGGTTTGGCTTGCTGGCGTTAACGTGGGCTCCGTGTCGGATATACGCTTCATCCAGAGCGACTCCACCGGTCGGACGAGGATCGAGGTTCGGATGCGCATCAAGCGCAGCGTCCAGGACCTCATCCGCGACGACAGCCGCGCAAGGATAGGGACGCTTGGGCTGCTTGGCGACAAATACGTCGCAATATCACTCGGAAGCCCCAAGGGCAGGGTCCTGGGCAACGGCGACTACATCCAAAGCACAAACCCAATAGACTTCGAGGAGCTCATATCGCGCAGCGTCGGCGTGGTGGACGACATAACCGCGGCGGTGCACTCATTCAAGGACATCGCGGCGAAGATAAGCACCGGCAAGGGCACCATAGGGCTTCTGGTCAACGACCCCGCACTCTACTTCGACCTCGAGTCGTTCTTCTCGAGCGTAAGGCGCGTCGCGCAGATGGTCGAGCGCAACGAGGGAACGGTGGGAAGACTATTCAACGACACAACGTTCTACTCCCGCGCAAACGCAACCCTCGCAGAGCTTGCCGCCTTCGCCGATACCCTCAAGCGCGGAGAAGGTTCACTCAAGCTCCTTCTGCGCGACCCAGCGTTGTACGAAAAGATGGTGGACGCCGTGGAGCGCTTCGACTCCCTCGTCGCCGAGATAAGGAGCGGCAAGGGAACAGCTGCGGCCATTGTAAGCGACAAAACCCTCTACGATAACCTGACGAAAACGGTGGCAACCCTCGACTCCCTCGTTCAGGACATAAGGCGCAACCCTCAGAAATACCTCAGGGTGAAGGTTTCGCTTTTCTGATGTTGCGCGAGCTCCACATACGTAACTTCGCCCTCATCGAGGATGTTTCGCTTGAGTTCGGCGATGGGCTTTGCGTGATCACCGGCGAGACTGGCGCTGGCAAGTCGCTTTTGGTTGGTGCGCTTCAGCTTTTGCTCGGCGGGCGCGGCGGATACGACAAGATCCAACACGGCGCAGACGAGGCGATCCTTTCGGCGAGGTTCACGCCAACCGAGGCGGCGAAGGAGGTCCTCGGCTCGTTGGGCTTCGACGATGACGAAGTGGTGCTTGTGCGGAGGCTCCTGCGGGCGGGCAGAAGCTACTTCTGGATAAACGGCGTTCCCGCAACCGCCGAAACGGTGAGGGCGCTGGGCAGGTACCTCGTCGACATCCACGGGCAGCACCAGCACCAGCTTCTGCTCGACCCAAAAACCCACCTCGCCCTCCTCGACGAGTTCGCCGGAGTCGGGGAGCTTCTTGAGCGGCTTGGGAAGCTGCGGGAGAGGTACCTTCAAAGCTCGAGGGCGCTTGAGGATCTCGTTTCGCGGCGCGATGAGATACTGCGCCAAAGGCGTCTTATCCAGTTCGAGCTTGAGGAGCTTTCCGCTGCCGGGCTCGACGACCCCGACGAGGAGTCGAAGCTTGAGCGCGAGCTTGCGCGCATCGAGGCTGCGGAGAAGCTCATTCGCTTCGGGGAGATGCTCTCCGACCGCGCGCTGGAGGGTGAGGGCAGCATCTTCGAGCTTGCGCAGGCGCTGCGACAGCAGGCGGAGGAGCTTCCCGAGGACGACTCGGTGCGTCAGGTGCTCGAGCTTTTGGACACCGTCTCTGCGGCGGCAAGGGAGCTGCAGCTTCTGGGCGCCGGACTTGCGAAAACCGAATACGACCCCGCCGAAGCCGAGCGGATAAGGCAAAGGCTTGCGCTTTTGGGCGACCTGCAGCGCAAATATCGCAAGACGCTGCGGGAGCTTATAGAGTATCGCGACGCTCTGGCGCGCCAAAGCGTTGAGTGCGGCGACGTCGACGAGGAGATCTCCCGCCTCGAGGGCGAGGTAAGCGCCCTTCGCGACGAGCTTGTCGCCGTCGCCGGGGAGCTTTCGGAGCGCCGAAGGGAAGCTGCAGAAGCCCTCTCGCGCAAAATAGAGGATGAGCTTGCGCCCCTCGGACTTGGGGACGCAAGGTTCCAAGTGGCACTCTCGACCGTCCAGGATGAAGAAAGCCCCTTCGAGCTTGGCGGGAAGCGCCTCAGGCTCTTTGAGCGCGGTTTTGACGTGTGCGAGTTTTTGTTCTCGGCAAACCCCGGCGTTCCGCCGCAGCCTTTGAGGCGCATCGCCTCGGGCGGCGAGCTCTCGCGCGTTGCCCTCGCCGTCAAGGTCGCACTGCCCAAGGCGCAGAAGGTAGGGTGCTCGGTCTTCGACGAAATCGACGTCGGCGTTGGCGGGAAGACGGCTTTGCGCGTGGCAGAAAGGCTCTGGGAGCTTGCCCGAACCAGGCAGGTCATCGTGATAACGCATCTGCACCCAATAGCGCGCCGCGCCGACTGGCACGTGCTGGTCGAAAAGCGAAAGCGGGGCGAAAAGACCCTCGTCTCCGCGCGACCGCTTGCGCCCGACGAACGCGAAAAAGAGCTTGAGAGGATGATGGCGCTCGAGTGAGCGCCAGACGACCGAGGCCAGAACTGTCCTCCATCGGGTCGAGGGTTGCCATACGGGCTAATCCCACCGCGATGACGGCGCCCCCTGGCAGGGGCAGGTCCTCGGAGGGGCTCAAATCGGGGAAGGTCAGCTTATCCCCTTGTCGCGGCGCCAGCTCTCGGTGTACTCGTGTATCATCTTGGCGATCTCGTCTATCTTCACCCGCACCTGGACCATCGTGTCCCTCTCGCGGATCGTGACGGTGTTGTCCTTGAGTGTCTGCCCGTCCACGGTGACGCAGAAGGGCGTTCCTGCCTCGTCCTGACGGCGGTAGCGCCTGCCTATGGAATCCTTCTCGTCATAGAAGACCATAAACTCACGCCTCAGCTCCTGCGCGATCTCCCGCGCAACCTCGGGCATCCCCTCCTTCTTCACAAGCGGGAAGACGCCAACCTTTATGGGCGAAAGTCTGGGGTGCATTTTAAGCACGGTCCTCGTCCTTGTGGGGTCAGACGCCTCGGGCTCAACGCAGTAAGCGTCGACCAGAACGGCGAGCGCGCACCTGTCGACCCCGCCTGAGGTCTCGATTATGTACGGAATGAACTTCTCCTTGGTCACGTTGTCGGTGTACTCGAGGCTTTTGCCCGAAAACTTCTGGTGCCTCGAAAGATCATAATCGCCCCGGTTGTGGATGCCCTCAAGCTCCTTCCGCCCGAACGGGAAGTCGAATTCGATGTCGTATGCGTCCTTGGCGTAGTGCGCAAGCTCCCCGGGACCGTGGCGGTGCCAGTGAAGGCGGCTCTCGTCTATCCCGAGCGAAACGTACCAATCCCACCTCTTCTTCCGCCAGTACTCGAACCACCTGTCCGCCTCGGACGGGTGGACGAAATACTGCATCTCCATCTGCTCGAACTCCCGCGAGCGGAAGATGAAGTTCCCAGGCGATATCTCGTTTCGGAAGGCTTTTCCTATTTGCGCGATGCCGAAGGGGAGCTTTTGCCTCATCGTGACGAGGACGTTTTGGTAGTTGACGTAAATCCCCTGTGCTGTCTCGGGGCGCAGGTAGATTGCGTTCTCATCGCTTTCCACGGGACCTATGAAGGTTTTAAACATAAGGTTGAACATCCTCGGCTCAGTGAGGTTTTTTGATCCGCAGACGGGGCATTTGCCGTCGGTTATTTCGTCGGCTCTGAAGCGCCTGTGGCAGTTTTTGCACTCAACCAAGGGGTCGGTGAAGTGCTCCACGTGTCCCGATGCCTCCCACACCTTCGGGTGCATAAGTATCGCGGCGTCGATCCCCTCCACGTCGGACCGAAGCTGGACCATCTCGCGCCACCACCACCGCTTGATGTTGTTCTTAAGCTCCACCCCAAGCGGACCGAAGTCCCAGCAGGAGTTGATCCCGCCGTAGATCTCGCTCGATTGGAACACAAACCCGCGCCTCTTACACAGGGCGACAAGCTCGTTCATTATCCGCCCGCCGTCGGGCATCCCACCCTCCTTGCTCGGCAATAAGAAAAGCCGCACCCACACGCGCCGCAAGGGGAAAAATCGTTTTCGCTTTGACCTGAGGGCTTGGGCGGAGTATTATGGTCTTCGTGGTCGAGGATGTGGTCATAGTGGGCGCTTCGGTTTCGGGGCTTTCTGCGGCGCTTGAGCTTGTGAGGCTTGGGGTCTCGCCCCTGCTTTTGGAGAGGAGGGCGGCGATCGGTCGACCCGTTCAGTGCGCTGAGTACGTTCCCGCGGCGTTCGCCACGCAGGAGAGCTCGGTCCTCGACTTCGTCGCCCAGCGCGTCGAGGGGCTCGAGCTCAGGATAGTCGACCCGCGGGGGGGCGTTGTGGTCGAGACGGTGAGGGCGCCGGGGTTCGTCCTCGACAGGGACAGGTGGGAGCGGCATCTTGCTGCAAGCGCCGCCCTCGGGGGCGCGAAAATAGCCCTCGCCGAACCCGTCGAGGAGCTGCGCTTCTCCGAGGACTGCGTGGAGGTCGTCACGCGGAGGAGAACGGTCAGGGCGAGGGTCGTGATAGGCGCAGATGGTCCCCAGTCCCTGGTGGCGGCGTTCGCCGGCGCGGAGGGAAGAAAGCTTATGCCCGCCCTGCAGTGGGTGGTGCCGCTCAAAAAGCCCCTTCGAACGAACATCGCCCTCTTTACCCAGGAGGTCCGCGGCGGGTACTGCTGGCTTTTCCCGAAGGGGAGGATTGCCAATTTCGGCATCGGCGCGTGGGGCGTGAGCGTCGTCAAGCTCCGAAGGGCGGCAGAGGCGCTTGAGGAGTATGTCGTCCCAACGCCTTTAGACTTCGTCGGCGGGCTTATTCCGGTTTACGGCGCCTGCCGCCCCCTGGCGGGGGATCGCTTCGTCCTCGCCGGCGACGCAGCCGGCCTTACGGACCCCGTAACGGGCGCGGGGATCGTCGCAGCCTTCGAAAGCGGCGCGCTCGCCGCAAAGTGGACCGCCAGGCTCCTTGCGGGCGAAGTCGACACACTCAAGGGATACGAAAAAGATCTGAGGTTCATCCTCGCGGCGCTTGGAAGGTCGCTTGCGCGGAGAAAGGCGATGGAGGCTTTGTGGGACGATGAGGAGCGCTTCGTCGAGACCGTTCTGCGAGCCTGGAGACCTGCCCGAAGAGCTGGCGGAAGAGGTGGCTGATGCCGCCCGCATCTCGTGGGCGCGCTTCGGGAAAAGGATAACGTTCTACCTGCCGGGGATGTTCAGCCTCTACGGCGAGCGCGGCTGCTACCCCGCGGTGTCGGTTACCGGCAGGTCGTGTGAGCTTATGTGCAGGCATTGCCGCGGGAAGCTCCTTGAGAGCATGGTCCCCGCGCCGACGGCGCAAGCACTGCTCAAGCTGGCGGAGCGGTGGAGGGAGCTTGGCGTGCGCGGGGTGCTGCTCTCAGGCGGATCGACGAGGGAGGGGTTCGTTCCGCTCGAGCCGCTTCTGCCAGCCGTGCCAGAGCTTAAAAAGATGGGCTTTGTCGTCACGGCGCACACGGGGTTTGCCACGGAGGACCTCGCCCGCGCCGTCGCCGACGCAGGCATCGACCACGTCCTCGTCGACGTCGTCGGCGACGACAGAACTGTGAGGGAAGTCCTGAACCTGCCGCAGGGCGTCGCGGTCGTTGAAAGGGCGCTTGAGGCGCTCGCAAAAGCCAAAGTCACGTTTGTGCCCCACATCATAGTCGGGCTTGGAGGAGGGCTTACGGGCGAACTTGAAGCGCTTGCGATGCTTGAGGAGTTTTCATTCCCCGTTCTGACCTACGTCGTTTTGATGCCCGCGGTTGCCCTGGCGCACGAGGCGAAGGCGCAGGGCGAACCCCCGCCCAAGCCCGTCCCGCTCGAGGACGTGCTCAGGGTGATGGTTGTCGGAAGAAGGCTTTTTCCGGAAATAGAGCACGCTCTTGGCTGCGCGCGACCGAGGGGGGAGTACAGATACGCGCTTGAGCGCTGGTCGATACGGGCGGGGGTAAACAGGATGGCGCTTTGGTCGGAGGCGGCGGTCGACGAAGCCAAAAGGCTTGGGCTTGAGGTGATTTACTGCAGGACGTGTTGCTCCGTCTCGCCCGAAGTCGCCGGATGGACGTGCAAACGCTGATATGCTTGCGCCAGAAACTGATCAAGGGGTGACAGCCCGCTTGCTGCCCTGGCTGCGACCCCTTCCGACGGCTATGTACACAAGCTTTCCCTCGAACTCCGAGGGCGGGTAGAGCCTTCTCCCGTCGATTACGACGGGGTTCCGCATAAGCCGGATGAAATCCTGTGGCTTTAGGCGGGCGAACTCCGCCCACTCGGTGACGACGATTGCGCAGTCTGCGCCGCGGAGGGCATCCTCGGGCTTGGCGGCGTACTCGATGCGATCGCCCAAAATCCGCCTCGCCTCCTCCAGCGCCCGGGGATCGCAGCCGACTATCTCCCCAACGCCCCTCTCGATGAGCTCGCTTATGATCCTAAGCGACGGCGCTTCGCGCATATCGGACGTGTTTGGCTTGAACGCGAGCCCCAAAAGCGCCACACGTTTGCCGCCAAGACCGCCGAGGGCGTCTTCGGCAAGATCTACGATGTGGCACGCCTGCGCCTCGTTGCGCTTGAAGGTCGCCTCAAGGACCAGAGGGTCGACGGCGTGTGTTCTGGCGAAGTGTATGAGCGCCCGCAGGTCCTTCGGAAAGCATGAGCCGCCAAAGCCAGCTCCGGCGCCGAAGAAGTGGGGGTTTATCCTGTGGTCTAAGCCGACGCCGCGCATAACGTCGACGACGTCGACCCCGTCCACAAGCTCCGCCAAAAGCGCGATCTCGTTGGCAAAAGATATCTTCGTCGCCAAAAAGGCGTTGGAGGCGTACTTCACAAGCTCCGCCGACTCAACAGACATAAGGAGGATCTTCGAGGGCGGCAGATTTTCGTAGAAGTCGGTGTAAAGCGCCAAAAGCTTTTTCCGCACCCTTTCGTCCTCGGTGCCGATCACTATTCTATCGGGGTTTAGGAAGTCCGTCACGGCGTTTCCCTCGCGGAGGAACTCGGGCACGAAGGCTATCCCGAAGCCCTCTCCGCACGTCTTCCCCGAGGCGCGCTGTATCGCCTCGAGGACGACGCCGCGGGTAGAGCCAGGGATCACCGTTGATCGCTGGACGACGACGGTGTAGCCGTCTTTCTCCGCCAAGGCTTTTCCCACGGCGTGCGCTGCTGCGCGAACGAACGAGAGATCAGGCGCGCCTGTGTGCGTTGAGGGCGTGCCAACGCTTATGAAGACGAAGTCGGCGCCCAAAACGGCTTGCGCAGCGTCGGTGGTCGCCACAAGCGAACCCGCCCTGTGGACCTCCTGCAGAAGCTCGTCGAGCCCGGGCTCGAAGAAAGGGGCTTTCCCCTCGTTTATCGCGTCCACCTTGCCCTCGTCCACATCCACGCAGAGAACCTCGTACTTCTTCGCAAAGCACGCTGCCATAACAAGCCCAACGTACCCCGCGCCGACAACGGCTATCCTGGTCTCCATCCTCCGCCTCCAGAGCAGACGTCGCTGTCAAGAAAACCACTGGAGTGCGCTGGGGCAACCGAAAATTTATTTACGAGCTTGCGCATATGTTTTGTTCTTGTTATATTTTGAAAAATCTCTGGAACGGAGGCATTGATGGCGCTGCGCTTCACGCCCCTTCAGATAAGGAATCAGGAGTTCTCCAAAAAGCTTCAGGGCTACAAGCCCGAAGAGGTGAAGATGTTCCTCTCGCAGGTTGCGGAGTTTGTGGACAACATCCTTCAGGAGAACCGTCTTTTGCGCAACGAGATAGAGGCGCTGCACAAGCGGATAAGTGATCTTGAGAGGCAGGCTGTGACGATAAAGGAGGCGATGGAGGGGCAGGCGCAACAGATGATCTCCGAGGCGGAGCAGAAGGCAAGGCAGATAATCTCGGAGGCGGAGGAGGAAGCTGGCAGGATCTATCAGGAGATGAACACAAACGTCGAGAAGAAGCGCGAGGAGCTGTACGAGCTTGTTGGGATATATCAGTTGTACAAGCAGGAGCTTTTGCGGACGGTTAGGGGTCTTGTTCAGGCGATAGAGGATTTCGATTCGAGCAGGGAGAGTCGTGGTGCTCGTCGCGCCATTCTGAAGCTCGGGACGAGGATGAAGCCGCCCCGGCTGCTCGACCCGCAGCGCGTCATCGCAAACACCGTGCACAGAAGAAAAAGAAAAGCTTTCTTCAAACTCGTCCAGGCGGATGAGGGTGAAGAGGAGTAAGGAGGTGACGATATGCTGGAGATAAGGAAGCAGCTTTCGGAAACGATACCGGTAATAAGGGAGCACTATAAGGGTGAGCCGGTTGTGGGGATAATCCTTGGCACCGGTCTTGGCGCGGTTGCCAAGGAGATAGACGTTGAGGTCGAGATCCCTTACGAGAAGCTGCCCCACTTCGCCGTTTCGACGGTGGAGAGCCACGCCGGGAAGCTTATATTCGGAACCCTCTCCGGTGTGCCCGTTGTGGCCATGCAGGGAAGGTTCCACTACTACGAAGGCTGGACGATGAAGCAGATAACCTACCCGGTTCGGGTGATGAGGGCTTTGGGCGCCAAAGTCCTCATCGTGTCCAACGCCGCGGGCGGGCTGAATCCGCTGTTCCGACCGGGTGACATAATGCTCATAACCGACCACATAAACCTCATAGGCGACAATCCCCTCATAGGCAAAAACGACGACGAGCTTGGTCCGCGCTTTCCCGATATGTCGGATGCGTACACGAAGGAGCTCAGGGACATAGCGGAGCAGACCGCCCTTGAGCTTGGGATAAGGCTTGTTCAGGGCGTGTACGTTCCCGTTGCCGGTCCAAACCTTGAGACCCCCGCGGAGTATCGCTTTTTGAGGCTCATAGGCGGCGACGCCGTCGGAATGTCCACGGCGCCGGAGGTCATCGTGGCGGTCCACTCGGGGATGAAGGTTTTGGGCTTCTCCGTCATCACCGATATGTGCCTGCCCGATGCCCTAAAGCCCGTCACCCTCGAGGAGATCCTCGCCGTTGCCGCCACCGCCGACGAAAAGATGGCTCGCCTCGTCAAGGCGGTCGTGCCGAAGATAGCGAAGGTCGTCGAGTAGCGTCGAAGAACGCGCGCGGCGACCAAGACCGCGGTTTGTTTCGGATACCCGCGCTTCGGAGAGGTTGCGCGTTCCAAAGCGCGCAGCGCGGATCAGCTGCACTTCGAGTATCCGCAGGCGGGGCATGTTGCGCAGCCCTCGGCAAGGACAAGCCTTTCGCCGCACTCCGGGCAGATGACGAACGGGACTTCCACCGAGGGCGCGCTGCCCTCAACGGGCTCGGCAACGTCCTCCGCCTCGATGTGAAGCTCCGCCTTGCTCTCCCCCTCGGGAAAGAGCATGCCCTCTTTCTTCGCCCTAAGCTCAAGGTACCACTTAAGCGCCCTCGCTATCCCGTCGGGGCAGGAGAGGATTATCTCGCCGTGGTCCCACATCGGGCTTGGACACCTTATGCCCTTAAGCTGCTTTATTATCTCCTCGGCCGGCACTCCGGACCTCAGGGCGAGTGAGACCATTCTCGACAGCGCCTCCGACTGGCTCGAGGCACACCCGCCCGTCTTGCCGAGGTGGGCGAAGACCTCGAAGGGACCGTACTTGTCTTCGTTGACTGTGACGTAGAGATTTCCGCAGCCCGTGCTTATCTTGAACGTGACGCCGTGCACGATCGGCGGTCTTTCGCGGACCTCACGCGCAACGCGCGCAGGAAGCGACTTCTCGTCCCCCTTCGTCCCCATCGTGAGGACCTGCTCCTCCCTCGAGCCGTCCCGATAAACCGTCACGCCCTTGCAGCCAAGCTTGTACGCCAGAAGGAAGCCGCGCCTTATGTCGTCGGGCGTTGCAGTGCGGGGGTAGTTTATCGTCTTCGAGACGGCGTTGTCGGTGTACTTCTGGAACGCCGCCTGAAGCTTTATGTGCCACTCCGGGCTTACGTCGTGGGCGACGACGAAGACGCGCCTTAGGTCCTCGGGGAGATCCTCCATATCCGATATGCTGCCCCGCTCGGCTATGCGCTCCACAAGCTCGTCGGAGTAAAGGTTTCGGCGCTTAAGCTCCTCAAGGAAGGTCTGGTTTACGTCCACAAGCCTCTCTCCGCCAAGGACGTTTCGCACAAACGCCAAGGCGAAGAGAGGCTCGATCCCCGACGAGGTTCCGGCTATTATCGATATCGTTCCCGTCGGCGCTATTGTGGTTACCGTTGCGTTTCGAAGCTTCATTCCGCCGGGGTGGTCGTAGATGGAGCCTTTGAAGTTCGGGAATACCCCTCGCTTTTCGGCGAGGGCGGCGGAGGCTTTGCGACCCTCCGCCTGAACGAACGACATCACCCGCTCCGCCCACTCCACAGCCTCGTCGGAGTTATAAGGGACGCCGAGCTTGAAAAGCATATCGGCAAAGCCCATAACGCCAAGCCCGATCTTGCGGTTCGCCAAGGTCATCCGCTCTATCTGCGGCAGCGGGAACTTGTTGACGTCGATGACGTTGTCGAGGAAGTGGACTGCGTCGTGCACCGTTTTTGCCAGCCGCTCCCAGTCGAGGTCGTCGCCCTTGACGAAGTTCGAAAGGTTCACCGAGCCGAGGTTGCACGACTCGTACGGCAGAAGTGGCTGCTCGCCGCAGGGGTTGGTGCTCTCGATCTCGCCGACGTGGGGTGTGGGGTTGTCGCGGTTTATCCTGTCGATGAATATGATCCCCGGCTCGCCCGACTCCCACGCGCACTGGACGATGAGGTCGAAGACCTCCCTCGCCCTGAGCTTCTTCACCGCCGAGCCGGTGCGGGGATTTATGAGCTCGTACTCCCTGTCCTCCTCCACCGCCCGCATGAACTCCTCGGTGAGCGCCACCGAGAGGTTGAAGTTCGTAAGCGCCGTGGGATCCCTTTTTGCGGTTATGAACTCGATTATGTCCGGGTGGTCGACGCGCAGGATGCCCATGTTGGCGCCGCGGCGTGTGCCGCCCTGCTTTATCGTCTCCGTGGCGGCGTCGAAAACCTTCATAAACGAAACCGGACCAGACGAAACGCCGACGGTGGAGCGAACGACGTCGTTTTTGGGTCTCAGGCGCGAGAAGGAAAAGCCAGTCCCACCGCCGGACTTGTGGATCAGAGCCGTGTGCTTGAGCGTTTCGAAGATCGACTCCATCGAGTCCTCGATAGGCAGCACAAAACACGCGGAAAGCTGCCCCAGGTGCCGCCCGGCGTTCATGAGGGTTGGTGAGTTGGGCATAAAATCCCTTTCGATCATCATCTCGTAGAACCTTGCAGCTACGGCGTCGATGTCGGCGTTGGCGTCGTAACGCCTGTCCGCCTCCGCTATCGCGTAGGCCACCCGGCGGAACATGTCCTCGGGTTCCTCGGTGGGTCTTCCGTTGAAGTCGCGCTTGAGGTAACGCCTTTCCAGAACGCGCCTCGCCGAGGGCGTGAGCTCTATCCTTTTGGCGAATATCTCCTCAATATCTCTGCGACCGCCACCGCCAGAGGTCGCGTGCGCCACAACCGAAAACAACGGAACCTCATCCATCGATACCCTCCCTCGCAAGACGAAACCTGTCGCTTTGCCCAAACTCCCCTCTTTCTCGGAACCGAGCGGAAGGACTCGGCGGAGGAAAAATTATTGTCCTTGAGTCGCCGCCGTCAAGGGAAAAAAACACAAGATATTGTACTCCTCGAGAGATTTTTCCACAACCCGTTGAGTTTGATGTGCTATCCTTTTTTGCCTCGCATTATGCCGCGTCGGCTGCCCGATGTGACGAAGTCCAGTATGCGCTTCACGGCCGGCGAGGATGGGAACCTTTCGCGGACGGCGGCGAGGGCGTTTTCGGTTGAAAGAGCCGAGCGGGCTATGGTTATTATCGCCCTCCTTGCCGCGTCGATCTCCTCGCTTTCGAAGCCGTGGCGCCTCATGCCCACCCTGTTTACGTCGCGCACGCTTGCGGGATTGCCCGAGACAAGCGCAAAGGGCATCACGTCCTGGTTAACGTACGAAAGCGCGCCAACCATCGCAAACGCGCCTATCCTGACGAACTGATGCACCCCCGCAAGCCCGCCTATCACGACCCCATCCTCGACTGTGACGTGTCCGCCAAGCTGCACGCCGTTGGCGATGACAACGCCGTCGCCAACGATGCAGTCGTGGGCGATGTGGGCGTAGGCCATTATCAGGTTGTCGTTCCCTATCGTCGTTTTCCCTCCGCCGCCCGCCGTGCCGCGGTGGATCGTGACGAACTCGCGTATGGTGTTCCCGCTGCCTATGATAAGCTCTGTGGGCTCGCCGCCGTATTTGAGGTCCTGCGGGGGAAGACCTATCGCAGCACCCTGGAATATCCTCGTCCCCGAGCCTATGCGCACCGACCCCGCTATCTGAACGTATGGACCGATCTCCACATCATCGCCTATTATCGCGCCGCTCCTTACGATGGCGTATTCGCATATCCGAACCCCCTCGCCCAGGCAGGCGCCGGGCTCGACTATAGCGGTCCTGTGGATCTTCGCGCCCATCTCTACTTGACCAAAAGCACTCGCATAAAGCACCTGTCGGTTGGTGTTGCAAGCTCGATCAGGTATATCCCCGACGGCTGGCGCGAACCGTCCCAGAGGGCGCTGTGGTAGCCGGGGTCAAGCTCACCGTCGAAAAGGACGTCCACAACCCTGCCGAGGACGTCTTTCACGCAGAGCCTTACGTGCTCACGCCTTGGCAGTGAAAACGGTATTTCCGTTACGGCGTTGAACGGGTTCGGGTGGTTCGGCATAAGGGCGAGCTCGGGCAGTGCAGCAAGCTGCGGCGAGGAGAGCCTGTACACCCCCTCCTCGAGCCTGATCTGCCTTGTGCCCGCAAGCTCGAACATATCGCCGTCCGGCGCTGTAAGGATGATCCTGACCCCTTCGGGCAGGGCGAACGTTGCGGCAGCGGCGGAGTCGATCTCGAGCCACCACTCGAGCCTCGGCGAGATGTCCCTCGCAAGCTCGAACACCTCGCGCCTGAACTGCGCGGCGTGGAGCTTTGTTCTGTCGGGCAGCTGTGGCGGGAGGGCTTCGTCTGCGCCGTCGATGCCCTCCGAAGCCTGCGGCGACCAGCCAAACTCCAGCGTCTCAACCCTGCCTGAAGGGTAGGAGAGCTCGACGGTGGCGGTCCACTCGGGCGCAGGCTTGGGCGCCGTCCGGCAGTAAAGCCCACCGCTGGGAACGGAGAGAATGCCCTCGCCAAGCGAAAGCGCCCAGTAGCCCCTGCCGGGCTCAAGCGTGCTCGACTCGGGGTAGTAGCCCACCCCCTCTGTGTATCCGAAAAGCGGTGGCACAAGCAGCCCGTCTGGGACGGTGCAGGCATCGTCAACGTCTGTTGGTTCTGCAAGTGCGCCCACGAGGTTCCAGCCCGGGTAGAGGGCGCGGTTGTACTCCACAACGGGCGTGCCCGCCATCGGGTAGACCGTGTCGACGAGGGAGTAGAGCCAGTATCCGACGCCCTTGTCGAGCTGCTCGGCGTAGAAGTAGGTTCCGCTCAGGGCGTCGTACGACCACGCGCCGATGCAGCCCGGGAAAATATCCTCGGCGCTGTGGTGCGTCGGAACGTAGGGGAGGGATATCAGGTTCCAGCCCCTTGCGATGTGCACGTCGTTCCTTCCAAGCTCGGGCAGATACCACTCGATCACGACGGAGTCGATCTCGCTTGTGCGCCAGACGTACAGCGTTTCAAGCTTCATGTTGACGATGCCGTTGAGCATAAGCCTCCCCTCGGGCAGGTGGTATGGGTTCCAGTGGACGACGGCGAGGGTTTCGGTGTCGGTCCTTATGACCCATCTGTCGGGCAGGTCGAACCCCTGGACGTCCCTTTTAAGCTTTGTGACCGACGGGTGCGCGGTGTCCGATATAACGATGTAGGCGTCCACCTCCGTCGGCGGCGGCTCGATGTAGAGGAGGTCGTATGTTGGGTCGTATCCCTTCGTTGCCCCCGATGCCGCGCCTATGGCGAGGACGCGCCTTGTGGTGTCGCCAACGCGCTGAACGACGATGTCGTGCAACCAAGGTCCAATCCGCCAAAGCGCGTAGAAGAAGCCGTAGTCCCAGGTCACCTTCGGGTAGCCGGCGTTTATCGCCGCGCTGTCTATCACGACGGGCGTGAAGTCTCCGCCGCGGGCGTTGCAGTTCGTCAGAGCCAAAAGCCAGGCGACGACGCCTCCGGGCGAGTCGGTCACCGTATCTGCCCACTCGATCCTCATGTGCCACAGAGAGTCGGGGACGACCTCCTCAAGCTGCCAGTCTCCAATGGGGGCGACGACAGACGACGTCCCTACACCAACGGGGATGAGGAGGTCGAAGTCGCAGTGGAACCATACGTCGATGGAGCCGTATCTTGCGCCGCTTAAGCTGTCGATCACAAGGGGGATGTACGCTGTGTCGCATGGGTGGGCGCAGCTGTCGCCGAACCAGACGTGCCTTACCACCGTCACCACGAAGAAGTCCCAGCACCACTGCTCGAGGTGGTTGGGCGGGCAGTAGTCGTAGTCGGGGGAGTCGTCGAGGTCGTTTACGCACATGGTGTAGTGTCCGTCGCCGGGCAGCACAAGCCCATCGACGACGAAGCGGAGGCTGTCTGCGAAATGTATTGAATCGAACGGGATCGTGTCGGGTCCGAGTGTTATTATGACGTTTTCGGCGCCGAACGCCGCCGTGTCGACGCCCGAGAAGTCGTCGAACAGGATCGCCGAGACGACGATGTCCGTCGTTGCGAGGGTTTCGCCTGGCGCCGGCGTTGGCGAGAGCACCTCGGGCGGAACGAGGTCGACCACGAACGAGCACGGCGGAGCAGACGCCGCGCAGCCAAACTCGTTCTCGATCCTCGCAAGCTCAAAGACGACCGTGTCGCCGTGCTCCCACGGCTCGGGCGGGAAGTACGACACGCCGCTTTCGGAGACGACCACGCCGGAGTCGGCTGCCGTTATCGTGTCGCCGTTTACCACAAGAACGAGCGTCGACTCGACCAGTGCGCCGTCCTCGGGGTTGAGGTACACATACACAAACCCCTGCCCTGAGCACGTGGTTATGCCGCCGCACGGAGCGGGCATCGATATCTCAAGCTGCGGCGGGCAGAGGGCGGGGTATGTGGTGTCGTCGGTGCCGAAGGTGCCGCCTGTGTCGAACACTGTGACCTCGAGGTGGATCGTGTCGGTGCAGAAGAGCGTTTCGCGCCAAACGAACTGATAGCAGCAGGAATCCGCCGCTATCTCCTCCGCGATCGCGGTCACAAGCTCGCTCCAGTCGTCGGAGTAGAGGTTGAACCACGCGCCCCCCGTCGAGTCGCCAAGCTCGTAGTAGCCCGTGTAGTAGGCTCTTGCGGGGTCCTCGAACCAGGCGTACGCAAAATCCCCGTCCTCCGGGGTGACGGGGATGACTATGATGCTCTCCTCCCGGCAGAACGCGATGATGGAGTCGGGCGGGTAAGCCATTGTGACGGTGGGCGTTTCGCCCCAGGCGGGGGAGCAGTATTCGTCGTTGACGATGGGGCGCTCGTCGGTCATAAGGACGAAGACCTTCTGCGCCTCCGGTCTGAAGTCGAGCCAGCTTAGGGCTCTGACGATTGCGCCGAACTGATCCTCGTAGCCGGAGCCCCTCTCGGAGGGTGGCCAGGTGTACATCTCCATCGCCGCTTCGAACAGGCACTCGGCGTCGACGAGGTTCGTCGCCCATCGATCAGGTCCGGAGAAGTCGAGCGTGCAGGCGAGGGGTCCGCTGAAGTACGTTTTGACGTTAACGCAAACCCCGTCCGGCTCGGCGGGGCAGCCGTTGAAGACGATTATCGCTATCCTGAAGTCGACGTCGCTTAGTGCCGCTATGAACTCGGGAACGTGCGCAACCAGAAGCGAAACCTCGTCGTCCATGCTCGTCGAGAAGTCCAAAAGCAGGACTATATCGACTTTGGCTGTCTCCGGCGGGCATTCGTTCAAAAGCTCAAGCCGCGGCGGAACTATGGGGATGCCGTTTTCGGTGAAGCCGAAGTTCGATATATCAAGCCCGCGGACGTAGTTCGAGTCCTCATCGTAAACGCAAACCGTGGCGTAAACCAGCGAGCAGCCCTCGGTGTAGACCTCCGCTATGTGTGGATGGAACTCCACAGGCTCGCATCCGTGGACGGGTATTCCAGTGCCGAAGCAGAATATCGTGTCGGGTCCCTCAAGCTCAAGGCCCGGTATGATGCTTGAGCTCGAGTTTGCACCGGTTATCACGAGATCAAGCTCGCAGTCCTTGTCAATGTCGGCTACGACGGGCGAGGCGTAGACCTTCATGCCTATCCGGACCGAATCGACAACGGTTCCGTCTCCGAGGATGTCGTAGAGAAAAGCCTGGCTGTCCCTGTCGGCGGCGACGAATATGTGGAGCACGCTGCCGGTGTAGGGGTAGAATCCCGTGCGCATAACGTCGTGCCTGAAGAAGGGCCAGGGTTGCGGGTCGTAGTAATATCCGGCAAGCGCGGGGGAGGAGAGGATCGAGTCGCCGAGGTGGACGTACCACTCGAGGCTGTAGCCGTCGGCTGGGGTGTAGTGGAAGACCTTGAGGTATCCGTTTCCGATCGCAGCGACGACCTCAAGCTCACCGTCGCCGTCGACGTCGCCTATGGCGGGCGAGGAGTATATCGCGCCGCCGTGGGCAAAGCTGCTAACCTCGGCGCCGGATATCGTCCCGTCGCCGTCCTCGTCGCCGTCGATGAAGTGGAGGCTACCGTCGGTGGAGCCTATCACGATCTCGTAGTCGCCGTCGCCGTCGAAGTCGGCGGCAGCGGCGGAGCCGGGAACCCTGCCGGCCGTTCCGTACTCCCACTTAAGCGATCCGTCCCGCCCGTCGAGGCAGATTACCTTCCCGCAGTCGCTGCCGATGAAATCCGGCGTGTGCCCGACGCCGAAGACGACGTCGAGGAAGCCGTCTGCGTCGACGTCAACGACGCACGGGGTCGAGATGACGGGACAATCGGTGGGGTAGTACCAGAGCACGTCCCAGTCGACGCCGTCGGTTCCGCCGGGCGCGTCGGGGTAATCGCTCCAGCCGGGGGAGGTGATCCCGTCGTCGGCGCCGTCGGATGGATCAGCCTGAAAGCACCACATCCCGAAGTGGGTCACGATGCCCGCGCTGGCGTTGCAACCTATGACGACCTCAAGCCCCGGAAGATCAGGCACGAGATCAGCCACCGCCGGCGACGAGTGCCAGGCAAAGGGACCGTTCAGGAAAGGGGGAGTGGGGAAGGTCCAAAGAAAGTTGCCAAATCTGTCCATTGCCTCCACGTTCCACCCGCTCGTCGTTCCGCCAATGATGTCGGGGAGTCCGTCGCCTCCGTAGAAGTCGATGACTGCGGGTGAGCTTCTGGATTCATCTGTGCCCGTGCCGCGAAACCACTCGAGGTTTCCCTGCGCGTCCAGGCAGCGCCAAACGCCCTGGGAGCTGTCGGAGGGATCCTCGCAGTTTATGTATTCGTCGCTGCCTATAACGATCTCGAGCCAGTCGTCCGGGTCGGTTCCGACGGAGTTTACGCCAGGAAGATCAACAAGCGCAGCCGATGAGCCATAGAGCATCCTGTCGTAAAAGATGTCGATTATCGTGTCGACGGGGATGGCTTCGGGGTAGAACCACTTGAGCGAAAAAGGGTAAGCCGCCGAAGCCAAAAGGAGCAAAAACCACCCACATAAACGAAGCCTGCACGCTTTCATGGAGCATCCCCCTTCTGTTTTTTGATTTGAATCTAAGATACGTTAGGGGAAGGTTGTGTGCAATTTAATTTACCTGCGGGTCGGCGCTTTAACACGACCTGATTGTCTCGATTCTCCTTGTCGCCTCTTCGAGCTTTTCGTCGGGCAGTGTGAGCGAGAACCTGACGAACCCCTCCCCGGCTTTCCCCATAGACACCCCGGGCATGCAGACGATCCCGGCTTTCTCAAGGAGCGTCTTCGCGAACTCCTGCGAGCTTTGGAACCTGGGTGGCACCTTCGCCCAGACGTAGAACGTTGCGCCGAAGTTGTACGCAGCTATCCCGGCGCGCCTGAGGGCGGAGATCCAGGTCTCCACCCGTCTGCGGTAGATTTTGCGGAGGGATCCGGAAAGCTCCCAGTATGCGTCGAGGGCGGATTTAGCCGCGCTTTGGATCGGTTTGAACACGCCGGAGTCGACGTGCTTTTTGAGGGCGCCCAGCGCAGCCACAACGTTGCTGTTGCCGACGACGAAGCCAATGCGCCATCCGCTCATCGAGAACGTTTTCGAAAGCGAGTGGAACTCCACGGCGACGTCGCCGGCGCCGGGGACCTCGAGGATCGAGCGGGGTGGCTCGTTGAAGTAGATTTCGGCGTAAGCTGCGTCGTTTGCGATTATGAAGCCGCGGCGGTGAGCCTCATCCACAAGCGCGCGCCAAAAATCGACTCCCACAACCGCCGTCGTCGGGTTGTTGGGATAGTTGACGAAAAGGAGCCTTGTTCCCTTTGGGACCTCTTTGGGGTCGAATACGAAGCTCCTCTCCTCCGCAAGTGGGATTTCGGCAGGTGTGGCGCCTGCGCACAAAATCCCAGCGCGGTAGACGGGGTAGCCGGGCGATGTGTATGCCCCCACGTCGCCGGGGTTGAGGACAGCGAGCGGAAGGTGGAATATCCCCTCCTTCGAGCCCACAAGGACGAGGATGTTTTCGTCCGGGTCGAGCTTGACCCTGTACCGGTTGAGGAAGAACCTGGCTATGCTTTCGCGCAGAAAGCGTTCTCCTTGGTAGGATGGGTAGCGGTGGTTTTGTGTTGGGCTTAGTGCGGCAACGAGTGCTCCCTGCACCACGGGCGGCGGTGGGAGGTCGGGGTCACCCACACCCATATCGATCACGGTGTGCCTTCGCGCCACAGCTGCCTTAAGCTCGTCGAGCTGGGCGAAGGTATACCCGCCCAAGCTTTTGACGCGCTCGGAGGTGAACCTGTCTGTCATAACCTACTCGAGCTTTCCGACGGCGTCCTCGACGGCGGCGAGGATCTCGCCGCTTCGCACAAGCTCCGCCATCTTGTTTATGTATTTGTAGGTCGGTCTGTCCTCCTCCAGGAACGGCACGTGCTGCCTTATGACCTCGTAGGCTGCCTGTGTGCCTTTTCCCGGCTTGTGGGGTTTTCTGAAGTCGAGCGCCTGTGCGGCAGCGAGCATCTCGATCCCTATCACAGCCGCCGTGTGCTCTATTATCTTTTTGGTCTTTATCGCTGTGGTCATTCCCATCGACACGAAATCCTCCTGGTCTGCGGCAGCGGGGACCGAAAGCGTTGCCGCAGGATGCGAAAGCACCCTACACTCGGCTACGAGCATCCCAGCCGTGTATTGGGTGAGCATAAGTCCGCTCATCATCCCTGCGCCTTTGGTCAGAAACGGCGGCAGCCCGCAGGAGAGGTGAGGGTTCATAAGGCGGTTTGTTCTGCGTTCGCTCAGGACGCCTATGGTTGTCACGGCTATTCCGACGAGCTCCAGCGGGAACGCGAGCGGCGTTCCCTGGAAGTTTGCGCCGGTTAGGACCTCCTTTTCGTCCGGGAAGAAGAGGGGGTTGTCGCCGACGCCGTTGAGCTCGATGAGGAACTGCTCCTTCGCCCACTTCAGGGCGTCCCTTGCGGCGCCGACGACCTGTGGCGTGCTGCGGAGGCTGTAGGCGTCCTGCACGCGCTTTTTGCCCAAAACACCGCCGTAGAGGAGCTCCGAGCCCTCGACGATCCTCCGTATGTTTGCTGCGCACTCGACCGCCCCGGGGAAGCCGCGCTCCTTGTGGAGGCGCTCGTCGTAGGCTTTCATCTGCGCGTTCAGGACCTCGAGGGTCATAGCGGCTGCGATCTCGCTGTTCTTTATGAGGCGCTCGGTGTCGTAGAGTTGAAGCGCTCCCATCGACGTTATGCAGTTTGACCCGTTTATGCACGCGAGTCCGTCGCGTTCGCGGAACTCGACGGGTTCTATTCCGGCGCGCTTAAGCGCTTCGGCTGCCGGCAGGATCTCGCCCTCGTAGAACGCCTCGCCCTCGCCCATAAGCACAAGCGCGAACTGCGACATCGGTGAGAGGTCTCCGCAGGCGCCCACGCTGCCGTGCTGGTACATAACGGGCGTCACGCCCTTGTTCAAAAGCTCCACCATCCGCTCGACGACGACGGGTCTTATGCCGCTTCTGCCGTTGCACAGAACGTTTATCCTCGAGAGGATCGCGCCCCTCGCGTCGTCGATCGCCATAGGCTCGCCGTAGCCGGCGGCGTGGGAGTAGATGAGATATCTCTGGAACCTCTTTGCCTCCTCGGGCGTGAGCACCACCTCCGAAAGCTCTCCGATGCCGGTGGTCACGCCGTACATCACCTCGCGCTTCTCGACCTTTTCGTCCAGCAACGCCCGGCACTTTTTTATCCGCTCCCAGGCTTCGGGCGCAACCTCGACTTTCTCGCCGCCGCGCGCAACGGCAACGAAGTCCTCTATCGTCAGGCTCTTGCCGTCCAGAACTACAGCCATCACCCCCTCCTGGCTTCCTGCGACGCCAATATTGGGCTTGCGCCCACCTTTGTCAAGCATCAAAGTCTTTCATCAAGGGAGCGATGGGTGTAAAATGTCCTTCTCATGCCGAAGGAGGTTTTATGGTGTCTCGCTGGTTGTTTTTCGGCTTTTTCCTTTTGGTTGTGCTTTTGAGTGCTGTGCGCGCTGGCGGCTGGGAGGTCGCGCACACCGCAACGCTGTCCGCCTCGGTGGGACAGGCGCAGTACGAAAACTGGCTCTCCGGCGGAGAGGACTCATTCTGGTGGATCCTCTCCCTCGATGGGGAGGTAGTCTTCGCCCACCGTTTTGGTGCGGTCGTTTTGTGCGCTTTGGGTGCAAGCTTTGGTCAGCTTTACGCGGGCGGCGAGTTCCGCAAGCACGCCGACGAGCTTTCGCTGGAGGTGGTGGCATCACGCAAGGCGCGCAGGAGCGTTGTTGAACCCTACCTCGCCCTTCGCCTGCTGACCCAATTCGCCCCGGGATACAGTTACTCGGAGACCGTGAGGGTTCAGCTCTCGGGCGCGTTCGACCCGCTCTACCTTCAGGAGGGCGCGGGGGTTATGGCTGCCTTCGGCGGCTTTTCGGGGCGCGTTGGGGTTGCCGCAAGGCAGGTCGTCACCCGCCGCTTCACGCAGTATTCCGACGACCCGACAACGGAGGCTGTGGAGAAGCTCCGCAACGACATCGGGCTCGAGGTCGTCTCGGGCTTTAGGGGTGGGCTTGGCGAAGGTGCATCCGCCCAGGGCGAGGCGAGGCTCTTCGTCTACGAAGGCGGCGTCAAAGCCGAACTTGCGGCGGAGGTTGTCGCCAAAGTGGCAAGCGTGTTCTCGCTCGGCGCATCTCTTAAGCTCAGGTACGATCCCGACGTGTGCCGCAAGGTTCAGCTTGCACAGGAGCTTTCGGCGGGGCTGCTTTTTACGCTTTGAAACGGCTTGCCTTTGACGGCTCGGTCGGTAGATTTATTTGAGCATATGCCCAAAACGGAGGAGGTAACCGATGGGGAAGACACTTCCTGGGCAGAGCGAGGAGGAGCGCAAAATAAAGGAGCGCATGGGGAAGATAAAGAGAAAGATACTGATCATCTCGGGCAAGGGCGGAGTTGGCAAAAGCACGATTGCGGTCAATTTGGCTTATGCTTTCCAGAAGTTCGGTCAAAGCGCCGGTCTTTTGGACATCGACATCCACGGACCATCCCTTGGTCGCATGACGGGGATAGAGGGGATGCCGCTCACCATCGGTCCCGACCAGTCGGTTAACCCCGTCGTGAAGGACGGTGTGAAGGTCATAACGATGGCTTCGCTTCTGGAGAACCCTGATCAGCCCGTCATCTGGCGAGGACCTTTGAAGATGAAGGCGATAAAGCAGTTTCTGGGCGACATAAACTGGGGCGAGCTCGACTGGCTCGTCATCGATTCCCCGCCCGGCACAGGCGATGAGCCCCTCTCGGTCTGCCAGCTTCTGCCCGACCTGAACGGCTCCGTCATCGTGACGACGCCGCAAGAGGTGGCGCTTTTGGATGCGCGCAAAACGGTCCGATTCTCCCAGGCGCTCGGCGTAAAGGTCTTGGGCGTTGTGGAGAACATGAGCGGCTTTGTGTGCCCGCACTGCGGAAAGAGGACCGACATATTCAAGTTCGGCGGCGGCGAGAAAGCCGCATCGGAGCTGGGCATACCGTTCCTGGGAAGGATCCCCTTGGAGCCTGCGGTTATGGAGAGCGGCGAGGCGGGCAAGCCCATCGTGATAGAGCACCCGGAATCCGAGTCGGCGAAGGCGATACTCGCCATAGCCGAAAGGCTTATTTCGGCTCTGGGCGATGGCAGCTGACGGGTCTTGCGTGCCCCAGCGCCGCGACTTAAACTTCAACTAAAGCGCCTGGGGCTCGACCGTGATAAGACGTTTTGCAGTCTGGGTCCTCTTCACCGCCTTCTCGCAGACTTTCGGCGCGGCGGTGGGCGTGCCGCCAAAGTTCGAATCGATGCCCCCAGACTCGTTCCCGGATGTCCTCTGGCGGAGCGGATTCTGGGAGGCGAGGGTCGACTCCGTCCGCGGCGATACGGCGTTCGTAACTCTCGGACGACCCGCCGTAGTCGAGAGGGTCGAGGTGGCGTGCGATACGCCCCAGTGCGCGCTCCCCCCCGAGGCGATCATCGTCGAAAGGGGCGATACGCTCGTGTGGTCGCTTGTGGAGGCGCAGCAGGAGGAAATCGTGTCCGCACTCGAGGACAGGGGCTATCCCTTCGCGTCGTGCAGCACCGCGGTTGACCTCTGCGGGAAAAGCGCGGACGACGCAATACCAGTCTGCGTGAGGTTCGTGGTGGAGCAAGGACACTTCGTCGTCCTCGAACGGCTTGCCGCGCAGGTCGAAGGTCGGACGAAGCCAAGGGTCATAGCGTGGGGCATGCTTTTTAAACCGAAGACGGTCTACAGGCAATCGCACATCGAAAGGGGTGCGTCTCGCCTCAGGCGGATGGGGATCGTCTCCCTTGTTGGCGAGCCCTACCCCGCCCTCGATGCCGGGGGCGCGTGGACGCTTGTCGTAAGGTGCAGGGACCTGCCGGCGACGAGCATCTCGGGCGTCGTGGGGTATTCCGAAGGCGGACTTTCGGGGGACGTGGAGTTCAACTCCCGCAACCTCGCCGGAACGGGACGCAGGGCGAAGTTCTACCTAAGCGCCGCGGAAGGAGCGAAGACGATAAGCGTCTACTACCTCGAGCCCTTTGTGGGGGCTTTGAACGTATCGCCTGAGCTTTCGTCGGAGTGGGCGATATACGACAGCACATACCTTCGCCGTGAGCACAGCGCGGGCGTCGTTCTCCCGGTGTCGTTTTCGCTCGACGGGAGCTTTAGCATCGTCTGCAGCCGCACTGTGCCCGGACGGGCGGGCTATGCCGTCGATAATGCCGAAAGCTTTGGGGCGAGCGCAGGACTTGCGGTCTCGACCTTAAACGACCCCGTTCTGCCCACAAGGGGCGTTATGCTCGAGGCATCGTGCGCAGCCGAGCTCATCCACAGATGGGGGAGGTCGGATGAACTCTCGCTTGGCATACACGGCGAGGGCAGGCTTGTCGCCGCCATACCCGCGCAGAGGATCTCGCTCTGGATAAAGGGTTATGCCGCGGGATGGCTGTATCCGCTTCTTCCGCCCAAAAGCGACTGGGAGCACATAGGGGGCTGGCGGACGCTTCGGGGGTACCGCGAGCGGCAGTTTGCGGGCTGCCGCGTCGCATGCGCATCGGTGGAGGTGAGGCTCGTGCCAAAGCGGGGGGTGCACCTCTTCCCCTTCGTCGACCTTGGGGCGTACGGGACCGGCTCGGGCTGGAGCCTAAAGCTTGGCTACGGCGTCGGCGTCGAGTACCGCTACGGCGCAGGCGCGTTCTCCCTCTCGTACGGGCTCGGCGAAGGAAGAAGCCCAAAGCAGGGGCTCGTCCACTTCGGGATAAGGATGGAGATGTAGGGGGGTCACCTAAGCTTTTTGAGCGCCCTCTTCACCTTTTCCGCAAGTTCTGGCGGCGGGTCTGAGGCAAGAAGCTTTGTTAATGTCTCCTTTGCCTCTTCGGTCCTGCCGCGGCGCAAAAGGATCATACCCTCAAGGTACCTGCCCCACAAGCACCAGGCGCTTTCGCCGTAGCGCTCGCAGAGGTCCCTGATGTAGACGACGGCGGACGAGTCCTTGTGCATCCTGTAATAAAGCTTCGCGGACAGATACTCCTTGTGGGCGAGCTTGTCCAGGCAAAGCTCTATGCCCTTCTGGGCGCTGTCGGCGAAGGGCGAGGTGGGGTACAGCTCCAGAAAGTCGCGGTACGCCTCGATGGCTTTCTCGGTGTTGGTTTGGTCGAGCTCTGGTCTTGGCGCAGAGAGCCTGTAAGCTTCGCCAAGGAGGAACGAAGCCTCTGGGGCAAGCTCGCTGTGGCTGTACTGCGCCAAAAGCCACTTAAGCTCCGATATCGCAAGCCCGTACTGTTTTTGCGCGATGTATATCTTTGCGGCAAGCAGATGTGCGTCGTCCGCCCATACGGACGGCGAGTAGCGCAGTCCCTCAAGAAGCTCCAGCGCCTTGGTGTACTTGTGCCGTCTGTAGAGTTCTTGTGCGCGCTTCAGCTTTGCCTCGTCGCCCGCCTCTCCGCCTTGGACCGATGCGGCGCGACCCGCGCAGCCACAAAAAACAAGCAAAAAAAGGACAAGGGCGAACCTGTGCATCCACTCCATCGCACTCCAACTTATCCGCCCTGGGTACCGTGTCAACGCAAATGTGCGTCAGCTTAAGGCGCAGGGGGAGATGCAAGCCTCTCAAGCTCGGCAAGCTCGGGGTTCTCCTTGGGCTCCTTGAGAAGATCGAAGCGGTTGCGATATTGGGCGTATTTGCTCGTCGGGATGCCGCGCTTGCCCTCAACCCACTCGTAGCTGTCGCGAAGCGTTATAAGCGATAGGTGCTTTATCTTCTCGTAGGGGATGACGTAGAACGTGTAGTGGTCCTCAAGCTCTATCACGAATATGCAGAAGTCAACCTTCTTTGACGGCACGGCGAACCTGTAGTAAACGCTGGGCGGATGGTTTTTGGGGTAGTGGTAAATCGTTTTCGTGTTCGTTCCGGAGACGGCGCACTTGTGCCCGTTTATGAAGACCACAAGCGCTCCGCTGCGCTTCCGCAAAATCTTGACCTCGTAGCCCAGATCCTCCGCAACCTTTTTGACGAGCTTTATGTATCCGATCTTCTTCGCCGTGCGGTGTCTGCCCTCCTCGGCCATCTTCTTTTGGAGCTTGTCGAGGTCGAGGGGCAGCGAGAACATCTCCGCCTCGCGCTTGAGGCGGCGCTTGATCTGAATCTCCTTGTAGGGTCTGCCGAAAAACGAGCGGTAAAGCCCCGCGGTGTTCTGACGCGAAAAGCCAAAGTGCCTGCCTATCTCCTCGAGGGTGGCGAGGTTCTCAACCATCTCCTTGAACTTGGCGAAACCGCCCTTGTCCTTGTATTTCCTGTCGAACCGCTCTATTTTGCGTTCCAAGCTCATCTTCATCTTTGCTCTCCTTTTTTGTTCCTTTCCCTGAGAGCCTTGACGAGATTATACATAAGGTATGCTGTTGTCACAGGACCTACCCCGCCCGGCACGGGCGTTATGGCGGAGGCTTTTTCCGAAACGCCTTCGTAGTCAACATCGCCCACAAGCTTTCCGTCGACGTAGTTTGTTCCCACGTCGATCACGACGGCGCCCCGGCGGACCATATCCGCCGTAACAAGCCCGGGCTTGCCCGCAGCAACGACGAGGATGTCGGCACGCCTCGTGTGAGCTGCAAGATCAAGGGTCTTTGAGTGGCATATCGTCACAGTTGCGTTTGCGCCGTCACTCTTCTGGACGAGGAGGACCGAAAGCGGGAGCCCAACCGTAAGACTCCTGCCGATCACAACAACGTCCTTCCCGGACGTTTGGATTTCGTAGTGCTTCAGTATCTCCATCACGGCGCCCGCGGTGGCTGGGATGTAGGCTGGCTTGCCGAGCATAAGCCTGCCGAGGCTGTCCATGCGCTGGCAGTCGACGTCGGCGGCGGGCGGAATAAGCTCGGAAAGCTTTGGGAAGTTTATCTGCGGCGGAACGGGTCTCTCTATGACAACGCCGGTTGGGTTCCAGCTTTTTATCTTGCTTCGCAGTGCGCGCTCCGCCTCATCCTGCCCGACATTGCCCGGAAGCTCAAGCACCTTGAACTCGGCACCCAAAGCCTGCGCCTTCCGTCCCTTCGCCCTCACATACGAGACAGCCGCAGGGTCATCGCCTATGACAACCGAAAGAAGCCGCGGCGACTCGTCGGACCGAGAAAGAAAATCCATTATTTCCCCGTAAAGCCTTTCGGCAACCTTTTTGCCGGAGAGTTTGAGCATGGCGGCCTCGGTCCCAAATCAACTCAAAAAACATTTTTCTCAGCGTTTGTCAAGAAAAAATTTAGATGACGCAGGAACCTTTGTCGGCTGAGCCGATTTCGCTTGAGGAAGGGTAGGCGAGGGCGTATACTGTTACAAAAAAGGGGGGTGAGCGTGAGGTTCAGGCTTTTGCTTGTGGTGTTCGCTTTGGTTTTGCTTTCGGGCTGCGGGAAGGAGGAGGGCGAATCGCCCACGTCCGCCCAGGTTTCGTATTTTTCGGTCCTCGTTGAGGATTTCACGAACGTAAACTGCATCCCCTGCGCCGACGTTCACGACGCCCTTGGGTCCGTCGTCGATGCCTTTGCGCAGGAGGGGCTGGCTCCGGTTTTGGTCGAGTTTCACCCTATGATCTACCCCGACGACCCGTTCCACGACGCCGCCGCGGAGGTCCACGACTCGAGGATGAGCTTCTACGGCATCGACGGCGTCCCGCAGCTCTTCATAGACGGCGTACAGCTCCCGCAGGAAAGACTGTCTGATCCCGACTACCTTTGGTGGTTCGTGGATTCCGTCCGCGCCCTGGAAAAACCGCTTAGCATATCGATATCCGCCTCCGCCGTCGGCGAGAGCGTCGACGTATCCGTAACCGTTTCCTCGGGCGTCGACAGCACGGTTTCGACTGTGCTGTACTGCGTACTCGTGAGGGACACCGTGACATTCGATGATGCGCCCGGCAGCAACGGGATCACGGAGTTCCACGACGTTGCAGCCGTCATGTTGCCCGATGTTGGGGGTTCGTTCTGCGCCCTGCCGCCCGGCGGGGAGACGTCTTTCCACTACTCGGCGCAGCTTCCGGATGAGGTCCCCGGCGGGGCGACGAGCGGATACTCGGTTGTGGCGTTCGTGCAGGGGGACGATAGGGTCGTCCTCGGCGCCGCGCGAGGAAAGGTGGAGTGAAAGGGGGAGCCTATGAGGGTGCTTTGTTTTTTTGTGCCTCTTGTCGCTTTGTGGGCGCAGGCTGGTTTGAGCCTGCGCTGCGACTCCACAAGCGCCGCCGTCGAGCCGGGCGATGACGTGACCTTCTACGTCGAGGTCGAAAACGGCGGCGCATGTGAGGATACGGTGGATATCTACCTCTACCCCGACGCCCCCGAGGGCTGGATCCTCAACGCGTGCACATCCACAAGCTGCTTCACAAGCCACGCATGGATGGCTGTAAGCCCGGGGGAGATCGAAACGGTCACCGTCCACTTCTTCACCGACGAGGAGGTGCCGGGCACAGGGAGCATGGATGTGTTCTTCTCGGCGAGGGTTTCGCGGTGGAGCGACAGCCTGCGCTTCCTCGTCACGACGGAGTCCGGGGTCGAGGAGGGTGGGCGGTTCGCGGAGGTTTTTCTCTCCGTTTCGCCGGCTCTGGTCAGGTCGTCGTGCACTGTGCGCTACAGCGTTTTGGCGGAGGGTGTGCTTCGCATCACAGACCTTGGCGGCGACGTGGTTGCCGAACGAAGGGTAGCAGGCAGGGGCAGCTGCGTCTGGCGCCCCCAAGGACTTCCCTGCGGGGCATACATCGTTTCGCTGCAGACCGCGAAGGGCTCCACCGCACAGAAGGTCTTTGTGGTAAGGTAGGAGGTCGTTGGCGATGGCAGGACGGTCCTTCCTTTTTGCCTTAGCACTGGTGGGCTTGGCTTCTGGGTTCCCGCGGATCTCCGTTGGGGAGCTTTTTACGGCAAGCTGGTGCGGAGCGTGCAACAGCGCGTTTCAGTTCCTCGTCGAAAACCAGGTCCTCTGGGAGGACTCGGCTGTGGTTCTGCGAATGCACGTGGGCGACGGACTGGAGATCTCCGGAAACAACCTGAGGTGGAACTACTACGCCGACTACACCGACGACATGAGCTACGTCCCCCACATGTTCATAGACGGCGACGACTACGGCCCCGACTACTCCAGCTGGATACTTGCGATGCTCTCCCACGCAGCCGAGGAGTCTTACCTGGGCATCGAGACGTTCGACCACACGTTCGACAGCATAGGGGTCAGGGTCTTCCTCGAGGAGGAGGGACACGACGGCGAGTACAGGCTTTTGGCTGTCCTTACTGTGGATAGCCTGAGCGACGGGGGGCATACGTACAACTGGGTCGTTCAGCGGTACTACACAAGCGCCCTGGGCGACCGCTTCGACTTAGCCTACGGCGATACCGTCGAGTTCCACTTCGCCTTCGACCTTGAGCCGGAGTGGGATCCCCACGGGTGCATCTTCGTGGCGTACGTTGTTGCGCCTGAGCCGCCAACGATAATCAACGCCGTCAAGGACACCGTTTGGCGTAGACCCGACTACGAGTTCAGAACTCTTGCGCCGCAGCGGAAAACTATATGCCCCGCAGGCGAAGGTGCAGAGTTCACACTCACGATCCAGAACCTCGGGCTTATGAACGACACTTATCACCTGCAGATAGTTCCTGTGGAGCTTCCCCCCGACTGGAGCGTGTGCATGTTCTCCGGGGACTCGGAGACCGACGTTTTGGTTCTTTCGATGTCGGACTACGACGTTCCCATAACGGTCGATGCGCCCACGCCGGGCGTTTGCAGCTTTGGGGTCGTCGTCCACACAGACGCACTCGCCGAAAGGTACGACACGCTATTCTTCTCCGTCGGCGCCGGGTTGGACAACCTCATCGTCAACGACTCCGGCGAGCCAGATTCGGCAGAATACCTCGATTTCTTCGCCGCAAGGGACGAGGTCACATTTTACTGGAACACCTCCACCGACGGCGCTCTGCCGCCTTTCTCGTCGCTTGGGATAGGCAGGGTGATCTGGTACGCTGGCAGGCGCTTTCTGGGCGTCTTCGAGGGCGACGCTCGAACGCAGATGCGAAACTACATACTCTCAATGGGTGGTCGCGCGCTTATCAGCGGAGCGGGCATTGGGCGCGCCTGTTCGGGGGATTTTGCGTTCTACAGCATGGCTCTCGGCGCGCAGTACGGCGGCACGACCACGGGGATAACGACCGCATCGGCGCTTGAGGGGTTTGAGCCGATATCGGGCTGGTCGGGAGGGCTTTCCGCCACAGATACGTTCGAGGTGATCGATCCCTCCACCGCCTTCGGCGGCATCCAGATAATAACCTACGGCGACGGCACCGGCGCCGGCGTGGCGAAGGACGACGGCTCGGCGAGAGTGGTGTACCTCGGCTTCCCGCTCGAAGAGCTCACAACGCACACCGCGTTCGAAGGGCTTATGGAGCGGTGCATCCGGTTCCTCGACGAGGGCTTTTCGGCTGTCTTCGAGGCGCAAAAGCCCGCACGCCCCGAACTTTCGGTTATGCCCAATCCGTTCAACTCCTCGTGCGTCATAAGGGCTTTCGCCGGGGCGGAGATCGAGATCCGCGACCTTGAGGGCAGACTCGTTGAGTGCATAAGGCTTTCTCCAGCGCGGTCCCGCTTCCTCTGGCGCCCCGAGGGTTCGCTGCCGGCGGGGGTTTACGTCGTCTGCGCCAAGGACGGACATCGGCGGGAACTTGTAAGGCTCGTCTACGTAAAATAGCGGGGTTTACGATGGGACTTGTGCTTGTGCTTTTGCTCCCCGGCGTATCGTTTTGCTTTAACGATTCGCTTATTGCGGGGATAGAGAGCTTAAGGATTCCCGGAGGGCGCGTTGATTGGTGCTGGGAGACGGGTCTTGTTGCCTTCGACCTCTGCGGCGAGGATAGCATGTACGACGTGTGGATACGCGACGTTGCGGGCGATGTTGAGTACTGTTTGACCTGCGACAGGAGCGATATCCCTCAGCGCAACAACGGGCAGCCCTGCTGGCATCCCAGCGGCAGATGGCTCATCTTCCAGGCGGAGAAGGACCCTGCCTACGACCCTGCCGACTCCCACGTCGTCACCTACGTCGACAGCACGATCTCCACGAGCACGCCCGGGATAGGGTGGAGCAACGACCTTTGGTGCGTCGACTTCGCCGACACATCGTTCCACCGGCTTACGAACCTGCGCACAAAGCGGAACTGGAGCGATCCCCATCCCATAACGGGCGTTTTGCACCCGCACTTCTCGCACGACGGAAGGTATGTCATCTACAGCGAGTGCACAGACGGCTTAGCCGACCTGGGCGAGCGAGGTCGCTTTGGGCTTTGGCGGATGATACTCGCCGAGTTCGACACAACCGGCGGCTCGCCGTCCCTTGTGCCGGTCGATAGCTTCACGCCGGAGGAGTACCCGTACGTGACCTGGTTCGAGACCCACGGCTTTTCGCCCGACGACAGCAAGATCATCTTCACCGCAAACCCCGGTCCGCAGCAGCGCGACACATACGGCGATATCTGCACAATCGACCTCTCCACGCGCGAGCTTGTGAACCTGACGCCCGAGCCCGACTCAGTCTGGGACGAACACGCTCACTTCTCACCCGACGGAAGCAAAATAATCTGGATAAGAAGCCTTGGGTACACGTTCGATCCCGACAACTGGCGCAGAACGCTTCGTACCGACTGGTACATGATGGACGCCGACGGCTCGAACAAGGTGAGGCTGACCTACTTCAACGAGCCCGGACACCCCGAGTACATTGCGGGTTTTAGAACCATCTGCGCCGACGCCTCGTGGAACGCCGTTGGTGACACGCTGTTGGGCGTGATAAAACGCTCAAACGACTCCACAGGCGTCCGATATACGGCGCTGAAGATGATAATCTTCAACGCCCCCGTTACGGTCGACGAGCAACGCTGCCGAGGGCAGCCTGCAGCATGCCTCAGAGCTTTTCCTAACCCGTTCAACTCGTCCTGCTCTATCACCGCGCCGTCCGGTGCAGAGATAAAGATCTACACGATCGACGGCAGGCTCACAGAGTGCGTAAGGCTTTCGGCGACGGAGTCTTGTTTCGTCTGGGAGCCTGACGGGTCTTTGCCGGCGGGGGTTTACCTCGTCTGCGCAAAAACACACGCGGGGCAGGAAATGATTGAGAAAGTGGTTTATGTGAGGTAGGCAGCAGCAAAATAATATGGAGGTAGAAGATGTTGGGAGTTTGTCCTCGAAATGTAGCGCCGCCTGTCCTTTCAAAGGCTAAGAGGTTAGTTATACTTAACTCACCCGACATTAGCGTGCAATTTTGCACTCATTCAGCAGGTGAATATATTGTGGAAGAAGTCGACGATTACAAAGTTGTGGTTAAAAAACCCGATACTAGAGGAGTCAAATCAAAACTGGTTGGTTGCGAGCACCAAGAAGATTTTACGATTTGGGTTTTTGAACCAAGCGGTTGCTACTGGATGCCGAAGCATTTGGAAACCTTAAAGGCTTTTCATGGACTAGTGTCACCGGCTAAGCAGTCTCTTTTTAAGGCGATAAAAGATGTAATCCTGAACTTTCAGGAGCCGAAGGTGAGCTGGACTGCACATAAATGTCAGAACATACAACTATGTGGGTATCCAACGTTGCTAGTACTTAGTTATTTGAAATGGATGGCTGTGCTTGAGGATACTAGATATCCGCCTGCTAAATACTTGGGAAGGAAGATGCCGTTCGCCGGATACGTTCTTGTATACAGTGGGCTTTATTCTCCCAACGAAATAAGGAGGTTACTCAAAATATGGTCGAGCAAGGAAAATACAGAAACATGATGGAAATAACTCACGAAGACTACGTTGAGTTTTTGAAAAAGAACAGATTTGTGATAATTGATGATGTGCAGGTGAAACTTCATGGAGATTGGGATATAAAGCTGTATAGTCCGCCCGAGGATTACATACCTGAGCGCACAACGGTGTGGAGTTTTCCGGATCGCGGAAATTGGGCAACACACAGGGGAGACTATAGAGGGAATTGGTCCCCTTATATCCCGAGAAATCTTATTTTGAAGTACACCCAAAAAGGTGATTGGGTACTTGACCAGATGATGGGAAGTGGCACAACTTTGGTTGAGGCGAAGCTTTTGGAGAGGAATGCCATCGGTGTGGATGTGAATCTTGATGCAGTTATGATTGCACGAGATCGATTGAATTTCTCATATAATCCGCTTTTTCAGGAATATAAGGAGCCTATAGTAAGGACTTATTGGGGTGATGCGAGGAATTTGGACAAGATCGCTGATGAAAGCATTGACCTTATAGCAACTCATCCACCTTATGCAAGCATAATCTCATACACTAAGACTAGAAAACTCGATGACGACCTATCCCAGCTACCGTTTGAGGAGTACTTAAGGGAAATGCAAAGGGTTGCTAAGGAATCGTTCAGAGTGTTGAAGCCTGGAAAAATATGTGCAATTTTGATTGGAGATACGAGGAAACACAAACACTATGTACCGATTGCTTTTAGAGTTATGCAGGCGTTTCTAGATGTTGGTTTTATTCTAAAAGAAGACATAATAAAGCTTCAATGGAATATGAAAACCACACGAGAAAGGTGGCGCGCAAAGGAGTATGAATTTTATCTTATTAGCCACGAGCACATTTTCGTTTTTAGAAAACCAAAAGATGAAAAAGATTACAAAAAACATAAATTTAGCGTGAGGTGGTGGCATGAAAGTAGATGACCTTAGCGAGTTTATGACATTCAGAAGCCGAGGTGAGCTCAGACGACCTATCAGTGTAATAAAAGTGAATGATGATTTTATCTTAGCGATATATAAAGGCAAGAAAGGTCCTGCTGATATTTTGATTCGCTACAGACAGAAGTTGAAAGAGGGCAAGTGGTCCAACATCCGAACACCTAAACATATCCATTGGACAGTTGATGTTTTGATAAAAATGTTTCAGGAGAAACATTTAACAAAACAGTTCATAGATGAGCTGATGAAGATTTGGGAGAAAGAAATTTGTCCCATGACTCAAGATGAAAGGAATAAACTCGAATTAACTGAGTTGTTAAACTATGACAAGGAAACTCTAGAGCAGTTTAAGGAACTCAGTAAATATGGTGAGTATAATGTCAAGTTTCTGTTACTGTTAGCGAAACTACTTATGCTTCAAGAGAAAACCAATTATCCGGAAGGACGATTGTTTCAAACATTACTGAAGAAGTTAAAGGAAGGACGAGATATCTTTAGTATTTTGCAAACAGCGACCCTAGGACGACTGAAATAGGATGTTGGGTTTGCTAAATATAGCGTCAATCGGCTCTCAATGCTATCCGCGTGGTCTTGTGGTAGTTAATGCGCTTAACCTTATAACAGGAAGTTAAGTGATTATCCGTTCTTGCCGTTTTCATCGGTTATCCTCGTGTTTAATCATAAAGTTGTGGTATTTTATTGCAGCGTTTTATATTTCCTTTTCCTTCGAAGCTTTGGTGGTTGTTTGTAAAGTGCGCTGAGCTACGTTAAGTCAGAGTTGAGTAAGGCAGGTTCTATGCGTCGCACGGGCACAGCCGATTTGCCGCTTCACGGTGGTCGGGCGCCGCGTTGGCTCTTCGAGCGGATGGTGAGGCTTTCGCGCGCTGTCGTGGAGGCGCTCGTCATCGAGTTCGGCAGGGATGAGGTTCTGCGCAGGCTTGCCGATCCGTTCTGGTTTCAGGCGTTCGGATGCATCCTCGGTTTCGACTGGCACTCCTCGGGGCTTACGACCACTGTGATGGGCGCGCTCAAGGAGGCGCTTGCGGGCGCAGAGGGCGAGCTTGGTCTTGTGGTTGCGGGGGGGAAGGGCAGGGTTTCGCGCAGGACGCCCGCGGAGATCGTTCAGGCTGCCGACAGGCTCGGCTTCGAGCCCGAGCCCATAGTTTACGCAAGCAGGATGTCCGCCAAGGTCGACACGGCGGCGCTGCAGGACGGATATCAGATCTATCACCACACCATAGTCTTCACGCCCGACGGCAAGTGGGCGGTTGTGCAGCAGGGGATGAACGAGCGGACGGGTTTTGCCAGGCGCTATCACTGGCTTTCGGAGGGTGTTAGGAGCTTTGTTGAGGAGCCGCACAGCGGGATAGCTTCGCAGCGCGTTGGGATTGCGCTCGATATGACTGCGCGCGCATCGGCGGGGGCGAGGGCGTGCTCCGTCGAGCTTGCGAATGAGCCGCCGCAAAGGATCGTCGCCGAGCTCGTGAAAGCCAAGAGGATCCTGGAGGGGCGCCCAACGCTTTTTGATCTGCCGCAAAGGCGCCTTGTGATGCCAAGAAGGCACTTTATATCCCTGTCCGACATATCGCCTCAGAGGCTTGAGCGGATCTTTCTTCGCACCTACGAGCGTGCGCCCCAAAGCTACGAGGAGCTTTTGGGGATGCGCGGCGTTGGACCTGCCGCGGTGCGCGCCTTGGCGCTGCTTTCGGAGCTCCTTTACGGAAAGCCTCCGTCCTTCGAGGACCCCGCGCGTTTCTCCTTCGCCCACGGCGGAAAGGACGGTCACCCATATCCCGTCGACAGGAGGACCTACGACTTTACAATCGAGACCCTCAGGCGCGCCATCGAGCGGGCAAGGCTTGAGGCGAGGCAGAAGGACAGGCTCCTGTTCAAGCTCGATGAGCTCTTTGGGGTGGGGGCGTAGGTTGCGGGCGTCGATTCGCGCTTTCCGGCTTATCCCACAACGCTTGGTTCGACCACAAGCTCGCCTCGCTCAAAGCGCTCGATGGAGAGGGGGGAGATATCTATCTCGGGCGTTTCGCCTGCGATGAGCTTCGCCATGCACCTTGCCGTCATCGGCGCGACCATAAAGCCGTGTCCCGAAAAGCCCACAGCCTGGAAGAATCCCTTCACGTCGGGGTGCTCGCCCAGGATGGGGGCGGCATCGGGGGTTTTGGTGTACGAGCCCGCCCACTGGCGGACTATGCGGACGTTCGCCATAACGGGCAAAAGTCTTAATAGCTCGCCCGTGATGTGCTCCAAAAACTGCCAGCTGCTTGAGATGTTGTGCGACGGCTCCTCCTTCTCGCCTATCCCCATAACGAAGCTTCCGTGCGGAACCTGCTGGAGGTATATCCCGATCTGGAACGATATGACCATCGTCTCGAACATCGGCTCGAGGGGCTCTGTGACGAGGATCTGATGTCTTTCGGGGAAGACGGGGATATCGACGCCTGTCATCTGCGCCACTTCCTTCGCCCACGGTCCTGCGGCGTTTACGACGATGGGGGCGGAAATCCTTTCCCCGCTTTGCAGCCGCACGCCGGTGACCTTGCCGCCCTCCGTGTCGATGCCGACGACCTCGGTGTGCGTCATAACGGTTGCGCCAAGGCGCCTGGCTGCGCGGATGTAGGCGAAGTTCGTGAGGAAGGGGTTCGCGTGTCCGTCGGTTGGGCAGAATGTAGCCGCCACAAAGGCGTCGAGGTTCAGGGGTGGGCAGATCTCCTTCGCCTCCTCTTTGCTCACAAAGCGAGACGGTATCCCCAGCGAGTTTTGGAGCTCGATGTTCTTCCTAAACTGCTCCACCTGGCGCTCGTTGTGTGCGAGGACAAGGTATCCGCCCTGCCTGAACTCTATGTCCATCCCAAGCTCTTCGGAGAGGTTCTCGAAGATTTCGACGCTTTTTTTAGCCAAAAGCGCGTTTAGCTTAAGCCCCCACTGTTGTCGCACGCCTGCGCCGCAGCGCCCAGTGGAGCCCGAGGAGATGTAGCTTTTCTCGAATACAACGACGTCCTTTATCCCCAGCTTGCAGAGCTCGTAGGCGATGGCGCTGCCAACTATGCCGCCGCCTATTATCGCAACGTCGTAGCTTCTTTTGGACATCTTTTACCTTTTGGCTTTTTTGTTGCTCTTCTTGCCGCTTTTGGCTGCGTTTTGTCTCGCCTTATCCTCCTTGGGGAAGACGCGCTTGAAGATGTGGTCGACGTAGCGGATGTAGACGTCGAGGTCGAAGAGGGCTTCTATCTCCTCGAGCGAAAGGTAGCGTCTTATCTCGCCGTCCCTTATCACCTGCTGCTTAAAATTCTCGCCCTTCCGCTTCGACGCAGACATTATCTTGCCCTGGATCATAAGGTGGGCTTTCTGCCGCGGAACCCCTGCCTTTATGAGCCTGAGCATAAGCCTTTGGCTGTAGATGTGCCCCTCTGTGAGGTCGATGTTCTTTCTCATCCTGTCCGGGTGGACGACGAGCCCCGAGAGGATTTCGTTCATCTTGTTTAGCATGTAGTCTGCGAGGATCGTTGCGTCGGGGATTATGTTGCGCTCGACGGAGGAGTGTGATATGTCCCTTTCGTGCCAGAGGGGGATGTTCTCCATAGCCGCCACGACGTAGGACCTCATAAGTCTTGCCAGCCCGCATATCTGTTCGCACTGGATGGGGTTTTTCTTGTGCGGCATGGCGGATGAGCCCTGTTGTGTTGCGGTAAACGGTTCTTCGACTTCGCCCACCTCGGTGCGCTGGAGGTGTCTTATCTCCGTTGCGAAGCGTTCCAGCGAGCAGGCTATTAGAGCCAGCGAGGCTATGAAGTTTGCGTGTCTGTCGCGGTGCACGACCTGCGACGCCGCGGGCTCGGGCCTAAGCCCAAGCTTTTTCATCACTATCTCCTCGACCTCGGGCTCGATGTGGGCGAAGTTGCCCACTGCGCCCGATATCTTCCCCACCAAGACGTCGTCGAGGGCGGCGAGGAAGCGCCTCTTGTTGCGCGCCATCTCGTCGTACCAGCCGGCAAGTTTCAGCCCGAAGGTGGTGGGTTCGGCGTGCATTCCGTGCGTTCTGCCTATTATCGGAGTGTATTTGTACTTGTTCGCAAGCGACTTTATCGTCGCCATGAGGGCGTCTATGTCTTTTTCGATTATGCTTCCTGCGTCGCGGAGCTGGAGTGCGAGCCCGGTGTCCATAACGTCTGCTGATGTGAGTCCGAAGTGGATCCACCGCGCTGCGTCTTCGCCAACCCGCTCCTGTAGGACGTTTAGGAAGGCGACGACCTCGTGGCGCGTGCGCTCCTCAGCCTTGCGTATGTCCGAAAGCCTGAACGATGCGTTTTTCTTTATGTGATCCACAATCTCGGGTGGGATCTCCTCGAGCTCTGCCCAAGCCTCGCAGACGGCGAGCTCCACCTCAAGCCATTTTTTATAGCGCATCTCATCGCTCCAGATCCTGCCCATCTGGGGGCGTGTGTAGCGTGATATCATAACGCTCTCCCTCCCTGTGGCTTTTCCCGAACTCCTCCCGTCCTTTTTGTTTTTACTCTCCGGGGCAGTTTTCGATGCACCTAAGCTCGATTCTTCTGTTTTTGGCGCGACCTTCGGGCGTATCGTTTGGCGCTACGGGTCTGGTGTCGCCGTATCCTTTGACCTGGAGGCGCGAGGGCTCGATCCCGTGGTCGATGAACCACTGCCTTACCGCCTCGGCGCGCTTGAAGGAAAGCTCAACGTTGTCCTTAACCCCTTTCTGCCTGCAGGCAGGTCCTATCTTCTGGTTGTCGGTGTGACCTTCGATCACGACGACCATGTCGGGATACGCCCGCAGCATGTTGAGACCGTCCTGCAGCTTTATCGCCTCCTGCTCCGATATGTCCCACGAGCAGACGTCGAAGTGGATCCTCACCGTCACCGACTCACCCTTTTTGAGTTTGGGTGCCTTGGGGCATCCCACGGTGTCGACGGGAACGCCCTTAGGGGTTTTGGGGCATCTGTCTATTCCGTCGTATACTCCGTCGCCGTCGGAGTCCTTGGGGCAGCCTTTGGCGTCGACCTCGGCGTGCAGTGGGGTTCTTGGGCATTGGTCTATGCCGTCGGGAACGCCGTCTTTGTCGGAGTCTTTGGCGCAGCCGTATTGGTCGACTATGGCGCCAAGCGGGGTGTTTGGGCATTTGTCGATGCCGTTGTAGACGCCGTCGTTGTCGTCGTCGAGTGGGCAGCCGTTGAGGTCGACCTCGGCGTTGGGCGGCGTTCTCGGGCATGCATCCTTGTAGTCGGGTATTCCGTCGCCGTCGGAGTCGATTGGGCAGCCGGTCTCGTCCACAACCGCGCCCGGGGGAGTGCCGGGGCATCTGTCTCTGTCGTCGGGAACGCCGTCGCCGTCGCTGTCGGCTTTCGCCCGCTCACATCCAAACTCGTTCACAGGCGTGTTCGGAGGGGTATTTGGGCATTTGTCTATGCCGTCGTATACGCCGTCCATGTCGCTGTCGAAGGGGCAGCCGTTGGCATCGACGTAGGCGCCCTTGGGGGTGTTGGGGCATGCGTCCTGGTAGTCGGGGACTTTGTCGCCGTCGGTATCGAGTGGGCAACCGTCTTCGGGATTAACCGGTGCTCCGTACGGTGTGCCGGGGCATTTGTCGATGCCGTCAGGGACGCCGTCGCCGTCCTCGTCGGAGGTGCAGCCCGTGGCGTCGACTATAGCGCCAAGCGGCGTGTTGGGGCACATATCAAGCCCGTCAGGAACGCCGTCCTGGTCGCTGTCCATCGGGCATCCAAACTCGTCGACTATGGCGCCGAAGGGCGTGTCGGGGCACCTGTCCCTGCTGTCGACGACGCCGTCTTTGTCGCTGTCCTTGACGCCGCCGTAGTAGAAGTTGATTCGTGCCATAAGTTGTGCGTCGCCGCGCATCGTGTCGGTCACCTGGTCGACGAACTCGTTGGGAACGAGGTACCTCGCCCTGACACCAACGTCTATCCCGACGTTCGAGATCGGGAAAAGCTCCACACCAAGCCCCAGAAGGAGGCTGAGCTGCGTTGCCTTAAAAGGTCTCCACTCGCCGCCGCTTGTGGTGTCGTAGTAGTCCTCGTACCAGAAGACGTCGAGGTCCTCGCCGCTTTCGGCGTGCTGGGCGCGCCACATTATCATCCCAAAGCCGCCTACTATGTAGGGGTTGAAGATCGTCTTCGAAAGGGAGCGGAACTTGAGGAAAAGCTCCATCGGCATATAGGTGAACTTTATCGGAAGCTCGTCCGACTTGCCGCTTATGATGAACTTTTTCCACTCTATTTTCTCGTCCCAGGGTTGGTCCCATATCCCCATTCGCCACCAGGGGAAGTCGGGGCTGGGGGTCGTTTCCCCCGAGTAGGTGATGGGGCAGAAGTAGCGGCTCATGTTGTAGGCTATGTGGTTGTATTCGTAGGTGAAGGCGAGTCCGATCTCGAGGTCGTTTGTAAGACCAAAGCGCAGGTCGGCGCTGTAGGCGTATTCGGTTGTCAGGTATATGTCGGCGTTTATCGTTCTCTGAAGGCCAAAGCCCAGTCCAACCCCGAACTTCTGCTTCACCTGCTCGCCCCAGAGGGCGCCTGATATGGCAAGTGCGAGCGCTAACGCACAGAGTCTGCGCATTACCCCTCCTTTTTTGCTGCAACTTATTAAGAAGCTTTCACAAAAAATTCACCTCAGCGGATTCGGTCAACTCAAAAATTATTGGTCGCTTGGTCTGAGCAGGGGGAAAAGTATCACGTCCCTTACCGCGTAGCTGTCTGTTAGGATCATCGTGAGTCTGTCGATGCCGATTCCCATGCCGCCGCAGGGTGGCATACCGTACTCCAGCGCCCTGAGGAAGTCTTCGTCGAGGACCTGTGCCTCGGGGTCCCCTTTGGCGCGGCGCTCCATCTGCTCCTCGAAGCGCTCCCGCTGCTCAAGGGGATCGTTAAGCTCGGTGAAGGCGTTGGCGATCTCCATCCCGTACCAGAAGAGCTCGAAGCGCTCCACGAGTCTCTCATCCCCGGGTTTCCTCTTCGCCAGTGGCGAAAGCTCGACGGGGTAGTCGACGACGAAGGTCGGCTCCACAAGTGTTCTTTCGACCTTCTCCTTGAATACCTCGTCGATGAGTGCGTATCTTGGCAGAGACTCGTCGAACTCGATGTTCTGCGAGCGGAGGTAGTCGGCGATTTCCTCCGCGGAGGCGTTCGATAGGTCCACGCCCGTGCGGTCGCGCATCGCGTCCCAAAAGCTTATCCGCGCAAACGGTGCGGCAAGATCAGTTGAAACGCCTTGGTAGCTTATCTGCAGGCTGCCGCAGACCGCCTCCGCCGTGTGGCGCAAAAGACCCTCCGCAAGAGCCATCATGTCGGTGTAGTCGGCGTAAGCCTGATAAACCTCCATCGCCGTAAACTCCGGGTTGTGCATCCTGTCTATGCCTTCGTTGCGAAAGTTTTTGCCGATTTCGTACACCCTGTCCATCCCGCCCACGATGAGGCGCTTGAGGTAGAGCTCAGTTGCGATGCGCAGGTAGAGCTTCATATCCAGCGCGTTCAGGTGAGTTTCGAATGGTCTTGCGCTTGCGCCGCCGTATATCGGCTGCAGGATAGGTGTTTCCACCTCCACGAAGCCGCGCGCGTCGAGGTACTCGCGTATCGAGCTTATAACCCTCGCACGCTTGATGAAGCGCTCCTTGGTGGACGGGTTTATGAGTATGTCGAGGTAGCGGAGCCTGAGTTTTTTGTCCTCGTCGGTGAGTCCGTGCCACTTCTCGGGCAGGGGGCGCAAAGCCTTAGCCAAAAGGCGAAAGTCCTCGACCAGAAGGGTCTCCTCCCCGGTGCGGGTCTTGAAGAGCGTCCCCCTCGCCTCGATGAAGTCGCCTATGTCCACAAGCTTTTTGAAGAACTTGTACTTCTCATCCCCGAGGACGTCGTATTTGAGATAGATCTGGAATCTGTCCGTTCCGTCCTGGATGTGGGCGAAGGAGCTTTTCCCGTGCAGCCTTTTGGACATGACCCTTCCAGCCACGCTTACCACGTCGCCTCTGCCCGAGAGAAGCTCGAAGTTCCTTCGTAGCTCGTGGAGCGAAAGATCAATGCGCACCCGTGCGGGGTAGGGGTCGATCGACATCTCCCTTATCTTGGTAAGCTTTGCGAGCCTGACGCTCCGCTCGTCCGACGGCGGGTTTGAGCCTTTGTTCCCCATATCGCAGCACATGGATTTTCCTAAACTATAGCCCTTCGCCATCGCACTGCAAGGGGAAACTTGGGCGCGGGCTTCCCCGCAACGAAACGTTTGACAAGATATAGAATGCTTTGTAAGTTAAGCAAAATTTGAGAGAGTGTGTATCAAGCCAAGGAGGGGTCATGAAGGCGATAGTATCGAAGTCAGATATTGCGGATGCGGTTTCGGCGGTTTCGGCGGTTATTCCAGCGCGGTCGACGCAGCCTGTTTTGGCGAACCTTTTGCTTGCCGCAAGCGGCAACACCCTCACCGTCGTCGGAACGGACAAGGAGCAGAGCCTTTATGTCTCCATCCCCGCCGAGGTTCCGATCCCCGGTTCGTTTGCGGTTCCGGCCAAAAAGCTTGGGGAGGTTTTGCGCGAGCTTGCCGACGGCGACGTCGAGCTCGTGCTGGAGGAGTATGCTCTTGTGGTCTCGCAGGGAAAGCGAAAGGTAAGGCTCCCTGGAATGCCATCCGAGGATTTCCCACCTACCGAGCTTCTGAAGTCGCCTCAGTTGCCGTTTGAGCTTGAAAAGCAGATGCTCTCCGACTTTATCGGGATGACCTCCTACGCCGTCTCTTCGGAGATAACGAGGATAAACCTCTGCGGTCTTTTGTGGCAGCTTTTCCCGCAGGAGATGCGGATGGTCGCCACCGACGGTCACATGCTCGCCCTCGTCAAAAAGCCCATGGAGCTTGGTTTGGAAAGCCCCCTTGAGATGCTCATCCCCGAGCGGGCTGTGGCAAAGCTTTCGAGCATACTTTCGAAAAGCGCCGTCGATACGGTGAAGATAACGCCCGGTGAGGACAGCGTTCAGTTCGAGACCGACAACTTCCGCTTCCAAACGAGGCTTATAGCCGAAAAGTTCCCCGACTACGAGCGCGTTTTGCCTTTGGAGAACGACGTTGTGATGGTCGCCGACCTCGACGAGCTTGTGCGGGCTGTGCGGCTTATGTCGGTTGTGACGACGCCCGTGACGAGCCTCGTTAAGTTCACCTTCTCCGAGGGCTCGCTCGAGCTTTTCGCCTCTGATCTTGATGCCGGCACCGAAGGCAGCGTTGCCCTCGCCGTCGACTACGAAAACGAGCCTATGTCGGTTGGCTTCAACGCGAAGATGCTGCTTGAGATCCTAAGGCATATCCCCACCGAGCAGGTCCGGTTTGCGATGAAGTCGCCGTCGACGGCGTGCCTTATAACCCCTCTGCCCCAGCCCGAAGACTTCGAGTACATAGCTGTCATCATGCCCTTGCGCCTTTAGGGTTATGGAGCTTTCGGGAGCGAAAATAGTTTTGGGCGTTTGCGGTTCGATAGCGGCGTACAAGGCAGTTTCGCTTGGTCGGGGGCTTTTGCGCTGTGGCGCACAGCTGCGCGTCGCCATGACACACAACGCCGCAAAGTTCGTCTCGCCCTTAACGTTCCGCTGTGCGCTTGATGCCCCCGTGGTGGTTGATCAGTTCGCCGAGCCCCAACGCTTTGCCAGCGAGCACATATCGTGGGCGCGGTGGGCAGACCTCTTCCTCGTTGCCCCCGCAACAGCCGATGTCCTCGCCAAGGCGGCGTGCGGAATAGCCGACGAGTTTTTGACGACGGCTATGCTCGCAACCGAGGCGCCCGTTGCCTTCGTGCCCGCTATGAACGAAAAGATGTTCACACACCCCGCAACGCAGCGCAACATAAGGGTCCTTGAGGAGCTTGGGTACTACGTTATGTCGCCCGCTTCGGGTGCGCTTGCCTGCGGCGAGGAGGGCGTGGGCAGGTTCCCCGAGCAGGAGCAGATCATAAGCTTTGTGGAGAGCCTGCTTTTCGAGTCGGATGCCCTTCGCGGCATAAGGATCGTCGTAACTGCGGGACCCACCAGGGAGTTTTTGGATCCCGTGCGTTTTCTGTCGAACCCGTCGACGGGGCGGATGGGCGTTGCGCTTGCCGATGTGGCGCGCCGCATGGGCGCAAAGGTGACCCTTGTGCACGGTCCGCTTTCGGTTGCGCCACCGAACGTCGAAAAAACGGTCGAGGTGACAACAGCAAGGCAAATGCTTGAGGCGGTGGAGAGGGAGTTCGAGGACGCCGATGTGCTCATCATGGCGGCAGCCGTCGCAGACTACGCGCCCAAAAGCCAAAGCGCACACAAGATCAAAAAAACTTCACAAACCCTTTCGCTTGAGCTTGTGCGAACGCCCGATATACTCAAGCGTGTTGCCGAGCGGAAAGGGGAGCGTATAGTCGTTGGCTTTGCCCTCGAGACCGACGACGTCGTCGAAAACGCGCGCAGAAAGCTTTTTGAAAAGGGTCTCGACCTTGTTGTGGCGAACGTCGTCTCGGCGGGCAGCGGCTTTGCCGCCGAAACGAACGAGGTCTTTGTCATATCCCCATCAGGCGATGTGGAGCACATCCCGCGCGCCCACAAGCGCGTCGTCGCAAGGGAGGTTCTGCTGCGCGTGGCTGAGCTTGTAAAGGAAAAAAGGGGGCGGGGATGACGCAGGAGCTCGGAAAGATCCTCCTTTTGGTGGGCGTTGTCTTCGTTGTGCTGGGGCTTGTGCTTACCCTTGGTGGCAAGTTTTTCCTCGGGCACCTGCCCGGCGACATAGTCATCCGCAAGAAGGGGGTTGTGATATTCCTCCCCATAGCGACGAGCATAATCCTTTCCTTAATCCTCACGCTCGTTTTGAACCTGCTTTTGCGGAGGTGAGCTTTTGCCGAGGCGCACGAGCGAAAGGTCGCACTGGGAGCGCTTTTGGAGCCGTAAGAGGGACCCGAGCCAGATATACGACAACTCCGGCAGGATTCCCGCCGCACTTTTGGAGGTTATGCCTGATCTTTCGGGCAAGCGCATTCTGGAGGTTGGTGCTGGCACGGGTCGCGATAGCTTCACGCTTGCCAGGGCGGGCGCGCAGGTCTTCGTCCTCGACTACGCCGACGCCGCGATGCAGATAATAAAAAAGCTCAACGCCGAGGGCGACGCCAAGGTGATACCCGTCCAGGGCGATGCCTTCGCACTGCCCTTTTCCGACAACTCCTTCGACGTCGTCTTCCACCAGGGGCTTTTGGAGCACTTCCGCGACCCGTGGGGCATCGTGAGGGAAAACTACAGGGTCCTGAAGCCCGGCGGAATCGCTGTGATAGATGTCCCCCAGAGGTGGCACATATATACGGTGGTCAAGCACATCCTCATAGCCCTGGATGCCTGGTTTGCCGGATGGGAGACCGAGTTTTCGCTGGGGGAGCTTTCGGCAAAGCTTAGGGAGTTTGGCTTTGAGCCCATAAGCTTTTACGGCGATTGGATGTACCCGAGCTTCTTCTACCGGGTTCTTCGGGAGGTTCTTTGGAAGGTGGGTGTGCATCTTCCGCTTTACCCGCCGAAGGTTCCCGTTTTGTGGCGCCTGAGGCGCTGGCTGAGGGAGCGCCTGCGCAGGACGAAGTTCGGCGCCTACACCGCCGTCTCGATAGGGATCGTTGCGCGCAAACGCAACGGAGGGAAATAGCTTGGTGCGCATAGCCTCTGCCATAATAAGGTCTATGCGCCCGGCGCAGTGGACGAAGAACTTCTTCGTTTTCGCCGGGCTGATTTTTGCGCAGGAGTTCCTCAATCCCGACAAGGTGCTGCTCTCTTTAGAGGCGTTCGGCGTCTTTTGCCTCCTGGCGAGCGGAGTTTACATACTAAACGATATAGTTGACCTCCCCGCCGACAGGCTTCATCCCGTCAAGCGGCGTCGACCGCTGCCCTCCGGAGAGCTGCCCCTTTGGGTCGCTGCGCTGGCGTCGCTTGCATTTGTCGCCGCTGGAATACTTTGGGCTTTCTGCACCAACACGGGGTTGGGATTTATCGGGCTTTCCTACGTCGTCATGCAGATTTTCTACTCGCTTTGGCTCAAGCACGTGGTGATCGTGGACATAATAGTTGTCGCGGCTGGTTTTCTCCTGCGCGCTGCGGCTGGGGCTGTCGTCCTTGGTGTGAAGATATCGTCGTGGCTGCTTTTGTGCACAAGCCTTCTGGCGCTTTTTATGGTGACCGCGAAGAGGAGACAGGAGCTTGCCCGCATCGTGCACAACAACGAGAAGGCAAGCCGCAAGGTCATAGAGCACTACAACCTCCGCTTCCTAAGCGACCTTCTGCTCGTTGAGGTTGCGGCAACGCTTACGTCGTATTCGCTTTATGTTTTTGATCCGCAGACAGCAGCGCGCTTCGGAACCCCGTACCTTTGGCTCTCGCTGCCCTTTGTGATTTACGGGCTTTTCCGATATCTTTATCTTGTCGAGGTAAGGGGTGAGGGCGAATCGCCCGAAAGGCTCGTTTTGCGCGACCCGTTTATGCTCGCAAATCTCGTACTCTGGGGCGTAACTGTCGTGGCTATCATTTACTTCAAACCCGGAGGTTAGCATGGCGTCGCAGGAGGAGCTTAGGCAGAAAATCATTGAGGAGCTCAGGCAAATCTACGATCCCGAGATACCCGTAAACATCTACGACCTTGGGTTTATCTACGGGATAGACATCTCGGGCGAGAGGGTTCATATTCTTATGACCCTTACGGTTCCGGGGTGTCCCATCCACCAGCTTTTGACCAGGCAGATAAAGGAGCGGCTCGAGAAGCTTGAGGGGATATCGGAGGTGGATGTTGAGCTTACGTTTGAGCCGCGCTGGTCGGTCGACAGGATCACCGAAGAGGGCAAAAAGAGGCTTCGGGAGCTGGGTTACAACATTTAGTCGTCTTTTTCCGGCCCGCTTTCTCCAAGGCGCGCCCGGAGGCAGCTTATGACGACCATGCAGATGTTCCAAATACTCGGCGGGCTTTGCATATTCCTCTACGGGATCACGCAGGTCACCCACAACCTCGAGAGGCTTGCGGGCTCCTCTCTGCGCTTTTTGGTCGCAAAGCTTACGAAAAAGCCTCTTTTGGGTTTTTTGCTGGGAGTTTTTTTGGCTTTCGCCCTGCAGTCGAGCGGCGCTGTTGTGCTTATGCTTGTTGCCTTCGCCAACGCACAGCTCATAACGCTTGCTCAAGCCATACCGATAGTCCTCGGCGCCGGGATCGGAAGCACACTGACCGTGCAGCTTCTTGCGTTCAAGATTTACAGGTTTGCGCCAGTGATGCTTACGGCGGGATTTATCGTCTTCTTTTTCGTCAAAAGCAGGGTTTGGCACTACAGCGGGCGAGTTGTCTTTTCGTTCGGGCTTGTTTTTCTGGGTATGGCGGTTATGCGCGACGGTATCGCGCCCTTCCACGACAACCCCGCGGTATCGGCGATGGCGCAGTTTTTCGCCGGAGCGCCCTTTTGGGTGGCTGTGTTGGGGTTCGCTTTAGCCACTTTATTTCAGAGCAGCACCGCCGTTTTGGGGCTTTTGCTCACGCTCGCCTTCAGCGGCGTCGTCGACCTCACCCTCGCACTGCCTATGGTGATAGGCGCCAACGTGGGCTCGTGCATGCTGGGTGTGATAGGTTCGATGGGCGGCAAGCCCGAGGCAAAACGCATAGTTTGGGCGCAGCTTTTGATGAAGCTGTTTTTGGGCGCTGTGGTTTTCGCCGCACTGCCGTGGTACAAGACCGTGGTCGACGCCATTGGGGGGTCTATCCCCCGCAGGATAGCCAACGCCCACACACTGTTCGATGTTTTTGTCGCCGCCCTGTTCATGCCGTTTGCGGATGTCTTTGCGAAGGTCTTCGAGCGGCTGATACCGCGCGCGCAAAAGCCCGATGAGTTCGCCCCCAGATACCTCGACTACACCACACTGACAAACCCTCTGGTCGCAATGGGACAGGCGACAAGGGAGATCATGCGGATGGGCGAGATGGTGCTCAGGATGCTTGTGGACTGGGGGAAGGTCTTCTTCTCCAACGACCCCAACCTATTGAGGCAGGTCGTCCTCGAGGACGACAAGGTCGACAAGCTCCAGGAGGCGATAACGGAGTTTTTGACCCACATGCCCGTCGACGAGCTCGATGCGGAGTCGGCATCGCTTACAGTTGCGCTTGTGCATATAGCCTTTGAGCTTGAGCACATAGGCGATGTGATAAGCAAAGACCTCGCCGTCCACGCACAGAAGAAGATAGAGGTTGGTTATTACTTCTCCGACGAGGGTTTTCGGGAGATCCTCGACTATCACTCCGAGGTCAAGAAAAACCTTCAGACGGCACTTGACGCCATACCCCTCAGGGACAAGAAGCTTGCGTCGATGGTCATTCAGGAGACGAAGCGCCTTGTCGAAAGGCAAAGGCAGCTTTACCGCAGCCATCTGGCGCGCCTCAGAAGGGGGCTTAAGGAAACCGAGGAAACAAGCACCATCCACATCGACATCCTAAGCGACCTGAACAAGATAAACCTCCACACCTCCTACATAGCCTACGCCATCTTGGGGAAGGTTTAGGTATGGTTTTCGTTGCGATCATATTGGCGGTTTTGGGCTTTGTTTTGGGCTTTTTCGTTTTCGGCAGGCGCAGGGTGGTGGTTCGCCAGAGCGGCGAGGATCTCCTCGAGCTTGCCCGCGCCCTTGCGCACGAGGTCCGAAACCCCCTCAACACCATAAAGATGAACCTTCAGCTTATGAGCGAGGAGATCGGCGACGACGAGAAGTTTGCGGCAAGGCTTGCGCGCGTTGAGGAGGAACTATCTCGCCTCGACAGAATCCTAAAAAGCTTTCTGGACTACTCGCGTCTTCCCAGCCCGGACTTTAGGCGCACGGACATAAACGACGTCGTTCGCCGCGCCGTGGACGTTATGCGCGCCAGGTGCGACAACGTGGAGATCCAGCTTCGAGTTGCCGATAACCTCCCCGCCATCAAGGTCGATGCGGCGCTTGTCGCCCAGGTTCTGCACAACCTCCTGCAGAACGCCATCGAGGCTTCGCAGGAGGGCGGCGCTATAGTCGTGGAGACGATGAAGACTGCTACAGGCGTCGCCATAAGCGTCGCCGACAAGGGCAAGGGGATTCCCCCCGAGCTTTTGGACAAGGTCTTTAAGCCCTACTTTTCCACCAAGCGCGGCGGCGTCGGGATCGGGATGGCTGTGGTGAAGAAGATCGTGGAGCTTCACGGCGGCAGGATACAGATCCAAAGCCGCGTTGGCAGCGGCACGAGGGTCGTCGTCGAGTTCCCGCAGCGCTGAGCCGTCTTTGCGTTTTGCGAATTGCAACGCCAAAACCCGTGTGCCAAAGGACGACACGCCCCAAAAACGCTGACTTGCATCGTGGCACGACAGTTGCTATAATATTTGTGGGAGATGGCGCGAGGGGGTGTAGCTGTGTTTGCGGTGGGCAGAAAGGGGTTTACGCTTGTTGAGCTTATGGTCGTCATCGTGATCATCGGGATCCTTTCTGCCCTTGCTGTGCAGAAGTATTCTTCGGTGCGGCAGAAGACGAAGATAGCTGAGGCGAGGCTTTGGGTGAACAGGATAGCGAAGGCAGTGGAGACCCTTGGTGCCGAGACGGGTGAGTGGCCAGCCCATTGCCCCGCGGGATACGTCTGCTACTGGCCTCACAACGAGTGCTGGGACCTGAACTCCGGCAGAGCCGGACTTGTGTGCAATGACCCCGACGATCCTTACCCCGACTGGGCTGGACCGTACATCTCGCGCATCCCCAAAGACCCGTGGGGGAACGACTACTTCTGCGACACCGACTACTACCTCCGCGACGAGCACAAGTGGGTTGCGGCGGTGGGCTCGTTCGGACCGAACGGGCGGGGGCGAAACCACTACGATGACGACAATATAATCGTCATAATCGCCACCGAGGACCTGCCCGACGAGTATTACGAATAACCCTTGCCGTTTGGGCTTTTGCGTGCGCAGTGACCTTTGACGTCAATCCTCGGGCGGGCAGTCTCTTGCTTGCACCGCCTCTTATCGCGTAAACCCAAAACTTATCATTCCTGTAGACAGGAGGGAAGTCGTATCCTGCTTTGGTCGTGACGAGGTACACGTCGACGTCTTCGCCAAATTCTGCCGCGATGCCAGAGAGGACGCTGTCCCCAAGCCTTTCGAAGCTCAGGGAGATAGAGTCCCGAAGGCTTTCGCGGGGAAAGCTTTCGCGAAAGCCGAGCTTTTTCATCCTTCGCAGCCACTCCCGCCCGAAGTCGGGGTTGAAGTTGGAAAGCGTTCCGTCCTTCCAGTCGCCGTATATGGCTCTTTCTGATTCGACGCGAAATCCCTCCATCGTCGGCGGCACGATGAAGACGGAGCTTTTTGCGGTGTTTGCCCTCGCCCACCTCTGCACATCGAGCCACAGGGGGTCTTGTGCGCAGGCGATGCTGAATTTTCCGCGCATCGAGTAGGCACCCGCTCCGATCGCTGCGGAGAAAAGCAGTGTCGCGGCAACAAAGGCTGAGCCGGAACGCGCCTTTGGCACAAGGGCTTGTCGGAAGAGCAGAAATCCCGCGCCGAAGGCAACGAATGCCGGATAAGCATAGGTCCAGCCGACGCCGGCGTACATCGGCATAAAAGCCAGAAGGATGGCGAGCAAAGCCCTCCAGAACCTGCCCTGCTCGATTGCGTTCAGCAAAAACGCCGCGAAGGAGGCAAGGGCGAAGAATGCGATGAAAACAAAGCTTCGCAAAAGCTGCAGGTTCAAAACGAAAGCGACGGGAACCACCTCCGCAAAGAAGGTCCCTATTGCGCAGAGCACCAGCGATGAGACGAGAAAGATCATCACTACTCTTCGGTGAAAGGTCTTCTTCACGAACCGTACTCCCAGGGCGAGGGATGCGAGCAGAAGCAGGGCTTTTGCGTGTCTCCAAAGCGGCCAGGAGAAGGGGAAGAGGTGGAAGCTCGATCTGAGGCGCAGAATGCGCATCCAGTCGTCGTCCACCTTGATGAGGTGGAGCGATGGGGGGGAGCGCATAAGTTTCCAAAGTATTATAGGGCATGCCAGGGCGAGGAAAACAGCCAGGGGCGCCGCGGCTTTCCGTAGGTCCGTCTTAGCAAGATCAAAGACCATCACGGCTGCGCTGGGGGGAAATACGTAAAGCACAGTCATTGGATGTACAAGGAACGCTACTCCCTGCAAAGCGAAGGATGCGGTGTACTTTCGCTTTGCAAGCAGGGCAACAGCAAGAAGGGCAAGCGGTGTTGCGACGGTTCGCGTCAAAAGCAGCCCGGGCACAGTCGACACTCCTCCGGGGCAAAGCTGACCGAAGAGGAGGAAGAAAAGCGCCAGCGAAGCCACATAGTCGCGCTCGAAGAGGGTTTGGGTCAGAAGGTACATCGCCAAAAACTCAAGCCATATGAAGATGCAATAGAGCACAAAGAAAAGCACATTGATCCGAACACCCGCCTTGATCCAGATCGCGCAAAAGCGCCACAGATAGGTGTAGTAGTACTGTTTCTGTTCGATCAGATAGTCGTTTGCGTAAAGGCTTGGGTCGATGGTGTGTTTGAGGAAGGGGATCGTTATGACGTTATCGCTTACCCCGAATAGGAATCGATTGACGGAAAGCACGCTTATCGCCGCAAAGAGTGTTACGACAGCCAGTCTCCGGCAAATCAGCAGGGTTTTTGTGGGGGGTCCGTTTGTAGGGTAGAGCATCACCCCTCCTCCGCCATTATGTCGCGCCCTGCCGCCTTCTTCATGGTCTCGCGGATTATCGATGCGCCGAGCCCCCGCGAGCCCGATACCTCGGGGATTATGATTATCGCCGGAAGGTCGCTTTCGGCAAATTCCCTCATAACGTCGCCAACGTAGGCAAGCAGCCCTTCGGTTATGAAGATCACGGCGAACTCCCTGCTTTGCGCCAGTTGTCGCAAAAGCTTGGGCGCCTCAGCGGGGTCATCTACGGCGTGCGATTCTATCCCCACGGCGCGCAGCGGGAAAACGGTGCTCCAGTCACCTATGGCGGCAAGCTTACTCCAGGGCAACCGATATCACCTCCTTGAGGGTTTCGCGGGGAAGCTGCGCCTTCTTCGCGCGAAGTATCGTCCGAAGCGTGCTTATCTCCTCAAGGCGCATGCAGGCATAAGCCCAGACGATCTCAAGCCCGTACGGGCAGTATCTTGTGTATCTGAAGAGTTCGCGCATTTTGGCGCTGAAGAAGGCGTCGAGGGCAACGAGTTTTCCGCGCCACACAAGCCTTAGCACGTCCACAAGCCTTTTGCCGTACTCTGTGTTTGCGAAGGCTTGGGGGATCTGTTCGTTTTCGCCTTCGAGGGCGCGCGCGAAGACGGCTCTTCCGATGTCCCCGCCGTCGCAGAAGATTTCCCAGAAAAGTTTTGTGGGCACGCCGCTTCGGACGATGCGGACGAACGACTTCGTGTTCAACCAGTCCGAGTAGAGCGCGAACCAGCGGCTGAAGTACTCCCCCTTCGGCAGGACAGAGCGGGCGTGTGTGATGAAGGTCTTATCGAGCGCTATGTCGATGGCGAGGACGGCGTTGTAGGCTGCAAAAAGCTTCTTCCCGAGCGCAAGCCCGTCGATTATGGGTTTTGGCAGCTTTGCCTCGCCGCCTTCGACGAAGGCGTTTATGCCGGCGACAAGCTCGTCGGTGGGAATCGTTCCCCACGGCACAAGCGGCGGCACCTCGCGCCCCAAAATGCGCGCCTTGAAGACAACGCTCGATTTGTGGAAATCGTACCTGAGCTTCAAAAGGTCGGTGAACTTTTTGTGCTTCGAGAGCTTGTCGATGGTGGCGAAGAGGAGGTCGGTGGCGATGTCGAGGGCGTGCTCTGGATTGTGTTCTCCGCCGCCGTAGCCAAGCTCCGAAAGCACAAGACCGAGTTGGTTCTCGTCGGCGTCGAGGATCTTCTGGTAGTCCGCCTTGGTGAGGATATAGGGCTCCAGCCCGCGCACAACGCCCGAGGCGTAGGCGTAGTCCGGATCACCCTTGAATATGAGCGGAGGCTTCATCTTCGCTCCTCCGGGCTTCCGCTTGATTTTTGCTCAAGCGCCTTTTTTATCCCTTCGCCCGTCATCGGTACGAAGCGCACGGGGATGACGGACGTCGTGTCGATCCTCCCGTCGTGTTTGCGCAGGAGGATGAGCTCCTGGTATCCCTCGCCGACCGGGATGACCATTCTTCCGCCGTCCGCAAGCTGCTCCACAAGCGGCTTTGGAATGATTGGCGGTGCGCATGTGACGATGATTCCGTCGAAGGGGGCTTCTTCGGGCCAGCCGAGGTAGCCATCCCCGCACCTTACGTGGACGTTTTCGTATCCAAGGCTTTTAAGGAGCGAGTCTGCCCGCTGCGCAAGCACGGGCAGAATCTCTATGGTGTAAACCTCCTTTGCGAGCAGGGCGAGTATAGCCGCCTGGTATCCTGAGCCTGTGCCTACCTCGAGCACCTTTTCGTCGCCGTCGAGGTCGAGGAGCTCCGTCATAAGCGCAACGATGTACGGCTGCGATATCGTTTGTCCCTCGCCTATGGGGAGCGGTCTGTCGTCGTATGCGAAGAGCCGGAGAGCCTTCGGAACAAAAAGGTGCCTTTTGACCTTCCTCATCGCCGCAAGGACCCTTGGGTCGCTTATCCCGCGCGCCTCGATCTGGTACTTGACCATCGACTCCCTCAGCGAGTCGAACTGGCTTTCGCTGGGCTGACACGAGACCTGCGCGAAAGCCAAAAAAGCACACCCAAGCGCTGCAAGAAAGCCTCTCACGCCCCACCCCCTTGTTCGACAGGCCTTATCCGAAAAGCCTTTTTATGACCTCCTCCTCCGTTCGCTCCCTGACGTCCTCAAGCAGGGCGTCGAGTGTGACGTTGTACCTTATTTTGTCGCGCACGAGGATGAAGCCCCTGAAGTCTTCGTCGGAGGTCCTTTCGAGCTCGAACTCGCACCCCTCGCCAAGCTTTTCGACGGCAAGTCTTACGAACTCCTCGTCCAGCACATCGGCGTCGGCGGCGACGACTATTTTGCCCCTTCGCTCGCCGAGTTTTGCTAAAACCGTGGCGAAAAGCTTTTTGTACTCCTTGTGTGGGAGGTTTTCGATGCGCTCTTTTACGGCGCTGTAGATTTTTTCTAAAAGTTCGAGCTTTTTTGCGAGCACCTTTTGCGACAGCACAAGCTTTGCGTGTTCGATTGCGCGGGCTTTTGCGCGGGCTTTTTCGTTTTCTGCGCGGCGACGACCATCCTCAAGGGCGGCGCGGCTTTTCTCCTCAAACTCACGCTCAAGCCGCTCGACCTCGGAAAGATACCGTTGTTTTATCGCCTCTGCCTCTGCCGCCGCGTCGCGCCTTATGCGATCTATTATCCCGTCAATGCCCAACTCCCACCTCCGCGCTTAGCCTATCTTGCCCAGCATGAGGATGCTTGTCAGAAGCCCGAGCAGGGCGTAGAACTCGACGAGCACCGCCATCACAAGCGCCTTACCGAACTGCCCGGGGTCCTTCACGACCAGGCCCACGCCGCTTGCGCAGACCTTCCCCTGGTATACTGCCGACGCAAGCCCGGCAAACCCGATGGGCAATCCCGCGAAGAAAAGCTGCCAGCCAACCTCAAGCGACATCCCCGACGTGATCTTGCCCAGGATGAGCACGGCTGTGACGATGCCGTAGATTCCCTGCGTTCCTGGTGCTGCGGCAAGCGGCAAAAACCTTCCGAAAAGCTCGGGCTTCTCCTGCATCGCCCCCGTTGCCATTCCGCCCGCAATCCCTATGCCGATGGATGATCCCACGCCCGAAAGCACAGCAGCCACACCTGCTCCGAAGAGCGCCAGGGCAACAGGGTCCCACCTGAACCAGCTCCCCTTCGCTTCTGCTTCGGCTGCAACCTGCGCCCAAGCTCCGGCCGCAAAAAGCAGCAAACCCAGCAAAATCGCCAACCTCGCTGCCCGCATCGATACCTCCTTTCGATCTGACGAAATCCCCAAAAGTTATCCTCAAGCGCCCGAGTGTGCAAGCACTCGACCTTTCCTCCCGACTATTATCGCAAAGGGACCCATCCGTATCCCCTCGTTTCTGATCGACTCAGAGAGCCTTTCGAGCTTTGCGGCAAGCTCTTTTTCGCCCGTTTCAAGCATTTGTTGCACAAGTTTGGATAGCGTTTCGGTGTAGCTTTTTATGTAGTCGTTTTCGCGGCGGGAGTCGTTTGGGTCCTCGGAGGTTACAAGGTCGCTTCGCTCGACGCGGAAGCCTGCAAGTTCGACGAGTTTGCGCATCGCCTTTGCGCTGCGGGGCGGGAAGTGGTCGCGTCTTCTGGCTCTGTCGGCGGCGACGGCAAGCTTGTGGAACACAAGGTGGTTTCTCTGTTTTGGCGTAAGCTTTTGTTCGGGGTAGTCGACGCCGTCGGCGAGGTAAAGCCATCCGCCGGGCTTGAGAACCGCATACGCCTCCCTGAGGACGGCAAGCGGATATCGGTAGTGGTGGAGCGCCCAGTGCGAGACGACGCCGTCGAAGGTGTTTTGGGGGAACGGCAGTCCATCTCCTGCGCCGACGACGACGGAGAAGTTGGGCGCGCACAAATACCTTTCCCGCGCCTCCACCGAGGCGACGGCTGAGAAATCCGGGTCCACGCCGACGACGCTTCGGAAGAGCTTGCCCAGCTCCTCCGCGGTTCTTCCGCTGCCGCAGCCAAGCTCTAAAACGACATCACCGCCAAGACCCGCAAGAACCATGTGCTCGACCGGATGAAAAGGCATAGCCTGCCCCCTCAGATCACCTCGACCCGTTTGTACCTGCGCCTGAAGGGCTCAAAGGGCTTTCCGCCCGATTCGTAGAACTTGCTGAAGAACTCAACGAACTGCAGTCGGGTTGGGTGGACGAAGGCGCCCAGGGACGAGAAGAGACAGTAGAAGATGTGTCCTCCTACAAGGATGACGATCCCAGCCAGAAGGAGCGCGCCCTTCATCTGCAAGGTCATCCCTGTTATCACGCCAGCCACTATCCCCGTCGAAAGCCCCAGAGCCGTCAGCCTGACGAAGGAGAGGAGGTCGGAGAAGACGCCGATTATCCCGTAAAGCCCGTCGAACCCGAAGGCGTTTCCGATGGATGTTCCGATCGATTTCCCGGCAAGGGGACCGAGGATCAGATGCCCTCCTGCGATCCCCAAGGCTCCGTACTCGAGGATTCGGACACCCATGTCCTTGAACGTCGGAAGCTCGTTTGGGAGAGTTTTGTAGATCACGAACATCCCCACGCCGACCGTTGCCGCCACCCAGGCGAGTGTGACGACTATTGCGTGCAGGTACTGCGCCGCGCCCTTCGCCTCCCTAAGCTGCACGTAGCCCGCAAGGATAAAGCCGACCGAAAGCTGCACGATCCCCAGTGCGATCGAAAGCGCGAAGAAGACCATGATGTCCCGCAGCGGGTCGAAGAGTTTGAGCGATAGGGCGAGCTTGGCAAGCCCTGTTGCCTCGCTTGGCGGCGGAAGCTTTATGCCGAAATATCCGCCCGTTATTATCCCCGCGCCTATGGTCAGAACGCCGACGTAGAGGATCATCCTGAAGAACTTCCTAACCGAAGGGACCTTTGCCCAAAGGAGCCCCGCGGTCGCGATAAGCGTGAGCAAGAGCCCGTATCCTGCGTCGGTGAGGCATAGGGCGAAATATATCGCGAAAAACGGCGCCATAAACGGCGTTGGGTCGACCATGCCTTTGCGGGGGCGCCCGTAGAGGTCGGTTATGATCTCGAACGCCTCGACGAAGAACGGGTTTTTCAGGGCGACCGGCGGCTCGTCCTCGGGCAGGGTTGGCAGTTCGACCACCTCGACCGTATCGAATGCGACCTCGAGGCGCCTTCGCAGGTGGGGCAAAAGCTTTTTGGGTATCCATCCCTGCAGCGCGAAGGTCTTTTGCGTGTGCGATGCCGCCGCAACGACCTCGTGCTGCTCTATGAGCTGCTCGATGTGGTCGGCGTAAAGCCAGAGCCCCAAAAGGTGCTTCTTAAGCTTTTGCGCCTGCTTCGCGACCTCCTCAAGCTCCGCACGAGCCTCTGCGACCTCGGACTCAAGGATCAAAAGCTCCTCCGCAACCGTTCGCCTGAACTGCTTCGGCTCCCAGTGTGTGAACTCCACCTTCGCCAAAAGCCCCAACGCCCAGTCGGATATCGCTTTGTGGAAGACGACGATCAGGTGCATCCCCTCGTGCCCGCGCGAGATCTCCCTCCAGAAGAAAAGCTCTTGTTCCTCCGCCTCCTTCTCGAATGTCTCGACGAGGTGGGACGGTATCGTGCCCATCCTTATGCAGCAGTGGGTCGTGTCCTTTATCATCCCAAGTGGCGTTGTGCATGGCGTCCATGGCTTTAGCATGAGGATGAGGTTTTGCGCGCGATTGAGCTTTGCGTTGGCTTCGTCCCTGCGCTGCCTGAGCTCCTCAACGCGCCGGAGAACCTCTTCTGCGGGGAACGACTCGATGATCTTAGCCGCCTCCTTGGGGGCGAGTATGGGTTTTTGCGGCTTTTGTGGCAGGCTTTCGCAAATGAACGCTGCCGCTGCGTCGACTCTGCGCAAAAGATTCTCGAGCTCCGCAGGACGCTCCTCAGCATCCCTGAGGGGGACGATCTCGACGACGCCCTCGCGCTGCAAAAACGGAACGATGGACTGCCAGTCGCCCTTGTAGCCGATTATGCCGATCTTTGTCATTGGCACCGTCGCCATGGCTCAGATCTCCTTGAGGATGAAGTCCAAAAGCTCCTCTTTTGCCTCGTCGAACTTTTGCTGGAGCTGCGCGAGCTTTTCTTGGGTTTCGCTTTGGAGGCGCTCGATTTGGGCTTGGGCTTCCTCCTCTCCCTGTTTTCGCGCCTCCTCGAGCATTTGGCGGATTTGCTGCTCGAGCTGTTGTTGGCGCTTTTGCAGCTCAGCTTTCTTTTCGGCGAGCATCTTTTTGCCCTCGGCTTCGGCTTTGGCCACAAGCTTTGCCGCCTCCTCCTCCGCGGACTTTATCCTTTCCACGATCCTTTCCATAGCCCTTATCACCCCGCTGTGGATGAGTTATCAACAGCTTGCCAACAGTGTGGATAACTTTGGAGCGCGCAGGCATTTAAAGTTTTTGATCCTCAGCCATCGTATCATCCACGCCTCCCATCTCGCTTCGGCCGTTGAACACCGCCCCCTCCTCGATTATGAGCACCTGCGTTGTGATGTTTCCGTTTAGGGTGGCGGTTTTCGTCAGGTGGACGCGCTTGGGCGCAACGAGGTCGCCGAAGACCTTGCCGGCTATGTGCGCGCTTTGGCAGTGTATCGTTCCCTCGGCTCTTATGGTGCCGTTCTGCCCCACGGTCAGGTGCCCCGTTGCGGAAAGCGTTCCGCGAAACTCGCCGTCTATCCTGACGCTGCCGGAGACCAAAAGCTCGCCAGAGATGCTCGTCCCCTCGCCGACTATGGTGTTTAGGTGATCAGATGCCCCCGTCGATTTCAAACCAAACACCCAAGGCATACTCCACCGCCCTTTGGTTTTCCAAAAATAGAGGATAGCTTCGTTTTCGCAATTATTTTGTTTTCGGTGCGGTTTTGGCGAGAGGGTCTATGGGTTTTCCGTTCAGGCGCACCTCGTAGTGCAGGTGAGGGCGATATGCTTTCCCGCTCTGCCCGCTGTAACCTATCACCTCGCCGCGGCTTACCGGATCGCCGGGGGATACCAGTATCTCCGACAGGTGCCCGTAGACCGTTGAGTAGCCGTTTAGGTGGTTGATCTTCACGAAGTTTCCGAGGTCTTTGTCTTCGCCCGTTGCGAGGATGATTCCGTTTGCCGTGGCTGTCACGGGGGTCCCTGTGGGCAGGAGGATGTCGACGCCCTGGTGGGGCTCTTTGAACACGCCGCCGCTTTGCCCGAAGCGAGCCGTCACAACGCCCGGGGCGGGAAGACCCGTGGGGATGTACGCCTCGGCTCTCGCGAGGTCCTCGAGGTACTGGGCAAGCTCCGGAAGTCCGCTTTGGGGAACGAATGCGGAGCTTGTAAGCCGCTTGCTGGGGACAAACCGCACCCTTTGGCGTTCTGGACCGAGCTTTTTGTCGGCGACAAGGAGTGCACGCTCCATAAGTTGGCGCATTCTGCGGAGCTGCTCGAGCTCGAGCCTTAGCGAATCGGCTTTGGCGAGGGCTACCCTGAGCCTTTGGTTTTCGGCGACAAGCGCTCTTCTGTCGAGCTCGAAGCGCGCCACAAGCGCCGCAGCGCCGGCGAGGGCAAAAAGCATAAACCAGCCAAGCGCCGCTGCGCCCAAAGCTGCGTAAAGCTGCCAGCGCCTAAGCTTCACGCCAAGGCTCCTCCCGCCGCCGTCGGGCGAAAAAATGACGGAGATGTACCTACCCCGTCCCATCGCTCTCCCCTGCAACGAGGCGCATGATAAAGTCCCTAAGTTCCTCGAGGGAGTAGAATTCTATCGTAAGCCTCGCCTTCTTCTTTGTGGCGGATATGTCCACCTTTGTCCCCAGGGCGAGCTCGAGGCTTTCTTCGAGGGCGAGGATTTCGGCTGACTTGTGCTTTTTTGCGCGTTGCTTCGTCCTTTTCCTTCCCGCCACGAGCACCGAGAGCCTTTCGACCGAAAGCCCCCTCGATGCGGCAAGTTTTGCCAGCCTTATTTGGCGCTGGGGGTCGCGCTCCTCGAGGAGGACTATGGCGTGGCCGGCGGTGAGTTTGCGCCGTCGCAAAAGAGCTTTGACCTCTTCGGGCAGCTTAAGGAGCCTTATGAGGTTCGCCACGGTCGACCTTTTTTTGCCAACTCGTTGTGCGATTTCCTCCTGCGTGAGCCCGAAGCGCTCGGAGAGGGTGCGGTATGCCTCCGCCTCCTCGATGGGGTCGAGGTCTTCGCGCTGGAGGTTCTCCACGAGCGCCAGGAAGAGGAACTGTTCCTCGGACGGTTTTTGGGGAAGCACGATGGCGGGGATTTTTTCGATTTTCGCAAGTTTTGCCGCGCGCCATCTGCGCTCGCCTGCGACGAGGACGAACCCGCCGTCGGCGGGCGCCACGAGGACGGGCTGCAAAACCCCCTCGCGGCGGATCGAGTCGGCGAGCCTTTTTAAAGCCTCCTCGTCGATCGCGAGCCTGGGTTGGTGGGGGTTGGGCGCGATTGCGTCGACGGGGATCTCCTTAAGTCTTCCCCCAGCGCCCGATTCGCCCAAAAGCTCGCCGGCAAGCTCGGGCGGAAGTATCGCGTCAAGCCCTTTGCCCAGTCCACCCTTTCTCGCCATCTATTATCTCCTGTGCCAGCGACAGGTAGTTTTGCGCCCCCCTTGAGGCGATGTCGTAGAGGATGATGGGTTTTCCGTACGACGGCGCCTCGGCAAGCCTCACGTTGCGGTGAACGACTGTTTTAAACACCTTATCTCCGAAGTAGCTCCGCGCCTGCTGGATGACCTGTTTGGCGAGGTTGAGGCGCGGGTCGAACATAGTAAGCAAAACGCCCTCTATCCGAAGCCTTGGGTTTAGGGAGCGCTGGACCCTGCGCAGCGTCATAAGGAGCTGACCGAGACCCTCGAGGGCGTAGTACTCGCACTGAATGGGGATTATCACCGTGTCGGCGGCGACGAGGGCGTTTATCGTCAGTATCCCCAAGGACGGCGGGCAGTCGATAATGATGTACTCGAAGCTCTCCCTAAGCCCCTCAAGCGCCTCGCGCAGAACGAACTCCCTCCGCTCCTTCTGCAAAAGCTCCACCTGAGCCCCCACAAGCCTTATGTGGGACGGGATGAGGGAGAGCATCGAAAGCTCCTGGAACTTCACGATAGCCTCTTCGGTCCTGGCGATCCCCAAAAGGACCTCGTAGATCGTCGGCTGCGACTTTGCCACCTTCACCCCAAGCCCCGATGTCGCGTTCGCCTGGGGGTCGATGTCGACCAGAAGCACGCTTCGCTCCGCGGCAGCCAGCGAAGCCGAGATGTTTACCGCCGACGTCGTCTTGCCCACACCGCCCTTTTGGTTCGCTATCGCTATGACCCGACCCATAAAAGCCCCCAAACCTTGCCGCAAATCTATATTAATGCCTCCCGCGCCTCCGTGACAAGGCAAAAACTGCGGCGCAAGGTTTTTGTGCTGCCGCCGAAAAAAGGCTTGACATCTCCGACGACCTTCCCATATTATGACTGCACGGTCATTTTCTTAACAAATAGTCACAAGGGGGAGGAGGTGAGCTATTGGGAACGAAGGAGAGAAGGGAGCGTGAGCGCAGGCAGAGGCGAGAGGCGATCATCAGCGCAACTTTGCAGCTTTTGCAGGAGGAGGGCTGGACGTCCATCTCGATGGACAGGATAGCCGAGCGGGCGGAGCTGTCGAAGGGGGCTATCTACCTCTACTTCAAAAACAAGGAGCATCTGCTCACCGAGATCCTGTGGATGAGGCTTGACGAGCTTTTCGAGAGGATCCGAAGCGTTGTGAGCTCAGAGGGTGAGTTCGAAGAGCTTGTGGAAAGGATTGTGAGGACAGTGATAGCTTTCTTCACCGAAAACGTCGACCTCTTCCGCTTCCTCTATCACTCCCTTCCGGCTGGCGCCTCCGATATCATGGAGGGGTTGCATCAAAACGCCCTCAACTATCACAGGCGAATGCTTAAGATGGCAACCGAGTTTTACGAAAGGTTCGTTCCCGAAAAGTCGGATCTTACCCCGCAGCAGCTCCACATAGCGATAAGCGGGCTTTTGTGGGGTTTTTTGTCGGCAAAATTCTTCGGGCAATACGAGGGCGAGGTGGATCCCGAGCTTATATGCAGGATCTTTCTGAGGGGTGTGACCAGATGAGGGCACTTTTTCTTGTGGTGTTTTTGGCGGCTGGTCTTTTGCGGGGTCAGGTTTTGACCCTCGACGACTGCATCCGGCTTGCCGCCGAGCAGAACAGCCAGGTCCTTGCGTCGCAAAGCGGGCTTTCTGCGGCAAAGGCGAAAAGGTTTCAGGCCCTCTCGGCGCTTCTGCCCTCGGCGTCGGCAACGGCTACATACACACGCCTAAACGAGGCACCCTACACCGTAATGAGCCCAGCCGAAATACCTTTCCTGCCGCCCGATATGGAGCCCATACGCATCGAGATGGGCAAAGCCGAGATGGAGAAGGTGGAGCTTCAGGTCAAGCAGCCTTTGGCGCTGCAGCTTTTTTCGGCGCTCGCTTTGGCAAACACCGGCGTAAAACAAAAGGAGCTTGAGCTTCGCAAAGCCCGCGCTCAAGCCGCTCTGAACGCCGCAAAAGCCTACTACGCCCTCGTCCAGGCAAAGGGGTTTTTGAGGATCGCTCAGACGTCGAAGCGCCAGATAGAGGCGCACATAAAAGACCTCGAGAACATGTACGCTCAGGGCATCGTCCACAAAAAGGACCTTCTGCGGGCGCAGGTTCAGGCATCCGAGGTCGAGCTTCTGGTGCTTCAGGCACAAAACGCCGTAAAGCTTGCCCAAAGCTCCCTGTGCCTCGCAATAGGATACCCCCAGGACGCCGAGGTGGAGGTGGCGGAAAGCCTTTCGTTCGTGGACTACCCCTATCCCCTCGACTCCGTCGTTGCCTGGGCGGAGAGACACTCCCTCGACGCTCAGCTTGCCGCAGTTGGGCTTGAGGCTGCAAAAAAGAGTGTCACCCTTGCCGCCGGGGCGCTTCTGCCGTCGTTTGCTGCCATCTTCAACTACGACTACCAGAAGCCAAACCGCGAGCTTGAGAACGAGTGGTACGACTCCTGGACCGCTGTGGGCGTGATCCAGTGGGATCTTTTCGACTGGGGCGGCAGTGTTGCGGCACTCAGGGAGGCTAAGGCGAAAAAGCGCCAGATGGAATACCTCTACAAAGCCGCGCTCGACGGGATAAGACTCCAGGCGAGGGCGGCATACCTTGCCATGGACGAGAGGCGCAAAAAGCTTTCGGTAGCCCGCAAGGAGCTTGAGACGGCGCAGGAGAACTACCGCGTCACAAGCGACATGTTCGACGCCGGCGCCGCAACTAACGCCGAACTGCTCGACGCACACGCCGACCTCGTGAGGGCTAAGATAAACTTAAACTCCTATCTTGCCGACTACAACACCGCCGTCGTCGAGCTGGAGTATGTGACGGGTCAGCTTGAGAGGAGGGTGAACGATGTTTTGTCGCGGTGGGAAGGTCCGCCAAAGCTCGAAAAATAACGAAGCGAGGTGACGGTGAAATGAAAAGGCTTGTTTGGATAGCGCTTGCTGTAGCCTTCGTTTTCTGTGGCTGTGGCAGGAGGGGCGAGAAGGAGCCCTCGCAGGAGGTTTTTGGCGCGCTGCGGGTCTCCGTCGCGAAGGCAAGGGTTGCAGATGTGATCAAAACGGTGCGCTACAGCGGGATCATAAAGGGCTACAGAGAGGTCCCCGTGGCGCCCGGGATGAGCTCGTGGGTGACGAAGATCCTCGTCAGGGAGGGCGAGAAGGTTCGCAGGGGGCAGGTTTTGGTAAAGCTTTCGCCCGAGCAGTTCCGTCAGGCCGAGGCGCAGTACAAAGCTGCAAAGGAGAACTACGAGCGCATGAAGAGGCTCTTCGAGCAGGGCTCGATATCGCAGCAGCAGTTTGATCAGGTCGAGGCTGCGTACAAGGCAGCCAGAGCTGCCTACGAGCTTGCTGCGAAGAACACCGAGCTCCGCGCCCCATTCGACGGAATCGTCGCTTCGGTCGACGTCCAGGAGGGCGAGTTCTTCAACGCGATGATGGCGTTCGGCGGAACGCCCTCTGTGGTCACCGTGGTCGATGTATCGAAGGTCAAGCTCGAGGTTAACGTCTCGGAGCGCGATGTTGTTCGGATAAAGCCCGGCCAGATGGCGCTTTTGCACGTCGAGGCGTATCCCGACACCACCTTCGTAGGCGAGGTCGAGCGGGTTGATCAGGTTGCCGACCCCAAGTCGGGGACTTATAAGGTCACGATAGTCGTTCCCAACGACGGTGGCAAGCTGCGCAGCGGTATGTACGCCGTTGCACGGATAGTCGTTGAGCGCGCCGACTCGGTTCTCGCCATCCCCGAGGACGCAATAGTCGAGGACACCCTCGCCTTCGTCGCCGAGGGCGCTTACGCAAAAGCTCGCAGGGTGGTCCTCGGCGTGCAGGGAGACTCGCTCGTGGAGATTAAGGAGGGCATATCGCCGGGCGATAGGGTGATCGTAACGGGAACCCTCGGTCTCTTCGACGGAGCGCCGATAGTCGTGAGAAACGATGGTCAGTAGGCTCTCTGCCAGTTGACCTTATCCCACGGCAGCTTCGGCTCGAACAGGGAGTCGGCTGCCTCGGGGTTGATGATATCGCGTGTGATCTTGATCTCAATCGTCTGCCCCAGCGCCGGCGCCGTGACGACGACCCTCCTCGGTCGCCATACCTTGCCTATGACGTGACCGTCCTCAAGCTCGACGTCCGTCACCTGGGGTGGATTGCCCTCGCGCACCCACTGAAAGCTCTTTATGTGCCAGGGATTGGGCGCGGCAAGCACAATCAAACTCTCGTCGCCCTTGCCGAAGGTGATGTAGTAGCCCTCGCTTGCCCGCTCAAAGCTTTTGACCGAGTCGGCGAAGTGGCTTATCGGCGCGATCCCGCAGAACATATCTATCATTATGGGCGCTGCGGGCGGAAGAACAACCGTGCTCTCCCTGACCCCCAAGGGCTCGACCAGAACAGTCCGCTTCGATGGCAGGAAGATGCAAAGCGAATCGGGCCGACAGAGCCACAAAACCGCAGCCGTTATCCCAAGGGGACCCTTGATGTGGGCAAGAAGCTTTTCTCCTCTTTTCGCTAAGATGTCGAACGAGAAGCCCTTCCTCATATGAGGCGTTTCGAACGTTCCGCGCCCGCCAAGCTGCACCACGTGGACGACGGTGTCCTGCGCCATCAGGGAGTCGAGGAGCTCTTGGCGCGATATCTTCGGCACCGAAAGTTTTCCCCGCGGCGCGCAACCGCCGAAAAACAGCGCCGCAACCAGCGCGAAAAGAAGCGCCTTCCTCATGCCATCCCCTTTGGTCAGCGTTGCAGGACTATCTTTTTCGCCGCCTTTTGACCGCCGGCGCCCTCGGCGACGACGATGTAAACTCCGGCGGGCACGGCGTTGCCGCTTGCGTCGTCGCCGCGCCAAATGACGCTTCCGCTACCGCCAACTTCGAAGACCCTCACGACTCTCCCCGCTGCGTCGAGCAGGCAAACACGCTCTGCGTTGCGGATGTCAAAAAGCCAGTGCACAAGGCTCAGCTGGCGCAGACGCAGGGTCGGAGGGCTTTCACCCGCAGGTTCGCTCACGAAGCCTATGCGCTCCAGGTAGAAGTCGACCGTCGTGTCCGCAAGCACGAGGACGACCGCAGAGTCGCTTCTGAAGCCCTCGTGCGACGCGCGAAGGTAGTAAAGTCCTGCCCCGGGCAAGAGGAGCTGATAGAATCCCGCTGCGTCGGTCGTGTCGCACAGCGTGTCGCCCCACATCGACAGCGCCTCGACCACAGAGCCCGAAAGGTCCTCCTCCCCCTCAAGCTCAACGGTGCCGTCGAGCACCACAAAGGTCGTACCAGCAGGCTCGAGGACGAAGTAGAGCGTCGTGTCGCTTATGAGGTATATCGTTGTGTCCTGCGGGATGTATCCGTCCCGCGTGGCGACTATGGTGTAAGTGTCTGCGGGAAGCGGAGGGAACTCGAAGCGGCCGGTTATGTCGGTTGTGTCCACAAGGTCGAGTTCGACCACAATGGCTTTGCTCCCCGAAAGGTCCATCGACCCGCCCGAAAGCATGATAAAGCCGCTTATCGTGTGGAGGGAGTCGCTGGTATCCGACGGTGCAGTGTAGAAGACGAGTGTGTCGGAGGCGGTGTTTCCGGCGAGGTCGCTTACTGAGAAGATCACCGTGTTCTCGGGGGCGTAGGGCATAAACGCCGGGGAGTAGACGAAGAACGCGGTGTCGTGCGCCGTCGAGCACGCAAGGAAGAAGCTTACGTCGAAGCCGTTTAATTGCATTGTGGCAGATGTTGTGTCGATTCCCGACTCGCCGTCGAGCGCGCCGACCACAAGGGGCGTTGAGGGGTCGGATATCGTTTCGCCGTAGGCTATGCTCCAGCCGAGGATCTCAGGCGGCGTTGTGTCGGCGGGCGGCGAAATCGACCTGCGCAAAACGATCGTAAATACGTTGCCCACGGGGAAGGTAAGTTCGCCCTCTTCGGTCATATCGACCCACTCCTCGACGCTGTCGCCGGGGAGGTGGGAGCCTATAAGAAGCTCGCCGGAGTCGGCGGGGAAGTCGTCCGGGTTCCAGTGGAGGGTTACCTGGGGTGCTGTTTCGTTCGCCGTGGCGCCATCCCACACCTGGACGCTGTCGCGCGACGAGCGGATATCCGTGGCGAGGTCGAACAGGAACAGGGAGTCGATGGAGCGGAAGAATGCATAAAACATCGGCGACGGCGGGGCTGGAACGTCGATCCCGATGTCGTATCCGTTCGTTGCCGACGGCGAGACGCCGAAGGCAATTACCGCGCTCTCGCCGCCGCAGACGGCGGTGATCTCCATGCTAAACTCAAGCGCCGAGGCGCACGAAAGCAGAGCCAAAAGCAAAGCCCAGCCTCGCATAAACCCCTCCCTTTTAGTCCCAGCTTGTCGTAACTTTCTTGAGCCCTTCGCGGACCTTTTGGGGCAGTGGTCCTGCGCGCAGGGCGGAAAGCTCGTCCCAAAGCCTTTCGATCCTCTCCTCAAAGTCAGGTATTTCGGCGCCGAGGGACCTTGCCGCCGAAAGACCGGCTATCTGACCCTCGAGCATCGCGCTTGATGCCTCCTCGATGCCAGCGGCGTCGCCGGCAACGTAGATCCACGGAACGCTTGTGCGCATGTACTTGTCCCTGAGGGGCACGTCCCCGCCAAGCTCGGGGACGTACTTCATCTGCGCCTTCGCCTGGAAGAGGAGCTCCACGGTGGGCGAGAGCCCCACAGCAAGGCAAACTGTGTCGACGTCGACCTTCTGCTCCGTCCCGGGTATGGGGCGCCACTCGTCGTCGACCTCAGCTATCACCGCATACTCAACGCTCTCTTTGCCGCATGCCTCCTTGATCGTGTGTCTTGTCAGTATCGGCACGCCGAGGCGGCGTATCTTGCTTGCGTGGACCCAGTAGCCGCCTATGTGGTCCATCGCCTCGACCACGGCGGCAACCCTGACGCCCGCCTGCAGAAGCTGGTAGCTCACGATGAGTCCGATGTTGCCGGCGCCGACCATAAGGACCCGCTTTCCGGGGAGAACGCCGTAGAGGTTCATGAGTGTTTGGACGGCGCCAGCGCCGTAGACGCCCGGAAGGTCGTTGCCGGGGAAGGGGATCATCCTCTCGCTTGCGCCCGTTGCCACAAGCAGCCGCTTCGGCTTGAACTTAAGCCACTGGCGCTCGTTTTTCACCGCCGTCACAACGCCGTCCTCGTAAATCCCTGCCGCCGTGGTGCGGACAAAAGCCTCGAAGTTTTCCCGCCTGGCAAGCTCATCCACAAGCTCCTCGCCTATGACGAATCCCCGCACCCCGGCGCGCTCCATCTTCGACCCGAAGAACTTGTGGGTTTGCTTCACAAGCTGACCGCCCAGCTCAAGCCCGTCGTCGACGACGATGGTGTCGATGCCAAACTCCGTCGCCGCAAGGGCGGCGCTCAAACCCGCCGGACCACCGCCTATCACAAGAAAGGATACCTCGCGTATCATTCGCATCCCCCCGCGAAACTGCAACGAAAGATAAGCCATCGAACCTCCGTTGACAAGACAAACGACCCAAACTTTTTTCTCCTTGTCCCTCCGGAGATTTGTTGTATGTTTAAAAGCTTGAACGCATCAGGGGGGTATCATGGCGAGGCGTAAGTCGGATGATTACAGGAGCTATCTGGAGCTTTTGCGCAAGCTCACCTTGGCTTTTGGTCCATCGTCGTTCGAGGGCGACGTCAGGGAGCTTTTCAGGCAGGAGGTGAGAGGTTACGCCGACAAGGTTTGGACGTGCGGTTTGGGGAGCATAGTGGCGCAGAAGCGCGGCAGCGCCACGTCCCCAAGGATCATGATCGCGGGGCATATGGACGAAGTGGGCTTCATGGTGCGGGGGATAACGTCGAAGGGTTACATAAAGTTCAACCCGATAGGCGGCTGGTGGGGGCACGTTGCCCTCGGGCAAAAGGTTTTGATACGTACGCGCGACGGGAAGGAGGTGGTGGGTGTGATAGGCTCGAAGGCTCCGCACGTCCTTTCGCCTGATGAGCGCAAAAAGGTGATCGACCTGGACAAGATGTACATCGACGTGGGGAGCTACGGCGACTACAACGCCGCCGAGGCTTTGGGGATACGCGTTGGGGATCCAATAGTTCCCCTCTCCGACTTCCACGAGCTTGGGGACGGCAAGATGCTTATGTCGAAGGCGTGGGACGACAGGGTAGGCGTTGCCGTCGCCATCGAGGTTTTGAAGGAGCTTCGCGGGGTTGCTCATCCCAACACCGTTTTTGCCGTTGGCACCGTTCAGGAGGAGGTTGGTTTGAGGGGCGCTGGGACGAGCGCCTTCGACGTTGAGCCGGATGTCGCCTTCGCGGTGGACGTCACCATCGCCTGCGATACGCCCGGCGCCGAAGACTCCGAGTTCGCGGAGCAGTGCGGAAAGGGACCGTCCATATCCGTTATGGACGCAAGCCTTTTGCCAAACCCCACCCTCAGGGACTTTGTGATCGAGGTTGCCGAGGCGGAGAAGATCCCCTACCAGCTTGGCGCGCTTGCCCGTGGCGGCACCGACGGCGGCAGAATCGCGCTTACAAAAAGCGGCGTACCAACGCTTACCCTCTCTGTGCCAGCGCGATACATCCACTCCCACAACTCCGTCATTCACGTGGAGGATTTCGTAAATCTTGTTAAGCTCCTTGTCGCCGTTGTGCGCAGGCTCGACAGAAAAACCGTCGACAAAATACGAACTCCTTGACGAATTCGGCAGGGCTTGATTTATTGAGTGTGTGCAAGCTTGACGGAGGTGAGAGATGAGGAGGGTTTGTTTGCTTTTGGCTGTTTTCTTTGTGGGTTTTGCGCTGGGACAGGCGGAAATTGATACGCTGCTTTTCCAGGACTTTGAGGCTGGGATGGGTGAGTGGATAACCTACATCCCTCAGGTTCACTGGCACCTGACCGACGTGCGAGCCTACGAGGGCGATTCGTGGTGGTGCGGTGACGACGAGCTCGACGGTTACACCAACGAGTGGCTTCAGTGGCTCGTTTCGCCCGATATCGACCTGCCGGCGGCGCCGGCAGGCTCCCTCATGCTTTCCGTTATGGTGAACTACTCCATCGAGGCTCCCGCCACCTACGACGTTTACGACGGCTGGGACGGCTTCAACGTTAGGATATCCACCGACGGCGGAGCGACGTTTACCCCCATCGAGCCCATCGACGGGTATCCCTGCACCAGCATGTACGGCTTTGGCTACAACGGCGAGGGACCGGGCATCCCCGGCTGGGGCGGAAGCTCGGACGGATGGGTCGAAAAAAGCTTCAACCTTTCGGGCTACGCCGGCGCAACCGTGCAGATAGCCTTCGTCTTCGGCAGTGATCCAGCTTTCTGCACCACCGATGACCCATCCCTTTTTGGGGTTTTGGTGGATAACATAGCCGTATACGACGATGCCGACACCTTCTTCTTCGACGACGCCGGCGACTCGGCGCCAACCGAGATGACTCCGCACGACGGGCTTGAGCTGTACAACCTCCCGTTCGAGGTGACCGACGTCGAGTCGCACTCGCCAACTCACTCCGCACATGCGGCAAACACGCTGGGCGATCGCTATTCACTCATATCCCCCGTCATCACCATCCCCGATGGCTTCCTCGCGACGATAACCTATTGGGTTTACTGTGATCTCCCCGACTACGACGGCGACGACGACGGGTATCTTGAAGACTTCTATCAGGTTCAGATAAGCACCGACGACGGCGCCACGTGGGAGTGGTTGACGTCCGATTACGCTCGCGGATCGTCCGCAACGGGGTGGTCGCCCTGGACGAACGACTCCCTCTACACCGGGACGCTTAACCTGTACGACTACATGGGCGCCGACGTGAGGATAAGGTTTGTCGCCATAAACGACGACAACGACGACGGCGGCACAGGGAGCGGTCTCTTCCTCGACGATATCTGCGTAAGCGGCTTCTACGGGAGCTCTTACGATGCCGGCGTTTCGAACATATTCACGGGACCGATAAATCTTGACCAGGACATCATATTCACCGCCGCCGTAACGGGCTACGGCGTTGAGACGGTGAACCCCACGGTGTACTACAAGATATTCACCTCCGACGACTCCGTAGTTACTATGGGTCTTTTGGGGTCGGCTACAGTTGGTTTTGGCGAGTCGAGGCACAGGAACTTCACCTGGCGCCCCACCGACCCCGGCGATTACTACGTCCTTGCGTGGACTACGCTCACAGGCGACGAGGACGGCAGCAACGACACCTGCAGACTTGACTTCACCGTCCCGACGGAGGCATACAGGGAGCTTGGCTTCGACGACGGCGTCCTCGATACGTTCTACTCGTCGTCGGGTGCCGGACCGTATCTTTTCATAAACCCCTCCATCGACACGATCCCCGAGGTCGAGGACGGTTTTGCCGTCGATTTCTCATGCCCCTTCGACGAAACCCACCTGCAGTCAATCGCCTTCCGCGGAAGCGGATTTGGCGGTGTCGTCTTCTCCATATTCGAGCTTACCCCGGATGGTCCCGACTTTATGCCCGTCCACAGCTTCGAGGCTACTTTGCCCGAGGAGGGGCTTGATACCGCGTGGTTCGAATACACCCTCGAGGACGACTACATAATCCCGTTCCACGACTTCCTGATAACCGTTTGGGCTGCCGACACGTCGTCCTGGGTTTTGGTTTGCATAGACAAGACCGCTCCGCACGATGGTCACAGCTGGGTGGTTGACCCTGAGCTTGACTTTTACGACTTCTTCGACCTCTCCACCGCAAGCGCACCTTACAATGAGATGGACCTTATGATCCGCTGCAAGGTTTGGTCTCCGGGCGGCGTTGCCGAAAAGCTTGTGCCGGGGTGGATGACCCTCTACCAGAACGTGCCCAATCCGTTCAACGCGTCGACGGAGATAAGGTTCTCGCTGCCCGAGGACGGGAACGCGTCGCTTGTGATCTACGACCTTTTGGGGAAGGCTGTTCGCACGCTCGTTTCGGGTCCCTGCGAGGCGGGGGTGCACCGCGTTGTCTGGGACGGCAGGGACGATGCGGGCAACCCCGTGCCCTCGGGCGTGTACATCTATAGGCTCACCGCAGGCGAGGAAAGCCTTTTGCGCAGGATGATGCTTGTGCGATAAGCTCCTTCGCCGCGGGGTTTCTGAGGGCGCCTCCGTTTTGGGGCGCCCTTTTTATTTTGGGGTGTGATTGATTGGGCGTTCTTTCTTCACATGTTTGGCGTGTGCCTTTTCGTTTGCGTTGGGGGCACAGCCTCGGCGGCAACTTCCCGATGAATGCCTTCGCCCCGGTGGTTTCCTCGTGCCTCCGCCGAGACCTCAGGTCTTCGTGCCAAGCTTCTCCGAGAGAACCTGCTCCGCCCACGCCGCCTGGAGGGCATCCAGAAGGTCGGAAAGCTTTCCCTCCATAACGTCGGCGAGGTTGTATGCGGTGTAGCCTATCCTGTGGTCGGTGATGCGGTTTTGAGGGAAGTTGTAGGTCCTTATCTTCTCCGACCTGTCGCCCGTTCCTATCTGATTTCTTCGGGCGGCGTCTATCTCCTCCTCCCGCTTTCTTCGTGCAAGCTCGGCGAGCTTCGATTTCAAAATCCTCAGTGCAAGCGCTCTGTTTTTGTGCTGTGAGCGCTCCGCCTGGCAGGTCACCACGATCCCCGTGGGGATGTGCGTGATTCTCACGGCGGTTTCGACCTTGTTCACGTGCTGTCCGCCGGCACCTGAGGCGCGAAAGGTCTCGACCTTTATGTCGTCGGGGGAGATTTCGACCTCTTCGTCGGGGACTTCGGGCAGGACGGCGACCGACGCGGCGGATGTGTGTATCCTTCCGCCCGACTCGGTAACGGGGACACGCTGAACCCTGTGAACGCCCGACTCGAAGCGCAAAAGCCTGTATGCGTCGTCGCCGTGCACGACAAAGACGATCTCCTTATAGCCCCCAAGGTCGGTGGGGTTTGCGTCCACGACCTCGACCCTCCAGCCGCGCTCCTCGGCGAAGCGGGAGTACATCCTGAAGAGGTCGGCGGCGAAAAGAGCCGCTTCCTCTCCGCCTGTCCCCGCCCTGATCTCCATTATAACGGGTCTGCCGTCGTTGGGATCCGGCGGCGAAAGGAGCGAAAGGATCTTTCGCTCAAGCCTTTCGGCTTCATCGCGCAGCGTGGGGAGCTCTTCCTCCGCTATGGCGGCGAGCTCTTCGTCGCCGCTGCGGAGCGCCGCCTCGTCCTCCAAGATCTGACGCAAAACGGCTTCGTATCTCTCGCCGAGGCGCGAAAGCTCCCGCAGACGCTTGTACTGGCGGTTTATCTCGCCCAAAAGCCTCCCGTCGGAGGCGACCTTGGGGTCGGAAAGCTTCGCCTCAAGCTCCGAAAGCTTCGAGGGTAGCTCCGCCAAAACCGCTTTAAGCTCCGAAAGCCTCATCGAATAAACAAATAGCCCTCCCGCACCACCATAGCAAGGGATAATTGGTTGACAAATGCGGCTGATGCGCTATCTATTTTTACAAACCGAGGAGGGGGTCTATGTACGGTCAAGAGGTGAGCGCATTTGGGGCTTTTTTGGGCGGACTTTTGACCTTTCTTTCGCCGTGCATACTCCCCCTCATCCCCTCCTACATAGCCTTCATTTCGGGCGTTTCGCTTCTGGATGCGCAGGCGGGCAAGGTAAGCAAGCTCGGGATCTTCATCTCCTCGCTTTTCTTCGTGCTTGGTTTCACGGTTGTTTTCGTTGCTCTTGGCGCGACCGCAACGGCTGTGGGGAATTTCCTCTTCGCGAAAAGTAAACTCTTCTCGCAGATAGGTGGCGCCTTCGTCATAGTTCTTGGGCTGGCGACGGCGGGCATAATCGACATCCCCTTCCTCAAGCACGAAAAGCGCTTTCGCCTCACCAAAACCCCTTTGGGCTACGTGGGGGCTTTTTTGGTGGGGGTTGTGTTTGCCTTCGGTTGGTCGCCCTGCATCGGACCGATCCTTGCCGCTATCCTTGCACTCGCGTCCCAGCAGGAGACGGTGATGCAGGGGGTTAAGCTTTTGGGCATCTTCTCGGCGGGGCTTGCAATACCGTTCCTGGTGGTATCTGTCGCGATAAACCCGTTCCTTAAGGCTTTGGCGAAGCTGCGCAGGTATATGGAGGTCGTCGAGCTTGTTGCGGGAAAGCTTTTGGTCGTTATGGGGATGATGCTTTTTTTGGGCACATTCGGGCTCGTCTCCGAAACGATGGGCGAGGTGACCCTCCTTTCGGCGAGTATATTCGTCACCTTCGTCACCGTAGCTGTGACCCAGGTGTGGATGCTTGTGGCTTTCGTAAGCTGGCTGCAGGAACAGGGCATAAGCGAAATACCCTGGGCGGCAAAGCTCCTTTTCTTCATAGATCTCTTAAGCATCGCGCTCCTGCAGGTTGTGAACACGTTCAAGGCGCATATGTTCGTTGAGTAAGCCGAGGGGTGATGCTATGAAGCTTTTGCGCACCGATGCCGCTCCCGCCGCAATAGGTCCGTACTCTCAGGGGGTTGTCTCCGGCGGATTCGTTTTTGTGTCGGGGCAGATAGCGCTCGATCCCCAAGGCGGCGAGCTTGTGGGCGATGACGTGGCGTCCCAGACGAAGCGGGTTCTGGAGAACATCGCCGCCGTTCTGCGCTGCGCCGGAACCGACGTGGACAGGGTCGTTTTGTGCACGGTCTACCTGAAAAACATTGCCGACTTCCCGAGCTTCAACGAGGAGTACGAGCGCTTCTTCGGCGACCACAAGCCAGCGCGGGTGACGGTGGAGGTTTCGAACCTGCCCAAGGGCGCCCTGGTGGAGATATCGGCTATCGCAGAGCTTTAGCCAAAGGCATGCGCGGGGTTTTGATCGCACTGATACGTCTCTACAGGGCGTTTTTGGCGCCGGTCTTGCCCGCGTCGTGCAGGTTTGAGCCCACGTGCTCGGCGTACGCCGTTGAAGCCGTTGCCCGGCACGGGGCGTTCTGGGGGGCGCTTATGGCGCTTTGGAGGCTGCTTCGGTGCAATCCGTTTTGCCGCGGCGGCTACGACCCCGTGCCCGAGAGCGTGGCGCAGTGGCGCTCGGGGATCCTTTGGGGAAGGCGCGGCGATGGCAAGGAGGCAACGCTTGCCGGCAAGGGGCGCAAAGGGGACGGCTCTCCTCGCCGCAGCGGTTAACTCGGCGCTTTTGTTGGGAAAGCTTTTCGGAGGGTTTTTGGGCAAAAGCTCGGCGCTCCTTTCGGATGCCGTGGATTCCCTCACCGACCTCGCCGGCGACGTGGCTGTGCTCGGCGGAATCTGGCTTTCCGAAAGACCACCTGACGATACCCACCACTTTGGGCATCACAAGCTCGAGTCGCTTGCGGCGGCGGTTGTGGGCTTCCTCGTGGTTGGGAGCGCGGCTGCCATAGTTTTCAGAGCGATGGCCTCGTTGATCCGCGGTGCGCCCGAGCCAGCGCCGTGGGCGGTGGCGGTAGCGCTGGGCTCGGCGGCGGTGTGCCTGACAACGCATGCCTACCTCCGCAAGCGCGCTAAAGCTCTGGCGAGCACGGCGATCGAGGCTGCAGCCATCCACAAACTCTCCGACGCAGCGACATCCCTCGCCGCTGCGGCTGGTATAGCTCTAAGCTCGTTCGCAAAGGTTCCATGGGGCGATGCCGCGGCGTCGGTGCTTGTGGCGCTTTGGGTCCTCAGGACGGGTGTTGGCATCGTCGTCCGGAGCTGCAACGAGCTCGTCGACGGCGCGCCGCCGCAAAGCCAAAGGGCCGCGCTCGAGGAGGCTGTGCTCAAAACGCCGGGCGTCGAGGAGCTGCGGTCGATTAAGGTGAGGAGCGCGGGCGGAAAGCTCTTCGTCGAGGCGGAGATCGCCGTCTCGCCCAGCCTCTCCGTCGCCGACGGGCATGTGGTAGCCCACAGAGTTCAGGACAGGCTCACGAAGGGCTTCCCTCACGTGGTTGCGGCGACGGTGCACGTGGAGCCCTCCGAGCCCCAAAACCGTCTCCCCGCGCTCGAAGCTGTGCTGCGCCAAATCGCAGCGCAGGACGAAAGGATACTCGGGTTCCACAACCTCGACCTCCTGCCGACCCGAAGCGGCTCTGTTGCCGTGGTCGACATCGTGGTTCCGCCCAACATGACCGTCGTCGCCGCGCACGACGTGGCAGAGAAGGTAAGATATGGTCTTTCGGCGCTGCCAGGCGTGGCAGACGCAATCGTCCACATCGACCACAGGCGCGACTGATCCGTTTTGGGCTTGGCAAGCGCCTCAAAAGCGGCTATATTAGATTTGTGTTTAAGCTCTTACAAAAGATCTTCGGCACGGCTTCGCAGCGGCAGATAAAGAAGCTTGCCCCCCTCCTCGAGCGGGTGAACGAGCTTTACGAGGAGTACCACAGCCTCTCGGACGAGGAGCTTAGGGGCAAGACGGTTGAGTTTAGGCGGCGCATAGCGAGGGCAACGCTTGAGCTTCACCTGGAGCTTGCCGAGCTCGACTCCCGCATCGCATCCTCCGACGACGCCGACGAGATCGAAAGGCTCAGGGACGAACGCGCCAAACTCGAGGACGAAATCTTCAGGGTCGAGCAGTCCGTTTTGGACGAGATTATGGTCGAAGCCTTCGCCGTCGTTAAGGAGACCTGCCGCCGGCTTGTGGGCAAGGAGTTCGACCTTATGGGGCACAAGCTCGTTTGGGATATGATCCCCTACGACGTTCAGGTTCTGGGCGCGATGGTGCTGCATCAGGGCAAGATAGCCGAGATGGCGACGGGCGAAGGCAAAACGCTTGTTGCGACGATGCCCCTTTACCTCAACGCCCTCGCGCTCAATCACGATTGGGTCGTTGCCGCGCACAATCGCTGGGGCGAGGACGTTGAAAGCTGGGATTTTGCCCCCATAGAGCTTTCCGACGGCTCCCTGGTGCCGCCCGGAAGGGGCGTTCACCTCGTCACCGTCAACGACTACCTCGCCCGCAGAGACGCCCAGTGGATGGGACAGATATACGAGTTCCTCGGCATGACCGTCGGCGTCGTGCACGAGGGGATCGAACCCTACTCGCCGCGCAGAAAACAGCAGTACCTCGCCGACATAACCTATGGCACCAACAACGCCTTCGGCTTCGACTACCTCAGGGACAACATGGCGGTCTCCCCCGATGGCGTTGTGCAGAGGGAGCACTTTTACGCAATAATAGATGAGGTCGACTCTGTGCTCATAGACGAGGCTCGCACGCCGCTTATAATCTCGGGACCTGTGGAGAGCAACATCTCGGAGCACTTTGTCAGGTGGAACCCGGCGGTCAGGCACCTGGTTTCGCTTCAGACGAGGCAGTCGGCGAAGCTTTTGGCGGAGGCGAAGCGCCTTTGGGACGAGGCGGGCAAGCTCGAGTCGGAGGGTGAGGGCGGCAAAGCCGACGAGAAGCGCCGCGAGGCTGCGATAAAGCTGCTTTTGGTCAAGCGCAGCACGCCCAAAAACCCGCAGTTTTTAAAGCTTATAAAAGAGCCCGACATCCTCAAGGCGGTAAACCGCGTCGAGGCAGAATACCTGATGGACAAAAAGATGCACGAGCTCGACGAGAGGCTCTACTTCGTAGTCGATGAGCACGAAAACTCCATAAACCTCATGGAGCGCGGTCGCGATGAGCTTGCTAAGTACGCCCGCGTCGACCCCGAGGTGTTCGTGCTGCCCGACCTCGCCGACGAAATGTCGCAGATAGAGGGGGACGAAAGGCTTTCGGAGAGGAAGAAAGCCGAGCTTAAGGCAAAGCTTTACAAGAAGTTCGCCCAGCGCGGCGAGATCAACCACGCAATAACGCAGCTTCTTAAAGCCTATGTCCTCTTCGCCAGGGACGTCGACTACGTCGTCCAGCAGGGGAAGGTTATAATAGTCGACGAGTTTACGGGTCGCCTGATGCCCGGGCGACGCTACTCGGAGGGTCTACACCAGGCTCTGGAGGCGAAGGAGGGCGTTCGCGTCGAAGGCGAGACGCAGACCTACGCCACAATAACGCTCCAGAACTACTTCCGGATGTACCGCAAGCTCGCCGGCATGACCGGAACGGCGGCGACGGAGGCGGCGGAGTTCTGGGAGATATATAAGCTTGACGTCGTCCAGATCCCCACCAACAGACCGGTCCGCAGGGTCGACTTCAACGACAGGGTCTACCTCACCAAGCGCGAGAAGTTCGCCGCCGTTATGGAGGAGATCGAATACTACCACAAGCGCGGTCAGCCCGTGCTTGTTGGCACCGTTTCGGTGGAGGTCTCGGAGACGCTTTCGAGGATGCTTTCGCGCAAAAAGATCCCACACTCCGTCCTCAACGCCAAGCACCACCAGAAGGAGGCGGAGATCGTTGCGCTTGCGGGTCAGCCCGGCGCCGTCACCATCGCCACAAACATGGCTGGACGCGGAACCGACATAAAGCTTGGGGTGGGCGTGGTGAAGGCTTACGAGCTTGTGTTCCTGCCCAAGCTCGAGAAGCTTGCGAAGGAGGTTTTGGGAGGAAAGTCGTTCCTTTTCGTTGCCGAAAACGAGGAGGTTTTGCGCAACCTCGCGAGCCTCTGCAGGGATGCCGGGATAGAGTTTCGGACCTTTACCCTTCGCGAAAGCGCCCCCGAAACGGTGGCGAAGTACTTATCCGAGCCGGGTCGGGTCGCCCTGTTTTCGGGGTTCGAGCTTGCCAAAGCCATCCCCGAGGGTGGCTACGAGGTCGTTCGCTTCCCCAAGCCTAAGTGCGCAATAAACACCAAAACCCCCGACGAGTGGACCTGCCCCAAGGACCCCAAGGAGTGCATCAAGGCGGGCGTTCCGTGCGGGCTTCACATAATAGGCACCGAGCGCCACGAGGCGCGCAGAATCGACAACCAGCTCCGCGGTCGCGCAGGACGCCAGGGCGACCCCGGATCATCCAGGTTCTTCCTCTCGCTCCAGGACGACCTCATGAGGCTTTATGCGGGCGGCGACAGAGCCTACAACATGATAAAGCGCCTCAATCCCCCAGAGGGCGAACCCATCGAGCACCCTATAATAACGCGGCAGATAGCCGCTGCCCAAAAGCGCGTTGAGGCGCAGAACTTCGCCATCCGAAAAAGGCTTTTGGAGTACGACGACGTCATGAACCGCCAGCGCGAGGTGATATACACCCTGCGCCGGAATGTCCTTTTCGGCGGCAACCTCAAGCCCGAATACAAACGCCTTATTCGCGAGTTCTGCGAGGACCTTGTGGAGCAGTACACAGATCCCGACGTTCCGCCCGAGGGCTGGGACTGGCAGGGTCTCACAGGCGAGTTCGCCAAGGTTTTCCTCGTGCGCTACGAGCCTGAAGACGAAGCCAACCCGCCCGAAGACCTCGTCGACGAGCTTGTTGCGGCTGCTATGCGAGCCTACGAGCTTAAGGAGAACATCCTCGGCGAGGACGTCTGCCGCAAGCTCGAGCGGGCGGCAATGCTTGCAACAATCGACCAGCTTTGGAAGGAGCACCTCCGCGCCCTCGACGAAATAAAGGAGGGGAGCTACCTCGCCGCCTACGCCCAAAGGGATCCACTCGTGGAGTACAAAAAGGAGGCTTACGAGGCGTTTGAGCGCTTGATGTACGATATCCGCCGCGAGACGCTTATCAAGTTTTTCCACGCGCAGGTAGTGGTTCCTGCGGGTCGTGGCAGGCGCCCCGTGCCTTTAAGGGCTGTTCATCAGGGCACGGAGAGCTACAGCGCCGCCGCTGCCGCCGCGATGGCGCGAAGGGTCCTCGGCGGCGAAACGCCGCGATCACCACAGCAACCTCAAACCCCACCACAGCAGGGCAAGCGCACCCCCATAAGGCGCGGCAAAAAGATCGGCAGAAACGACCCCTGCCCCTGCGGCTCGGGAAAGAAATACAAACACTGCTGCGGCAGGAACAGGTGATCCCGACTGGGGTCGTCTGCGCGCTGTATGGGCCTCGGCGGGGGTGCGCCGCAGGTTAAAAAAAGTCTTGACAACAAGCTTTGAGGTGGATATTTAAGAAAATCGGGTTGCTGGCGTAGCTCAGGTGGTAGAGCAGCTGATTTGTAATCAGCCGGTCGGGGGTTCGAGTCCCTCCGCCAGCTGTGGCTCTTTGGCAAGTAGGTGCGAGCTCGATGGTGGGGTACCCAAGTGGTCAACGGGGGCAGACTGTAAATCTGCTGGCGTAATGCCTTCGGTGGTTCGAATCCACCCCCCACCATTGATTTTTCGCGGGAGTAGCTCAAATGGCTAGAGCATCGGCCTTCCAAGCCGAGGGTTGCGGGTTCGATTCCCGTCTCCCGCTTTGACGATAAAGGGGCGAAGGTAAGCCCACTTAGCTCAGTCGGTAGAGCACTTCCTTGGTAAGGAAGAGGTCCCCGGTTCAAGTCCGGGAGTGGGCTTTCCAAGGAGGTTTTGGTCATGACTTACAGTTGCCCTCGCTGTGGCGCACCGCTTGAGAGAAGGGAGTACGAGGGCGTTTTTATATTTGAGTGTTCCAAGGGGCACGGTCAGTGGGTCCCCGGCGACGGGCTTAAGGAGATAGTCAGGCGCCACGAGGAGGAGATACCGCGGGAGTACTTCGAGGCCGTTGAGCACGAGGCTCGTAAGGTCATCGACACACGAAAGCTTGAGCCCGATATCAGGTGCCCGAACTGCGGCGCTCTTTGCCAAAAAATAAACTACTCATACTCGTCGGGCATAGTGATCGACCACTGCCCCAGAGGTTGCGGCGTTTGGCTCGACAGGGGCGAGCTTGAGAAGGTTCAGGCGTTTTGCGAGTACTGGGACAGGCACGCGAGGGAGGTTTTGAGGGAGAAGGGTGTTTTGGAGAAGCTTCGCGCCGCCTCCGAGCAGAGCAGATGGGGCGATGCGGTTTGGAGAAAGGGGCTTTTGGGCAGGCTGCTTTTCTTCATTTACGAGAGGTTTTTAGGCTGAGGTGAAAACTGACAACACAAAGGAGGAGAGATGGCGAAGGAGAAGTTCCAGAGGACGAAGCCACACGTGAACGTTGGCACCATCGGTCACATCGACCACGGCAAGACGACGCTTACGGCGGCGATAACGATGGTCCTTGCCCGCAAGAAGCTCGCTCAGGTGAGGACTTTCGACTCGATCGACAACGCACCTGAGGAGAAGGCAAGGGGAATCACCATCAACACCGCGCACGTCGAGTACGAGACCGAAAAGAGGCACTACGCACACATAGACTGCCCGGGGCATGCCGACTACATCAAGAACATGATAACCGGTGCGGCGCAGATGGACGGCGCGATTCTCGTCGTCTCCGCCGCGGACGGACCTATGCCCCAAACTCGAGAGCACATCCTTCTGGCGCGCCAGGTTAACGTGCCGGCTGTGGTCGTCTTCCTCAACAAAGTCGATATGGTCGACGACCCCGAGCTCCTTGATCTTGTGGAGCTTGAGGTGAGGGAGCTTTTGACGAAGTACGGCTACCCCGGCGACGAGGTCCCTGTTATACGCGGCAGCGCCCTCGAGGCGATGAACAGGGGGCTTGACGAAAACGCTCCCCTCGACGACCCCGCGTTCAAACCCATCCTCGAGCTTCTGGACGCGATCGACAACTACATCCCCACGCCCCAGCGCGACGTGGACAAGCCGTTCCTCATGCCCATAGAGGATGTCTTCTCCATCACCGGTCGCGGCACGGTCGTTACGGGTCGAGTTGAGCGCGGCAGGATAAAGCCCGGCGATGAGGTCGAGATCGTTGGTCTGCGCGAGACTCGAAAAACCGTCGCCACAAGCCTCGAGATGTTCCGCAAGGTGCTCGACTACGCCGAGGCGGGCGATAACGTCGGCGTCCTCCTGCGCGGAATAGAGAAAAACGAGGTCGAGCGCGGGATGGTTCTTGCCGCACCGGGAACGATAACGCCGCACACCAAGTTCAAAGCCGAAGTCTACGTCCTCACCAAGGACGAGGGCGGCAGACACAAGCCGTTCTTCTCCGGCTACAGACCGCAGTTCTACTTCAGGACCACAGACGTCACGGGCACGATCAAGCTCCCCGAAGGCGTCGAGATGGTAATGCCCGGCGACAACGTGAACCTTGAGGTTGAGCTTATTGCGCCCGTGGCGATGGAGAAGGGTTTGCGCTTCGCCATCCGCGAGGGCGGCAAAACGATAGGCGCCGGCGTCGTCACCGACATCGTCGAGTAAAATGGCAAAAAAGAAAAAGACAAAGTCCAAAAGGGAGCACATCATCCTTGCCTGCAGCGAGTGTAAGTCGCGAAACTACATAACCGAGAAGAACAAACAGAACACGCCCGACAGGCTCGAGCTTCGCAAATACTGCCCTCGCTGCAGGAAGCACACCATACACAAGGAAACGCGCTGAGTATCCCAAGGGGGTGCCTTTGTGGGTGCTGCAGGTGCTATGCCCTGCAGCACTTTTTTTTCGCGTCCGCCGAAGAGGACAAAGTGAAGCGATTCCCCGGAACATGTTTTTTCACTTGACAGAAGACTTGTGCGGTATAGAGTTGTTATTCGCGTGTGGATGACAAGTTTGGAGGATCAAATGTCGAAGGAAGATATCATACGGAGCTGCCTTATCGACCTTGGTTTCGGCGAGGTTGAGGCAAGCCTTTATGTTGCTTTGCTGCGGCTTGGCGAGGCCACGATCTCGGAGTGTGTGAAGCTTTCGGGGGTTGGTAGGACCGCGGCGTACGCTGCGATGAAGCGCCTTGTCGATGCCGGGCTTGTTGGTTATATGCCAGGGAAACCTAACCGTTATCGTGCGCTCCCACCGCGCGCCGCGCTGACCGAGCTACTCAACAAACGCCTCAGGGACCTCGAGCAGGAAAGAGTCACGCTGTCCTCCATTGTGGAAAGCGTCGTTTCGATGGCGGAGAAGATGGTGACCTCTCCTCCCGAGGAGTTGACAAACGAGACCAAGATCCTCGTCCTCAAAGGTCTCAGGACGATGGTCTCCGTCATGAGCGAGCTTGAAAAGAGAGCTCGGGATACGGTGCGCATTTTGGCCGATATGCCACCGCCGACGATTGAAGGAGTGGAGTTAATTGAGGACGCTGTCGCCGATGCCGTCGAGAAGGGGCAGCTGCTTTATAGGCCGCGGATTATTATGGATTCTGAGTTACTCGAGTTTCCATACATAATTCAGCTTATGCGCGGAATCTGGGGTGTGGGCGATATGAGGTGCATGCCTGACGTTCCAATAGAAATGGTGATATATGATGATTTCGCAGCTTTACTTACGTTGGTCGAGAATCTCGAAAACCCTGTTATGCTGCTTGTTCAAAACAAACAGTTGATTGCGGTTTTGATCGCCGCGTTTGAGTCGCTTTGGGAGAAGGCGACTCCCGTTGAGAAGGAGGTCCTTTGTGAAGAGTGAAAAATCGTGGGAGGGGGGTTAAGATGCGTAGAGTCTGTGTCGTTGGGGTTTTGTTTGTTGTTGTTTCTTTCCTTTTCGCTGTTCCTCGGCTTGTCAACTATCAGGGCAAGCTTTTT
>CBEVQY010000004.1:0-96565 GCA_965552135.1 uncultured bacterium | reverse complement strand
CGACGACCACGACGGGCACAGCGGGCAACACGGTGAGCTGGAACACAGTGATGACGATGAACAACGCGGGCAACGTGGGTATTGCCACCACAAGCCCCGCAGAGAGGCTCGAGGTTGTTGGGGACGTCAGGCTTCGCTCCGACAGCGACGTCACAACGTCGGTTGGCTCGGGCGTGCTCCAGGTGCTGAATGCGGGCGGCACTCAGGGACTCCACATCGACCCAAACGAAATCCAAACCATCGGTATAGACCTTTACCTGAACAACGACAACGCCACAAACACCCACATAAACAACCTGATGCACGTAACCACGGGTGGGCGAGTTGGTATAGGCACGACAAGCCCCGACGAGAAGCTTGCGGTCGTTGGGAACGCCGTTTTCGGCGCCGATGCAACCGCCGCGATCGGCGGAACAAGCGGCAGACTCTACATAAGCAACCCCGCCGACTACTACGGGATAATCATCTCGAGGATGATAAATGACCCCGACATGCCTGCGGCGCTTCTTATAGCCGGCGACGCCGACGGCACGGACGACATAGCGATAGAGGTCAGGGGCAACAGCGACGGCACGGCGGTGAACAACCCTGCGTGGGGTTCTGGCGCTGCCTCGAGCGATAGTAGGTTCGTCGTCTTCATGGACGGCACGACGGTGATAGGCAAAACCGGCGTTGGCGATAGCTACTCCGCCACCGCTGGCGCCAAGCTCGAGGTCTCAGGCAAGACCTACATCTCAAGCGATCTCTACGTGAACGGCAACGTGGGCGTGGGCACAACAAGCCCTTCGCGGAAGCTCGACGTCTCGGGAAGCGTTAAGATCACGGGCGGGATAGACGACGGCTCGGGCTTTGGTTCCTCCGGGCAGCTCCTTGCCACCGACGGCTCGGGCGATATATACTGGACGAGCAACATCCCCGCAGGCGACGGCGACTACATCCAGAACCAATACAGCTCAGCCCAATCTGCAGACTTCTGGATAAGCGGCACAGGCAGGATGGCTTATCTCTTCCCCGGCCTTGGTTCGGGCTCACCTTACAGGTTCATACGCTTCGGCGACCCCAGCACATACTGGGCAGGGTTTATGTGGAACAATAACTCCGCAACCTACGGCAACGGCGACGACTTCTCCATCTACACCTACGGCAACCGTGACATAACGTTCTACACGGGAACGGGGAACGTCATCTTCTTCCCCTCAAGCGGCGGCAAGGTGGGCATAAACACCACAAGCCCTGCGGTGAAGCTGCACGTGAGAGGCGGCAGCGACGTCGTCGGCGGCACAGCGAACACGGGCTACGTCATCATAGGCAACGCCTCGGGTCAGCACCTCGCCCTCGACGACAACGAGATCCAATCGAAAGGGAGTGGAACCTCCGTGGCACCCCTCTACATCCAGACCGACGGCGGCGACTTCGTCATCCACAACAACATCGGCACATCCACGAAGTTCATAGTTCAATCCGACGGCGACGTAGGCGTTGGCACAACAAGCCCCAGCGCGAAGGTCCACGTCGTCCCCGGAAGCAAGGTCGGGCTTTTCGTCGACAACTACACGGGAACGTCCTCCTCAAACGGTGGCGTTAAGGTCACCTTCAGCGGCGCATCGAGCAACGCAAGGGGAATATACGTCGACTGGGTCGGAAGCGGCTCCTACGACGTCGTCGCAGGATACTTCAACGGATACACCGCCAACAACTGGGGCTATGGCGTCCGTGCGACCGGCGGTTACTACGGAGGATACTTCACCATAACCGGCAGCAGCGGCAGCGCCGCAATTTATGCGGGTATATCGAACTCGAGCAGCTCGGCAGATGGACTGTATGTCTACAACAACGGCGACGGAGATGGAGCTTATATCTACCTCACAAGCAACAGCATCGGCGATGGGGTTTACGTCTACCACAACGGCGATGGCGATGGTGTCTATGTATATAAAACAAGCAGCAGCGATGGCGATGGTGTCCATGCTTATTGCGCCAACGGAGGCAGCGACAGCAAAGGTATAGACGGAACCTACGGCTCCTCCAGCGGATATATGGAGATCGACCGCGACTGGTGGAGCGGCGATACGTACTACTATTGGGGCGCTGGCGCATACGGTTACGGCTGGGAGAGCTGGGGAAGCGGCGGAGCATACGACGAAAAAGGCGGAGTAGGGGTGATAGGCGAGGGTACAGCTGTTGGCGTATGTGGTTTCGGCGGTGATCTTGATTATGGGCTCCTGCGCAGCGAGGATTTGGCGCCAAGCCTTTCGGAGATCTTCTCAGGCGGCGTCTCGACGGGCACGGGGATTATGGCAAAGGCTGCATCCGCGGCAAGGCTTAAGGGAAGGCAGTTTGGTGCGATTGCGTCAGCAGACGCCATCGGGGTCCTCGCACACTCGAAGAACAATGTCTCCGCCTACTTCCTCGAGAACGCGCTTACGGAGGGGAGCTATGCGACCGTCCTCCGTCCCGACAGCGGAGACGCAAAGCTTGCGTATGCGGTCGTATCGGAGGACAAAAGCATAGTGATCACAGGCAGCGGTCGGTTCGTCGGCGGCGTTGCCACCGTCGAGTTCGACAGCACGCTCCAGAAGCTCATCGACCCAAGCGCGCCCATCACCGTCACCGTTACGCCAACGCAGCTTCCCGACGGCAACTGGGCGGTTACCGAAAAATCCCCAAGCGGGTTTGTGGTGCGCAAGACGGGAAACCTCGACGTAAGCTTCGACTACATAGTCGTTGCGCGCCTCGCCGATAACAAGCCGGTCCCCGAGGAGATCCTGACGGGCGAGATGGGTCACCTGCTGAAGCGCGCCGCAAACTTCAGGGTCGAGCACGTGCCGCAAAAGCCCAAGATCAAGCAAAAGAAGAAGCCAAAGAAGACGCCGCCCCAGACGAAGACCACAACCGACGAGGAAGCTGAGCCCGATATGTAGCGCTTGACCAAAGCCCCGGAAAGCCTTATAAGTTTTTTATGCTCATCGCCGTCGTAAAGTCGCCCGTGGTGTCGACAGTTAAGCACGAGGCGTATCGCGGGCAGAAGCTTTTCGTGGTGAAGCCTATCCATCCGGTTTCGCGAAGCGAGTACAGTCAGGCGTTCGTCGCCATCGACTTCGTCGACGCCGGCGTCGGCGACATTGTCCTCGTGTCGCAGGAGGGCAGCGCGGCAAGAGACCTGATAGGCGACAAGAAAGCACCCGTCAGGTCGTTTATCGTGGCGATAGTCGACGGCTGGGAGATCGAGGAGTAATGGCAGCTTACTTCAACAGGAACCTGCGCATTCTGCGCAAGGCGCTCTGCAAGAAGCGGGGCAGAAACCTCGACTTCGACTACCTCGCCACCATCTCGGGGATCCCAGCGCTTAAACTCCAGCGGTGGGAGCGGGACGGCGAGCCCGTCCTAGGGGAGCTCCGCAAGATAGCGGCGTTCTACTCGAAGGCGCTGGGGACGGAGATAACCGTCGACGACCTCATAAACCGCGATCTCCGCTATGACGAGCGCTTCGCTGACGTCGCCTGGAAGTGAGCCCGCCGAAGGCTTCGACTGCCGGCGAGCAAGCCGCCGAAGGCAACCTCGCCCGACAAAGTTGACTTAACGGAGTTTGGCTTTGCGCCCGCCGCCGTTGGGGAAGCAGCGCCTCACCGACCGAGGAGCACCGCAGGCACAACCCCCTACCTCACAAGCGCTATCGTGCCCTTGCACAGGACCTCTCCCCCGCGCGACACGATGTAGACGTAGATTCCCTGCGGTGCTGGTGTTCCGTCGTCGCGCGTGCCGTCCCAGAAGGCTCGTGTTTCGGGAAGCGCCGCGGGAAGCTCGAGGGTCCTCACCACGGCGCCCTCGGGCGTCAGGATGGTCACGGTCGCGCCGAATTTCGCCATCTCGGGGAAGTCGAAGTACACGCGGTCGTTTACGCCGTCGCCGTTGGGTGTGAACGGTATCGGGTATGCATCGCACGGCGTCTGCGGCGCCGCAACGAACCAGAACGAATCCAATGCGCAGTTCGCGCCGCAGTAGAGCGCCCTGTCGCACGCGATCACCGAAACCCAAAGGGTCTCGCCGGGCTCGCCGAGCTCGCCGACGGCTACCGATGGCTCGCCCACATCGAGGGCAAAGGTATCCCCGCCCGATATCGCGATCACCGAGCCGACGCCCGAAAGCTCATCGCTTGCGGCGAAGCGAATCACATCGCTTGGGTCCACGATCCCCTGGGGCGGGGAGACAAGCGCGAGATTCGGCGGCAAGAGATCTACGACGAAGCTCACCGACTCGGGCTGCGCGGGATTACCGAGCGCATCGGCTGCGTGCGCAAGGACGACGGTCACCGTTTCGCCGTCCGCCCAGCCCTCGGGAGGCGAGAGGTAGGCGCTGTCGCCACGCCACTCAACCCGCAGCGTCTCCCCCGCCGCGACGAAAACGACCCCCGCAGTATCGACACCATCGGGGTCGGAAAGCAACGCTACGACGGGACCATCGGCGCAAGAGGTGTAGTCGCCGTCCTGCGGGAAGACGAAGACAACCGAAGGACCCTCACCCGAAACAGAGACGATGGGAATCGCGTAGGTTGTCTCCGCCACGTCGGCGGTGTCGTTGAAGTCGAAGTCAGCGTCGCACAGGTGCAGCTCAACCCAAAGCGTTTCGCCAACGCGCGGCGCCACAAACCCACCGAAGGAAACGATGAAGCTGTCGCCCGAACCCAAAACGCTCACCGATATCGTTTCGCCGCCTGCTACAGCCCAGCAGCAGTCGCCAAGACCCGACTCGTCGAAGACGGGAATGGACACATCCACCGTTTCGCCCGCGGCGAACTCGAAAACCTCAACCGATGCCCGAGGCGGCATGGTGTCGTCGTCGGCGGTCCAGAAGGCGAATGTGTCGACGGCGCAGTTGGCACCGCAGAGCTCGGCGCCGTCGCAGGCGGAAAGATACACGAAAACCGTCTCGCGCTCGTGGAAGAAAAGCAGGGTCGAGTCGTCCTCAGGCGTCCAGGGCGCGCCGCCGTTGACCTCGTCGGGAACGACCGAAAGCGTCTCGCCGTCCCAATAAACGCCGGCGGAATCGACGCCCAAAAAGCGCACAAAGCGCGGAGTCTCAACGCCCACCCGCAACGAATCAACGCAAACGCCCGCAATCTCGTCCCAAACCCTCATCACCACGGGGGCGAGGGAATCGAATGAGGGTGAAGCAGGCGCCAGGAATTCGGATGAGGGCGGCTCGAGGTCGACGACGAAGCTCCACGAATACGGCGCAACAGGATTAAAGTAGACATCGCACCCAAGCGGCGAGAAACGCACAGTATCGCCGCTTTCGAACGCACCGGGCAGGTTGAACCGAACCGTATCGCCGGAGACATCAAGCCCCGGGGGCGCATCGGACCACACGAGCCTCAACGTATCGCCGAAGGCTACCCCAAGCGAATCGGTCAAAAGCCCGTCGGGGTCCTCAAGGACGAACTCTATCATCCCGCCGTCGCACGAGATCGTGGCGCCATCGGGCGGCGAGACAAGCTCCGCGGTCGGTCCACCGCCGCCCGGCAAAACCTCGAGCACAACGCACGTGTCCAAGACGTTGGGCGGGCAGAAGTCGGGGATATCCTCGGCGTGCAGGCAAACTGTGGTATCACCCACGTCGAAGGCAACGCCTGCAGCAGCGCAGTCGAAAAAGAGGGTGTCGCCCTCAAGCCAGACAGCGGAGGAGGTTGTGTCGAGCCAGAGCGCATCCGTTCCCACAGCCAGCGCCGACAGATCCAGCCCCGCGCCGGAGTCGACGACGACGAACCACAGAAGCGGCGACGGACCAACCACAGACGAAGGTCCCCACGAAAGGATCGCAGGCGGCGCGAAATCGAGGATGAACCAACCCGAAAGCGGCGCGGAAAGCGGATTCCCCAAAAGGTCCGAAGCGCTCAGGAGCGTAAACGACACGGTGTCGCCGTCGCCGAATGCAGTGAGGGCGAAGTGCAGTGTATCGCCCTCATAGTTGAGGGCGGCAGAGTCCAAAGTGTAGGGCACGCCCCCAACGTCAAGGACGATGCTGCCCTCATCAACCCCATCGGGATCGGAAAGGAGTATGCGAAGCGCCGTGTCCTCGCACGCAACATAAGCCCCCACAAACGGGAAGAGAAGCTCCGCCACAGGTCCTTCAAATGAGACGGTGAAGCTCCAGCACAGAGGGGACATCTCATTGGGCGGGCAGATCTGCGCCGCGTCCGCCGCAAGCACACACACCGAAACCACCTCACCCGACGAAAACGATATCCCCGCAACGGAGCAGTCGAGTGTGAGGGTGTCGCCCTCATACGAGACGCCGACAGAGTCGAGTGTGAGGGTGTCACCGTTCACCACGAGGGCGATCGAAGCCGTGTCGACGCCGGCGATGGAGTCGAAAAGCCACACCGATACGATCGGCGCAGGCGACGGGATCGTGCTGCCCGGCGCGGGCGCAACGACCTCAGCCACGGGGGGCGCAAGGTCGACGACGAAATCCACCGCAACTGCGCCGCAGATCGGCAAGCCAGCCGTATCGGCGGCGAAGGCGAGAACCACCGAAACGCTCTCACCACTTGCGAAGGGCGCCAACGGACGGAACGAAATCGTATCCCCGTGCAGAATCACCTCTGAGGGCGATGCGGTATCGCCGGATACCAAGATGATGGCGGAATCGATGGCGGCGCCCTCAACGACGAAATCGACGCCCTGGTCGGCGCAGGACGTAACTACCCCAGCGGGCGGGAAGAGCGCAGCAGCAACAAGGCAGCTGGGAACGGTGAACCACCAGCACAACGGCGGCATTTCGTTTTCGCCGCAAAGCTGCGCCAGGTCAGAGGCAACCACGCACACGTAGACCGTCTCGCCGAGCTCGAAGGAAATGCCAGCGGCGGAGCAATCGAGAATGAGGGTGTCGCCCTCATACGAGACGCCGGTGGAATCGAGAGTGAGGGTGTCTCCGTTCACCACGAGGGCGATCGAAGCCGTGTCGACGCCGGCGATGGAGTCGACGATGACGACGGAGACCACGGGCGACGGCGAGCCTGCGGTCGCCCCCGAAGGCGGCTCCTCGCCGAAAGCAACCGGAGGCATCGTGTCCACGACAAACCAGAACTCAAGCGGCGACGACATCGCGTTGCCGTAAACGTCGGCGGCGGTAAGCGTCACGAAAACGGTGTCGCCATCACCCCACGGCGACGCGGGAATATGAACCAGGGTGTCCGCAGAATAAGCGAAGGCGACCGGCGCACCACCAACCAGAAGCTCGATGCTGCCCTCATCGACGCCGTCGGGGTCGTGGAGGTAGAGCACAAGCCTCTGCTCATCGGCGCGGCAGGAGATGATCTGCCCGGGAAGCGGGCTTACCGCAGCAGCCGCGGGACCCTCGCCCGCAACGACAAACGACCAGCAGAAAGTGTCGGAGTTGGCTTCGCAGTAGTCGGGCAGATCAGCGGCGGAAACGCAGACCTCAACAGAACCGCCCAAGGCGGGCAAAAGCGAGTCGGGAACGAGCGCCCTCACGCCGTCCCACACAAGCCCGGACGTCAGGTCGAACGTATCGCCGCTGGAGAGCCACAGCACAAGCGACGAATCGCAAACACCGCTAAGATCGTCCACAACATCCACCGAGATGCCACCGGAGAGATCCGACACCGTGCTTCCGTGAGGCGGGTCGGGCGTGAGGAACCGCGGCGGCGAAAGGTCGACGAAAAAGCTCCACTCCACAGGCGCAGCCAAGCCGTTCCCGAGAAGGTCGCTCACTGCAATGAGGGCGCAGCTCACCGTATCCCCGTCCGACCAGGGAACAGCGGGGGTGTAGATGAGGGTATCCGAGACGAAATCGAGGGCGGCTGAGCCCAGAGTGAGGGTGTCGCCGTCCACGACGAACTCGATACTGCCCTCATCGACGCCGTCGGGATCAGTTATCGTGAGGGCGACAAATTGTTCGCCCTCACCACACGCCACAAAGCTTTCCGGCAGGGGCAGGATCACACGAACCGCAGGACCCGACAAACTCACGTAGAACGTTATACAGGTTTCGGGCATCACGTTCGGCGGACAAAGGTCAGGCGAATCCCAAGCGGAGACGCAGACCGTCACGGTCTCGCCATCGGCGAAGGATATGCCAAGGGAGTCGCAGAAGATCCGCACAGCAGAGCCGTCCCAGTAGAAAGAAACGGTGTCGCCGTTTAAGGTCGCCACGATGCTTCCCCCGTCGACCCCCGAGATATCATCTACAAGTTCGAGCATGATCACAGGCTCGGGGTCGGAGACGACCGCACCATCGGTCGGCGTGGTTGCGCCGAGGTAAGGCGGCGAGAGGTCGACGACGAACCAGGCGACATCGCCGAAGAACGCCTCGTTGCCCACCTCATCGGCGGCGCTAAGCAGGACGACCCGCACCGTGTCGCCGTCACTGAGGGCGCCAGGGGTAAAGATGAGGGTATCGCCCTCAAAGCTCACGCGCGGATCAGAAACGCCCAGAGTCTCGCCCTCAAACTCGAGCGATATCGTGCCCTCGTCAACCCCCGCCGCATCGGAGAGAAGCCACGCCACTCTCTGATCACTGCACGCGCTTGTTGCACCAACCGGGGGCCACAGAAGCAAAGCCCGAGGTGGCGCAAGATCAACAAAGTAGTCGAAGCAACGCTCCATTTCGTTGGGCGGGCACCAGTTCACGAGGTCCGCGGCGGAAACGCAAACCATCACCGTCTCGCCGTCGGAGAAGGCAAAGCCCGTAAGGTCGGCGATGACGGTGTCGCCGGAGAAGCTTATGGGCGCGGGCATCCCGTCGACGCTGACGACGACGCTTGCGGTATCGACACCCGCAACGGAGTCGATGAGGGCGCAGCGCCACACAAGCGGGAGCGCACCGCCCTCAGGAGCGCTCACCCAAACTACGCGTGGGGGCGAAACATCAACCACAAAGCTCCAGTGGGGGTAGGAGGTCACGATATGCCCCAACGTGTCGGACGACTGAACGACATAGAACTCCACGGTATCACCATCCGGGAACGGCGCCGAGGGCACAAACGAGAGTGTCGAGTCGTCGATGAGGGTTACCTGCGGCGACGTGGCCCAGTATTCCGTCCCGTCGACCATGATGCGCGTGAGGGTCCAGTCGACGCCCTCCTCGTCGTGGAAGGTGATCACGATGGTTTCCTGGGCGCACGAGGTCACAACGCCATTTGGCGGCGTCACAAGCTCGGCGACCGGACCACCGACGTCGACCCGGAAGGACCAGCAGAAATCATCGGCTCGGTTTGGCGCGCAGGCGGCGGTAGAGTCGAAAACGTCGAAGACGCACACCTCTACCGTATCGCCGCCCGAAAGCGCCACCCCCAAAGCGGCAAGGTCTGCCGAAAGCCTGCTGCCATCCCAGGAAAGCTCGCCCTCATAGTACGCAAGGCTTTCGGCGCCGTCTACGACCATAACCGCATAGGCCGGGAACACGCCCGCAGCGTTGTCGGTTATCGCGACCGAAAGCACAGGCGAAGGCGTCGTGCAAACGCCCCCGTCGGGAGGGTAGGGATCACTTATCTGCGGCGCGGTCGTGTCGAAACCAACCCACCAAGCAAAAGGACCCTCCACGTTGCCAACGCCATCGCTTACGCTTAAAACCTCAACCTCGAACAACTCGCCCTCAACGTAGCCCGTGTCGGACCGGAAGACAAGATACGGCTCCTCGAAGCGCAGCAGGGGAGATGTAAGGTCACACGTTCCGCCGCCAACGCCAACCTCGATGCTCGCACTATCGACACCAGCGGGATCCCAAACCGTCCAGATGATCGTCGTATCCCAGCAGCTCACGTAAAGCGACTCGGGCGGGAAAAACAGATTCACCTGCGGACCGCGGTAGTCGAAGTAATATCTGAAACAGTAGGGGTCCATCGTGTTGGGGGCGCAAAGCTGAGGCGCATCCGACGCCCAAACGCAAACAAGCAGGCTCTCGCCGTCTAAGGGGGTGTAGCCCATCCCCGAAAGGGAAAACGAAAGCGTATCCGCATAATAGTCCATATCGCCCGAGGGGTAAGGGTAGGCGTGCGACCCAAGCTGGAGGTTTATGCTGAACGGGTTTACGCCCGCAAGCTCGTCGCGCAGAATGACTTTGATCGTAGTATCGGGGACGGAGAACCCGGCTGTGGGCGGCGGCTCGACGGAAACGACATAAGGCGGCGAAAGGTCGACAACAAAGCTCCACGAAAGCGGCAGGTCGGGACTGGGGGTGCCCAAAACGTCGTCCGCCGAAAGCAGGACAACGTCGACTGTGTCGCCGTCCGACCAGGGGGAGGAGGGCGAGAACCTCAGGGTATCGTCGTGATATACAAGCTCTGCGTCGCCTGTGGTGTAGACGACGCCGTCGACCGAAAGCTGGATCGAGCCCGGATCAACGCCGTTGCCGTCGGTGATGGCAAGCAGGATCTCCTGATCAGCGCACGCGGTCACCCAGCCGTCGAGCGGAAGCACGATCTGCACAACGGGACCTGAGGAGGATATATACAGCAGCCAGCACGTGTCGGGCATGGAGTTTGGCGGGCAGTAGTCGGGCTTGTCGGCGGCGCGAACGCAGACCTCCACGGTGTCGCCGTCGGAGAAGGCTATGCCGCAACCCGAAGGTTCGACTGTCACCACAGAGCCGTCCCAAGCGACGCAGCCGTCCGCCAGGGTCAAACCAACGCCGTTTAGGCTCACAACGATGGATGAGTCAGCAACGCCGCTGCCGTCGTCGGAAAGACCTATCGATATGCTCGGCGCCGTGTCGGAAACAACAGAACCGCCCGACGGAGAAACCGACACAACATAAGGCGGCGAGTAGTCGGTGAAGAAGGAGAAGGCAAGGGAATCCCCCGCCATCGGGTTGCCCGCACCGTCCACAACGCCCCAAAGAACCACGTTGATCTCTCCCTCCGGCAAAGCGCCGGGGGGATAGAAGACCAAAAGCGTATCCCCAACGTACGACAGGTTCGAGTCGGAGAGTGTGTATTCGACACCGTTCACCCTGAGGTGAATAGAGCTTCGGGATACGCCGAGGTCATCCGTGAGGCGTATCAGTATGTTCTGGTCGTGGCACGCGGAAAAGCTTGCCGGCGCGGGCTCGACGACCTCCGCCGTGGGTCCTGCGAGGTCGAACACATAGCTTACGCAAACCGAATCCCCCTCGTTTGGACCGCAGAACTGAGCTGGTACGGAGTCGTTTGCCGCAAAGCATATCGCAAGCGTTTCGCCCGACTCAAAGGATAGCCCCGCCGCCGCGGCATCGAACGTGATCGTTCCGGTTGACGGATCAAACTCCACGCCCGCGCCAACGAGCGTGTCGCCCACCCAAACGAACACAGCCGAACTGTCGACGCCGGCGCCGGAGTCGACCACGACCGCCGAAATCACAGGCGCAGGGTCGGAAATAACCGGCGCCGTACGGCGGAGAAACATCGACCACAACGGGACCGCTTAAGTCAACAACGAACCACCAAGGACCGTCGGAGGAGATGTCGTTGCCGGCAAGGTCCTGCGCCGAAACGACCTCGACATCGACGGTGTCGCCGTCGCTGAAACCCCACGGAGGCGCAAAGTACACCGTATCGCCCGAAACCCAAAGCTCCGGATCATCGGGCGAGTAGACGACCCCGTCGACCGAAAGCCTCACGGTGGAATCCGCAACGCCGAAGTTGTCGGAAAGGACCACCTTTATCGTCCCCTCCTCGCAGGCGAAGAAAGCCCCCTGGGGGGGATAAACCATCGAAGCCGTGGGTCCGGAGAGGTCCACGAAGTACCGCCAGCAGCTGTCGGGGGAGATGAAGTTCGCCCCGCAGTAGCCGGAAAGATCACCTATCTGGTTGAAGCAGAAGTCAACGGTGTCACCGTCGGAGTACGTGTAGCCAAGCATCCCAAAATCGATCTGGAACTGCGGGTCGATCCACAAAACGCCGGGCAGCATGCCGACGTAAGGTGTCCCCTCAACCGTTATCGCAAAGGTCGTCGGGTCGACGCCCGAAACCGAATCGACAAACCAAAGCGAAACCAAAGGCGCCGGATCAGATATAAAGCTTCCCGGCGGCGGGTCGGTGTTGTACCAAACCGGTGGGGAAAGATCGACGGTAAAGCTCCAGATATCCCCGCCCGTCGTGGTGTTGCCCAGCGAGTCGGTGGCGTGAACAACCTGAACGACGACGACCTCACCGTCGGAGAAAGGCGTTGCGGGGGTGTAGAAGGCGGTGTCGTTGCGAACGGTTATGTCCCCGGCGTATGCCCAAAGGGTGTCGTCGCCTACGCGGATGGCGGTGCTTTCGGGCAATATCCCCTGGTCGTCGTAGATGTAAACCCAGACCTCCTGGTTCGGGCACGAGGTATACGAGCCATCAAGCGGCAGAAGTAGATCCGCCGAGGGTCCCGAGAGATCTATCCTGAAGAACCAGCACGAATCCGGGTTAGTGGAGTTGGGTCCGCAGAGGCTTTCGGCAACGAGGTCGGCTGCAGCTACGAAGCACACATCGACGGTGTCGCCGTCGGAGAAGGAGAGCCCAGCGGCGGAGCAATCGAAAACGACCTGACCACCCGACCAGCTGCACCCGGGGTCGCCTATGTGGTACTCCGTCCCCTCGATCCTTATGACCACACTCGTTGTGTCGACGCCGGCGGGCTCGTCCTCCAGCCACATCCTCACAACGGGCGCGGTGCTCGATACCTCGCCGTCGTGGGGCGGGGAATAGCCCGTAAGGACGGGTGCCTCCGTGTCGACGACGAACCACCAGAGGTACGGCGCTGCCAAGCCGTTGCCGAGTGTGTCGGAAAGCGCCAAAAGCTCGACCGAAACGGTATCCCCGTGGGCAAAGGGCGTTGATGGCGAAAAGACGATGGTATCAAGCGCCCACGAGACCTCGGGCGAGCCAGTGCCGTAAAAAGCGCCGTTCACCGAAAGCGAAAGGGAGGAGTGGTCAACACCCGAGAGATCAAAGGTCACTATCCTTATCTCACCGTCCGCGCACGCCGTCACAGCACCATGGGGCGGATAAACCATATCCGCCACAGGTCCGGCAAGATCAGCAATAAAGTAGGTGCAGGTATCGCTGTAGTTGGGACCGCAGAGCTCGGGCGGGATCGCATCTCCCACGTGGAGGCAGACGGCAACGGTCTCGCCGTCGGAGAAGGAAAGCCCCGTCGCGGTAAGGTCGAAGGTGAGGTGCGACCCATCCCACGAGAACCCCGACGGGTAGGGGTAGCTATGCCCCTGGACGGTGACGACAGCGGTCGCAGGGTCGACGCCCGCACCCCCGTCCAAAAGCGTCCACTCAACCACCAAAAGCGAAGGACCGAACCGCGTCCACCTGGGCGGGTCTATCGCAACGACGGAGGGGGGCGAAAGGTCAACGTAGAAGTGCCCGGAGAGGGTCGAATCGATGTGGTTGCCCAAAATGTCGGCGGCATCATCAAGCGTCCAGCTCACCTCCTGACCGTCCGCAAAGGGCGCAGGAGGCGAGAAGACGAGGGTATCGTTGCGGTAGGTCATGTTCTCCATCGAGTCGTACGTCACGCCCTCCACGGTCATCACCACCGAAAGCGAATCGACGCCGCTTAGGTCCCAGAGGTGGATTATGATCTCCTGGTCGGGGCATGCGGTGTACGCTCCGTCGGGCGGCATCACAAGCTCGGCAGAGGGTCCCCCCTGGTCGACGACGAAGCTCCAGCAAAACGGGGTGTCTATGCAGTTTGGTCCGCATCTGCCGGCAGGTACGACATCGCAGACCGCGCTTATGCAAACATCGACAGTATCGCCGTCGGAGAACGACAATCCAGCCGCGGAGCACGAAAAGCTCGCCCTGCTGCCGTCCCAGCTCACCGCTGGCGAAGAATACGGATAGCTTATTCCCTCGACGGTGAACACGATGGAGTTCGGGTCGACGGAGGTGTACGCGTCGGCTATCGCCGCGGACATGTTGGGCGTTGAGGTCGACACAACGCCGCCGTCGGGCGGCAGAGGCGACGAAACCTCAGGCGGCGACTTGTCAACGTAAAAACCCCACACGGGAAAGGACGGACCCGTAGTGTTCCCCGCCATGTCCCTGGTGCGCAGAATCCTCGCGGTGACGTTGCCCTCGGGCAAGGGCGCGATGTAGTAAGCCGTGTCGCCGTCGGGCGAGGCGTTGAAGTAGGGCGAAGTGTGTATAAATGCCATCCCACCTGTGACCGATATCTGCACATACGTCGTATCGACCCCCGAGATGTCGACAAACCCCACCACTATGGAGTCGCAAGCCGTCGTATCGCCGTCGTCGGGGAAGATGAGGTAGACCCTGGGACGGATGCAGTCCTTCACGAACGTCCAGCACTGCTGCACGTCGGTTGTGTCGAACCAGTGCGGTCCGCAGACGTCGGCGGCGTAGTCGGGCTTTGTGCCCACCCTGTCGATAGCCTTCGCAAGGCAAGCCTGGATCGAATCCTCATCGGCAAAGCCAAGCGCATCCCACAGGACGAAAAAGCTTGAGTCGGCGTAACCGGTCGTCGTGTCGGTGCCGGGCTCCCAACACCACCCCGACGACCTGTTGGACGGACAGCTGAAGCCCGAGGCGGATGTGTTGAAACACATACAAAGCCCGTCGTATGGGATGCCCGAGGTGGTGTCCATAACCGTCACCGCGATGCTGCCAACATCGGCGCAAACGGTCGTCCCAGGCGGAGGATACCTCGTCTCGGGCAGGAAGAACGGGAAATCAAAGTCCATATAAAACTGCCAGCTTACGGGAGCACCCTGAAGCGGGTAGCCGTCGTCGTCGCTCGCCTGCTCCAAAACCACATCCACAGTCTCGCCGTTGGAGAAAGCGGTGGTCGGGGTGAAAACCAAGATAGAATCGTCCACCCACTCAAGGTGGGGATCGGGCCAGGTGTACAAAACGCCGTTTACCCTGAGCTGTATCGTCGTGGTGTCGACGTCGTCGGTCGAGTCGACTATGCAGATCTTAACCACCTGAAGGGAACACCCTCCCCACGGCTCGGTGGGAGGGGGTATAAGCATTTCAGCCGAAGGTCCCGGCGGAAGTCCAAAGACAACCGAAAACAAAAACGGAAAAACAAACCACCACTTCCTCATCAAAGCACCTGCCTTCAAGCCCGAGTAAATATTATACCCTTCGGCTTCGCTAAGGTCAAGGGAGTTGAAGACTTCCGACCGACGCCGGGTGTGAAGCTAATTTTCAATTTGACAAGATGCAGAATTTTCGGTATGATTAAATCGCAAACTAAAAACGGTTCGCTCCGTGGAGGTCTTCCCGCCTGAGGATCGCCTTTCGCGTTTTTGTGCGGCAAGTGTGGGAAGGCGAAAAAGCCCCGCGGCGCGGACAAAAGGAGGAGTGTGATGCTGCAAAGAATCGTTGTTGCCGGCGCCTTCTGTGGTCTTTTGGCTGGGGTGGCCTGCGCACAGTGCATCGACATCCCAACGCTCTACCAGAACCTGCCAACCCTTTTGGGCGACACAATCTGCATCAAGGGCGACTTCACCACCGCACACGACTCGATGCTTGTGACGCTCTACCAGCTTTGGCTTCGCGAGGAGCCGATGCCCCCGCACACAAAGGCAAAGCTTTTGGGAGTTATCCCCACGGGCGAGGCTGAGTGCGGCGGCTTTGTGGAGCTTGAGGCTGTGGTTGCCTTCGACGAAACGCTCGATGCCGGCGACACCCTCGCGCTGCTTGTAGTGCTTTCGTACAGGCTCATCCTGCCGGGCATATGCGACGTCGAGACGACGTCCCTTAGGCGTGGCACGGGAGAGGGCAAAATCGGCTGCGACTCGTGCAAGTTCGCAATCATCGTAAGCGGCGGCGAAAAGATGAGGCACTGGAAGAAACTGCTTATGATGTACCGCCACAAGCTTGCCGACGGGTACTGCGCCAGCAACATCTACGCCCTCTACGGCTGGGACGGGACATCCCGCGAGCCGGACAGCCTTTCCTCAGCGGCTCTCCTGCCCTGCGATCCCAGCCACATAAGGCAGGCGCACCAGCAGATAGCACACAAAGTTGCGGAATGCCACCGCGCCGGCAAGCCCGCAAAGGTCCAAAAGCTTTTCGACGAACACGGGGGGAAAGACGGCAGCATCTTCGTCTGGGACGATCTCGTGCAGCGCAGGGTTTGGCTTCACCCCGAAACGCTTCTGGCGCTCCAGCAGATGATCATCGACTCATCCTCCGACACAGTCCCCCTCCTAATCGAGGACGAGTTTGTGGAGTGTTACGGCGGTTCGACGGCGACTGTCATCGCCAGGGGTCTGCGCCTGAAGGGGAGGACGGTTGTGCGTGGCAACGCCAACGCGGGTCGCCGCGTTCCGGCATACGCCCAAAACAAACACCCGTGGGACAGGTTCCTGCACGCGAAGATAACTGCACTTGAGTCGGGAACCCCATACGACAAAGCCGTAGCCGAAGCGCTCAGGTCGTATCGGGAAAAGCTTTTGGACTTCATCGAAAAGAAGCACGACATACTCGAGTGGTATCGCGCAATGCTTGAGTGCATGAACGCGGGCACAAGCGCCGTCTGCAGCGTCTCCTACCACGGAAGCTGGTACTGGGACCAAAACACCGCGGCAAACAGAGCATACTACCGCGCCAAAATCGACTCGCTCGTCGCCGACAGCACCAAGGAGATGGAGGCATACACCCAAAGCGGCGTAACGTTCAAAAAGAAGGTGTTAAGCTCATACTGCGAGACTCTTTTGGTCGTCGTTCCGCCGGGGGATCAGATAGAGGTGAGTTTTCCCGACAGCGCGCGCAACAGGCTCAACTGCGGCAACATAACGGTTTGGGAGGATACGGCATCGTCGCCGCCGCCGCACAAGTGGGTGAGGCGAAAGATCTGGAACTGGAACAACCGGGGCTCACACGGCTTCAGCGAGGGCAACGACCGCAGGGTGCTCAACGCGCCACCAGACAGAATGGGGGTCTACAAAATCCACTGCGACGACCACTACGGGGGTTTTACGATCGAGGTTATAACCCGCCGCGAACACCTCTTCCCCGAAAGCCCATCGAACTACTACGCCTACGCCAACGCCTCCTTTGGCTGGCGCAACGGAAGCGCGGACGAGTTCAACCACGACATAATAGCCGACTACTGGTTTGTGGACAACGCGGGTCTTGAGGGTTTTTCGCTGGAGCAGATGCCAGCCGTCATATGTCCCCGCGGCGGAGGCACAGCCGTGCTTGACGTCGCATTCGGCGAGATGGGAACGAACGACTTCTGGCGCGACACCGAGTTATGGTTCGTTGCCTCCGCCGTGTTCGTTCCGGGCACGCTGAGCATTTCGGTCGAAGGCGCCGAATTCCCATACCACAGGCTGTACATAGAAGAGCCCGGCGAATACATCGTCCACCTGGGCGATATGACGGGCTTTGGGCGCCGCCTGTCCGTAACGCCGTTTGTGAACTTCTCAAGCGATCCGGTGACGGGTCCATCCTTCGAGTGGGACTGCTGGGCGCTGCGCACAATCTACGACCCATCGGTGGGAATCGAAGGCGAGGACGTCGCCAAGCCCAAAGAGCTTGCCCTTTCGCCAAACTACCCAGATCCGTTCAACGAGAGGACGACACTGCAGCTTGCCCTGCCGCAGAGGGCGCAGGTCAGGGTGGAGATAGTCGACATTCTGGGGCGCGTTGTTGCTGTGCCGCTGGCGGGAGGGTCGTACGAAGCGGGAACACACACGCTCACCATCGATATGACGGGATTCGAAAGCGGCATATACTTCATCCGCGCCTCTGCGGGAGGTACCTGCGCTGTGGAGAGGGTGTTCCTGCTCAGGTAGCTACGGGATGCTTATACGCCCCTCGATGCCAAGCTGCAGCCATCGCTCGCCGCCGCCGGTGTAGTATATCGGCAGAGCGAGCCAAAGCCACAACCTAACGCTATCCTGCGGCGAGACGTTCCAGCCCAACGGTCCAAAGCGCAGCGAATCGGACCACACAAAAGCGGTGTCGACAAGGTCACAGATGGGGTCAAAGACGGAAGGTGGCGCGTCGTCGAACCTTGCGCGCAAAACGAACCTCGAACACCACTGGACCGTGTCGGGCTGCCACAGCGTATCCGACGCACGGACAAACCTTATCCCAATGTCCACAGGCGCGTTGCCCAGGTTGAGAACCACAAACTCCTCACCGCTTTCGGAGACGAGAGTGTCGCCCGCACACGCCGTATCGCCAACGATCCAAACGCTGCCCGCGACGGCTATGTTGATGAACATCTCTTCGGCAAGGTAGTTTGCGTAAAGCTTCACCGGCTCAGCCACCGGACCCACCGCGTGCGCGGTGTCGAAACCGTCCGAGAAGCCGCTGAAAACCCAGGTCGTCATGCCCTCGAAGTCAAACGCGGTGTCGGCGGCATCGACGAGGAAGAAGGAGTCGGCGTATATCCAAGCGCTTGCGGAGTCCTCGGCGGTGTCGGCATCTAAGGCGACCCAGCCGGGCGCATCGATGGGATCCTGTACCACAGCGCAGCGGAAAAGCCAAAGGTAGTTTGCCCAAAGGGTATCCGGCGCTGGAAACGTTGCCCAGTGCGAGCGCTCCCCGCCGTCCGACCAGCTTTGGAACGCAAGCTGACTGTCTGCGCCCAAAGCGCACAGCGACGAAGCCTCGACCCACACGCTATCACCGATGCGGAGCCAGTCCTCCCAGGGGTTTGCCGCAACGGAGTCGACCAAAAGCTCCGCCCCCGGCGGATCAGAAGCCACAGTCGCCCAGACCAAAGTGTCCCAACGCGCCCAGACGGTTCCAGGGGCAGAAACCGAAAGGGTGCAGGGATTAAGCGCCGTGTCCACAGCGCCCGACCAGCGACGGAACACGTAGCAATACCCCCCGTCAAACACAGAGTCTTCCACCTCAAGCACGGCAAGGCTTCCTGTGGGATACCAGCCCTCGCCTGTGGGCGAGCCGTGAGGCGACTCTACCACAAGATGATACTCATCACGCCACAAAAACTCAAGCGAGCAGTTCCAGCTGGGGACGAACGAGGCGGTGCTACCTTCGCCCGAATCAGCCCTCGAAAAAGCCGCCCAGGCAATCACGTTGTCCAACATAAAAACACTTTCGCTGAAACCCCCGGCTCTGGCGAGAAAACCAACCATAACGCTGTCGCCAGAGTAGCCCGAAAGGTCGATCTCCTGCTGCTCCCAGAAAAGCGAGTCGAACATGCGACCTAACCTCGAGAGGGTATCCCACGTCGCCCCGTAGTCTGTCGAAATCAGAAGGAAAAGCGAGTCGTCGCAGCTTCCCCCAGGACTTCTGAACATCCAGAACCAGAGTTTGGCGCTGTCGGCGTCGGGGGGAACGAAAAAGGTGTCGGAGATAAGCGAACAGGTATCGCTCGTATCCATCCATCCCACGGCGAACTCGCAAAAACTTTCGCCCTGCTGAGGCATGCAGAAAGGCTGCCACTCGTTTCTGCGGACGTAGATGTATCCGCCGTTCACCGACCACCCGGCCGGCGGAAACGGCTCAAACGACCTGTCGAAGCAGGCGAAAAGAAGCGTGTCGAACTCCTCCCACACCCTCCGCCAACCCATGCACCGATGGCGAACCTCGCCGGCGTAGACAACGCTTTCGACGGATACCGTGATTTCGCTGTCGGGGAAGGCGATCGAATCCTCGAACGTCGGCGTTCCGAAGGGGCTCGAAACCGAAACGCGAGACATAACGTCGTAGAGCGCGGTCAACTCCCGCCAAAGCGTGTCCAAAAGGACATAGTGTGCGGTATCGACGCCGTCGGACCAGCTTTTGAAAACATAGGTGTGCCCGAGGGCGAGCTGGGAGTCCGCTATGCCGAGCAAAACCGCAACACCACTGTCCGACACCTCAAGGCGCGCAGCATCCCACAAAACGCCGTTTAAGCGCACAAGACCAAAGCCGAAGCTTGTGTTGAAATAAAGCCTGAACCTCTTTTTATAATGCGCAAAAAGCGTGCAGGCGCTGTCGACGTCGAAGTAGATAGTTCTTCCCGCCGACGGAGGCTCCCAGTGGTCGAACACCTCGATCTGGTTGCCCGACTCGCAGTCGGGCGCAAAGACAAAATGGGATGTCGCGCTGTCCATAAACTCCGAGTAAGGCGGCGAGATGCTCACCGAGTCATCGAGGACCAATCTCCCCCACGAGTTGCTGTTTATAACGACCAGATAGCGCACAGTATCCTCGTTGAAGAACGCTTTAAACGTGTCTGCTCCGGCGGAGGAGAGCGTAACCTGATGGGTCCTTGCGCCGCCGTCGGACCAGTGGTCGAAGGAGACCGCCGCCTGCCTGGTGGGCGAGGTAAGAAGCGTTTGATGGGTGTCTGTGGATATCGTTGCGGTGCTTTCCGCCATCCACTGCACCGACGTGTCGGCACAAAGCTCCATGTATTCGAACATCACCCTGGCTCCCTCGTGCGACGACTGGAGGAAGACGTCGACCTTCGGGATCCCTGTCAGGGTATCCCATAGCCAAACAAGCTGCGAGGGACCGTCCATGACGAAGCTTATGGAGTCTGCGGAGAAGGATGAGTCGCGCTTAAAGCCGTAAAGCTGTGCTCCTGCGCAGGCGAACACCGTGTCGGCAGCTCCCATGACGGGCGTTTCGGCAAACGCAACAACGACGCTGTCAACTCCATGGAAGGAGTAGCCCACAGACGGATAAACCCTCTCCACAGGCGAGCGAACCCAAAGCCTCGAGCCAACGATGATCCTGTACCCCGTGGAGCCAACGCCACACTCGCCGTACTTAATCCGGAAGTAGCCGTTCTCGCCCCAGCCCGTGCCCCAGGAGTTCTTGCATATCCAGCAGCTGTCGGCATCGTTCCAGCCCACAATGACGACGGCATGACCACCGCAATAGTCGCCCCAAACATGCTCATACACGCCGCCTGTATAGGAGGGGAAATCCTCGTAGACGTCCATAACGGTGTAGGTTGGCTGCTGGTAGACCAGCGCCTTTATCGCGCTTGAGCTTACCCACTGCGTCGAGAGGGCGCGGAAGAGGATTCTGTCCTGCCAGTCGCTGCATCTGCTTTCGCAGGGCTCGTCGGTGCCAAGGTAGGGGAAACAGTCTTCGTCGAAAAGCCCCGTCGACTGCAGGTAGTAGCCAGCGAAGTTCCCTCCGCTGCACGAACCTATACCAGAGCACGAGAGGACCTGCTGCTCCGAAAGGTCTGGGTCATATTCGGCGCTGTCGGTTGCGATGTTTATGTCGGCTTCCCAAGCCCCAACCGTTGCGTGCACCCAGCAGTCGCCGCAGCCCTGGGAGGTGACGTGAGTCATCCAGTTCCTTCCGTCCTTGTTGCGCCAGTCGAACGAGTCGGGAAGCTCCAGCGGTCCCTTCACCTCCCGCCAAACATCCCAGCGAGGATAGCTTACCGTATCGGGCGGCTGCGCACCCAAAAGCCTAAGAAAATCCCGACGCGGCAAAAGAAAGATGGGGTTGATGCCAGCCCTCCAGTTGGCGTGGGATGAGCGTATCGCAGCCCTTATCGAGTCGAGTCGAGCATAATGCGAAGCCAACTGACAATAAGAAACCGAAAGGAAAGTCGAAAGCGCAGCAAACACAAAAACGCACCCAAACATCGAACTTTCCCCCTCGAAAATTAACGCTTGTCAACCAAACCAGATAAATTATTATGTTAAGTGGGGTTTAAGTCAAGTAGCGGGAACGTTGTGGCTCCCCACCAGGAGGCTTGCTTTTGGCGCGACGTTTTGAGCCTTCCCGCGGGCGCCGCCGTGCAGAAAACGCAATCGTAAAGCTCAAACAAGCGTCGACCCAACAACCCGATAAGGAGGTGCCTGAGCTTGAGCGGATGGAGGGATAACCTCAGCCACCAAAAGAAGCTTGAGTTTCTTGAAAACGCCTTAGATGCAGCGGGCTTCGGCGTTGCCATCGTTGACCGGCGAGGCGAAATGCTCTTCACAAACGATGTATTATGCAGGCTTTTGGGCAAACCCAAAGACAGGCTTTTGGGCTCGACCTTTCCAAAGGCTTTGGGACTTAAGCTTTCCCCACAGCAAGCCAAAGCCGCCAGCGAGGTTCTCTCAGGCGTCTCCTCAGGCTTTAGTGCAGAGACGGAGTACTCCGCCCCGGGCTCGAAGCTTTGGCTTAGGCTATGCTTAGTCCCGCTTGCCCGCAGCAGCAAAGCCCTCTTCGTTCTCTTCGTCGAAGACGTAACGGAGCAGGTGACATCTCGCCAGTATGCTGCCCAGCAGCACGAAAGGCTCAGGCTTTTGTACGAAACTGCAACGCTGCTGAACTCCGAGCACTCCCTCGACGCAATACTTGAGGGGATCGTGCGGGGCGTAAGCGAGGTCTTCGGCTTCCAGCACTGCTCCGTGAGGCTTGTGGACAGGGACAGGAACCTTCTTGTGACGAAGGCGGTGCACGGCATAGGCGAGGAGTACTGGAGGCACAGGGCAACTATCCCCATAGGGAAGCACTCCTACGACACAAGCGGCTGGGTAGCCCTCGACGGCGAGCCAAGATATGTGCCCGACCTCACAAAGCTCGACTTCCCCGAGGAGGTCAGGCGGGAGATAATCGAAAAGTACGGGTTTAAGTCGTACCTCTGCATCCCCATCAAGTGCGACGACGAGATCCTCGGCGTCTTCAGCATAATGACGCGCCAGTATCGGCAGTTCAGCGAAGAGGAGATGGAGCTTTTGTCCATCTTCGCCAAGCAAGCCGGGCAAGCCATAGTGCGGGCAAGGCTTTACGATGCCCTTAAGGAGTCGGAGCTTTGGTATCGAACGCTTTTCGAGACGACGGGGACGGCGCTTATAGTGATCGAGGAAGACACGACGATAGCGCTCGCCAACGAGGAGTTCGCAAGGCTTTCGGGCTATTCCCGCGAGGAGATCGAGGGGAAGGTGAGCTGGACGAAGTTCGTCGCTCCCCAAGACCTCGAGCGCATGAAGCGCTACCACCGCCTGCGCAGGATAGATCCAAACGCCGCGCCGAGGCAGTACGAGTTTACGTTCGTGGACAGGTCCGGCAACATAAAAAACGTCTTTATAACGATCGACGTCATCCCCGGCACAAAGCTAAGCATAGCCTCGCTTATCGACATAACGCGCCTGCGCAAGCTTGAGCGCGAGCTTGAGCGGATCCAGCGCCTTGAGTCGCTGGGGCTTATGGCAAGCGGCATCGCCCACGACTTCAACAACATCCTCACCGCAATACTCGGCAACGTCTCCCTCGCAAAGCTCTACACATCGCCCAAGGAGAAGGTTTACTCCCTTTTGGGCGACGCGGAGCGCGCGGCGCTTCGGGCAAGGGACCTTACGAGCAAACTCCTGACTTTCGCCCGCGGCGGCGAACCATCCAAAAAGCTCATCCCGCTTGCTGAGGTCGTAGCCGATACCGCCGAAATCGCCTTAAGCGGCTCAGGCTCCAGGCTCGTGCTCAAAATACCAGACGACCTGTGGGACGTTGAAGCCGACGAGGTCCAGATAAGGCAGGTTCTGGAGAACCTTGTCATAAACGCGGATCAGGCGATGCCCGAAGGCGGCGTTGTGGAGATATCGTGCGAAAACGTCGTCGTCGAGGAGGGCGCCTCGATGCCGCTTAAGCCCGGAAGATACGTCCGCATAAGCGTCCGCGACGAGGGGATAGGAATACCCGAGGAGCACATTCCGAAGATCTTCGACCCGTTTTTTACGACGAAGCAGCGCGGCAGCGGCTTGGGGCTTTCCACGGCGTTTTCGATAGTCAAGCGCCACGGCGGGCACATATCGGTTGAGTCGGAGCTTGGGCGCGGCAGCACCTTTTACGTGTGGCTTCCCGCCGCCGAGGAGGCTGCGCAGAAGCGTGCATCAACCGAGCTCACAGCACCAAAGGCGCGCAGCGGAAACATACTCCTTATGGACGACGACGAAGGCGCCCGCGCGGCGGTCAAACAGATGCTTGAGGGCTTGGGCTACAACGTCGAGGTTGCCGGCGACGGCGAGGAGGCTGTGAGGCTTTACCAAGCGACTCTTGCACAAGGGGGAGCGTTCGACGCCGTTATACTGAACCTCACCGTCCCGGGAGCTTTGGGCGGTCGCGAAGTGCTCGAAAAACTGCGCGCCATCGACCCAAACGTAAAAGCAATAGCCGCAAGCGGATACCACAACGACCCGGCGATGACGAACTTCCGCAAGTATGGCTTCGACGGAGCCGTGCCAAAGCCGTTCAGACTGGATGAGCTCGTCGCCGCCCTCGACAGGATCATCGGCGCCGAAGGGAAAGAGTAAGCATAGCCCAGGGACGGGCTGCATCTTGCTTGCTGAAGGCAGAAGCTTTCGGAAGAACGCGAAGGGCGCCCCGCACAAAGAGCACTACCCCACTCTCGCGTATAGGGCGCTGAACCGCCTTACACACAAAGAGCGCCCGCACAAAGAGCGTTGACACACAAAGAACGTGACCCACCCTCACGCAAAAGGCACCGACCCACCCCGGACGGAAGGGCTCAGCCTCGCCTCTCCCTCTGGAGGATCTTTGCGTAGCGCGGGAAGTCTGCGAGGATCTTCCCCGTTCCCTTCACGACGCAGGTTAAGGGGTCGTCGACGACGAAGACAGGCAGTCCCGTCTCCTCGCGGATCTTCTTGTCCAAACCCCGCAGAAGGGAGCCGCCGCCCGTCATAACTATCCCCCTGTCGACTATGTCAGCGGCAAGTTCGGGCGGGGTTTGCTCCAACGCCTCGTGGATAGCCTGCATTATAGCGGCAACGGGCTCCTCAAGAGCCTCCCTTATCTCCTCCGAGGTGACGCGCACCGTCTTGGGCAAACCGTCCACAAGATCGCGACCCTTGACATCCATCTCAAGCTCCTCGTCGAGGGGATAGGCGCTGCCTATCGTCTCCTTCACACGCTCGGCTGTCTGCTCGCCTATGAGGAGGTTGTATTTGCGCTTGAGGTACGATATTATCGCCTCGTCCATCTCGTCGCCCGCGATGCGGATGGAGGTGTTGTTCACGATCCCCGAAAGGGAGATGACGGCTATCTCGGAGGTCCCCCCGCCTATGTCGATGACCATGTTCCCCCGCGGCTCCTCTATGGGGATCCCGATGCCTATGGCGGCTGCCATAGGCTCGTTTATTATGTACACCTCCCTCGCCCCTGCGTTTTCTGCCGAGTCGGAGACGGCTCGCCTCTCAACCTCCGTTATGCCAGAGGGCACCGATATCACCACCCTTGGCTTCACGAGAAACCTTGTCTTTATCACCTTCCTTATGAACGCGCGAAGCATCTGCTCGGTCATCTCGAAGTCGGCGATGACGCCGTCCTTGAGGGGGCGCACCGCCTTTATGTGACCGGGGGTTCTGCCGAGCATCTCCTTCGCCTCTCTGCCTATGGCGACGATGCGCTCAGTCTCAGCCTCAACCGCAACCACGCTCGGCTCGTTGAGAACTATGCCAACCCCCTTAAGCCAGACAAGGGTGTTGGCGGTCCCAAGGTCTATGCCGATATCGTTGGCAAGGAAGGTTATGTGCCGCCAAAACGACATCCACACACCTCGGCTACCTGTAGGCTACAAAATCTTTCCCCAAAAGCTCTCTGGCAACAATAATTTTCATGATCTCCAGCGCGCCCTCGGCCCAGAAGTAGCTTCGTATCCCCTTGAGGGCGAGCTCAAGCTCGCAGTCTGTGGTGTATCCGTATGCGCCGAACCACTGGATCGCGTCGTTTACGGCGTCGAAGGCGGCTTGAGGCGCAAGCATCTTCGCCTGTGCGCACGCCATCGAGACCTCGAACCTGCCGACACCCTCACCGCGCTGCTCCAAGCCGTAAAGCCAAAGCGCCCTGTATGCCGAAAGCTTTATCGCCTCAAGCAAAGCCCAATGCTCCGCAAGTTTGAACTGGACGCCCTCGAACCTGCCTATTGGCACGCCGAAGGCGGTTCGGCTTTTTATGTGGTCTGCGGCCCTCTGGAGCGCAGCCTCCGCAGCGCCGCAGCAAACGACGGCGATAAGCGCCCTGGCGAAGTCAAAGCCCTCCATGGCGATGTAAAATCCGCGCCCCTCTTCGCCCAAAAGGAAGTGCCTGGGGATCCTCGTCCCGTCCATGGCGAACCCGCCGGACGATATGCCGCGCCTGCCCCAATCGTCCAAAAGCGTTGTGGCAACACCGTTTGCGTCCCTTATGGGAACGAAAAACGCGCTTATGCCCTTTGCGCCGGGCGCATCGGGATCGGTCTTGGCGAGGGTTATGTGCCCACCGCCCTCCGGCAGCTGCTCGCAGACCTCGCGAACGCCGCTTATGAACATCTTCTCGCCGAAAAGCTCGTAGCCGTCCTTGGTGCGTTTTGCTACGGTCTTTATGTTCGCGACGTCGGAGCCGGCGTCGGGCTCCGTGGAGGCGATCCCCAAAAAAGCTTTGCCCGCCACAACGTTGGGCAAAACAAGCTCCTTCAGCCTTTCGTCGGCGTATTTGTCGAAGACGAACCCCCAGGCAGCCTGGACGAGGAAGAACGTTGGGACGGCGCACGAGAAATCGCCCTTGGCGAGCTCCTCCGCCACAACGCCCGCCGTCACGGGATCAGCGCCGACCCCGCCGTAAGCCTCCGAAACGGTCATCCCCAAAACGCCAAGCTGCGCAAGGGAGGAGATGACATCGTCGGGGATTCGACCGCCCTCGTCTATCTCGCGCACCCTGGGTGCAAGCTCCCCACGCGCAAACTCACCAACGGCGCGCCTTATGAGCTTCTGCTCCCCGCTTAAGTCGAAATCCATAGCGCCCTCCTGCGTTAGTAGATGTAAACGGGATCGCCCACGCTAAGGAGCCTGTATATAGCCTCGGCGTCCTCCTTCGAGACCCTTATGCATCCGTGGCTTACGCGCCCGCGGTGGCGCCCGCTGTAGTGGATGTAAATCCCGTCGGCTATCTTTATGGCGTACTTGCCCAAATACCCCGGCACCGCCCGAACGCGCAGCTTATCCTCCCTCGAGAGGGAGTTGTAGAACGCAACCGCCTCCTCGAAGGTGATGCCCTTCGGATATTCGATGAAGCGCTTCGGGACGCGCAAACCCCGCTCCTTCCAGAACCAATCGGGGCGATACCACCACGGGTTTTCGAGCTTCTGCAGAACCTTGAACCTTCCGGCGGGTGTTTCGAAGTTGTAGATTCTGCCGGCAAGGCGGGTTCTGCCTCTGCCCACACCGCACTCGCCCTCCAGGAGAACCTTGTCGCCCTCGCGGACCCAAAAGCGCCCTTTGTGCCTGTCGATGACGAGATAGCGCCCCTTTTGGCGCAGCATGTCGAGCGAAAGCTCGAGCCTCTGGGCGCGGTACGAAAGCCCGGCTACACGCAGCTGCAGTCTGCCCACCGACGCGCTCAACCTGTCGAGCTGATCGAGGGCGTCCCTAAGAAGCCCCCTCACCTGCCTGAGCTGATAGGTTTGACGCTGCACAACGAGGACGCCCGTCGCCGCTGCCGCAACAAGGCAAACGAGCGCGGCAACGGCAAAAAGCCTCCAAAACATACGCCCCTACGCCCTGCCGATGTACTCCTTCGTGCGGGTATCGACCTTCACAAGCTCGCCCTCTTCGATGAATATCGGAACTCTCACAACCAAGCCGGTCTCAAGCGTTGCCCTCTTTGTGACGTTGGTCACCGTATCGCCCTTTATCGCGGGCTCGGTCTCCACAACGCGCAGAACGACGGAGGCGGGAAGATCAACGGTAAGCGGCTGACCGTTGAAGAGAACAACGCGATAGGTCTCGCCCTCCTTCAAAAACCACTTCACCTCCTCGAGGGTCGCCTTTGGGAAGGAGTGCTGCTCGAAGGTTTGGGTATCCATAAAGGTGTAGCCGTCCTCGTCGGAGTAGAGGAACTGCATGTCTTTCGTCTCGAGGTCGGGCGTTTCGAACTGCTCCTCGGAGCTGAAGGTCTCCTCGAGGACGTTTCCCGTCCGCAGGTTCTTCATCTTCGTCCACACCTTGCCGCGCCCCCTGCCGCGAAGGGAGTGCTGAAAATCGACCACCTCGTAGGGATCTCCTTTGTAGAGGATCTTCGTCCCCTTTTTGAAGTCGACAGCCGATATCAACGACCACCTCCTTTCTTGACATCCGCACCGAAAGATAAGCTACGCTCCGCGGCGGTGTCAAGCGCAAGGGCTTTCTGCTTGCCAACAAAGTTCAAAGGGGGCATATTTTGGGAAAGCGGGGGGAAGCATGGACTGCAGCCCTATCGTACTTATCCTTTACGTGCTTTTGGGGATAGTTGTGGCAGGGTTCATATCGCTTATCCCTGCCCTGCACATCTACAACGTCCTCGGGCTCATAATAATCGCCATAACGAGCTTTGGGCACTTCATTCCCGCGTGCGTCATCCCCTACGTGTTTATGGCGATGCTTGTGACCTACGCGATCCTCAACACCCTCACTGCGGTCTTCCTCTCCGCGCCGGATGAGAGCATGATCTTCGTCGTGATGCCGGGTCAGAAGGCGCTTATGCTTGGGCGCGGATACGACATATCGATGCTTACCGGGTTCGGCTCGCTTTGCGGGATTGCGCTTCTTGCTCTCATGACGCCCCTTACCTTCAAGGTCCTTCCGGCGCTGCGGCGGCTTATGACGCCACATATGCACTGGCTTTTGGGGCTTGTGAGCGTATATATCCTGATGTCGGAGTGGCCCAAGGCGGTTGAGCGCAAGCCGGCGGGGCTCCCGCGATTCCTGGAGGCGTGGAGGTCCCTCGGCGCAGGAATCCTGACATTCGCGCTGTCGGGGCTTTTGGGGATCATCGTCCTCAACAAAAACATACTGCCCCTGCGCTCGTCGTTTCAAAGCCTTATGCCCGTTTTCGTGGGGCTTTTCGCCGTGCCGTGGGTCCTTATGAACATCGTGTCGAAGACGAAGATACCCAAGCAGCACATATCCGACTCCATCGACGCCACCGCCGATGTTGCCCTTCGCTCGACCATCGCGGGCGGACTCGGAGGGCTTGTGGCAGCCTTATTCCCGATACTCACGGGCGGGATAGGCGGACTTCTGGCCGGACAGGCTACGGCGCAGCGCGACAGCAGGATATTCGTGATGTCGCAGGGCGTGTCGAAGGTCGTCTACTACGTGGGGGCGTTTCTGTTCTTCTTCGTGCCGCAGGGAAGAATGGGCAAAGGCGGGCTTGTGGCTATGGTGTCGCCGCTTTTTTCCGTCCACACCGCTCAAGAATATTGGCTTGCCCTAGCAACGATGCTCTTTTCTGCCGGAGTGGCCTTCATCATGCTGCACTTCCTGTCGAAGTGGTTCGCGAAGATAGTCCACCAGATGAACTACAGGATAATCTCCGCGGTGACGCTGGGGATACTCGTCGCCGTCGTGTTCGGGCTTACGAGGTGGACGGGGCTTTTGGTCATGTCGGTGGCGACGGCGATAGGACTTATACCCGTCCTGTTCGGATCAAGGAGGCTCAACTGCCTTGGCGTCCTCCTGGTGCCCATAACGCTTAATATGGCGGGCTTGGGACCAAAGATAGCCCACTTCCTCGGCGTCATCTGACGGCGGCAGCAAGGAGTGCCTCCCAAAGGCGCACGAGGACCCGAGGCGCAGAGGATCACAAAGGACACACGGGAACGCCCTGAGGGCGGACAAAAAGCTCCACTGCGGAAAACGTCCCTGTGGCGCCCAACAAAGCGCGGCGGGCTCAGCCTATATTATCTCGGGCGTGATGAAGATCGTTATAACTGTCGACTTTATGCTGGTGCTCGTGTACTTGAAAAGCCCCCCTATAAGCGGCAGGTCCTTGAGTATCGGGACGCCGTACTCCGACTCCTGACGCTCGTTGGTTACAAGCCCACCTATGACGATCACATCCCCCGACGCGACGGTGAGGGTTGTTGTTGCGCTGCGCGTGGTTATTTCGTACCCCGCGGCGCCGTAAACATATCCGCTGCGCTCGATCTTAAGCGTTAAGGATATCTTCTCGTCCTTCGTTATCCTGGGCGTGACGTTGACGCGAGTGCCTATCTGGAAGAACTGGGTTATCAGGTTCCCCGCCTGGTCGACGGTGTTTATCGGTATCTGGGTGCCCGAGAAGATCTCGGCTGGAGTGTTGTCCATCGTTATGATGTGGGGCTGGTCGAGGATCCTGCCCCTGCCCTCCGAGATTATAGCCGAAAGCCTTGTGAGGATATCGTATGCTCCCGCCACAACGGACCACTGGAAGTCGCCCATAGCCGCTCCGGGACCGGCGCCGCCAACCTGGTTCATGTTCGAAGAAACCGTTATCTTCCCCTCCCTCTGGACCGCCGACCAGTTTATGCCGAGCTCGTCTATCGCCGACTGATCGATCTGAACGATCTGACACGCAACCTTGACCTGCCTGCCCAACACATCGAGAGACTCTATCATCGCCTCGTAGATGGGGAACTGTTCGGGCAGGTCGGTTATTATAAGGGAGTTTGACTGCGCATCGACAACGATCTCGCCGCGCGAGGACTTCACTGGCTCAAGCGACGGCGCAAGGTTCGAGGCAGAAACGTTCTGGATCCTGTATATCCGCGTCTCCGTTTGGCGAAGTTGCTTTTCCTTGTTTATGTTGTCGATCTCCCCGAACTTCTGCGTCCAGTACTTGTCGTTGGAGAGAACGTAGAAGTAGCCCTCCTTCTTTATGGCGCGCAGGTTGTAGAGGTCGAGCAGCAGGCTTAGTATCTGACACCACGATACGTTCTCGAGCTTCAGCGTGACCTTTATGTTAAGATCAGGGTCGACGACGATGTTGACGCCAGCGGTATCGGCAAGTAGGGCGAACACCGAGCGGATATCGGCCTCCTGGAAGACGAGCTTTTCGAAGCATATACATACAGAAAGCGTTCCCTCGGGGCACGGACCACACTCCCTGCACTCGGTCGGAACGCCCCTGTCGAAGGAAAAGCCCGATGTATCGGCGAACTGACCCAAAACCACCGAAACAAGCAAAAGCGATGTCGCCCAAAGCGCCCTCATACCGCCCCCATCTTTTTATATTACTCCCCGCCTCCTGCAAGGCAAATTCAAATTACTGCTGCCCCTTTTTGGGCTTGACCAAAGGCAGCTCGATTTTGCGGATCTGCCCGAACTCGAGTATGTCGAACTTCGCCGATGTGTCTGTCACCTCGACGCAAACGCCGTTTTCGACTGGGTCGCCCTTGCCGAGGATGTATCCGAATCCCGTGTTGTCCTGCAGAATGGCAAGCCTCGAGTCACCCGACTTCACTATGCCAACAAGCGTCAGGTTGTCGACCACTGGTAAGGGCTCCTTTCCGAGCGGAACCTTTTTGGTGCGCTCGGGCACGATGAACGGATCAGGACCCTTGGGCTTGTAGACGACCATGTTCCTTATGTACTTTGCGACCTCAAGCGTTTCGTTGTCGGCGGTCACGCCCTTGTACACAAGCGTCTCCGGGCGCAGATACACCGCAAGCTCGGGGGGAATTTCCTCCTTCGCTCTAACCTCCACAAGCGCCGTTTCGGCTTTTGCGGCAACCGTTTCGACAGCGGCGACCGTCTCCTTCGGCGCGGCGACGGTCTCGACCTTCGCCGCAACGGTCTCCGCAGCCGCTAACCTGCCGGAGCTCCACTTGCCTATGGCGGGATAGTCGGGTGTGTAGAGCGCAAGCATCACGCCCTCGGGATGTTTGCGCACGCTGTAGCCCTTCGGCATCTCCACGAGGTCGAGGACGATCCGCGCAACGGGGTTTGGAGCAGGTTCGTACTGCGAGCCGCGCAGCGCAGCCACAACGCCGGGCGGCATGCGGGTGTACTCACCCTTCGGCAGGTTGAAGACGCCGCCGAAAAGATCAACGCCTATGCGGGGCGGGTTGTCGATCCTAAACTTCTTGAAGTCGGCGGGTCCGCTTGTGACGACAAGCACGTAGGTGCTGTCGCCCCGGGTGGAGATTGTAACCTCGTCCACCGTGTACGTCCCCTGCGCCGCCAGAGCCGCCAGAAGAAGATATGTCGCAAAAAACCCTGTCACGACGGCACCCTCTTCGCCTTCCTACGGGGCTTCTTGCCCTTCTTCGGAGCCTTGGGGCGCTTCCTCTTGAGCTCCTCTATCTTCATGATCCTCTGCGTCCGCTCCATATGATGCGCCGTTATGACCATAGAGACGCTTATGGAGTACTTCTTGCTCCCCGAGGCGCGCAGCTTGACGCTTTTGACCAGCGCCGTGAAGGGCAGGTTCGCCACAAGGCTCAGGAACTTGCCCAGACCGTGGAACGTGGTCTCTATCTCTATGTTGTACGGGTCTGCGGTGTAGTACCCAAGTTGCTGCGACGGCTTTTGCTCTATCTTTTTCACCACCGCGTCCGCCTGCTTGGCGGCAAGGTAGATTTTGTTTATGAAGTCGGGCACGTCGCGCTTGTCGGGCAAAAGCTCCTCGATGAGCTTGTACTGAGCAAAAAGCCTCTCAAGCTCAGCCCTAAGCTCCTCAACCTTGACGACGCTGCCCTTAGCCCGCTGAAGCTCCAGGCGCAGGTCCTCGAGGTTTTTGGTCTTCGTCTCTATCGTCTCCTTGTTCGCCTTGTACGACTGCGAGTACCAAAGGTACATCACAACCGCCGCAAGAACAACGGTGCCAACTATCTTCTGGAACTTCGGGCTTTTGTAGTCTATAGCCGATATGTCTATCATTGCGTAAGCCCCTGGAACATCCTCTTCGCCTCTTCCTTGCCGTAGAGCCCAAGCTTTTCGCGGGTGCTTTCCACAAAGCCTTTGTAGCCCTTTTTAAGCTTTTGCTCAACGGTTTTGGTCGTGTCCACGACGAACTGACCAAGCCTCTCCTTGGGCTTCCCAACAAGGCGCATAGTCAGGGTAAAGCCGTAGCCCTCGCCCTTGCCTATGCTCTGCTTGCTTATCGGACCAAGCTTTATGTTCGAAAAGGCATCGGAGGCGATAAGATTGATGAGAAACGAGGCTATCGACTTTAGGGTGTAGCTTTTGCCGGATATCTCAACGACCCCCTCCGACTTCTCCTCGAACTTGTCGATCCAAAGGTAGGGCGGCACCGTTGCGACGAAATCGGAGAGGACCTTGACCCAATACGCCCTTTTGTTCTCAAGTTCCTGCACGGCGTCCATCCTTGCGGTAAGCTCCTTCCTGAGCGACTGCGCCTCGTGCAAAAGCTTGAGTTTTTCTTGGTACTTGTCGAGCTCCAGCTGGACCGAGGCAATTTCGCTCTCAAGCTCCGCTATCTTCGCCTGCTGCGAAAGGGAGATAAGGTAGAGCAGAATCACCTCCGCTATAAGCACAAGCACGCCGTAGACGAACGTTCTGTCGATAAACGGGACCTTTTTCTTCTTCCGCAGTTCGGGCGGAAGGAGGTTTATTTTGATCATTCCAGCTCCCTCCCCCTCAGCGCAAGCCCCACGGGAACGGTGTAGATCGCCTTTGCCACCTCAAGCGGGGTGTCGCCGAAAAGCGCAGGATCGAACTTTATCCTCGCGAACGAGTCGACAAGCTCGCACGGGACCCCAAGCCCAGCCGAGAGGGCATCGACCAGAAACGGTATCCCAACAGCGCCGCCGGAAAGATAAGCCTTCTCCACCTTAACGCCGCCCGTTACGTTCTCAAGGTACGAAAACGCCATCCCAAGCCCTATGTTCAGGTCCTCGCACGAGTTGTATATGGCGCGCCTTGAGCTCGGACTGTCCTCAAGCGGAACGGTGCCAAGCATCAAAGCCCGAAGATCATCGGTGGAGAGGTGGAGCTCGGTCTGAAGCCTATCCCACACGTTGCGCGCAGCGTTGGAGATGTCCCTTATGGAGTAAAGCTTGCCCTCCAAAATGAAGACGACGTTCGATAGGGCATGCCCTATGTTTATCAAGGCTATGCAGCCCTCCTGGGGGATGTCGTGGTTGTGCTCGAAGGCGTTGTAAAGCGCTATCGCATCCAGATCAACAACCACGGGCACAAGCCCCGCGTCCATAACGACTCCAACGTAGTCGTCCACGATCTCGTTTCGGGCAGCAAAAAGCAAGACGTCTATCTTCTTTTTGTCCTCGCTTTCGCCAAGCTCAACGTAGTCTATCCTCACGCTGTCCGTGCCTGTGGGGATTCGCTGCTCAGCCTCGACCAAAACCGCCTCCTTTATCTGCTCATCCCTCTTGCCCTTGCCCGTCGGCGCTGAAATCTCTATCCTGTCCACCAAAACCTTGTGACCCGCAAGGGAGATCACAACCTCCGTTATGTCCGGATCAACCTCATCGACGAGCGACTGAATGGCGTAGATGATACCCTCCCTGTCCCTCACGTCCTTGTCGACCACAGCTCCCTGAGGCAAAGCCCTCTTGCCAGCCGCAGAAAGCGAAACGTTGCCCTTGTCGTCCACCTTAAGCACAACGATCTTGACCATAAAAGTGCCTACATCAAGCCCGGCAAGCTTCTGAACCTTCTTACCCTTCCCTATGGGGAGCTTGATTTTGTCGAGGATTCCCATAGACGCAATTCGTTCTGTTCTTTTGATATAGATATAAGCAATAAACCTCTTTGTCAACAGCAAAAACTATTTTAGGGCTACACAAACGCCTGCGGTCAGAAAGCTCATCCGACAAGGATGGACCTCCAAAGCAGTGCAGCCATCCCGAAGAACAAAAGGGCGGTGAGGAACTTTATCGTCGCCGTGTTGCGCCGCAAAAACGCGTTGAGCTGCTCGGAGGTGGCGCCAAGGTAGCTTATCAAAAACACAAAAAGCAGGGGAACAACGAACATAAAGTTGTAGACCAGAAGATAAAGATGCGCCTTCATCCTAAGCCCTGGTATCCCAAGGACGTAGATGATCGTCGGCAGGTAGACCTGTCCCGTGCAGGCAAGCTCAAGCAGGCTCACGAAAAAACCAGTGATGAACGCAGCAAACAGGAAGTTCCTCCGGGTTCTGGGCTCGTTTTCGGAGATTATTATCCTGTGAATTCTCTTTTTAAGCTTGTCGGGCAGCTGGAGCGTCATCCCCTGGAGGTTTCCGCGCTTGGCTTTGACGAAATCGACCAGGGAAAGAACCCCCAGCACGACGGCGAGGATCCCTGTGAGGATGTAGACCCACCGCGCGATTATCTGGAATATAGGCAGCGCCGCCAAAAAGCCCAAAAAGCCTGCGCCAACGGCGTAGTAGGTGATGAAGACGGCGAGGGTGTAGGCTATCCCAACCATCAGGATTTCGCCCTTTTTGCGCTCGGCGACCGTAAGGAAGGTTATGAAGAATATAAGCGCTCCGAACGCGCACGGGTTGACTCCGTCCAGAAGCCCCGCAAAGATTATGGGTGCAACGTTGAACTTCGAAAAACGCGCCTTTATCCTCTGCTCCGCCGCGGCAAGCTCCTCTTGCGTCACAGTCTCCCATAGCTTTTCGCTCCCGCCACCAAGCTCCTTTATCGCCTTGGCGAGGGAGAAGTAGTTGAGGGTGTTGTAGCCGTAGATGAAGGCATATCCGGGCAGGAAGACGGCGGGTGTGGCGAGCCTGCGGGTGTCGTCGACTCCGTTTCGTTCGCACAACGCCTCGCACAAAAGCTTAGCGTGGGGGTCGGCTATGTCGAAGCTTCTGTACACGAAGACGACTCCAAAGTCCCTGGGGGCGTTTCGGGCAAGGAGCCTGAGGTCGTGATTGACCCTGTCGCAGTGGGCGCAGCCCTTCTTGTACATAAAAACGGCGTAGACCGTTCCCATCTGAGCCGAAGCCAGGGACCCCACAGGAGCAGCGACCGTCTCCAGCACCGCAATCGTCTCGACCAAGGTCTTCGCCTGCTTGGGCTTCAGGTGCTTGGCAAGCTCATCACGACGAAGCGCCTCCCTCAAAGCCCTCTCGAAGCGCTTATAAATCTCCTCTTCGCCCCCCAAAACGACGTCGCCTATGAATATCACGGGAAGCTCGTTGTCGGTGTCGCCAGTCTGAGCCTCCCTGTCCAGCAAACGCTCGTAGTTGTCGAGGTTGTCCTCAACCTCGTAGAACTCGAAGTTAACCTTGCCCTTATACTTTTCCATATACTGCGGCAGGAAGCTTTCGTTTATCTTCTGACAGTGCTCGCAGTATTTGGAGTAGTAAACCTCGACGGTTACAGGCGCGGCACAAGCCCGCCAAACCCACAAAAGCAAAAGGGCAAACAAAGCTTTGGAGACAAAGCGCAACATCTCGCTTCCCTCGGCTGCTTGTCAGCTTCCGCCGCCCATTACGGGAACGGTTATTCGCGTAACCTGCTTGCCCATCTTGTCCATAGCGGCAACGGTGAACGAAGCCTTTATTACATCCGAGGCGGGAACCTCCCTCCTTATTGATACCTTAACGTCGGTGGTGCCTTTGGGCGGGAGCGAGACCGAAGAAAGCTTGGGCTCATCCAAAAACTCCCTGTAGTAGTCCACGACGGCGAGGGTGAGGGTGTCGTCGGTGAGGTTGTAGATCTTGACCGTGTTCTCGCGCCTAAACTCCTCCCCCCTGCCAACGTCGAGAATCCGCGGCTTAGCCGTTATGGCGCGTGGCTTGGTCGTGTCCATGTCGGCCACAAAGGTTATCTTCTCGGAGGGTCTTTCGGGATCGTTCGTCGAGATGATAGCCGCCTTCGATGTCTTGTGGAAGTAGCGCGTGCTGTTGAAGATTATCGTTACGGTCGTTTCCTCCCCCGGGGCAAGGACTGTCTTCTTCACAGGCGCGGTGGCGCAGCCGCACGTGGTGCGAACACGCTTTATCACAAGGTCCTCGTCGCCTATGTTGCGGATCACGTACTCGTGAACCATAACCGCACCCTCGGGGGCAAAGCCGAAGTCGAAGTTGGGCTCAACAACCGATATCCGAGGACCCTTCCTCTCCTGCGAAAGCGAAAAACCCGCCAAAACCAAAAAAACAGCCACGCCTGCCCAAAAAAACCTCCTCATTCTCGCACCCCCAATCTTGCCTTCCGTCAAAGAACAAATTTTAAGCCCCAAAGCCGTCCCTGTCAAGGTCGTTTAAAGAGGGGGCAAATTTCCAAACACAACAAAACAGAAGTAGCTTCTGAACCAATGGAAAAGATGCGCACCGTCATTTCAATCGTTGCCCAGGTCACCAGAAAAACGTAGGCACCGCATATTTCAAAACCCCTGGTGCACCCAAGTTTCTCTTTGCATCTATTTTAAAATACGTTAACTGCGGCGCCGCATTACAGATTAACTATGTTTCAACAGCAATTGCGCATTACCGCGATAAAGATAACACTATCTCAACAATGATGTTTAGTAACAAAATGAACAAAATGGCGAATGTTAGTTTTCGGGAACGCTGAAGTTCTTTTTTTATATCACTTAGCTCTTGCTTTATTCCAAACACTTCCCCTTCGATCACTTGCAGTTTACCTTCCACATCAACAACGTCCTCGGAACATTTGTTTAACTTCTCCTCGACCCTATCTATGAAAGCATAAAACTCCGCATACTGGCTTCTTTCTATAGCACTCTTTTCGAATAGATTCTTGATATGTCCAGTAATAAGCTCGGGGATCTTATACTTTTTTAGTAACTTCATGATCTCCGTGACAATCTTAGATTTCGCCAGCAAATCTACAGCTTCATTTAGAAACCGCCCAATATTTGCGGTGTGTCCAATTAAGCTCATTGCATACCTCCTTGTACTCACATTGTTTGTATTTCATCTAGATATTGTCGTATTCTACGAGTTGTATCGTTTTCAACAGTTGAAAACATTACCAATCGCCGCCTAGCCCTTGTAATTGCAACATAAAGAATAGAATTATTTGCTTCTGAACTGCGTAGAGGCCATGGAAATAGCTCTAAACCTACTAAATAAACTGTGTGAAATTCAAGTCCCTTGGCTGAAAATATTGTCGAAACCGTTACACAGTTGTTAAAAGGATCATAATTCTGTTTCGAGTCACGATCCTTTGACAACCAAAAATGAGGAATTCCGTTACACCTCAACGCTTCTATTATAGGACGTACATAATCATGATCGTTATGTATACGCACAAGGTATAAAATCCCGAAATCATTATATTGTAACGGCAAATCACCAGTGGTCTCTTTTTTAATATCTTTCACGATGAAATCAATTATTCTATTATAATCTTTCTCAACCACCAAACGTGGAAATTCTCCTGCGGCAGCACTCACTTCACTGTTGCTAAACAAATCATTCTCAGAGGCTTGCGCAATGTAATTTCGGTAGAATTCGTCCCAATCATCTTTCTTCATTATAATTTTAGTTGCTAAAGAAATTATTTGTTGTGTACAACGGTATGTCTTTTTTAAAGTTTTTACCCTCCTACCAACTGCATTTATCCCTACACCTTTATATGTAAAAGTTCTTGGAAACACTTTCTGTGCACCATCTTCGGCAAGTAACAACGTATTTGTATCCTTGTTCAAAATTAGAAGAAGAGATTCAAACCAAGTTGGGTGAAAGTCTTGGGCTTCATCAATTAATATTGCATCATACAAAATCGGTTTATGAGCGCGCAAATATTTCTTTAGAGCCTCCCCTAACATCTTTGACCGCTCTTCGTCTTTGACAGCTTCTTGCTTCCAGAGCTCATCAGTGCTATTTTCGATTTCTATACAAACTAATTGGGGTATATTTCCAAGTATTTCTTTGGCAAGTTGATGAAAATGGGCTACATGAACGTTACCACTAAAGTTACTGAAAAACCTTACATAATTCCTCAGCTGACTTGCAAGTGAGATATTATAACATGTTACTAATATTCTCCATTCCGGGTGCTGTTTTGCAAGCTCCGCTGCATACTTAGCAACAATAAGCGACTTCCCTGAACCAGCAACACCGCGAATTATATGATGTCCTTTCGATGCTAGCAAGCTATCTAAAATTTTTTCTTGATAGGCATCGAGGTTTATTCGACGGAGTTTCCAGTCCAACGTCACCCTTGGGAAAAGAATTTTTCTAAGGATATCTCTTTCCTGCTGCGAAAGCGCATCATTTCTCCACCATGGATCAAAATGAGCCTTAAGTATGTGGAAAAAACTTTTCCTGCCATTACGTATCTCCTCGATATCATCGCCAAACATTACAAACTTAACAGGTAGAACTTTATCCAAATTACGACTCAGAAAATCCGCCCTTGAAATATTTGGAAACGCTACAGCAGTAGCGATAGGAATTTTCAGTTTTCCTCTATGTTTCGGATCTTCAGACAATAAACATCTTTCTCTCTCCAGCTGTTCTCGAAGTTGGTAAAAATACTGTCGTGCCTGTTTCAATGGCGCTGTTTTTGCACTTCTTACCCTGCCAAATTTGATCGTCCATTCATTTGGGTCAGCTTTTTCAATTTGATCTATCACCCAGTCCTTTATTTCATAGAGTATTAAACCAAGTTCTGGCCAATATACTACTACATCCGGTTGCTTGCCCGACTCAAGCTGAGGTCGCCAAAAGACCAAAACTTCAGCATCTGCATGATCTTTAAAAAGTTCTAACAACTTCTTCTCACCAGGCGTTATATCATCGCCATTGTACGCCTCATTGGGAATCAGAGTAGCCAATTTCCCGCCTCCTTCCACCACTCTCTCCTTCTTTTTTTATTCAGTTAAGTTCTAAGTTCTCTCTTGTCAAGGCTCTTTTGGAACTCGCATAAGTGAAAAATAGTCGCAGTCGAAGACCTGTTCCCGTTCTTCGTCTACCCCGTGTGGACGTGGGACAACAGGGACAAGATCTACCGCATCGCCGACACCTTAACGCCCGGAACCGCCTTCTGGCTGGCGTCGCCTGTAGACACGACCATCGCCGTCTACGGCGCAAAAGAGGAGGTGGTAAACCTTACCTACACGCTCTATCCCGGCTGGAACCTGATCGGCGCGCCGTGTGTCCCTGTGGAGTGCTCGCGGATAAGCGAGCTGCCCGGCGTGGGCAGCGATATCTTCGGCTTCGACGCCTCAACACAAAGCTACGACAGGCCGGACTTCATCCGACCGGGTATGGGTACTGGATCTTCGCAACCGACACCGTTGAGCTTGAACTACCGATAGACTGAACCTGCGGGAGGGGACCAGACCGGTCCAGGTGTGCTGCCCGTCGAAGCAGGTGTTGGCAAAAGACGCCGCGACGGAAACGATGTTTACGCAGGCAAGGCAAGCGGTGGAGTTGGTCAAATTACGGCATCGGCATTGATTTCCCGGCAGGGGAAAAGGAGTTGGAGGGGAGGCAGTAACCCCCTCACCCTCTAACTCCCTCTCCCCCGAGAGAGGGAAGATCCGTCATTCCCGATTTCTCCTTCCCGAGGAGGTAGTAATTTGTTTTTTATTGTGAACTTGCCATAGTTTTTCACATTCCTTACAAGGTATTAGATCCCTTAAAAATCTCACAAACTCATTGTTTTTTTTGGGATACACATGTTCGGAAGGAACGAAACAATTTCTTATTTTATTTGTCCATTTCTCTAATCTGTCTAACTCATCTTGACGCTTTAACTCCTTGTAATTACATTTTAACTCTATGTATCTTCTAAATATAAATGCGACTATATCTGCCGCTTGGGTAAGAGATGAATAATGAGATTTAACAAAATACGGTGTATCCATAATTTGATTTAGTCTATATTTCTCAGATTTTTGATCAAATTTGACGAAATTGTCAATGAATTCCGGGGGGCTATAAATTAATTCGCGTAATGTTTCTTCAAACATATCCTGTTCATCAAAGATTAGTATGGTTTTCCCTTTGTTGCGTTTCTTATTTCTGTTAATATGTTGTATAGCAAGTGCGATATGAAAGGCGGAAACCACCCACGGGGATGGAAAAGTGTTGATATATTTTTTATACTTATCGCCATTTTCTTTTATTTGAAAGAACTTTTTATTGTCTACAACTGATAATATCACTCTAATGACTTTGTTTTTTTTGTGTTGACGAGTTAACCAATCTAAGTAAAATTCAATTGCTTCATATCTCTTCTTAGGCGCTATATTTTTCCAAGATTTCTTTCCATTGTAAATTTCAGATCCTTTTATTTCCTTTGGAGGAATTTCTGCTTGAACAATTGAATATATTTTCCGGAAGTCATTATCTAATTTATGGAAAGAATGTACATTCACCAAAAGTCCCGCTAAAACTTGCACTGGTTGTTTCTCGTCATATCCTTTTTCGGTAAATCCGCTCTCGTCTACGTAGCACAAATACATAATGAATCCTCCTTTTTGTTTCTCAGTTTTTGTCTTGCAAAACCGGTTTCTTTCTTTTTGTGCGGTTCATAAATTTCTCTAATTTTCTCGTGTCCTTTCCAATTTCCCCCGTGTACCCGCGCTTGGTACATATGTACCCGATGATTTCCCCTATGTACTCGTTGCTGTCCCCTATGTACCCGGACATATCCCCTGTGTACTCGATCTTGGTACATATGTACCCGAAGGTTTTCCCTGTGTACCCGCTACAGGTCCACGCGGGATGAGTGGTTAACTCTGGAGATTTTGTTCTCTCCGCTTTCTTTTTTAAGCGCCATCTCACAGAAGCCCGACTATCAACTCAAACGTCGCCGAGGCAAACTTGTAAACTTCACGGGTGGCTTTTCGGGATTCCGCTGTTGCCTTCCTGAGTGACTCACGCGCCGCTTTCTCGTCTTTAGCAATGTCGCACAGTTGCTCAAGTTCGAAGATCCGCTCGGACGGTTCAAACCCGGCGCTGGTGAGTTCCTAACCTAATTGTACCTCATCACCTCCGCTATTCGCCTTGCGAACCCGCGCCGCTGCGCCTCTGCCAATCTCGCCATTTTTCCCTACTAGGCTTCTCTATCTTCTCCGCCACTGAAGAGCGAAGATGATGTTGGCCCCGCGCCCTCTGCCTGTCGTGATGTACTCAATCGCAAACTCATTCTCCGCCCCACGCTAAATCTACAAATCAGAAGTGGGAATGCAAATTTAAATATAATTAAAAATCCACCAAGGGCAAGAGAAAAAACTGTTCACGCGCATCAAATCAACTCCGTCGGTTTGACAAACCTGCCCTCCCTTCCGAGCTCACCCAAATGCCGCGGAGTATCTGGCTCGCCACCCAGAAACTCATCCAAAAACGCAGAGGACACACATGCGCCACAACGGACCACCCCCTTCTCCAGACCACCTCAAAAAAACTCTTGACAACCCGGCTTTCGGGAGATAGTGTATTTAGTGGGTGGCGGCATAGCTCAACTGGTTAGAGCAGCGGAATCATAATCCGCGGGTTCGGGGTTCGAGTCCCTGTGCCGCCACTTTTATTTTTCCTCCTCCACGGTGATGGTCATCCGCTGGACGGCCACAACTCGAACCTTTGTCCCCCTGGGCAGGGCTTTGTTTGAGCGCGCGTTCCAGATCTCGCCGTGCACCAAAACCTTGCCCTCTCCCCCCTCGGGGATGTCGTCGATGACCTCGCCTATCTCGCCCAAAAGACCCTCAAGCCCCGTGGCGGGCTTTTTGCGCTGGATCATCAAAGCCTTCGTCACGACGAAGACGAACAAAAGCACCACAAACGCCACGGTGGGCAATATGGTCCAAAGGCTTATGCGCAGCTCGGGGGGATTGCCCGAGGTGAGCATAAGGGACCCCAAAAAAAGCGCCAAAGCCCCGCCAGCCGTAAGCAAGCCAAATCCCGGCACCTTCACCTCCAGGATGAACATTCCGATCCCCGCGATTATAAACAAAATCCCGACGTAGTTTACCGGCAGGATCTGGAAGGCGTACGCCGCCGAAAGGAGCGACAAAACCCCCACAACGCCGGGCAGAATAGCCCCTGGGTGCTGAAACTCAAAGTATATCCCCAAAAGCCCGAGCATAAGCAAAAGGTAGGCAAGGTTCGGGTTGAGTATGGTGTGGAGGAAGCGCTGCGGCAGGGTCATCTCCATCTTCACGATCTCCGTCGCCTCTGGCTCGATTTTGCGCGAAAGCTTTGGGAACTTCGCCGGGTCGGCTTTGATCCTGTTCAAGAGGTCGTCGAAGCTTTCTGCGACGAAGTCGATCACGCCGAGGCTTTCTGCCTCGAAGGCGGTTATGGATGCCGATTCGCGCACGGCTTTCTCCGCCCAGCGGGTGTTTCTGCCCCTAAGCTGCGCAAGCGAGCGTATCCACGCCACGGCGTCGTTTGTGATCTTTCCGTCCATCACCGCCGACGTGTCGGAGGGCATCCCCAGCGCGACGGGATGTGCAGCGCCGATGTGCGTTCCCGGCGCCATTGCCGCAACGTGCGCAGCCATCGTTATAAACACCCCCGCCGACGCCGCACGCGCACCTCGCGGATACACGTAAACCGCAACCGGAACGTCGCTGTTCACTATGCGACCTGTGATCTCCTTCGTCGAGCTCATAAGTCCGCCCGGCGTGTCGAGGACCAGAAGGAGCATATCGATCCCTTCGCGGTGCGCGCGGTCGATGGCAAGACCAACGTACTGCGAAACGGGAGGGTCTATGGTGCCCTCAACGTCTATGCGCAAAACGGTCCCGCCAAAGGCAGCCCAAAAAGCCAAAAGTACCAAAAGAAGCCTCACCTGAAGACCTCCCTCGCACCTCTCCGCAATTACGACCAAAGCGCAGGCTTTGTCAAGGCTTGAACGAAAGCGCCCGTTTCGTTATATTTGTTTTTAGGCAGGAGGTCAAGGTGCGCAGGGTTTTGGTGCTTTTCGTCTGTCTTTGTGCCTCGCTGGCTTTTGCCTCTGCGGGTTATGAAGGCTGGCGGAGGGGGATAGTCGTCCTCAGGCGCGACCCCGGGCTTGCCCAAAGGCTCGAGCATGCCCAAAGCCTCCCCAAGCCCAAGCGAAGGCGAAAGGTTATTGAGCTTCTTCGCGAGGGTCTTTTTTGTGCTTTGCGCGAGTTCGAGCACGAACTTGAGGGATCGCCGGCGGCGGGCGATGTGGTCGTCGAGAGGGGCTTTTGGCTTGGTTGCGCAGCGCTTGTGAGGTTCAAAAGCGACAGCGACCTCGAGGCCTTGAGGAACCTCCCCTGCGTTGTCGACGCGTTCGAGGACGTTCCGGGCTTCAGGGCGCTTGGGGCATACGAGGCTTCGGATGCGCTTGAGGTGGCCTGGGGCGTGCAGGCGATCGGCGCGCCGACGTGCTGGAGCTGGGGGTACGACGGTAGAAACGTTCTGGTCGCGGTTCTGGACACCGGCATTCGCTACACCCACTCCGACCTTTCGGGTAGGATGTGGCACAACGAGGGCGAGGTCCCCGGAAACGGCGCCGACGACGACGGGAACGGCTACGTCGACGACTACTACGGCTACGACACCTACTACGGCGACGGAGATCCTTGGGACGGCAACACACCGATCTACCACGGGACGCACTGCGCCGGCACCGTTGCCGGCGACGGCACTTCGGGCACGCAGACTGGCGTTGCCCCGCAGGCGAGGATAATGGCGGTCAAAGTGATGGGCAACGACGGCACGGGCACGGCAAGCGCGCTTGTGGACGGAATCGAGTACGCCATCCTAAACGGCGCCGACGTCCTGTCGATGTCGCTGGGGTGGGAGAACCCCTCCAACTCGATCAAGAACTTCATCCGCCCCGTTATGGAGGACGTTCTGGCAGCGGGCGTTGTTGCTGCGGTGGCAGCCGGCAACGAAGGGGGATACTACGACGCCCCTCAGGACATAAGCAGCCCCGGCGACTGTCCTTCGCCGTGGCAACGCCCCGGGGAGGGCAGCCAGAGGACCGCCGTCATAACCGTCGGCGCAACAAACTCAAGCGATGTTATCGCAAGCTTCTCAAGCTACGGGCCAACCCACTGGGACACCGGGGATTACTCCGACTACCCCTACCCTCCGGGGCTTATGAAGCCCGATGTCTGTGCGCCCGGGGTGAGCATACTCTCGACCTACGGCGGCAACGACAACGGCTATTCGAGCGCAAGCGGCACGAGCATGGCTGCGCCCCACGTAGCTGGAGCGCTTGCGGTGCTCCTCTCGAAGAACCCCTCCCTTTCGCCCCGAAAGCTCGACTCGCTCCTGCAGACGACGGCGCTTGAGCTTGGTCCAGCCGGAAAGGACTCCCTCTACGGCTCGGGCAGGATAAGGCTTGACGATGCGGTTTCGGCGGCGCCTGCGCCGGAGTTCCCCATGGTCTACTACGCCGACCACGCCGTCGACGATCCCCTCGGCAACGGCAACGACGTCGCCGACCCGGGCGAGACGGTGAACCTCATCGTCAGGCTCGTCAACAACGGCGCCGACGCAAGCGGCGTTGCGGCAACGATAACCGTCGCCTCAGAACACGTGACCGTGACGGATGACTACGGCAGCTACGGCTTCATAGGCACGGGCGAGGTCAAGGGCAACGTCTCCGACCCCTTCGTCCTTGCGATCTCACCCGCTGCGCCGCCGGGGTACACGTTCGACGTCGCGATTCACATCACCGCCTCGGGCGGATACAGTTGGGACGACACCTTCTCCGTCACCGTTGCCGACTACCCCCGGCAAACCGCCGACCTGAACGCCGGCGCGGTAACGTTCACGATCACGAACTTCGGCGAAGTGGGCTTCTTCAACCCGCAGAGCTCATCGCCTGTAGGGAGCGGATTCGTCTACGACGGATACAACTACCTTTACGGCGGCGGGCTCTTTTTGGGCTTCGACTACAACGACGTCGTCACGGGCGAGGGCGGAAACTACAGCGAGTTCGTCCCAGTCTCCGACATACAGGAGGCATCCCCCGGGGCGTTTGCCGACCAGGAGCTTAGGTGTGCCTTCGTCGAGCCCAACCTGCGCGCCCGAGTCGACCTTCTGGCTATGGAGTGGTCGTCCCCGCCGGACGACAACTTCGCAATACTGCGCTACATCGTCACAAACCTGACCGACACCCTCCTCGCGGACCTATACGTGGGGCTTTACCTGGACTTCGACATAACCTACGCCGGCGGCGGTACGTGGTACGACAGAGCCGAGTGGGACGCCACAAACGGCTGGGGATATATGTGGGATAACTCATCCACCCATCCTGCCTACGTTGGTCCCGTTGGCGTGAGCGAGATATCGCGCGGAAGCGTAGTGCACAACCCCACGTACGTCTACCCAAGCGGGATGGGCTGGGCTGATTCGGTCAAATACAACTTCCTCTCGGGGGCGTTTTCGGCAAGCTCTGGATCAAGCGGCAGCGACTGGTCGCTCATCGTCGCCAACGGACCGTTTGACCTCGCCCCCGGCGAAGCCGATACGTTCGTCTACGCCGTCGTTGCCGGCGACAACCTCCCGCACTTCACATCCTCGGCGGAGGTGGCGCGAAGTCACCTTGGCGAAGCCCTTGGGATAGAAAGCTTTGCGCCGAATCGCGCAGCGGTGGAGCTTTGGGCGAATCCAACGCCGTTCAACTCCGCCTGCGAGGTCTTCGTTCGCGGCGCCGATGTGCCCACAGCGGTGGACGTCCTCGACGTGCGCGGAAGGCTTGTCGACCGCATCCCCATAGGCAAAGGGGGCAGAGGGATCTGGCGACCGGGGCGGGATATCCCGTCGGGCGTTTATCTTTTGTGTGTCCGCGGCGCGCCGCAGGCAAGGAGGGCGGTCATCCTGATCAAATGAACCACCAAAACCGCGACGAAGGCAGAGACGAGAAGGAAACGAACGGTTTCATTTATGCTATTAAGAGCGGCTCCATAAGGGCAAGGTGCTGAGTGCTGCGGAGGGTTCTGTTGCCGTCGTGTCACCTTCTACAAGTTTTTGTATTTCACTTTTTATTAGGTTTTCCCTCAAATCTATAAACCGTTCAAATTTTTCTTCTATTTCATCAGGTGGCGAACTTTCATTTACACTCTTTAAAATTTCAAACATTTCCTCGTCTATGAAATGCTTCTCCAAAATTCTCCTTACTTCTTCTTCACCTCCATGTATTTTCACCATCTCAGCAATATATCTAGCTGGAGCTTTTCCACGAATTTTCCTATTTGTGGATGATAAAATGAGCGTTCTGTTGAGCACAATATCCCACTCAACCCTCACATTTTTGCTTTTTAAAAAGCCTCTTGGAAAAATATGATGATCTTCTAAATCTTTTGCTGAGAATTTAATTTTATCCTTCTCATAAAAATCCCATGCCCCTCTTCTGAAAAGCAGATTAAAAACGCCTTTGTAAATAGAGCTTCCAGCATAATTGGTATCTATCGTCATAGTTTTTAGCTTACTCTTCATATCTATTACTGCCTCAGGAAGTTTGTCAGAATCTGTCAGCCAAGCAACTAAGTCTTTAAAATCCTTAGTCTGCTTAGTTTCGACAGAACCAGAATACCTTTCTGTGAAGATTACGCTCCAATACCACTTATTTATTTTGTTGATATCAATGTCGATCTCTCCCTTTTCTGCTTTGATGAATAGTCCAAGCCATATCGAAATCATAGAAGGATACGAGAGCCATTTGGGATCTGCGATTCCGTACTCGGACACATCAAATAATCTACTTAGAATCTTGTTTTCCAATATTTCTACCGCTTCCTTCCATGTTGCCTTATTTAAAGTTTTTGAATCTATTTTTATTATATCTCTTGCCTTTATGCTCATCCCTTTACTCAACGCTATCCCTTGAATGATATAGTAGGGAATTTTCGTGTTCTTTATATCATTGGATGCCAATTGCTTCAGCCAATGTTTTTCACTGAACGCATTCTCCCATTCCGTTCGTAAATTGATAAACTTGTACAGTCTTGCCGTCAATAAATCAAATATTGATAATTTAATTCCTGTCCGATTGATTCGCTCAAATAATATTGCTATATTTTCAGGCCTCTCCGTCAATGGAATGCTTAATACATAAATCTGATAATCTACAATATTTTTCAGATAATTTTCTATCTTCTGAGCTTCGTCCTCATCAAATAAATTTCTAAATTCACGATACCACAACTTCCAAAAATCAGATTCATTAGCCAAAAAGGTTAGTGGTAATAATCTCTCTTCTTTCAATGCGGCTAATTCATAATCCCCAGCATTTCTTAGCAATGATTTGTATTCTCTCCATTGCTTCGACCAGCTGAAAACAGCATCCTCGACATTGTCGGTGCTCAACTTTTGTAAGTCTATGAAAAATGCATATGGGTTCGTTGTATTCCTTAGGGGAATATCTGGAGAGTACAAGGCGTAAAACAACGAAGTTAGTCGCTGTTGCCCATCCAGAACTATAATTTCTGGCTTTTGTTTAAAATCATTATTTATTTTATCCGCACCCTCTATTGGGATCACTTTGAAAGGAACGTTTGACGGATTCACCCGCTGTATAAGAAATGTACCTATAAACATTCTTTCCAACAAAGAACATATAAGTTCTTCTATATTATTTCGCGCCCAAACAAAGTTTCTTTGAAAATCCGGGAGCATTACTTCCCCGTCGTAAGCCTTTTTTACCAACTCCAACAACTTCTTTTTCGACCATTCTAATTCCATACTTTTCCACCTCCTCCTTAGCTTGCATTAAGGTGGCGGTCCTCCACGCAATGTTTCCAGTTCTCACTCTCTAATCCGTTTTGCTAATTTCAGGAGTCCGCCGGCGTCGAGTATCTCCCTCTCAGCCTCGGAGAGCGGCTTAGCGCTCGGCAGCTCGACGCCCTTTGTGGCGTTGTAGATTCGCCCGCTTTCCGTGTCGATCTCGATCACGTCGCCCGACTCGACCTGCGCCGACGCGATGCCAGGAGCAACGAAGACGGGGAGACCGGCGTTTATCGCGTTGCGGTAGTATATGGCACCGAAGCTTTCGCCAACTATAGCTTGGACGCCGAGGGCGATGAAGCAGTCTACGGCGTGCTGCCTCGACGAGCCGGCGCCAAAGTTCTTGCCGACCACGAGGATATCACCGGGCTTCGCCCTGGACGGAAAATCCTCCCAGCCCTCGAGGTTACCGAAGGCGTACTTGCCCATCTCAGATATGTCGGTTACGGCGAGGTGTTTGTTGTGGTAGATCATGTCGGTGTCGATGTCGTTGATGGGCGCCCCCTGCGCGTCTCGAATCACCCAGACCCTGCCCCTGATCTTCTTATCCATGCTTCCGCTCCTCCGTCGCTTGGGCCCTCGATGTGGACGCAATGATACCTCGATTTAAGGACTAAATTAAAACGGCAGGTCGTCAGGTTCATAGCGTTTTCTCCTTCTTCTGACATGAGCGCTCTTAGCTGTCATCTGACCTGGTTGAGTGTTATCACGTGCGAAAATCCGGTCCCTTATTTCAAACATTTCTTTAATAATCGGATGATCCTTGTCTGAATAAGTGACTATGAGTTTCTTCACGGCTCTCGACGCAGCTATGTAAAGCAATCTGCGGGCCCTTGAACGAGACTCCCGGTCAATCTTCCCTTCCGTATAACCGAAGTTCTCTTGGTTTCTCAGGTTATTCGAAAACATTTCATAAGAACGATCATATGCCACGTCCGCCAGCCTCATTACAACTATCCAAGCTTCAAGTCCTCTACTACTCTCATAATCTAAAATTCGCACAGCATCGTTCATATAACGCATCATCCTCTTAACTGAGTATTTGTGAGCGTTCCATACACAGATGTCTTCATTCTCCATGAGCTCTATCAAATCAACTCCGTCTACTTCTTTTATTCGTTTACAATCAGGTTCTATAATTAATAAATCAGAGGGATCTGCCTTATCTTTCTTAAGCTCCCATAGCAGCTTTTTTATCACAGATGCACCTAGATTTTTGTCTGGGACAATGTCTATCTCACCAAGACCTGGAACAGTATATTCATTTTTTCTCACATAGGACAAATTTGGGGCCAAAATGCTGCGGGCAAAAAAATCTATGCCTTTAAAATGCCTATAGTCGGTTCTATGATAATGTGGTTCAAAGTCACCTGAGTCCAGAAAACTCAGCCTTCGAGGCTGCAACCGTTGATCTTCGCTGTCCACAAGAACAAATTTGCAACTTTGTTTAGCAAGTTTTCTCAGAATTCTGAAAGCACCATCGTCCCAATCTTGAGCTTCATCTATAAAAATATAATCATACAAGACTCCTAATAAGCTTCGAATCTCTTCAATATCATTGCTAAATTCTCGGCATAATCTGTTTATTATTTCTTTCCGAGACTCATATTTCTGTTCGTAATCAAGTTCACCTCCTAACAAAAACCCCGTGTCGTCCCACAGAAACTCTGACTCAACTCCTAAAAAATCCGCAGCATATCTAGCCCATTCTGCAATTAATTGATCAATATTTGCTATTTCGATATTCTTGTCAGCAGATATGAAAAGATCAGGATCCACATGAGAAAAGTACAATCGTTTCAGTCTGCGTAGATCATTCGCTAAGACTATATTGTATGTCGTCAACAACACTTTTTCACCAGCTTTAGCATACTCAAACGCCATTTCCAGTAATGTTATAGATTTGCCGGTCCCAGAACCTCCCTTCAAAACAAGAAACCGATTTTCCTCCAGTTTCTGTACATGTTCATTTATGCTGATCTTACGATGGGTAAGCTTATCAAGTTTCCTTCGGTCACATGAACGCATCTTAAGATATTCATCACGAAATAATTCTTGTAACTTAAAGTAGTTGTTTTTATCTTTCAAATATATTGAAGCCAACTTCTTAGAACCATCCTGCTGTCTATATATAAATCCAGCTTTCTTCTTTCGCCGTTCCGATATCCATTGATTGACTGCTCTTTGCACTAAATATTCCAGATTCACAGTGTCACCGCAAAGAATATATTTATCTATCATTTCTTTAACGCCTTTTCTGTACCTATAGTCCTCAGTTGTACGGAGAAGTTCAAAAGAAATGTTCGGGAAAAAGAGCAGGTAGTAAACCCACCTACATCTGCCTAATTGGGTTTCAGCTAACTTTCCTTGTATTTGTGTAAACAAACTAAACATATTCTCTCGAGCTTGTCTATACGCATTTTTCCAATTAGGTTTCAAACCACATGAATGGTATTTGACTTTTACACTATTTTCCTCGAAACGTATGTCTTCTTCTGAATGAGATTTAACTTCTATTATAAACAGCAAATTTTCGATTTCAGAGTCGTCCCATTTTGTCTTTTTCAATCTGAGAAACAATACCGTTTCTAAATCATACCTGGCAGACTTTTCTAACCTAAATTTCGGCACAATAAAACTGTAATCTTGGTCTATCCTGTCATCTTTTTCCAATTCGTTTTTAAGCTGTAAAACTGCTTCCCTCTCTGTGATGTTCCCGAATTCAACATCATCAATGTTCTCTTCCGTAAACGATTGAAAAACCCATTGCATTTGTATACCTCCCCTGACACCGGCACTCCGTAGGTTATTAGTTATTTATTCAGCATCGGTATCTTTACCCCGTGGGCTTTTGCGAACTCGATGGCTTTTTCGTATCCCGCGTCGGCGTGTCGGGCAATGGCGGTGCCGGGGTCGTTTGTGAGGACGAGCTTGAGGCGCTTGTCCATCATCTCCGTTCCGTCGGCGACAATGACCTGCCCGGCGTGGAGGGAGTATCCGATCCCGACGCCACCGCCGTGATGGAACGACACCCACGACGCCCCCGATACGGCGTTGAGGGCGAAGTTGAGTAGCGGCCAGTCGGCGATGGCATCGGAGCCGTCCTTCATCCCCTCTGTCTCCCTGTTGGGGGATGCGACGGAGCCACCGTCAAGGTGATCGCGACCTATGACGATGGGAGCCTTGACCTTCCCCTCCCGCACAAGCCTGTTGAACAAAAGCCCAGCCTTGTCCCTTTCGCCGTAGCCGAGCCAGCAGATCCTCGCCGGAAGCCCTTGGAACTTCACCCGCTCGCGCGCAAGCATAAGCCACCTGCGCAAATGGCTCTTCTCGGGGAAAAGCTTCATAAGCTCCTCGTCTATGGTGTAGATGTCCTCCGGGTCGCCGGAGAGCGCTGCCCAGCGGAAGGGTCCCTGTCCCTCGCAGAAGAGCGGCCGGATGTACGCGGGAACGAAGCCCGGGTACTTCCAGCTGCCGTCGGGGTTCTTGATCTCCTCCTCCTTCACGAATCCGCCGGCGAGGGCGTTTCCGCGGAGGTTGTTGCCGTAGTCGAACGTCTCTGCGCCGCGCTCCTGCAGCGTCACCATGAGGCGTACGTGCTTCGCCATCGTCTGGTAGGACCTGCGCAGGTACTCGTTCGGGTCGCGCTGGCGGAGCTCCAACGCCTCGGCGTAGCTGAGCCCCTGCGGAACGTAGCCGTTTAAGGGATCGTGCGCGGAGGTCTGGTCGGTCAGGAGGTCGGGCGTTATGCCGCGATCCACGAGCGCCTGCAGCAGATCAACGACGTTGCCGTGCCAAACTATAGACCTTGCTATCCCCTTCTCCTTGTACTCGAGCGCCTTTGCTATGGCTGCATCGAGGTTTTCCTCCATCTCGTCGAGGTATCCCGTCTGGAGGCGCTTTTTGATTCTTTCCGCGTTGACCTCGGCGGCGAGGTAGGTTGCGTTGTTCATTGTAGCGGCGAGGGGCTGTGCGCCGGACATCCCGCCGCAACCGCCGGAGACGATAAGCTTCCCCCTGAGGTCGTCTGTGCCGAAGCGGCTGCGACCAGCGGCGGCAAAGGTCTCGTACGTCCCCTGCAGTATCCCCTGCGTGCCGATGTATATCCAGCTTCCCGCGGTCATCTGGCCGTACATTATGAGACCTTTGCGGTCGAGCTCGTTGAAGTACTCCCAGTTTGCCCAGTGGGGGACGAGGTTGGAGTTGGCGATTATGACCCTCGGCGCCCACTCGTGTGTTTTGAAGACGCCCACGGGCTTGCCCGACTGCACAAGGAGCGTCTCGTCGTTCTCAAGCTCCTTAAGCGTCTTTATTATTGCTTCATAGCACTCCCAGTTGCGTGCGGTTTTGCCCGTGCCGCCGTAGACTATGAGGTTGTCGGGGTCCTCGGCGACCTCGGGATCGAGGTTGTTCATAAGCATCCTCATCGCCGCTTCCTGGTGCCAGCCCTTGCACGAAAGCTTGTTGCCCCTAGGCGCGTGTATCTCCCTCGCCATGATGTACCTCCCCGAAAGGGTTCCTTTTCGGCAAAAATAAGGGCGACCCGGCGGGTGCTCAAGGAAATTTGGCGCGGCGCTACTTCCTCCGCTTCGCCTTCGAGTCTATCCAGATCGTCACGGGGCCGTCGTTTTCGATGGTGACGAGCATCCTGGCGCCGAAGACGCCCGCTTCCGTGTGGATGCCCTTCGCCCTGAGGAGCTCCACGAACGCGTCGAAAAGCTCCTTAGCTTTCTGGGGATGGAGGGCGTTGTCGAAGGATGGGCGCCTCCCCCTCGTGACGTCGCCGCAGAGGGTGAATTGGGATATCGCTAAAACTCCCCCGCCGACGTCGAGGAGCGAAAGGTTCATCTTGCCAGCTTCGTCCTCGAAGATGCGCAGACCGGCGATCTTATCGGCAAGCTTTATCGCGTCGGAGGGCTCGTCGCCCTTGCAGACGCCAACGAGAACCACAAAACCCCTCCCCACACAGCCAACGACCTTGCCCTCTACCTCAACTTTGCCGCTCCTCACCCTTTGTACTAACGCTATCATCTTTCCCTTTATGCGTAAATCTCTGGTAGTGATAATAGCTTGGTTGATTTCGGTTGATATCGTTTTATCTCGTTGATTTCTCTTTGGTTTTGTGTTGGCGGCTTTGTTGAAGTTTTGTTTAGCACCTCCGCTTTTTCCACAGCCTGCGCTTCCGTCAACGCTTATCAACATCGCGTCTACAGGTTTTCACAGCCTTTTTCACGCTGCGTTCTTCGCAGCGCAGCTATTGCGACGGCTGCGGCATCCGATGCATCCGGGGGCAGCACGCTGCCAAGCGAAAGCAGGGTTCTGACCATATACGCCACCTGCTCCTTTGTGGCGTTTCCGACCCCTGTGAGCGCAAGCTTCGCCTCGGACGGACTTACGTCGACAACCGTTGCGCCGCCCGTCGTTGCGGCAAGGATAACGGCTCCCCTCACCTCGCCGAGTCGTATGAGCGTTTTGGCGTTCTTGCCGTAAAAGGGGCTCTCAAGCGCCACGATCTCAGGTCCAAATCTGCGGATAAGCCCGCTGATGCTCCGGAACACAGCCTCGACGCAGTGTCGCTGCCCCCCACCTACTCGAACGGTACCGCCGTCGACAAAGCTTTGGCGGCGGCTATCGCCGCTTATCACGCACCAGCCCATAATGCGCGTGCCGGGATCTATGCCCAAAACCGTGAGCATACAAAGCCTCCAAGGCAATATAAGCCGTCGTCTTCAGCTGTCAACGTTGCAGAACCTTTCGGTTGTAGCGTCTGGGGCAAGGGCGTATATTTTTCGTTGTGGTTCGGCTCTGCTACATAGGCTCCGACGACTTCTCCGCGGACGTGCTGCGGCGTATGGCGAAGGACGAGAGGGTGAGGATAGATGTAGTCGTCACCTACCCTGATCTCCCCACCGGCAGGGGGCACAGAGTCGCTCCCACTCCCGTCAAGGTCGAGGCGATGCGCCTCGGGGCGGATATCGTGGAGGTCTCGGACGTAGGTGATCCGGAGATACACAGGCTCATATCGAGCTTTGGCTTCGAGGTGGCGGTTTTGGTGTCGTTCAGGATTCTCCCGCCCGAGTTCCTGCGCATATTCCCGAAGGGCATAGTAAATCTTCACCCCTCCCTTCTTCCCGATCTTCGCGGCGCGGCGCCGGTCAACTGGGCTATAATGCTGGGGTACAGGAGAAGCGGTCTTACCACCTTCGTCATATCCGAGGAGCTCGACGCTGGCGACGTGCTCCTGCAGGAGGAGTTTGAGATCGGTCCCGATGAGACCGCCGGGGAGGTTTTTTCGCGTATAGCTGCACCCGGCGCTAGGCTCCTTGTCGAAAGCGTTTTGGGATACATCTCCGGCGAACTTGTTCCGCGCCCGCAGGAGGGGGTCGTTCGTCACCGCGCGCCGCGGATTGTGCGGAAGCACAGGATCATCCGCTGGGGCTGGGACGCGGAGCGCGTGCACAACAGGATACGCGGGCTTTCGCCCAAACCGGCAGCCATCGCAACCTTCGACGGCAAGGTTGTGAGGCTCTTGCGCTCGAAGCTTGTCCCCGACTGCGCGGATGGCGAGCCCGGAGCAGTTGTGGACGTAAGCGACGAGGGGATAGTCGTTCGGACCGGTCGCGGCGCCGTGCTTATAACCCACATCCAGCCTGAGGGAAGGAGGGTTATGGCGGCGTCGGAGTTCGCAAGGGGATATATAAGGGGCGGTGCGGCGAGGTTTGGCGAGGCAGAACTGTAGCCAAAGCGGGGTGTGAACATGCTGAGGGACGTGATAAAAAGGCTTTTGGAGCACGAGGCGCAGGCTCTGGTTGGGCTTACGTCGCAGATCGACGCGATAATTGAGGTTGCGTCGCTTTGCGCGGCGTGCAGGGGCAGGATAATCGTGACGGGCATAGGCAAGTCGGGCATAGCTGCGCGCAAGATCGCGGGAACGCTGACCTCCATAGGTGCGCCGGCGATATTCCTCCACCCAACCGAGGCGCTCCACGGCGAGCTTGGGATCATATCGGCGGACGACGTGGCTTTGTGCGTCTCCAAAAGCGGCAGAACCGAGGAGCTTGGCGCGCTTTTGGCTTTCTTCAAGCGCTGGGGTTTGCCCGTGGTCGCCATAACCGCCGATGCAAACTCGCCCCTGGCGCGCGAAGCCGACATCACCGTTGTGCTCCCAACTGCCGAAGAGGGCGAGCCTTTGGGCATAATACCGACGACCTCCGTTGTCGCCTCGATCGCCGTGGGCGATGCAGTGGCTGCAGCGCTTGTGAAGATGCAGGGTCTCACCAAGGAGCAGTTCCGCGAGTTCCATCCCGGCGGCGCGATCGGGCAGAGGCTTATGAAGGTGCGGGACCTCATGCACACGGGCGAGGAGATCCCCATCGTCCCCCCCAGCGCAACGCTTAGGGACGCCATAGTGGAGATAACGCGCAAGCGTCTTGGGACGACGCTTATAGTCGACGGCGAGCGCATCGTCGGGATAATCACCGACGGCGATGTCAGGCGCGCCATCCAGCGCGACCCAAACCCCCTCGAAAAGCCCGCAACCGATTTCGCCACGCCAAAGCCCAAAACGATCTCACCAAACGCCCTCGCGGAGGAGGCGCTCAGTCTCATGGAGCAGAACAAGATAACCTCCCTCGTCGTGGTTGATGGCGAAAAGCTTGTCGGGTTCATCCACATGCACGACATCCTGCAGAGGAAGATCGTATGACGCCGGCTGCCGAAACCCCCTTGAAGGTTCGCGCCGCAAAAAGCGGCGTGTGGGCTTTCCTCATACAGGCTGCAAGCCGCGCCCTGTCGTTTGTGAGGATGGTGATCCTCGCAAGGCTCCTTCTGCCCGAAGATTTCGGGCTTATGGGCGTTGCACTGCTTTTCCTCTCCGTCATCGACGTGTTCTCCAAAACGGGCTTTGCCGAAAAGCTCATTCAGGAGAAGGGTGACATCGAGCGCTTCCTCGATTCGGCGTGGACGGCTTTGTTTGCGCGGGGCGTTTTGCTTTTTGCGGCGGTGGTTTTCGCGGCGCCGTACGTCGCCACCTTCTTCAACAAGCCCGAAGCTGCGCCCGTCGTCATCGCCGTCGGCGCCGCGTTGGTCCTCCAGGGCGCAAACAACATCGGCGTGGTATACTTCCAAAGGCTCCTGGACTTCAAAAGGCAGTTTGTCTACGAGTTTTCCGGTGTTGCCGCAGACTTTTTGGTTTCGATATCGTGCGCCTTCTTGCTGAGGTCGGTGTGGGCGCTTGCGGCAGGTTACGTAGCTGGGAACGTCGCAAAGCTTGTCGCAAGTTTTGTGCTTTCGCCCGTGCGACCGAGGATAAAGCTCGAGTCGCGCAAGATAAAAAAGCTTTTTGGGTTCGGGAAGTGGGTCTTCGCAAGCGGCGTCCTCGTTTTCCTGATCACGCAGGGCGACGACATCCTCGTCGGGAAGATGCTTGGCGTCTACGCCCTGGGGCTCTATCAGGTAGCCTACAGGATATCGACTTTAGCTCTGACGGAGATAACCCGTGTGATCTCCAAGGTTTCGTTTCCCCTCTACTCCCGCATCCAGGACGACAGGCTGCGTTTGGGGGAGGCATACGCCGGCGTGATCAGGCTCGTTTCCTTTGCAGCTGTGCCCATTACCGTTGTTTTGGTCTTCTTGTCGCGGGAGCTTGTGCTTGTGCTTTTGGGCGAGAAGTGGGTTGAGATCGCGCCTGCGCTTTCGGTTTTAGCTTTGGCTGGCTTTGCGCGGGCAGTTGCCGCAACGGCGGGAGAGCTCTTCTACGCCGTCGGAAAACCCCGCACCGACACGGCGCTGCAGCTTTTGAGGTTCATCGCGATGGCGGTTTTTATATATCCGCTCACGAAGCGGCTCGGCATCCTGGGGACGGCTCTGTCGGTGCTTTTCGGAATCCTTGTGGTAACCCCCTTCTTCGTCGGTAGGGCGGCGCAGGAGGCGGGAATCGAACCCAAAAAGCTTTTGCGCATCCTGGGCTGCCCGCTTATGTGTGGTCTGGTAATGACTGCGTTTGTGGTTTTCGCGAAGTCGGTGTTTGGGGGCGCTTTGCTGGCGTTGGTTTTCGGCGCGGCGGCTGGCGCAGCAGCTTACGCTGCAGCCACATACATCGCAGACAAAGCCTTTCGGTGCGGAATGCTTTCGCTTCTTAGGTCCGTTTGGGACGCGGCGAGGGCGAAACCCAGCCCGGAGGGAACGCAGCGGATATGAGGATACTTATCACAGGCAGGCGGCTTGTTGAAGTGGGCGGTGGTGCGGAGAGGTCGATGCTCTCCCTTGTGCGCAGGCTTTCGCGAAAGCACTCCGTGCTTATCTTCAATTACGCCCAAAGTCCCGTCGACAGAGGCGCCGACCTTGTGCTGGTGAACTGGACGATGCCAGCCTGGCTTAAGAGGCTCTGCGTGCCGAAGAAGCTCAAGTTTCTTTTGAACCACAGGCTTTCCCGGAGGGTGTTGCGCAGGTTGATTTCGGAGTATGATCCCGAGCTTGTCATCACCCAAAAGCCGCCCATACCGTGGTGCGAGATCCCCGGCGCCGCCACAATAGCCTTCGTGAGGGACCTCGAGTACCTAACTTTCTTTGTCCATAAGGATAGCCGCAGCCCAAAGGGCATGCTAAACTACGCCATCGAGCGCGCTATAGGGAGGGTCATAAAAAGGCAGCTGCGCAGGGCTGATCTCGTCATTGCGAACAGCGAGTTCGTCTCCGCAAGGCTCGCGTGGCTGGGGGTTGAGGCGGAGGTTGTGTATCCCTTCGTTGAGCTTTCGGAGTTTATCTGCCAGAGCCGAAGACCCGAGTACATCACCTACATCTCAGGAAGCTTTATGCCCCACAAGGGTTTTCTGCTTTTTCTGGATGTTGCGCGGCGTATGCCCGAGCACCCTTTCCTTGCCGTCGGTCGCGACCCCGACGGGCTTATGAGGTATGCGCCTGAAAACGTCCGCTGGCAGCCCTGGACCGACGATATGCGCGAGGTCTACGCCGTGGCGAAGATCGTGGTTGTGCCCTCGCTTATGGATGAATCTTTTGGAAGGACCGTTATTGAGGCTCAGGCGAACGGCATACCCGTTGTGGCAAGCCGAACCGGCGGGCTGCCCGAGGCAGTCGGCGACGCTGGACTGCTCGTGGATGAATTCGAAAACCCCGAGAAGTGGGTAGCCGCGCTAAAACACCTTTTGGAGTCCGAAAGGCTTGCCGAGATCCTCTCCCGCCGCGGGAGGGAGCATGCAACCAAGTTCGACGCCGAGACGATGTACACAAAGTTCGTCGACGTGGTGAAAAGAAGGCTTGGGATCGAGCTTTAGCGATGAGGGTTGGTATAGACATGCGGGGCGTTCAGACCTACTCCCTTCACAGGGGGATAGGTGCGCACTGGCGCGAGCTTATGCGGGCGCTTGCTGCAGTCGACTCGGAAAACACATACGTCCTGCTTTACGCAAAGGGCTTCCCCGCATCGGACGACGAAGTAGACTACCCGCCGAACTTCGAGAGGCTGCACATAACCGTCCCCTTCTTCAGGAGGAAGCGCTCGCTTTTTTATCTCTGGCTTTTCGACGGCGCGCGGGTGGAAGGGATCTTTCACAGGCGGGGCGTCGACATTGCCCTGCTTACAACCTTTGCCGAAGTGTGGTTCCCCGGAAAGCCCTTCAGGGCGTTCCCTACGGTCGTTTGGGTGTATGACCTCATACCCTTTGTCTTCCCGAGGCAGTATTTCGACGAGGCGAGGTACGGGAGGCTCAAGAGGTTTCTTATGCATCGCAAGCTGCGCTACACCGCCTGTGCTTCGCGCATCATCACAAGCTCGCGCGCCGTGAAGGACGACTGGGTGAGGTTTACGGGGTATCCCCCCTCCCGCGTGGACGTTATTCCGCTGGGCGTTGGTCGGGGCTTTTTTGCCGCAGATGGCTTGGCTGCCGAGGCTTTGCGCAAAAAGCTCGCCCTGCCCGAAAGGTTCATCCTCTACGTTGGCGGCATAGACCCGCGCAAAAACCTTATCCGCGCCCTCGAGGCGTATGCAAAGGCGCGCAGGAAGGCGGACGTGCCGGAGATCGTCATCGCGGGAAGCGTAAACAAAAGCCACCCCGACTTCGTGTCGCTGACCGAGAAGATATCCGAGCTTGGGCTTGAGGGTCGCGTGCGCTTTTTGGGCTTCGTCGACGACAGTGACCTGCCGGCGCTGTACAGGGCAGCGCAGTTCCTGCTCTTCCCGACCCTCTACGAGGGCTTTGGTCTTCCCGCTTTGGAGGCGATGGCATCCGGCTGCCCCGTTTTGACGTCGAACTGCTCGGCGTTGCCCGAGGTCGTCGGCGACGCCGCCCTCCTCGTCGACCCCTACGACGTGGACGCCATCGCCGATGCAATCGCGGCGCTTGCGGAGAATGAATCCCTCAGGCGCAGGCTCTCGCGCGCAGGCAGGCTTAGGGCGCAGGGGTTCACGTGGGAGGATGCGGCAAGAAGGCTTGTCGAAACCTTACGCAAGGCGTTGGAGGTCGGCGATGGATGAGAAGGTGATTTTGGTGCACGGCGAGGGTGGGCTTGCTACGCGTCGGCTGATCGAGGGTGTCTTTCTGCCCCGCATCGACGGCGAGCGCATAAGGCGCCAGGAGGACGCCGCGGTGCTTGAGCTTTTGGGCAAAAAGCTTGCGCTTACGACCGATGCTTTTGTGGTCGATCCCGTCTTCTTCCCGGGTGGCGACATAGGCAAGCTTGCCGCCTGCGGCACCGTAAACGACCTTGCGGCGATGGCTGCAAAGCCCAGGTGGATTGCCGCGGCGTTCGTGCTGGAGGAGGGCTTCCCCACGGAGCGCCTTGAGGGGATAGTGGAGAGCTTTAGCGGCGTTTTGCGCGGCGTTGGCGCCGAGCTCGTCGCCGCCGACACAAAGGTCGTGCCCAAGGGGCAAGGCGGCGGAGTCTACATCTCCGTCGCCGGGGTCGGCGAGGTTGTGGCGGACGTTTCCGTCTCGCGCATCGAGCCCGGAGACGAAGTCGTTCTCTCGGGCGACATCGCACGACACGCTGCCGCAATACTTGCCGCGCGGGAGGGCATCGAAACCTCACCCCCGCTTCTTTCGGACTGCGCCCCGCTTTGGGAGCTTGTGGAGGCGGCTTTGGATGCCGGGGTGGACCTTCACGCCATGCGCGACCCCACGCGGGGCGGATTGGCGACGATCGCCGTCGAGATCGCCCAAAAGCGCGGCGTGATGATAGAGCTTTGGGAGGAGAGGATCCCTGTGGATCCGCAGGTTGCCGCGCTTTGCGACATATACGGGTTCGATCCGCTGTATCTTGCCAACGAGGGTAAGATGCTTTTCTTTGTGCGCGGCGGCGACGGCGAAAGGCTCGTTGAAGCGCTTTCGAAAACCACGCTCGGGAAGCTTGCCGCGGTGGTGGGCAGGGTGAGCGATGGCGAGGGAGTCGTGCTCGTGACGAGAACGGGCGGAAGGCGAAAGCTTATTATGCTTGAGGGAGAGCAGCTCCCGCGGATATGCTGACCTCACTCCCTCGTCCGCTCGAGGGTTTTGTTTGTGTGGCCGGTTTTGTGAAAAGCCTCCTGCCCGCGGACGTAGCGGGCAACTATCTCCGTGTGGGCGGGGCTTACCGAAACTATCCCATATCCCTCGTCCCACTGCGGCGCAGGTGTGAGCGCAAGCTTTTCCACGAGATAGTCGGAAAGCTCCTTCTTAAGCGTCTCCGCCAAAAGCCCGGGGGCAACGCCGGGGAGGATCTTCGCCAGGAGGTGTACGTGATCCTCGAGCGCTGCGACGGCGATGGGCTCATATCCCAGCTTCTCGCCTGCGCCCAGCAGAAACTGCTTGACCAGACGACGCACGGGGACTGACAGGCGCGGCGAAAGAGGCTCTGTGCGCCAAACGATGTGACAGAAGATCTCCGAAAAGCCCAAAGGCACCTTTATCCCTCCTCGATTGTTTTGCCCGAGGCGACTTGGTCGAGAAGCTCTTTTACGTCTTTAATGGAGTGGACGTATGCGAGCGCGCCGCGCAGCGCCCTCGCGCCGGGCATGCCCTTTATGAGCTTTACGAGAAACTTCTTGCTCCACTCGACCGCAACGCGCTCGCCCACCCTCCTTGCCTCGGCGGCGATAAACTCGAGCATGATCCGCGCCCTTTTGCCGAAGCTTGCGGCTTTGGGTTCCTCCCCCACAAGGATCGCCCTGGTTTGCTCGAATATCGGGAAGTTGCCGATCGCGCCCCGCGCCAGCATAACCCCTGCGGCGCCGGTTTCGTCCAAAAGCTTTTTTGCGCAGGCGGCGCTGAGGACGTCGCCGGAGCCGAAGACGGGGACCCTAAGCGCTCTCACAGCCTCCGCCACAAGCTCCCAGCTTGCGCTGCCCGAGTACATCTGCTTCGCGCAGCGGGGATGTATCGCAACAGCGCAGACGCCAAGCTCCTCGAGCGCGAGCAAAAGCTCGAGGACCTGCGGCCACTCGTCGTTCGACTCGAACCCGGACCTCACCTTGACGGATACGGGCAGTCCCGCCTGCAGCGCCGCTTTGACCACGTCTTTTGCCTTTTGTCTGTCCCTCAGGAGGGCGGCTCCTGCGCCGCGACGGACGACTTTGCGCACAGGACAGCCCATGTTTACGTCGAGTGCCCTAAAGCCAAGCTCTGCGGCAAGATGGGCGGCTTTCTCCACAGCCGTCGCGTTGCCGCTGAACAGCTGAAGGACGACGTGCCCCCAGTCCTCGTCGTCCAAAAGCTTTTTTACGGTAAGCTTCGTCGAAGCCAGAAGTCCCTCTGCCGAAACCATCTCGGTGTACGCGAAGTCGGCGCCGAGCCTGAGGGCGAAAAGTCGATACGTGCTGTTTGTGTACCCCGCCATCGGCGCCGAGATTACCGCAGGGCGCGAAAGACCTTTTAGGAAAGGGTGTGTCATCGTCTCTACTTTAGGCTGTGTTTTGGCTTTTGCAAGCGGTTCGAACCGAGCTTGCGCATCGATGGCGACGACTTAACTTTTATCGTTGCAGCCATCGGGAGGGAGCTATGAGGGCAGCTTTCTTTGTGGCTTTGCTTTCGGCGCTTGTGCTCGCGCAGGGGTTTTACTCCGTGGCTTACCCCGACGATCCCATCTCCGGCATCGCCAACCCTGCGTATTTGGGGGTGATACGTGATCTTTTCTTCGCCGCAAGCGCCCAGGGGCGCCAGAGCGCGGAAGGTGTGTGCGTCCTTTCCGCGCCCTTTGCAATGGCAGGGGCGCAGGCGGGAGATGGCTGGTACTCCCTCCTCCGCGGGATCGGTTTGGGCAGCAGGGAGATTGGCGTTGGCTACATCGCCAGGACGGTCTGGACCGACGGCGATAAGTCGAGCGGCTGGCGTTTGGGGTTCCTTTCGAGACCGGCGCGGTGGATAGCTTGGGGTGCAACGTACTCCGAGCGGTTTGGAGACCCCATAAGGGTTGGCTTTGCGCTAAGACCCGCAACCGAGGCGATAACGCTTTGGTCTGACTTCAGGTTCCAAAAGGACCTCGACTATATCGGCGGCTGCTTTGGCGGCGAGGTCAAGCCGGTCAGGGGGCTCAGGCTCTTTGGGGGCTACGACGATGGGAGCCGCACCGTCTGGTTTGGCGCAAGACTTAACTTCGGGCGCATTGCCCTCATCTGCGGCGCAGACGACGACCTCGAGGAACCCTTCGCCACAGCCGTCGTCTCGTCGAGGAGGTTTGCGTCGCTTCTGCCGGCGAGGGTGAAAAGCGTTAAGGTCGTTTTGGAGGGCAGCCTTGCGGAGTCACCGCCGTTTTGGGGCGGAAAAAGCTTTTCGGAGTTTGCCGATGCGCTCGCAAAAGCCGCCGAAGACCCGTCGGTGAAGCGAATCATAGTAAAGCAGGATGGCTGTCGCCTAAGCTTTGCGCAGCGGGAGGAGATAAGGTCCATTCTTGCGGACTTTCGCCGCCGCGGGGGGAGGGTGATCACCTTCGCCAACGAGCTTGGCAACGGCGGGCTTTACATGAACTCCGTCGCCGACACGATTTGCATGCCCCCCGCAGGCGACGTGCTCTTTACGGGCATTGGGGCTGAGCTGACTTACTACAAAGGGCTTGCGGACAGGCTCGGCGTGAGGTTCGATTGGGTTCACGTTGGGAAGTATAAGCTCGCCTACGAGCCGTTTACGGCGGACTCCATGAGCCCCCAGATGCGCGATGAGATCACGCGGATCCTCTCGTATGTCGACACGATGGTTGTCGATGCGGTTGCGGAGGGCAGGGGCGTTTCGGTCGACAGGGTGAGGCGTTGGCTCGCCGATGCGCCTCACACGGCTCGGATGGCAAAAAGCGCGGGCATGATAGACACGGTTGTGACGTGGGAAGAGTTCAAAAAGCTTTCGGGCTGGGACGACGCCGTGGGTTTGAGCGAGTATCTGGACGTTCGACGCGAGGTCGACGAAAGCTGGGCTGAACCGCCGACTATAGCCGTCATCCCCATCGAGGGGGGGATCGTGCACGGGAGTTCTTCGGCTCCCAGCCTCTTTATGGGGCGCCTTGCGGGCGACGAGACGGTGTGCAGGCTGCTCGAGAGGGCTCGAAAGGACAAAAGCGTTAAGGGGATCATCCTTCGCATCGACTCGCCGGGGGGTTCTGCGTTCGCATCCGATGTGATATGGAACTGCGTTCGCAGGGTTGCCAAGGATAAGCCCGTTTGGGTTTCGATGGGGTCGGACGCTGCAAGCGGTGGGTATTACGTTGCGAGCGCCGCCGAAAGCATCTTCGCCGATGCCTTCACCCTGACGGGTTCCATAGGCGTTTTGGGCGGCAAGCTCAGCTGGGGCGGGCTCTTCGAAAAGCTCGGACTGCGCACCGAAAAGATCTACTTCTCGCCCAACGCAAACTTCTTCTCCCATTCCGACACCTTCTCCGTTGAGCAGCGGCGCCGCTTTAGGCAAAACCTCGAGGATATGTATTCGCTCTTCAAGGAGCGCGTTCTGGCGGGGAGGGCGGGGCTTACGCCCGACTCCCTCGAGTCGCTGGCTCAGGGAAAGATCCATGTGGGTGCTGCCGCCGCGGAAAACGGGCTTGTCGATGGTATCGCAGGCATCGCTTACGTCGAAAGACGCATGGCGAAAAGTCTGGGGATCGAAAACAACTACGCGGTCAGGAGGTTCTCGCCGTACAGCGCGTCGGAGCTTTTGTCCGTCTTGCGGAGGTTCGGGCTTGCGATGGATGAACCGCTCCTTCCGCACGCCTCGGAGGAGTTCCTTTTTATTGCGCCGTATTACCTGCGTCTTAAGTGAGGTGTTGCTATGCGCATTGCGGTTGTTGGCGCAACGGGGCTTGTGGGCAGGGTGATGCTCGAGGAGCTCTTCTCGGGCGACTTCGAGCTTGAGGTGGACGATGTCGTCGCCCTCTGCTCGCCCAGGTCGGAGCCCGGGGTGCTCGAGGTCTGCGGCCGAAGGCTCTCGGCTGTCCCCGTGGATGTGGGCGATATCCCCGAGGTCGACATAGCGCTCTTTTCCGCGGGGAGCTTTGCGGCAAAAGAGCTTGCGCCCCTTTTTGTCGAAAAGGGCGCGGTCGTGATCGATAACTCCTCCGCCTTCAGGATGGATCCCTGTGTTCCGCTCGTCGTTCCCGAGGTAAACGCCGATGCGGTGGGCGAGGCGAAACTTGTTGCAAACCCGAACTGCTCCACCATACAGCTCGTCGTGGTTCTTGCTCCTCTTATGAGGTTCGGCGTTGAGGAGGTTTGGGTTGCGTCGTATCAGGCTATCTCCGGCGCGGGGAGGGATGCCCTGGTGCAGTTCCTGGAGGAGTGGGAGGATCTTTGGGACTGGCTTGAGGGCAGGGAGCTTTCCGGACTTGTTGGTCGGCACCCTTACGCCGATGTGCCGGCGCCCCTTTTCTCCAACGTCGTCCCGGCTATTGGGCGCGCAGACGAAGACGGCTTCTTCACCGAGGAGCTCAAGCTCCGCAACGAGACCAAAAAGATCCTTGGCGCGCCCCATCTTGCGGTCTACGCCACCGCGGTGAGGGTTCCCGTCGTAAACGGGCACAGCGAGGCTGTGAGCATACGTTTCTCCTCGGAGGTCGACCTCGGCGAGCTTATCTCTGCGCTGGGCGAGGCGCCCGGTGTGGTCGTCGTCGACGGCTTTCCAACGCCTGTGCAGGTAAGCGGCAGGCGCGAGGTTTACGTCGGTCGCGTCCGCCGCGACCCGCAGAACGGGGCGGTGGTCCACCTTTGGATCGTCGCCGACAACCTGCGCAAAGGCGCGGCGACAAACGCCGTCCAAATAGCCGAGCTTGTGGCAAAGCGCTTTGGATAAGCTCCCCGTCAGGACCGGGCGGGTCGGGCAGACAGCCCTTTCGGTTCTTGGGCGCCGCAGGCGTTTCGGAAGCGCGCTTCGGCGAAGCTGCATCCGGCCGCCGCGTGGGCGCCTCCCCGCGCAGGGGATGCCCTCCGCCCGCCGCAGAGCTCAGCTCCCAAAGCGCTCCAGAAGAGCCCTCGCCTTGACGCGGTTGAGGTTGAAGCCCAGCTCCTGCTTGGGGTCAAGCCCAAGCGCAAGTCCCAAAAGCTGCGGGTAGTAGAGCACAGGAAGCTTGTACTCGGTGCCGAACTCCTTCTCGATGCGCTTCTGGTTGCCCTCGTACATAACGGAGCAGAAGGGGCATATGAGCACAAGCGTATCGACCCCTTTTTGTGAGGCGCTATCGAGCTTGCTTTTTGCCATGCGAAGGGAGGTCTCCTCCTTCACGCCCAGTATCGACCCGCCGCAGCACATCTGCCACGCCGGATACTGCACCGTCTGCGCGCCAGTGACCTCAACAAGCTCGTCGAGGCTGTGGGGAGCTTCGGGGTCGTCGTATTTGCCGTAAATCTTGGATGGCTTGAGGTAGTGGCAGCCGTAGTGGGTTGCCACTTTAACGCCCTCAAGCGGCTTTTGGACGGCATTTTTGAGCTTGTCGAGCCCGTAGTCCTCGTGGAGCATGCGCGCGAAGTGCTTGACCTCAGTCGTGCCGTTGTACCTGAGTCCGAGCTCGGCGAGTTTTTCGTTTGCCCAGTGGAGGAAATCGGGGTCCTCTTTGGCGAGGTGATTTGCCTCGGTGAGCGTTTCGGCGCACGCGCTGCAGAGGGTTATCACGGGCAGCCCCTGTGCTTCGGCGATGGCGAGGTTGCGCAGCGCCATAAGCATCCCCGTGGCGTTGCACACCGAGCGCACAGGAAAACCGCAGCACGAAAACCCCTCCACGTCCACAAGCTCTATGCCGAGCTTTTTGCAGACGTTGCGGGTTGCAAGCTCGTAGTTGAGCCCACGCGTCGGAACGGTGCAGCCTAAAAACAACGCGTATCTCATCTTCACACCTCGCTTGTTTGCTGACCCTCAGCTTTCACGAGATCTTCGATCCCCATTATCCTGTAGATTTTCCTTATGGGTTCAGGTTCTTCTTTGATTTTGGGCAGACCGAGCTTTTCCCTGCGGGCGTTGAGGTCGCCAACCTCATAGAGCCTGCCGAACTTGTGTATCTCCGAAGCCTGGACCGCAAATGCCTGGTGGACTATGCCGTTTTCGACGGCTATGTTTCGCAGTGCGGTCATAAGCTCCGTTATCGTGACGCCCCGGGGGCAGCGTTCCTGGCACGAGTGGCACCCCGCGCAAAGCCAGATGAAGTCGCTTTTCAGCACCTTGTCCTTAAGTCCCAAAACCGCCATCCTTATTATCTTGCGCGGGTTGAAGCTCTCGTCGACCTCGTTTACCGGGCAGGATGCCGTGCAGGTGCCGCAGGTGAAGCAGTTTATTATCTGCTCGCCCCCCGGCTTTTTCATGATCTCCCGCTTGAAGTTGGGGTCCACAAGGCTTACGTCTATCATCTCGTACCTCCCAGCTCGTTTTCGATTATCGTTTTGGCGATCTCGGACAGCTTTTCCTCAAGCTCGGGCGAGAGTTTTTCGGAAAACCTTGTAAGCTCTTTTGCCTCGACAGCGTAGATCGTTATGTCATCTGGGATGGAGTTGCCCTCCATGCGCCGCCCAAGCTCTATGGCTGCCTTCAGGTTTATCCTGTGCGGTGATGCGAGGCGGGTCGTTCCGTCGAGGTCGTCGAGGGTCAGGCGGTAGAGCGTTCCCGGCTCGCCGCCGCGAACGGTGGAGTCGACTATGACGACCCTGTCGTACCCCCTTATCGCATCTATTATGTGCAGCCCGCCGAAGGATGCGGTCTCGAAGTCCACCCCGCTTGGCTTGCCCACGGTATCGCGAATAAGCTCCACAACCCTTATCCCGACGGCGTCGTCGGAGAGGATCGGGTTGCCAAGCCCCAGAAAAAGCGTTCTTTTTCCTCTGACCTCGCCCCGCATCGCCGGGTTATATCCCCCTCGTTATCCTCTTGAGGAGCTCCCCTTCCTTCGTGTAGATCTCTATCTCCATCGGCGTTTCGCCGACGAAGTGCGTTGCGCACGAGAAGCAGGGGTCGTACGCTCTGAACGCCATCTCGACCATGTTGAGCTTGCCCTCGTCCACCTCAAAGCCTTTCACCAGAGCCTGCGCCGCCTTCTTGACCGACATGCACATGGCGGCGTTGTTGAAGGCTGTGGCGACGATGAGGTTCAGCCTCGTTATGAGTCCGTTTTCGTCGGCTTCGTAGTGATGGATGAGGCTTCCGCGGGGTGCAGCCACGAAGGCGATCCCCTCGCCCTTTATGCCCTCGGGGATGTTTCTTACGTGCGGGCTTGTGATCTCGGGGTCTTCGGCAAGCTCAACGAGGCGCTCTGCGGCGTAAAGTGCCTCTATCGCCCTTGCCCAGTGGTAGGTGAGGGTGTAGTGTACGGGTTTTCCGCCGAGGGTTTCGAAGAAGCGCTCGTACTCCTCCTGGGCGCGCGGAGTTGCCATGCCGTCCGCGGCGTTGAGTCTGCCCAAAGGCGCCGAGCGCATAACACCGCTTTCCGGACCGTCGACAAGCCCCTTCCAGCCCAAGCTCTTGAGGTACGGGAACTTAAGGTAGCTCCAGGGCTCAACGTGCTCACCTATGTAGTCGAGGTATTCGTAGGGTCCGAACTTGGCTATCTCCTTCCCGTCGGGGCTTACCACGCGGAACTTCCCGTCGTAGAAGTTCACCCTGTTGTTCTCGTCCACAAGCCCTATGTAGTTGGTCTCGTGGTAGTAGACGTTTTTGTCGAGGATGAGCTCGAGGTACTCTTTGTTTTCGAGTATGTATTTGTGCACGATGTCGAGGGTGAAGAGGCAGAAGTCCACGAGTGAGCGTCCCATCTCGAGGATCTTTTGGCGCTGCTCCTCGGTTATGGGGTGTGAGACGCCGCCGGGGATGCCGTAGACGGGGTGGGTGGACTTTCCACCCAGGATGTTCTCGATCTCGACGGCGTATGCTCTGTTTTTGATGACCTTTTTGCCCACCTCAAGCCCCACCTTTTCGATCACGCCGAAGAGGTTTCGCTTGGCGGGGTCGGCTGTGGGTCCGACGATGAAGTCGGGTGCGGGTCCGAGCGCGTAGATGTGTTCGAGGTGGCTTTCGAGGAAGTGTGCGCAGTAGCCCATTTCGCGCAGCATCTTGCCAGTTCTGGGGGGCTCGACGCCGAAGACCTCGTCCACCGCCTTGCTTGAGGCTATGTGGTGCGCCCAGGGACACACGCCACAGAGCCTCGTCACAAGGCGCGGCATCTCCTCCACGGGACGACCCTTACAGAACTCCTCAAACCCCCTAAGCTCCACAACCTGAAAGTACGCGTCCTCGACGTTGCCGCTCTCGTCGAGGAAGATCGTTATCTTGGCATGCCCCTCAAGGCGCGTTACGGGGGCTATCGTTATCGTCCTTTCGGCCATCTTATCTTGCCTCCTTGCTTTTTGCCCTATCGAGCACCGAGCTCGGCAGCGAGAACCTGTAGAAGTAGCCGAGCGGATCCTTTATCTGCGAGATGAGCTTTCTCGTTTGTTCGTCTAATCCTTCCTCGCCTGCGCCCAGGATCGACGCTATTGCGGAGAGTATTGCCCCGCCCTGGTCTTCGGCAAGCGCCGTTGGTCCCATACATCCGCGGCAGGGCATGTTCCCGCGCTCTATGCAGACGGCGCCGCAGCCAGCTCGCGTCGCAGGACCAAGGCAGATTATTCCCTGCTCCAGAAAGCACTTGTCGGGGTCGGGAATAAACTCCGTGATCGAACGGACCCTATCCATCCTGACCTTCTCAGATTTCTCGCGCGGGCACTCGTCGCAGACGATCTTCTCCGACGCTATCACTGTCCCCTTGGGCGGAAGCGGAGCCTTGCCCTCCACGAAGTCCTTGAGGATGCTGAGGATTTTGTCGTTCATCTCCGGCGTCGGCGGGCAGGCGGGAACGTAGTAGTCGACCTCAACGACCTCGTCGAGCCGCTTCACCCTGTCCAGAAAGACGGGCAGGGTGAGCTTGTGTCCCTTTTCGTCCGTCCACTCGGGCTGAGGGTGGACTTTTTCGGGGTTTACCGTCGAGGCTGTGTCCTCGTAGACCGTTTTGAAGATGTCCTCCTTGGAGCATGCGTTTGCGAGTCCGGGTATTCCGCCCAGGTGTGCGCAGGCGCCGTAGGCTATGAGGACCTGGCACTTGCGCCTCATTATGCGGGCAAGCTCCTCGTTCTCGGAGTTCCGTATGGCGCCGTGGTAAAGCCCAACGGTTATCGAGCCGTCGGGCATCGCCTCGAGGTCCTTGTACTTGACGTCCACAAGCGTGGGGGCAAAGACTATATCGGCTATCTCCAAAAGCTCCAAAAGCTTTTCGGAGAGGTTCACAAGCGCTATGTCGCACCCCACGCAGCTTGCCCCGCGCTTGAGCGCTATGGTGATCTTTTCCGCCATTATTCTCCTCCTTTCATCTCGTTGAGGATCCTTTTGAGCCTTTCGGTTTCGTTGTTGCCGAGCCACTCGACCCTAAGCTTTGTCGAGGGGATTCCGAACTGCTCCAGAAGCGTCTGCGTCAAAAATATCCTGCGCCTGGCGAGGAAGTTGCCCTTGTTGTAGTGGCAACCGTCGGGGTAGCAGCCCGAAACGAGGACCCCTTTGGGGTTGTACTTGAACGTGTGCAGAAGCAGTCCGCCGCTTATGCGACCCGTGCACGGGATCTGGATTATCTTCACGCCGTCAAGCCCGCCGTCCTTAAGCAGTGGTTCTGCGGCAGGATACGCGCTCCACTTGCAGAGGAAGGCGACGACATCGCCCGGCTCGACTTTCTCGTCTATCTGCTTCAGTATGTCCGAGTCGGAGTATCCCTTAAGCTGGTTTGCGCCCGATGCGCACGTTGCCGTGCAAATGCCGCATCCCATGCAAAGCTCGGGGAGGACGGTTATCTTCCCCTCCCGCTCAACTATCGCTCCGTACGGGCACACCGACAGGCAGAGCTTGCACTGAAGCTCGCCGCAGATGTCGGAGTTTATCTCGGGGTATGGTGTTTTGGGCTCAAGCGACCGTAGGGTGTTCATCACGGCGAGTGCGGCGGCGCGCGCTTCGGAGACGGCTTCGGCAACGTTTTTGGGGAAGGCAGCCGCGCCGCAAACATACACCCCGCGCGGATTAGAGTCCACCGAAAGGGACGCGTTCACGTACGTCGTGGGGAAAGGACCCTTGTCCCCCTCATCCAGCGGAACGCCGACCTTCGTGAGGGTCTCCTCGTCCGCAACGTAGCCGTGGTTGAGGATGACGTAGTCGGCGGGGATCTTAAGCTTTTCGCCCAAGTCGGTGTCCTCGGTGTAGACGTAAAGCTTTCCGTCCTCCTGCGCAACCTTCGCGGGTCTTCCGCGGATGAAGTTTACGGCGTAAACGTTTTTGAGCGTGTTGTAGAGCGACTCGAGGTTCCCGTAGCTGCGCATATCCATATAGGTGATGTAGACCTCGCAGTCGGGGTTCATGTCCTTTATGACCTTGGCTTCCTTGAGTCCTATGAAGCAGCACACCCTCGAGCAGTGCTTCAGGAACTTTTCGTCCCTCGAGCCCGCGCAGTAGATGATGACGACGCTCTTCAGCGACTTGGGGTCGATCTCGCCCTTGCTTATCGCCTCCTCGAACTCCACAGGCGTCAGGACGTTTTTGTACCTTTTGTATCCGTAGGCGGTGACGTTTTCGACGGGGTAGGGTATAAGCCCCGTAGCGACGATGACGGCGCCCACCCTTATGCGCTTTTCGCCGTCTTTGGTCGTAAGCACCGCCTCGTAATTGCCCGGCTCGCCCGCAAAGTCGGAAAGGACGGTGGAGGTGTAGATGTTCACCGTCTCAAGCGCCTTGACCTCCTCCACAAGCGGGTCGAGCGTGTGGGCGTTAGGCATCCCTTCAGGGTAAAGCTGGTTCAGGCGGCGGACCATCCCACCTAAGGCGTCCTCCTTCTCGATGAGATGCACCGTGTACCCGTGCATGCCCAAGTTTCGCGCCGCCTCGAGCCCGGCGACGCCGCCGCCTATCACAAGCACATCCCTCGATACTCCTGCACCCATAGCCTCTCCTTTTGTTTTTGTGCCCCTTAACCTTAAAAACGCTTTACCAATTTAATAGACCGATTTTGGTTGTCAAGCTTTTACTGTGATCTGCCTCGACTTCCGAAAATGTGCGCTTGTTGTGCTTTTGTGTTGCATCGGCTTTGAGGGGATGATAAAATTCCTGCATGATGGCGAGGGCAACGTTGGCGTTTTTGCTTTTTGTTTCTGCTGCCTTGGCGAAGACGTCGGCGGCTTTGTGGGCCGAGGTGAGGTACGACTCCAACATCTGCTTCCTCTCCGACTACGAGCTTGGGCTCTTCCGAAGCTGCTGCGACGACTTCCTCATAACGACCTCCGACGACGCCGTCCTTCGCGCCGGCGGCTGGGTCGAATGGCGGGGAAGGTTCAGGGGGCTTTACGCAAGGCTTCGCGCGTCCGGTTTTGGGGCTTTTTTCGTAGAGAACAAGGCCAAAAGCTACGGAAAGCTTTCCGCATACGCCGAGCTTGGGCGTGGGGTGTGGCGGGTTAGACTCTTCGGGAGCTTTGTTCCCTACTACGCCAGCCGCGCCTACAGGGACGATGAGACGAAAGCTGTGCAGTGGGCGTCGTACTGCAGCGTTTTGGGTGGGGTGCGGCTAAGGCTGCGGCTTGCGCCGGGGCTTTTCTTCGGCGTCAGGGCGGCGCAGCGGCTGGCGCGTTATAACGAGTTCTTCCCCGAGTACGATTCCGTGAGGAGGAGCTTTGGCGCCTTTGTTGCGCGGTGGGGCATCACGGACATCGAGCTTGGATATGAGTACGCCGCAAGCGACGCCAGAGGATACGACGAGGCGTGCGAAACGAAGGACTCCTCCGACGAAAGCGATATATCGTACGTCCAGGACAGGTTTTACGTCACGCTGGGCAGGGAGCTTGGCGCGTTCGAGCTTGGTGCGGAGCTTTATGCCTCGCACAGGGTCTATACGTCCCGAAAGCCCCTTTGGGTTGATCCGCTCCACGTTGGTCGCGACGAGTGGAGGGTGTCTTTTGCGCCGTGGGCGAAGTTTTCGCTTGGGGGCGGCTTTTGGCTGCGCGCTCAGTGGAGGGTCACATCCCGCAGCGCCAAAAGCCCGTGCAACCCCGATGTGGCTAAGCTGCGAAGCTACGAAAGACATATAGTTTTTCTGCGGGTGGGCAGGGATTTTTGATATGAGCCGTATGTGGCGAAAGAGCTTGGCTTTGGCTTTTGCCTTGGGCATCGCCCTTTTTGGGTGCGCGGGCAGGCGTGCTTCGGTGTCGGTCTTCCGCGCGGTCGAGGTGGATGAGCGCACAGCCTGGGTCGACGCGGGGCGGTTCCCCCAAAGCGTTCGCCTCTTCTTCTGCGCAGACGACTTCGACCCCCAAAAGGCGTCGCTTACGGAGGTAGTGGGCGACAGGGTCGACGAGATCCCGTTTTCCGCCTGGCGCAGCGCTCACGAATCGACGAAAGTGGTCGTCTTCGTCGAAGACTGCAGCGGAAGCGTAAAGGAGCTTGTTCCCCACGTCGATTCCTACATGCTGCACGTGGCGTCCGGGCTTTGTGAGGGTGTTCGCGTTGGGCTTGTCAGGTTCGGCAAGCGGGCGCTTTGGGCGCAGGAGCCTGTGGACGCCGAAAGGTTTGCCGCGCTGGATCTCTCAGCTCTGCCATACCCGCCGCCGAACGGCACATTCCTGCACGAGGGCATACTCCTTGCGCTGGACGCCTGCCCTGACGGCGGCGGGGTTGTTGTGGTTATCTCCGACGGTGGTTTTTCGTCGTCGCGTTCGCTTGATGAGGCGATCTCCGAGGCGGCGGCGCGCAAGACGAAGATAATAGCCGTCCAGGTGGGCGGGCTTGGAAGCCGCAAAATGACCGAAATGGCGGAGAAAACGCAGGGTTTTTACCTTAAGGGGCTGAGGTTTCTGCCGCAGGCTCTCTCGACCGGCTGGTGCGTGGAGTACACTCCCGCCGTCTCCGACACCGACGGCGCGGAACACAGGGTGATCGTAAGGTGGGGAACGAAGAAGAGGACCGCAAGCTATTTTGCTCCCGGAAGCCCGCGCGAAAAGGAGAGGGCGCTTCCGCCGGAGCTTGTGGAGGGGGTTAGGATCCCCTTCGTTTTGCCCGACAACGCGAGGATCATCTCGCAGACAAGGGCTGCGCTCGATTCGCTGCTCGCCCTCTTGGGGAGCTGCGAGCTTCCCGAGGGTGCGGTGCTTATCGTGGACGGCTACACCTGTGACCTCGGCGACAGGAAGCACAACTACGACCTCTCCCTCAGGCGCGCCAAAGTCGTTGCAAACTACATCCGAACGCGCCTGCAGCAGCCGGTGAGGTTCGATATAGTTCCCCACGGCGAGGACGACCCCCTCGTGCCCAACACCTGCGAGGCAAACCGCCGGGTAAACAGGCGCGTGGAGGTGCGACTCGCCGTGGGCGTAGGCGGAAAGGAGCTTTCGCGGTCTCAACGCTGAGGAATGGGGGGATATTATGCGCTCTTTGGTTGCGTTAGCCGCGCTTTGCACGTGGACGTGCCTTGCGTGGGGATACTACATCGAAAGCTTTGAGGTACGGATAAGGATTTACGACGACGCAACGATCAGGGTCGAGGAGCGCATAGCCGTCGACTTCGACGGCGAGGCGAAGCACGGAATTTATCGCGACATAACCTATAAGTACACCACCGCCTCGGGCAACAGGTACAACCTTCGGCTCAGGGTCGAGTCGGTGACGGACGGCCTTGGTAAGGCGCGCAAGTACAAGGTCTTTCGCCACGGGAGGGACTTGAGGGTTCGCATAGGCGATCCCAAAAGGTACGTCTCGGGCAGGCAGGTTTACGTGATAAGGTATTTTGTGAAGCGCGCCGTAAAGTTCTTCGAGGACCACGACGAGCTTTGGTGGGAGGTCACGGGTCACAGGTGGGAGTGCCCAATTCATTCGGCTTCGGTTTTGGTGCAGCTTCCGCCGGAAACCGACCTCGACCGGGTGAGAGCCAAATGCTTTACGGGCAGGTATGGCTCCCGCGAGCAGGACTGCCAGTACACCGTCACCGCCGACGGCGTCGAGTTCGTGACGGGTTACATCTCCCCGGGCGAAGGGCTTTCCGTCGTCGTCGGCGTGCCCAAGGGAGTGATAAAACCGCCAAGCACCATCGCGGAGCTTGGATGGTTTTTGGCGGACAACTGGCTTTGGGTACTGTGCTTCCCCGTGCCGTTTTTGGTTTTCGCGCTGCTTCTGCGCAAATGGTACGTGGCGGGGCGCGACCCCATAAGGGGAGCACCCATCATGGTGAGATACCATCCCCCCGAAGAGCTTTTGCCCGCAGAGATGGGAACCGTGATGGACGAACGCGCCGATATATCCGACATCACCGCAACGATCGTCGACCTCGCCGTCAAGGGCTTCCTGAAGATCGTCGAGACGAAGTCGGAGAAGCTTTTGTTCTTCACCTCCAAAGACTACGCCCTCGTTTTGCTTAAGGATATCGACAGAAGTGATCTGAGCGAGTTTGAGAAGAAGCTTTTGCGCGGTCTTTTTGAGGTTGGTTCGAACAAGGGGCTTTCGCCCGCCGACATCGGCGTGCCCGAAGGGAAGGAACTTATATTCGTCTCGACGCTAAAGGAGAAGTTCTACCGCAATCTGGCGGGTCTCCAGTCCAAGCTATACAGGGACCTCTCCGCCCGCGGCTACTTCCCCCGCAGACCCGACAAAGTAAGGTCCTTCTACCTGCAGCTTGGCGTCGTGTTCTTCATAGTTGGCGTTGCGCTTACGGTGCTTTCGAAAAGCTTTGCCTTCCTTTGGGCGGGGCTGCCATCTGCAATTTTGTTCTTCTTTTTTGCGCCGATAATGCCGCGCAAGACCAAAAAAGGCGTTGCGGCTATGCTCCACGCTAAGGGCTTTGAGGAGTTTGTTCGCAGGGCGGAGAGGGACAGGATAAAAAGGCTTGCCAAAGACGACCCCACCGTCTTCGAGAGGCTTTTGCCCTACGCGATGGTCCTTGGCTGCGCCGACGAGTGGGTCGAAAAGTTTGAGGGGATATTCGAAAAGCCCCCGGACTGGTACGTTGGCACCTCCCCTATGAACACGGTCGTTTTCGTCGACAGCCTCGGCAGGGCAGTTGGCGCCATAGGTCGTTCGATGTCTTCACGTCCGCGCGGTGCATCCTCCGGCGGGAGCGGCTTTTCGGGGGGATTTTCGGGCGGCGGATTTGGCGGCGGCGGTGGCGGCGCGTGGTAAACACCCCCTCGCGAGCCGCGGAGGACTCACGGAAACAGGAATCCTCACGGGATCACTTCAGCCGCAGGGCATTGCAGGAGGTCCATTGGATTGCAGGGGGTCTGTCGGATCGCGGGGAGTGCACTTGGAGCATGGGGAGTCCACTTGGAGCGTGAGGGATCCGTCGGATCGCGGGGGTCCATCAGGCGGGGCTTATCGCCGGCTTACTTCACCACGATGTTGAGTATCCTGCCCTTGACGTACACGACCTTGGCGATCTCCTTACCCTCGAGCCACTTGGCTATTTTGGGGTTTTGCTTTGCTCTGGCGAGAGCGTCCTCTTGTGTGGCGTCCGCGGGGACGACTATGCTCCCGCGCGCCTTGCCGTTGACCTGAACGCCTATCTCGACCTCCTCCTCCCGCGCCAGTGCGTCGTCGTGAGTGGGGTACTCCCTTGTGAAGACCGAGCCTTCGAACCCCAGCCGCTCGTTCAGCTCCTCGGCTATGTGTGGTGCGAAGGGCGCCAGCAGCCTTGTGAAGTTATCGGCCACTGTGAAGTAGAGCGGGTGGTCGCCGCCGAAGTCCCGGGGAAGGACGTTGAGGAACTCCATAAGGGCGGCTATCGCCGTGTTGAACTGCAACTTCTGGGTGTCTTCGGAGACCCTCTTTATCGTTCTGTGCAGCGCCTTCAAAAGCTTTAGGTCGGCTTCGGAAAGCGTTGCGGGGTTGGGGCTTTGCCTTGTTTTGGGTTTGTGGCTGAATGTTTTTTCGACGCGTGCGAGGAACCTTGTGGCGCCGCGGATGCCCGACTTCGACCATAGGATCTCCTTGTCGGGCGGCGCGAAGAAGAGCATCGCGACCCTGGCGGCGTCAACGCCAACCTCCTCGACCACCTCCATCGGCGATACGACGTTGCCCTTCGACTTGCTCATCACCTCCCCGTGCTCGTCGAGCACCATGCCGTGGTTGAAAAGTCTTAGCGCTGGCTCGTCGCCAACATCCTTTGGGATGTAGCCAAGGTCGTAGAGCACCTTGTGGACGAAGCGGAAGTATATGAGGTGTCCTGTGGCGTGTTCTGCTCCGCCTATGTAGAGGTCGACCGGAAGCCACTTTTTGACCTCTTCGGGGGCGAACGGTTTTGTTTCGTCGTGCGGGCTTGTGTATCGCAGGTAGTACCACGACGAGCAGACGAAGGTGTCCATTGTGTCGGGGTCGCGCTTTGCGTTGCCGCCGCAGCGCGGACAGGTCGTGTTCACAAACTCGGGCACATCCGCCAGGGGGGACCTGCCCTTTGGGATGAAGTCGACCTTCTCCTCGGGCGGCAAGAGCACCGGGAGGTCCTCCTCGGGCACAGGCACGACCCCGCAGCGGGGGCAGTGTATCATCGGGATCGGTGCGCCCCAGTACCTCTGGCGCGAGATTAGCCAATCCCTGAGGTGGTAGGTCGTCCTGCGGCGACCGACGCCGAGCTTTTCGCTGTGGGCTATCACTCGATCTATCCCCTCCTCCGACGGCAGCCCGTCGAAGTCGCCCGAGTTGACCATAACGCCCGGGGCGGTGTAGGCTTCGGTCATCGAGCTTGGGTCGAGTGACTCGCCGGGTGGGTTTATCACGACCTTTATGGGCAGGTCGTACTTTTTCGCGAACTCGAAGTCCCTTTGGTCGTGCCCCGGAACGCCCATAACGGCGCCTGTGCCGTAGCTTGCGAGGACGTAGTCCGCCACCCAGACTGGGACTTTATCGCCGCTTATCGGGTTTTCGGCAAAAAGCCCGGTGAACACGCCGTCCTTTTCGTGCTCCAGCGCCGAGCGCTCCGCCTCGGTGCGCATAAGGGACTCTTTTATGTAGCTCTCGACCTGGGCGCGGCGGCTTTCGGGGATGAGGTCCAAAAGCCTTTTGGTTATCTTCGCATCCGGCGCAACGGTGACGAACGTGACGCCGAAGATCGTGTCGGGGCGCGTGGTGAAAACGGGGATTTTCGTGCCGCCCTCGAGGACGAAGTCGAGCTCAACGCCGTCGCTTCTGCCTATCCAGTTGCGCTGCATGGTGATTATCTGAGACGGCCACTTGCCCTCAAGCTTTTCGAGGTCGTCCAAAAGCCTTTGGGCGTACGCTGTGATCCTCACGAACCACTGCTCAAGCTCCCTTTTTTCGATGGGTGAGTCGCAGCGCCAGCACCTGCCGCCCACCACCTGCTCGTTCGCAAGGACGGTCTTGCAGCTCGGGCACCAGTTCACCGCCGCAAGATCACGGTACACAAGCCCAGCCTCGTAAAGCTTCAAAAACACCCACTGCGTCCAGCGGTAGTATTCGGGGCTGCTCGTCTTTATCTCCCTCTCCCAGTCGTACGATATCCCGAGCTTCTGCAGTGTGCGTTTGCCCGTGGCGATGTTTTGGTCGGTCCACCTGCTGGGCGACATGCCGTGCTTGAGCGCAGCCTGCTCCGCCGGAAGACCGAACGAATCCCAGCCGAAGGGATGGAGGATGTCGTATCCCTTCATCCTCAGGAACCGCCACACGACGTCGCCCACGCCGTAGTTCCTGAAGTGCCCCATGTGGATATCGCCCGAGGGGTATGCGAACATCTCCAGCAGGTAGAACTTTTTGCGGGGCTTTTGCGGTGTTTTGTAAAGCCCCCACTCCGACCAGCGACGCTGCCACTTCTCCTCTACGCTCCTGAAGTCGTACATCGCCTCCTCCTAAGGCTTTGCGTGTGCCGCAAGCTTTCCCGCAAGCTTCACAAGGTGCGCCGCTATGACGTTGCGCTGTATTTGGTTTGTGCCCTCGTAGATTTGGGTTATCTTTGCGTCGCGCATCATCTTCTCGCCGGGGTAGTCCCTCGTGTAGCCGATGTGTCCGAGTATCTCGAGTGCCTCGCTTGTGATCTTCATCGCCAGGTCCGATGCGAGCATCTTCGCCATCGCCGAGAGGTGAGCGATATCCTTCGTTTTGCCCTCGTCGACCAGTTTTGCCACGCGGTACACGAGCGCCCGCACAGCCTCAAGCTGCGCTGCCATGTCGGCAAGCATCCACTGGACCCCCTGGTGGCTTATGATCCCTTTTCCGTCGCGTTTGTGTGTGTATGAGGCTTTGAGGATTTCCTCGAAGGCGCCCTGAGCGATTCCGAGGGCTTGTGCGGCAACGCCCGGGCGGGAGACGTCGAAGGTCTTCATCGCGACTATAAAGCCAAGACCCTCTCGCCCCAAAAGGTTTTCGGCGGGCACCCTGGCGTCGTCGAAGACAAGCTCCCTTGTAACGCTTGCGCGGATGCCGAGCTTGTCCTCCTTTTTGCCGAAGTCAAAGCCGGGCGTCCCCTTCTCCACAACGAAGGCGGAGGCGCCTCGAGCACCCTTCTTGGGGTTCGTAAGCGCTATTACGGTGTATATATCTGCTTCGCCGCCGTTGGTGATGAAGATCTTCGTTCCGTTTAGTATGTAGTAATCGCCTTCGCGGCGCGCTGTGGTCTTTATTCCGCCCGCGTCCGACCCTGCCTCCGGCTCTGTCAGACCGAAGGCGGCAAGCTTTTCCCCACGCGCTATGGGCGCAAGGTACTTCCTCTTTTGCTCCTCGCTGCCGAAGAGGATGATGGGGAATGCACCAAGCCCCGTTCCGGCGAAGGCGAGGGCTATTCCGGCGCAGACGCGCGAAAGCTCCTCGGTGACTATGCACATATTCGTAACGCCAAGACCATCCTTCACCGTGCCGCCAAAGCTTTCGGGAATGAACGCCCGGAAGAGCCCCGCATCGGCAAGAACCTTCACCACGTCGCGCGGGAAGATTCCCTCCTCGTCGTACCTGCGCCGCAGCGGTTTTATCGTCTCCTCGGCGATCTCGCGCGCAAGCTCGCGAAGCCTTTGCTGCTCGGGCGTGAAAAGCTCGTCCATAAAGCCTCCTTTCTTCCCCTCAACAATTCCCCAAATATAGAGGGCAGCTTGGGTGAGGGCAAGCTTTTCGACTTTTATATGGTTTGCTTTTTGCCACCTGTGGCGCTATCATATTTTGGGATGGATGAGCTTTTGGCAAAGCTTCGTCGGGCGCAGGTGGCTGTGGCTTTGGCGCAGGCTGGGGTCAATCTGATCGCGGCTTTGTCTGTGGTTGCCGGGGCTTTTCTTGTGCTTGTTGCCGTTAACGCCTTCTTCTGGTTCGATACGGCGACGAGGGCGTCGCTTTTCTTCGCCTGGATCGCCTTAAGCGCGTTCGTCGTTTTGTGGGCATTGGTGCCACCTCTGGCGAAGCCGCCCTCGCTGAGGCGGATAGCCATGGAGTTCGAGCGGTACTACCCTCAGCTGCGCGAGCACCTTATCGCTGCGTACGACCTTGCCCGCGAGGACCCCAGCGAATACGGTTTTTCTCCCTCCCTTGTGGATGCGGTAGTTCGCCGCGCCGTTGAGCTTGCGCGCCCCCTTGGCGTGCGCAGGCTCCTGCCCCTGCGCGCTGCGACAAAGCGCGCAGCGGTTTTTGCAATCCTTTTGCTTTTGCTTTTTGGCTCGGCGGCGGCGTTCCCCCTTTGGTTCGCTGCGGGCGCCCGCAAGGCGCTTCTGCCCTTCACGCCGTTTCGGAAACCAACAAAGACCACTCTTTTCGTCACCCTCCCTGCAGGCGGCAGAGCTGTGAGGTTCGACAACTACACCATAAAAGTAAGAGCCGCAGGGAGCATTCCCGACAAGGTTTGGGTTTACCGCAGGCTCGGCGATGAGGGGTTTGTTCCGTTCGAGGCGCAGCGCGACCCCACAGACCCAAAGCTTTTCCGATACACCTTCCGCAAGGTCGCCGACAGGATAGAGTTTTTCGTCACAGGCGGCGACTACAAAAGCAGAGTCTTTAAGGTCGAGGTGCTCGACCTGCCGAGGGTTGTGGATGTGGCGCTGGAGTATCGTTTTCCGCGCTATACCGGTCTTGCGAGGCAGCGCGTTGAGCGCAACGACGGCAACATCGACGCCCTCTACGGCACCCAGGTTACCGTCGAGGCTTTGGTGAGCAAGAAGATCGCGCGGGCACAGCTCCTGCTCAACGACGGAACGACGATCCCAATGCGCTGCCTCGGGCGAAAGGCTTTTGGAAAGATCACCGTCCTCTCGGACGGAACGTATACGATAAAAGTTTGGGACGACCAGGGCAACACCGACCCTCAGCCGCCCTTATATTCGATCCGCGTTCACAGCGACGAGGCGCCCGTGGTCCAGATAACGCTGCCGGGCAAGGACACCGACATAAACGAGGAGATGAAGCTGCCCATCCAGGTTTACGCCGAGGACGACTTCGGCTTTTCGAAGTTCTTGCTTAAGTTCGTCGTCGTCACACAGGAGAGCACCGTCCACTCGTACAAGCTCCCCTTCTCGCTCTTCGGCAAGAGGCAGGTCGTTTTGGACTTCGTTTGGGACCTTTCGCCGCTTGGGCTCGTTCCCGACGACGTGGTGAAGTACTGGGTCGAGGGCTACGACAACGACGCCCTGCGCGGACCTAAGATGGGCAAAAGCAAGGTATATGCAGTAAGGTTCCCGTCGATAGACGAGATAATAGAGGAGGTTACGGGGGAGCAGCGGGAGCAGATGCGCTCCGTTGACGAGGCGATCCAACATCAGAAGGAGATAGCGGAGCGGATGGAGGAGATGGCGCGCAGGCTCGAGCAGGAGACGGAAAAGCTCTCGTACGAGCAGCGCAAGGAGGCAGAAAGGCTTTTGGAGCAGCAGAGGCAGCTTGCCCAAAGACTTGCCGAGACGGCGCGGAAGATGCGCGAAACCATCGAGCGCATCGAGCAAAACAAGCTCGTGGCGCAAAAGATCCTGGAGAAGATGTGGGAGCTCCAAAGACTTTTGGACGAGATCCTGCCCGAGGAGCTTAAGGAGGCTTTGCGCCAGATGCAAGAGGCTTTGGAGAAGATGAACCCCGAGCTTTTGCGCAGGGCTATGCGGAACCTGAACATAAGCCAGCGCGAGCTTTTGCAGAGGCTCGATAGGGCGCTTGAGCTTTTGAAGCGCATCCAGGTCGAGATGCAGCTTGATGAGCTCAGAAAGCTTGCACAGCGGATAAAGGAGCTTCAGGACAGGATAAACGAGGGTCTCAAGTCCGGTCGCGGTGCGAAGGAGCTATCCCGTATGGAGAGCGAGGTTCGCAAGCAGCTTCAAAGCCTCCAGAACCAGGCGGCACAGCTTGCGAAGCAGATGAAGGAGTTCCCCGAGATGCCCGCCGAGGATATGCAGAAGCTTGCGCAACAGCTTGCTGAGCAAAGCCTTCCCGAGCAGGCTGAGCTTGCCCGAAGCCATATCTCCCGGGGCAAGTTCGAAGCCGCCCTGAAGACCGGGCAGAACATCTCGTCCGCCATGGGCAAGCTTGGCGAAAGCCTGGCATCGCTGCAGGAGAAGATGCAGCAGGCGCTGCAGGCGCAACTTACCGCCGATATCACGAGAACCGTCCGCGAGCTTCTGTACATCTCGAGCCGCCAGGAGGAGCTCGTGCGCGACGTTGAGCGGGAGCGCGATAGGCAAAAGCTCATTCTCCTTGCCGGCGTTCAGGATGAGCTCAGGCAGGCTTTGCGCAGGTCGATAGAGCGTGTGGGCGAGATAGGCGGCAAGACCTTCCTCCTGCCACCCGCCGTCGGCGCCCTCTTGGCAGAGGCGGAGAAATATATGTCGGAGGCGACAAGCAGACTCTCGCAGGGGAGGTCGTTTGGTGCTCCCAAAAGTGGGCGCGAAGCCATGGGGAACGTCAACGCGGCGGCGGAGATGCTGCTGCGGACGATGAACTCGATGTGCCAGTCCTCTTCCCCCTCGGGGATGGAGCAGCTTATGCAGCAGCTCAAAAGCCTTTGCGAGAAGCAGGGCTGCATAAACCAACAGACCCTGCCCCTTTTCGGCGCCTGCCAAAACCCCGGCGGGCTCACCCCCGAGCAGATGGCAACCGCAGCCCGCCTCGCGGCAGAGCAAGAGGCGATAAGGAAGACGCTCGAGCAGCTCCGCGAAGAGTTCGAACAGCACGCAAACCTCCTCGGCAGGATGGAGCAGACGATAGAGGACATGAAGCGCGTTGAGGAGGACCTCAGACGCTTCAACGTGAACGAGCGCACCCTGAGGCGCCAGGACAGAATCCTTTCGCGAATGCTCGATGCGCAAAAGTCGCTGCACAAAAGGGAGTACACCGAAAAGAGGCGTTCCCGCCCCGGCAAGGACGTCGTCCGAAAGTCGCCCGGACCGCTTCCCGAAGACCTCGGCGAGAGAAAGAACCTGATACGTCAGTCCCTCCTGCAGATCCTGGCAAATCCTTATCCGCGCCAGTACCAGGAGCAGGTCCGACAGTACTTCAGAGCGCTTGAGAGGGAGGGGAAGTGATATGGCAGACGCAGAGCTTGCTTGTCGATAAACTGCGCCGTGTTCGGGGAAGGAGTGTTGGGAATAAACCTCGGCTTGCGGAGCAGATGTTTGGCTTTCAAAACAGGGGCGAACGACGGATGATTCGGGAGGAGTATGATGGGATATCATATATTTCTCGCCGGGGAAAACAGCTTTAATGTATGCGTTGAAAGAGGGGTATACGGGGGAGCTCACGCAGCTGGTACGAGAAAGTCGAAGCAGATGAACTCGGAAGTTGTGGCGAGTTTTGCGAGCATAAGGGTGGGCGATTTTGTGTTCTTTTACGTAAAGGGCAGAGGAATATACGGATTATGGAGGGTTACTCAGGGACCTTTTTACGACACGGAGCGCATTTGGAGCGAGACTGACCAGATTTATCCTTATAGGGTGTGCTTTGAGCCTGCAGTGAGGAGGTTTTCCAACCCCATTGCAATAAGCGACATTCTTGACCTGAGGGACAAGGGTAAGGTTTGGACTTTCGATTTAGGAACTATTATGAGGAAGTCTCACTTCCCGATTACGTCGGATGAGGGGAAAGAGCTTATTCGTCTTTTGTTGAGGAACAATCCCGTTTACATCGAGCCTGGCGAAATTCCCAATCCTTATCGTCCGCGCCATCCTCAGCCGCTTCCTCTCAGCCTCGAGCAGGACAGGCGTGGGCGCTTAAGATATGAAGGTTACCTTAATGCGTGGTTTATGCGAGCATTTGCCGCCGGAAAACTAAAAGAGCTTATAGGCGATTATGCAGATTTCCTAAACTTCGTTCCCACTACATTTAACACGGTGATGGACGTTTTCCTAACCCATGTGACAAAAGTCGGTTCGATGGAAATCTTGCACAAGTTCACGTGTATGGAGCTAAAAACTGGTTTGGTTAAGGAGGAGGATCTGAGGCAAGTTATCAGATACGAGAGCTGGCTCACCAGAAAACTTGCGGACGGCGATTCCGAGATGGTGCAAAGTATTCTTGTAGGTTTTGATTTTGACCCAAAAGTAGTTTCTTATTGCGCAAAAAGAAAAACGATAGACGAGAAGACGGTAAGATTGATTAAATACAGAGTTGATCCGCAGGGCAACGACTTAATTTTGGAGGAAGTCGACCTGAGCTGATGGAGTGAGGAGGGTATCGATTCGTAGTGATGAGCTTTGGCGCTGAGAACACAAGGGATGAGCTTCTTCGCCGCTGCGAGGAGCTTCTGCGGCTGCGCACAAGGCAGCTTTTCATACTTATGATGACCTCGGAGCGAATATCCCGAACCCGAAGTCTCCACAAGCAGCTTGGGATCATAGCGCAGGGCATAGTCGACGCCCAGCTGTTCAGGAGGGCGCTTATATCGATCTTCGGGAGGAACTGGAAGCGGATCGACATGGGCTATGCCGGCTTTTCGGCTGAGGATATTGAGGCGCTTAAGCGCAACAAGCCCCTTTCCCCCGCTATGTGGCGTAAGGTTCTCTCCGAGAAGTACAGGGTCAGCGAGTCATATTATATTCCGCACGATGATCCGCTGAACAAGGAGCTTGGGGGCGTTCCGAGCCGCATAAGCGCGGGCGATTTCGACGGCTGGCACCCCGACGACTACCTCTTCGTTCCCCTCAGGAGCCGCACGGGGAGGATAATAGGCGTCATCTCTGTGGACGATCCTTACGACGGCAAAAGGCCCACGCCGCGCTCCGAGACGCTGCGCCTCCTGGAGCTTTTTGCTCACCGCGCTGCCTCGCTCATCGAGCACGGACAGCTTCTGAACAGACTCCGGCAACAGAAGATTTACCTCCAAAAGATCATAAACAGCTCCGCCGATGTCGTAGTTACCACCGACAGGCGCGGCAAGATAAGGGTCTTCAACCCCGCGGCGCAGGAGATCTTCGGCTACAGCCCGTCGGAGATAAAGGGTCGCTCGGTGCTAAGGCTCTACAAGGACCCCGCGAAGGCGCGTGAGGTTATGAGGAAGATGCGCGAGTCCGGCGGGTCGATAAAAAACGAGCCCGTGGAGGCGGTATCCAAAAGCGGCGAGGTTATACCGCTATCGCTTTCGGCTTCGATACTCTACGACGAGCACGGCGAGGAGATAGGGACGCTGGGTGTGGGCAGGGACCTGCGACCGATAAGGGAGTGCGAGCTTAGGATGATAGGCATCTCCCTGGCGCACAGCATAAACAACTGCCTTCAGGCTCAGATGATGGCGCTCTCTTCCGTCAGGGCGCTGCTTGAGCGTGAGGTCGCTCCCGGGCTTAAAAGGGCTTTGCTCCCGCGGGTTGAGCAGGCGATGAGAACAGCTCTGCAGGTCGGCGAGATAATCGACTGGATCAAAAACCCGCCCGAGATGCTCAAGTCGGAAAAGTACACCGAGGACATAGAGATGTACTCCCTTCCCCTGCCCGAGCTTCCCGAGCTTCCGCCGATGCCCGAGGTTGATCTTGGTGGTGCAAGGATTCTCGTTGCCGACGACGACGAGCTTCTTCGGGAGGGGCTTGCGGAGTTTTTGCGCTGCTTCGGCGCCGAGGTCGATACCGCCGAGGACGGCGACGTCGCGATAGAGCTCCTTGGGCGCAAATGCTACGACATCGTCGTCTCCGACGTAAAGATGCCGCGCAGGTCGGGCTACGACGTGCTTCGGGCCGTAAAAGAGGTGTGCCCTCAGGCGGGCGTCGTCCTTATGACCGCTTATGGCTACGACCCACAGCACACAATAGTCAAAGCCGCCCTCTCGGGGCATAAGGATTGGTTCTTCAAGGAAAAGCCGTTCGACCCAGCCTCGCTTCTCGGGATTGTTGCCAAGATCCTCGCGGACAAAAGGGGAAAGAACGAGGGAGGGGGATGATGTCGGAAAAGCTTATCCTCATCGATGGCACCGCGCTTGCCTACAGAAATCACTTCAGCATGATAAAAAACCCTCTCAGGAACTCGAAGGGCATAAACACAAGCGCCCTCTACGGCACCCTGAACTCCATCTCCAAGATAATCCGCGAGCAGAAGCCCGACTATATCATAGTCGCCTTCGATTCGCACAAGCCCACCTTTCGCCACGAGAGGTTTCCGGATTACAAGTCGACCCGCGCCAAGATGCCCGATGAGCTCAGGGAGCTTTTGCCCGTGATAAAGGAGGCTATTCGCGCGCTTGGGATTCCTGTTGTTGAGGTTGAGGGGGTTGAGGCGGATGACGTCGTTGGCACCCTTGCGCGCAAGGCTGCCGAAGCCGGCGTCGAGGCGGTGATCTACACCGGCGATAAGGACTTTCTGCAGCTTTTGCGTCCGGGGATCAAGATGCTTGCGCCCGGTCGTGGCGCAAGCCCCGACAGGGTTTGGACCCACGAAAACGCCCACGAAAAGTTCGGCGTAAGACCCGAGCAGGTGCTCGACCTTTTGGCTCTTATGGGCGACTCGTCCGACAACATCCCCGGCGTGCCGGGCATAGGCGAAAAAACCGCCGCCGCACTTTTGAACGAATGGGGATCGCTTGAGGGCATCTACCAAAACCTCGACAGACTAAAGCCCTCCGTCCGCAAGAAGCTTGAGGAGCACAAAGACCTCGCCTACCTCTCCCGCGAGCTTGCGACGATCAGGACCGACCTGGACATCCCCCTTGATCTGGAGGCGGCGCGCCTGGGCGAACCCGATGAGGAAAAGCTTTTGCCCATCCTGCAGGAGTATGAGCTTGCCACGCTTGTGAAAAAGCTTTTGCCGAAACACAAGGATACCCAAAGCGGGGGCGAGGAATACACGCTCGTAAGCTCGGTCGACGAGCTTGGGGCGCTTGCGGAGAGGCTTTTGGAGTCGCCCTTTGTCTGCATCGATACCGAGACGACAAGCGAAGACCCAATGCAGGCAAAGCTTGTGGGGATTTCCTTCTCGACGAGGGAGCGGGAGGGGTTCTACGTGCCTTTGGGTCACAAGGGCGAAGGCGGGCTTTTCGACCATCCCGACAACGTCCCCCTCGAGGAGGCGAGGGGCGTTTTGCAGAGGATCTTCTCGTCAAGCCAGGTTAAGGTTGGGCAGAACATAAAGTACGACATAAAGGTCTTAAGGCGCGCGGGCTTTGAGCTTGAGGGCGAGCTTTTCGACACGATGATCGCCGCATATCTTCTTGATCCCGGCTCCCACCAGCACGGGCTCGACTTCCTCGCCCTCAAGTACCTCGGGCACACAATGACATCCTACTCCGACGTTGTTGGCAAGGGCAAAAGTCAAAAAAGCTTTGCCGAGGTCGAGCCTTCGGTTGCTGCGCGCTACTCCTGCGAGGACGTCGACATCACCGTGCGCCTTAAAAGGATCTTCGAGCCAAAGCTTAAGGAGCTTGGTCTTTGGGAGCTATTCAGGGACCTCGAGATGCCTTTGGTGAGGGTTCTTGCCGATATGGAGCTTTTGGGCATCCGGCTTGATGTGGAGAAACTCCGCGGGATAGGCGAAGAGGTCAGGGCGCAGATGGAGCAGGTGAGGGAGGAGATCTACGATCTTGCGGGCGAGGTCTTCAACATCGACTCGCCCAAGCAGCTTTCGAAGGTCCTCTTCGAGAAGATGGGAATCCAGCCCATAAAGAAGACAAAAACAGGCTACTCCACCGATGCCGAGGTTATGGAGCAGCTTTCGCTTCAGGGCGTTGAGATAGCGGGGAAGATAATAAGGTATCGCGAGCTTTCGAAGCTCCTTTCGACGTATATCGACGCGCTTCCGCGGATGGTCAACCCCCAGACCGGCAGGATACACACCACCTTCAACCAAGCCGTCACCGCCACGGGCAGGCTCTCCTCATCCGACCCCAACCTGCAGAACATCCCGGCTCGGGGCGAGTTCGGGCACAGGATAAGGGAGTGCTTCGTTCCACGTGAGGGCTGGCTTCTTATGTCTGCCGACTACTCGCAGATAGAGCTGCGCCTTATGGCGCACTTCTCCGAGGACCCCAACCTCATCGACGCCTTCCAAAGGGGGCTTGACATCCACGCCTACACCGCATCGCTCATAACGGGGCTTCCGATGGACCGGATCACGCCTGATCTGCGCCGCCTGGCGAAGACGGTAAACTTCGGGATCCTCTACGGGCAGACGCCACATGGGCTTTCGCAGCAGCTTGGCATCTCGCACGAAGAAGCCGCTGCATTTATCAATAACTACTTCCAGCGCTACCCCAAGGTCCGCGAGTGCATAGACAGGATCATAGCCTTTGCGCAGGAGCACGGCTACGTTGAGACGATCCTCCACCGCAGGCGCTATCTCCCCGAGATCCGCAGCGAGAGCCATCAGGCTCGCGAAGCTGCCAAACGCGCAGCTATAAACACCCCCTTCCAGGGCTCCGCCGCAGATATAATCAAGAAGGCGATGGTAAACATCCACCGCAGGCTTTCCGAGGAGGGTTTCGAGGCGAAGATGCTTCTGCAGGTGCACGACGAGCTCGTCTTCGAGTTCCCGCCGCACGAGCAGGAAAGGCTTAAGGAGCTTGTTGTGGGCGAGATGAGCAGCGTTGTGGAGCTTAAGGTCCCCCTCGTCGTGGACGTTGGCATCGGCGAAAGCTGGGGCGAGGCGCACTGATGCCTATGCGAATCCTTATGGTCAACACATACCACTACCACCGCGGCGGAGCACCTGTCTACGTGTTCAACCTCACGCGCCTTCTGCAGCAGAGGGGGCATGTGGTCGTTCACTTCGCCATGTCGGCGCCCCAGAACCTCCCGTGCCCCTTCCAGGACTATTTCGTAAGCTTCATCGACTTCAGGGAGATGCTTGCCCGACCGACGCCGAAGAACTTCCTGCGGGTGGCGTCGAGGGTATTCTACTTCAGAGAGGCGAGGGAGAAGCTCGAACGTCTCCTGCGAGACCATCCCGTCGACGTCGTCCACCTCCACAACTTCCTCCATCACCTCACGCTCTCTGTGGTCGATGCCGTGAGGGCGAGGGGGATACCGATGGTCTGGTCCCTGCACGATCACATACTTGTTTGCCCCAACACCAACCTTTTCGACGATCGCCGCGGTGAGCCGTGCGCAAGGTGCCGAAACACCCTCCTGAGGCTGCTTTTGCCGCCACTTAGGCGGTGCAAAAAGGGATCCCTCGGGGCAAGCATTATGGCATCGCTTGAGGCTTTTTACATTGCCTGCAGAAAGCCACATAAGATCCCCGAAAGGTTCATTTCGCCAAGCAGGTTCCTCGTCGAGCAGCACAGGCTTATGGGCTTTCCCGATGTGTCGAGGTTCGAGGTTGTGCCCAACTTCGTTATGGCTGATCTTTTTAAGCCCAATCCGCAGCCGGGGGATTATGCGCTCTACTTCGGCAGGCTTTCTGTGGAGAAGGGGCTTGAGCATCTTGTTAGGGCTTTTGGTCTTTTGGGTCGCAGGAGGCTTGTTGTTGCGGGCGAGGGTCCGGACGCCGAGCGCCTGAGGGCTCTTGCCGAAAAGCTTGGGGCGCCGGTGGAGTTCGTTGGGTTCGTGCGGGGGGAAAGGCTGAGGGAGCTTGTGAGCGGCTGCAGGTTCGTCGTTCTGCCGTCGGTGTGCTTTGAGAACGCCCCTTTGATGGTTTTGGAGGCTTTTGCCGCCGCAAAGCCCGTTTTGGCAAGCAGGATAGGCGGTATCCCTGAGCTTGTCGACGAGGGCGTTGGAGCCCTTTTCGAGCCAGCCTCCCCTCAGGCAATCGCGCAAGCCGTCGATGAACTGTGGGAGGACACAAAGAAGATAGAGGCGATGGGCAAAAGGGCGCGGCACCTCGCCGAAACGAAGTTCTCTCCTCAGGTGCACGTCGAAAGGATACTCGGGATATACGGTGAGGCACTCAAAGCCCACACGCCATAAGAACGAACCCAACGCAAAGCCCGAAGACCAGGTTGAATACCTTTATCTTGACCGCGTCCTCCACCGAGAACGCCAGGATTGGCAAAAGCCCGTGCCCGTCCTGGACTATGCAGTTTGTCAGCGTCACCGACAGGGGCATAAGCCCCGCCGCAAACATCGTCACAAAAAGGACGTTCGGTCCTGAGAGGGGCAGTATCCCGACGGCTGCGGCGGTTAGTATCAGGACCGCCTTGTTTTGTGTGATCACGGTCTCAAGGTCGAAAGCCTCGCCGAGGGCTTTTACCGCAACGAGGCTGCCGAAAAGCCAAAGAACGGTTTTTGGAATATGCTTTTTTACGATGTGCCCCCAGATGTGGTCCTTGATGAAGTGGGAAGGGGGTATCGCCCATATCGACGTTGTATCGACCTCTGGATGCACCTCGATTGGGCACTTTTTACAGAACTTCATCTTCGTTTTTTCGGCGTAGATGTCGGCGAGCCATCCTGCGGCGATGCCCAGGACGAAGAGCGCAGCGAAGAGCGCCACAAGCGCGGCGGGCGTAAGCTGCGACCTCCCCGATGCAGCCATCCCGATGAGGATGAACGCTTCGTCGCCGAATGTTGCCACCGTTGCGGCTACCATTGCGCCAAAGCCGGCGTAGCCCGCCATGTAGAGCGCATCGATTGCGAACACTCCGGTGCATCCGGGGATCGACCCCGCAGCCGATGCCAAAAGGTACTGCAGCCACCTCCGTCTGCCCAGCCCGTGCTCAAGCGCCCGCGCAAAGCGGAGACCCAAAAGCTCCGTTATTATCATGAGAACGGCGACGATCGCCGTTATGGTAAGCGTTTGAAGCAGGACGGGCGCAAGCCACCTGAAAACCCCCAACATCCCCTCACTCCTCACCGCTTGAGAAGCCTATCGTCCTTGTGCCCTTCTCTTCGCCAACCTTTATCTCCCCGAACTTCGACTCGAACTTCGTTATGTTGTCCTGAAGGGTTCGAAGAAGCGCCTTGGCGTTTAAGGGGGTCATGATGATCCTCGCCTGGACCTTAGCCTTCTGAACCCCCGGAACAGCCCTCACAAAGTCCAGAACGAACTCCGAGGGCGAGTGAGAGATGATGACGAGGTTCGAGTAAACCCCCTCGGCAACATCCTCGGGAAGCTCTATCTGCAACTTCTGGGGGATCAACTTGTCCTTCATCTTGCCCTCCGGCTTGCATGCATTTATACAAATATTTCTCCGACGCCTGCAGTCAATACAAAAATTTTTATAAAAGAAAACTTGACATTACTTTTTGCATTCTTATATTTGACGGGCGAGGGGAAGACAATTGGCTTTAGTAAGAGGAGGTTAAGAGATGGCGAGGCAGGTTGATATTGCAGCTGTGCTTAAAAGGGTCGATAAGGCTTTGGAGGAGCTGAGGAGTCGGCGTATTAAGGCGATAAAGAAGGGGGATATCGAGCGCGACGAGGAGCTGCGCGCCCACATGCTCAACATCGACGGTTTTATGAAGGACATTGAGAACGCCGTTCAGCAGCTTGATGATTATATAAAAAAGAACAAGCTTTTGGTAGGAGCGGGTTTGAGGCGTGCTGGTCGTCGTGGCAGACCGCCCAAGGAGAGGGCTGCGAAGGCTCCGGCTCGCAGGAGGGGTCGCGCAAAGCCCCTGCCGCCCGTGGGAACGCATCTTTTCGCGCGCTACAAGGGGAAATCGTACTTCGGTCAGATCACCGAGGAGGGCGTTGTCGTTGAGGGGATAGACGGCGTTTTCCCGACGATGACCGCCGCAGCGAGGGCGGTAACGGGTCTGCCCAACCTAAGCGGCTGGATCTTCTGGAAGACGATCCCGCCCGAGGACACCGAAACGCTCGAGGCTCTTCGATCCGGCAAGGCGAGGCTTGAAGGCGGCAAGGAGACCTTCGGCGTTGGGACAAGGCTTTACGGCAAGCACGGCGGCAAAGACTTCTGGGCTGTGGTGACCGAGGAGGGGGTCAAGGTAGACGGCATCGATAAGGTTTTCGCCACGCCACAGGAGGCGGCGCGTGAGATTTTGGGCACCGATGAGGGCGCCGAAAGCTTCTGGAAGGCGATATCGGTGACGGGCGAATAAGCGCCTGTGGTTTCCCTTGCCGGGTTTGCTGCCGTCTGCAGGCTTTGTGGGCCTGCAGGCGGCTTTTCGTTTTCGTGGGGGCGTTTTCGTGGGGACGCTCTTTCGTTTCCGTGTGGACGACCTTTTGCCCTGCTGTGGTCCCCCCCCATTTGTCTTGGGCGTGGGCTCCGGCCCAAACACACTACTTCTGCGACTCAAGGCGCTTGCGCAAAAGCTCAACGCGCTTGCGGTAGCGATCCTTCTCCTCCTCGGGGATGTCCGGTTTTGCCAGAAGCGCTTCGTATATCTCTATCGCCTTTTCGGTCATACCCTGGGCGGCGTATATTTCTGCCGTCGTGGCGGTGGCGATGTCCTTCGGCGGTGGAGGCGCCTCTTTCGGTGCTTCCTCGGCGGGACCTTCCGAGAGGAGGGACTCGAGCTCTTCGGCTTTTATCTCGCCCAGGGGCTCGTCGGGGCGCTTCTGCAGACCCGATATCTCCAGCGTCTCCTCGGGGGGAACGAACTCCTCCCTAAGCTGCAAGCCCGAAAGCCTTTCGACGTCCTCTGGCGGCTCGAACGCCGTCTCTTGTCTCGTCTGAAGACCAGGTATCTCCTCGATCTCGATCTCCTCGGGCGCCTCCTCGCCCTTTTGAGGGAATATCTCCTCAAGCGGGATGATCTCTTCGGGCAGCAGGTTTTCATCGGGCTTTGGTGCTTCGGGCGGGGCTTTTGCCGGCGGCTCTTCGGGGGACGGCTGGATCTGCTGGGGTTCAGCTTCCTGCGGGACGCCGAATATCGATTCGTCGATGACGAGCTCTTCGCCGCTGGGTTCCCCGATTATCTCCGGACCGCTTGACGCGGATTGAGCGCTGGGCTGCACAGGCGGAATCTCAAGCGCCTTATCCTCGCCCTCCTCGGGCTGGAAGATGACCTCGGGTATCTCGCCCTCGGTAGGTTTTTCTTCGGCGGGTGCAGGCTGCGGCTCCTGGGGCTTTGTCTCCTCGATCTGGAACACTATGTCGGGTATCTCGAGCTCCTCCTGAGGCTCTGAAGCGGGTTCGGGCTGTGTTTCGGGTGGTGTCTCGGGCTGTGGTGGCTTTTCGACCTCAGCCGGAGCTTTTGGCTCCTCCTCGAGGGAGAAGATGACGTCCGAGATCTCAATCTCCTCGGGCGCCGCCTCTTCGGACTCAGGTGGCGGAGGCGCAACCTCCTCCACGGCTTTCTCCCCGGGTTGTGGCGCCTCGGGCAAAGCGACCTCCTCGCCTTCCTCCTCGAGGCACAGCTCGAACTCCTCCTCTTCGGCGGGAGCCTTTTCTTCTGCAGCTGGGGGCTTTTCCTCGGTTTCCGCCTGGGTCTCCTCAGCCTCTTGGACGGCGAATATATCCTCCCCAAGGTCGAGCTCAAGCTCGGTTTCCTCCTCGGCGGCTTCGGGAGCTGCTTCGGGCACAGCTGCCTCGGGGGTGGGCTCACCGAGCTCTATCTCCTCCATCTCGGGCGTCGCCTCCTCGGTTTCGAGGGAGGGAAGCTCGACCTCCTCTGCGGCTATCTCCTCCTCGGGTTGCAGAGCTTCGGGTTGCGGGGGTGGTTGTTCCTCTGCGGCTTTGACCTGCGGCGCCTCGAACGCCTTGAAGATCTCGTCGAGCTCGACGAGCTCCTCCGGACCCTCCTCGATCTCGCTCATCTCGACGGGTTCTGCGGGCTGGGTCGAGACGAGCTTGTCGAACTCGGGCAGCTCCACGGGCGCCGCCTTCCTCACAACGGGAAGGGGCTTGACATCCTCGACAGGCTCAAGCCCTATGAGGGAGAAGACCTCGCCCTCGATCCCTTCTATCTCGACGGGCGGAAGCTCCTCCTGCGCCTCTTGCAGAAGCTCGGGAAACGCTCCCTCAAAGTCCTTCCAGTGGTCCAAAAGCATCTGTCTTGCCGGCTTGTTGAGCGGGTCTATGGAGAGTATCTGGAGGATGTAAGCTGCCGCGGCGACGAAGTTCCCCTCCTCGATTTCGTCCTGAGCGAGGCTGGAGAGGGCAGCTATGTTGAACGGATCAAGCTCCAGAAGCTTTTTCGTTATCGCCTTGGCTTTTTCGCGCTCCCCCGAGCGGCGCAGTACCTGCCCGAGGACGGAGTAGGCTGTGATGTAGCCCGGGCTTTGGGCTATCCCCTTCTCGAGGAGCGTCATTGCGGTTTCGTGGTTGCCCGATTCCACAAGAAGCTCGGCAAGCCGCGCAAAGACTATCGAGTCGGGCTTGCTCTCAAGGTGTTCCCGAAGCGCTTTATATACTTGCTCGTCCATCGCCTCCTCACCTGGTTTCCTGGTACGTTGCCCCCGGAGGATTGACGATGTGCTCCCTCCAGTATGGGTCGTGGACCTCGCCGTCGACGTTGGAGTGGACAAGCTTCATCACCCCCGTGCCGAGGACGTCAGCGAAAACGAAGAAGTAGTTTTCCTCAAAGTACGACCAAACCTCCCACTGGTTTGATGAGAAGTCCATGCTGTGCCGCTCGATGTTGTCGGGCGGACCGTAGAGGATGTAGATTCTTCCCTCGTCGGTTCGCCAGCCAGGCGTCTGTGCGTTTCCGAAGGCTTTGTTGGCATACTCCCAGCGCGCGATGTACTCGTCCTTAAACTCGTTTTCGGGCGTTTTTGGGTCGGGGTCTTTGCTCGCCCAGAACTTCGTCCAGAAGGCGAGCTTTTCGTCGGGCGTAAGCTCGTCGAACGCCTTAAGCTGCTCGGGCGCAAGAAGGTAGTAGAGTATGTCCCTCATACGCTCCACGGCGTCCCTCGATACCGTCGTCTTCGGCACGCGGGGCTTTTTTGCCACAAGGAACTTTCGCTTTGCGGAGGCGAGCACGGCGCCGCCTTCGTCCGCTATCCCCACCTCCAAAGTATACTCCCCGTCGGGGAATCCTGCAACGGAAAAGCCGCCTATGTATGCTCCGCCGTCGAGCGGGAAATTTCGCCAAACAGGCTCAAATTCGCGGAAGACGGTGTCGGCGGAAAAGATTCTGCGCCGGACCAAAAGCCTCCTCCCCAGCGGGCGGGGGAAGTAAAACTCCACGTAGTAGTAGACCACGGGGTAGTTCAGGTCGAAGCGAGCCTGCGGGTTCGGGTACATCTTCCTCCCGAAGCGGACGAGGTTGCTCTCCTCGTCCGTGGGTTTTGCGGTGTACGCCAGCATGATCCCCGAAGCCTCGAACGTGTCGGTCCAGAAGTTTCGCAGTTCGACGTTTATTTCGGCGGTGTCGGACCTTCCGCCCAGGATGTCCTCCACAAGCACCTCGACGCTGTATCGCCCGGGCGGAAGCTCGAAGGGGTAGAGGTTTATTATCCTCATCTGCCTGGTCACGGGTTCGTTCGGTGGGACGACGATTGGCGCTGAGTATCCGACGGAGTCGACGGCGGCGCCGGCTGTATCGGTCACCGTCACGCAAACGCGCAGGCTCGCCACGTAGGCGGGCTGCGTCTGGTCGAAGACGAAGCGAAAGCGCTCTTGCCTTACGCTTGTGTAGACCTCAAGCCAGCTTTTGCCGACAGAGTCGCCTCGGAAATCAGCCCAGTCCACCGCAAGCCCCAGCGACCCCGCCCAAAGCGCACCACACAGAAACAATGTCGCCGCAAAAAAGACCCTCACACATCCTTTGTAATAATTTTCCCCGAAAAAATCAAGCCTAAGCTTTGCGTTTTGAGCCTTGACATAAGAGTTTTAGAGCTTATGTTAAGCTTCTGGCTGAATTTTTGCGAAGGGGGAGTCATGGCGGAATATCGCTTAACGACACCGCTTAGCGAGGAGGACGTGAGGAGGCTCCGCGCTGGCGATACAGTTTACCTTTCGGGCGTTGTTTACACGGCGCGCGATGCTGCGCACAAAAGGCTTGTGGAGATGCTTGAGCGCGGCGAGGAACTTCCGTTTCCTCTCGAGGGTTCGGTGATGTACTATGTGGGTCCTGCGCCTGCTCCGCCCGGGAAGCCCATAGGCTCTGCCGGACCAACGACAAGCTACAGGATGGATGCGTACTCTCCTGTGCTTATTGCCCACGGTCAGCGCGGGATGATAGGCAAGGGCGCCCGTGGTCCCGAGGTGGTCGAGGCGATGAAGAAGTATGGCGCGGTCTACTTCGCCGCCACAGGTGGCGCAGCTGCGCTCATCGCAAAGGCAATCAAGCAGGCAGAGGTTATAGCATTCCCAGAGCTTCTCTCCGAGGCTGTGCGAAAGCTTGTGGTGGAGGATTTCCCCGTCATCGTGGCGCAGGATTCCCACGGCGGAGATATCTTTAAAGAGGGCGTGGAGAAGTACAGGAGGGTTTAGGGGGCGGTTTTGTGCGCCGCGCCCGCCTTTCGTTCATGCTGGCGCGGACTTTTCTCATACCTCAAGCGTAGAAGGCATGCTCGCAGGTCGATGTTAGTTTGTTAAGACAAGGAGGGGGCGTATGCGTGCCGCAAAGCTTTTGGTTTTTGCTTTTGTGGGGCTTGCGTTTGGCGTTCCGCGGACGCTGAACTATCAGGGCAAGCTTACTGATCCCTC
>CBEVQY010000003.1:0-98863 GCA_965552135.1 uncultured bacterium | reverse complement strand
AATCTGAACCCGAACCAGGGCTTTTGGGTGACGGCGGTTTTCGCCCAAAGCCACATATCGCCCACGCCGGAGCCCTGCAGAGCCGACCCGTAGTCGGGCTCCGTCCTCTCGGTGACAAAGGGCACGCACACGCCGAACTCGGCAACGTCGCCGGCGCCAAAGGCAAACGACGACAAAAACCAGCTTTGGCTGTATGTCGAGCCAACGTCCTGCTGATGACCGTCCTTGTCAAACCACTCCGGCGCGCTGTAGAACCAATAGGTCACCTTCACGAACGGGTGCAGATGCCTCACAGGAACGGCTCCGCGGAAGGAGTGGAGGAAGTTGAGCTTGTCGTGCGGACCGAACTGAGCGAAGGATGCCGCAAACGCGGCGACGAGGAACAAAACGCCGAGCGCCCTCCTTCCCATCCAATGACCTCCTCAGTGAACGTTTTCGTCCTTTCCGAGGATGAATATTCCGCTTGGCGGCGGCACTTCGCCAACGCCCAAAAGCATTGCGACCGCAAGCTTCAGCTCATCCTCGTCAAGCGGCTCCTCCGACGACATCTGAGCGCGCATAAGAACAAGCTCGATCTCCTCGTTGCTCAGTATCCCAAGCTGGCTTAGCTTCAGAAAGAGAGCCTTAGCCTGCGGGGTGAAGTGCGATAGCTCTTCTTCGGAGAAGACGCGGATGGCTTCGCTGCGGCGCTTTCGCTGCGCAAGCTTTTGCCGGGCAAGCTGAAACGCCTCCTCAACCTGCTTGGGCGAATAGCCCGCCTCCACAAGCCTCTTCACCTCGGCGTCGGGATGTTCAATGCGCTCGCCCGAAGCAAAACGCTCCGCAAAGTAAACCAAAAGGTCGACTATCGTCCCGTCCGTTATGGGAAACGAATCCATACGCAAAACCCCGCTTCCGTTCCCGAAAAAATATTGCCTCAAGCAAAGTGCAAGTCAAGAACAAGTTGGATTTGCGAGGGCTTCTGGCTTATTTTTAGTTGCCGTGGCATACCAGATGTCGAAAAAGCCTTTCGTCCTTATCCTTTCGGGCTTTGATCCTTCGGGGAAGGCGGGTCTTTTGCTCGACTTTCGCGTCGTCCTTGAGCTTGGCGGGCGCCCCATAGCGGTCCCCACCGCGATGACGGTGCAGAACAGCCGCCGATGCCTCGGATACATACCAACGCCGCCGGACATCTTCTCGAAGATGCTGCAGGCTCTCCTCGACGACTTCGCTCCCGCTGCGGTCAAGGTCGGGATGATGCCCACGCGGGAGCTTGCGCGAAGAGCGGTTGCCGCACTCGGCGAAAGGGGCATCCCAGTGGTCTACGACCCGGTGCTTGCGGCAAGCGACGGGTGTCCTCTGGTCAGCGAGGGCAGCGAGCTTTCCGTGCTTGGCGCCCTTGCGCCGCTATGCGACCTATTGACGCCCAACGCCGACGAAGCCTCTCTCCTCGCGGGCGTGCCGAAGTCGTCGAACGCCTTCGACGAAGCGTGCGCAAAGCGGTTCTTCCAGATGGGTATAAAAGCTGTGCTCATAAAGGGCGGTCACAGGGGCGGCGAGAGGGTGGTCGACAGGCTCTTTGTGTGCGATGGGCGCGTGCTTTCGCACGAGAGGATGCGCCGCCGCGACGTGCGCGGCACAGGATGCGCGCTATCGACCGCAATAGCCACACTCCTCGCAAGGGGGTTTAGCATCAGGGACGCCTTCCGCGAGGCGGAAAGGTTTATGGATGCGTTCATCGAGACGGGCGGGGCGCTGCGATGGTGAAGAACGTCCACATAAGGGGAGCCTTCGTTCTGGGCGTGGTTTCGGTGTTCGCTCAAACAGTGTTTTTGAGGGAGCTTTTCGCCGTCTTCGGCTTCAGTGAGCTTTTTGTGGCTGTGTTGCTTTTCTTCTGGCTTTTCTGGGGCGCTTTGGGGAGTCTTTTCTACCGCCGCGGCGAGCCTGGCACTCAGCTTGCGGCTTTCGCCCTCTGCGGCGTTGCAGCGCCAACTGCGGTCAGAGCCGCAGCGGCGATACTAAGACCGGAGCTGGGGCTTGTTGCGCCGCTTTGGAACGTTTGCGCCGCGGGAGCAGCTTGCTCAGCGTTCACCGCGCTTGGCGGAAGAGCTTTTGCAGCGCTCGCGCAGAGGGAAAAACCAAGCACTCTCTACGCCGCCGAAGGCGTTGGGGCGTTTGTGGGCGGAGCGCTTTCGGCGATATCACTCAGACTTCTTTCCCCGCTTGCGTCGCTTGTGGTCGTGGCGCTTGCACCCCTTGCGGTGATGGAGAAGAGAGGGGCGAGGCTTTTCGTTTTGGCGCTGGTCGCCGTGGCGGTCGCAAGCGCGCAGGTCTCGGCGCTGCTCGCAAAGCGCCTGTGGAGGGGCTTCGACGTAACCGAGCTCGAGTCGCCCTACGGGCGAATAGTCGTCCTGCAGCGCGGCGGAGAAAGCTACATATACCAAAGCGGTCACCTTTTGGGCTCGTCGTGCGACACGCTCTCCGCGGAGCAGGCGGTGCACCCGGTACTTTGGGCACATCCCAACCCGCGGCGCGTTCTGCTCATAGGCGGCGTTATGCAGGGCGCCATAAGGGACGTCCTGAAACACAGACCCGAGAAGGTCGTGGTCCCCTTCCCCGACGAGAAGCTCCTCTACGTGGCGGCGGCGAACATCGCGGCTGTCAGGCACTCGCTGGCAAAGCCACAGGTCGAGGTGCTTCGCGAAGAGGCGTCGACTGTGTTGAAAGAACACTCCAACGAGTTCGACGTGATCCTGCTTATGCCGGGACTTCCCGCCTCCGGCGCGGACAACAGGTTCTGGACGAGGGAGTTCTTCTCGCAAGCGAAAAGCGCCCTGTCCGAAGGCGGGATAGCTGCGGCGGTTCTGCCCGTCGGGGCAAATGCGCTCTCGGCGTACCAAAGGGAGCTTTGCGCATCGGTGCTTAAGACGTTCAGGTCGGTTTTTCCGGACGCGGAGGTCTATTTCCTCGATGCTGCGGTGCTTTTCGTCGGCGGCAGGGCGGGGGCGGTGCATCTTCGCGAGCGCCTTTTGGGCGGCGCGCCGCTCCGCGAGGTCAGCGCGGCAACGATGCCACCGCAGTACCTTCCCATCCTCCTCCAGCGCCAGCGCTCCGAAACGCTCTCCCGGCAGCTTGGGAGCGCGCGCTTCGGCACCATCAACCGAAACTGGCGACCGATGGCATACCTGTGGGGCGTGCTCGAACAGGCGTACCTCGGGGACGTGCGCATCCCACTAAAAGTCTTCGGTCCCGCGGCGAAGCGGGTGGGGATTATGCTCCTTGTTTTTGCGGCTGCGCTTTGCGGCGCCGCCTTCGCACAAAAGGGGATCGCGCCCGTTGCGTGGGCTGCCGCCGGAGGATTTTGGGGCATGACGAGCCAAAGCACGCTTCTTTTGCTGCTTCAGGCGAACTACGGCAACCTCTACTGGCTTGTCGGCGCTGGCGTTGGGACGTTCCTTTTGGGCAGCGCGGCTGGCAGCGTTTGCGCCGAGCGAATCGGCGCGGGCAGGTCGTCTGTGATGTGCTGCGCTGCGGTGGGCGCGCTTGTGGGGATAGCCGCCGCGGGCGCAGCAGGCGCAAAGATCACTCTCCCCGCATTCTTCGCCGCGTTCGCACTCGCAGGCGCAACATCGGGGCTGACGTTCGGCGGAGTTGCAGCGCTCGGCGTCCCCGGCGGGAAGGTCTACGGCGCTGATCTGGCAGGCGCCGCCGTGGGCGCAGCTGCGGCAACGTACATGATCCCAAACTTCGCCCCCTGGCAGATAATGCTTGCCGCAGGCGCGCTCGTCGTGGTGCTTGGGGCAGCCGCAACAGTGCGCCGTCAGTAAAGGGTCGGGCGCGCCCAAACCCGCAAAATTATCGTCTGGCGAGTGTAGTCGTGGCTGTTGGTGGGGGCTATGAACTGCAGCCAGATGTTGTACGACTCCCCAGGGGGCACGTTGTAGCCGCCCGGACCAAAGCGAACGTCGCTCGACCACGCAAGGGACGACTTCACGTAGTCCTGAGCCGGCGAGAACGACACGGGCGGAAGGGAGCTTTGGGTGAACTCCGCGCGCAAAACGAACTGATTGTAGCCGTTTATGTACCCTGCTGTCCACGAGGTGAAGTCCTCAACGGTCTGCAAACCGTAATCTATCGGGACGGTGCCGGTGTTCGCGGCGGAAATGACCTCGAAGGGATACATCGTCCGCGTGTACGATGGCTCGAGCGTGTCGATGTCCCAGATGTTCGTCGGGGAGAGAGAGAACGAGAGAACGTAGACCGTAGGGGAGTACTTCGCCACGACGTCGATGGCGGTATCGATGGCGCCAAGCTCCTTCGGGCGCAGAGTGTCGGCAGGATCATCGTCCCAGTGCGAGAAGATGTACGCAGTGTCCTCCAGCGTGCTTATGTCGATGCGGGAGACGGAGACCCAGCTCTCTTCGCCCATGGGCACCCACGCCTCCGCCGATGAAACGCCGTCGAAGGTGTATCCGTTTATCGTTATATCCCCGTAGCTTTCGCTTGGGGATTTTTGTACGGTTATCCTTGCTCTGCCGGCGTAGTAGGCGACGAGGTCCAGAGGAGCCGAAACGGGACCAAAATCCCTCACGTAGTTCGAGTCGCCGTCGGACCAGGAGACGAAGTCGTATCGCACCCCATCCCCCCAGTCGGGCGTTGAGACCATAACGGAGTGGACCGAGCCCTCGTCCCAATAGCCGACGTAGCTGTGTCCGCCGAAGGTCTCGGCGTCGACCCGTATGTAACCCCAGACCTGTGGCGGTTCCTTCACAAGCCGCGCCCTGTACTGGTGGTTGTAGAAGGCGTAAAGTACGAACGACGCCGACGCCTCGACCCAGTGCGCCGTATCGCCCCCATCGGACCAGTGGTCGAAGCCGTAAGCTTCGAGGCTGTCGGGCGATACATCAGGCGTCGTCGCCTCCACAAGGTGATGCGAACCCCTCCCCCACCAGAAAACGACCATGTCGGTGTCGGGGTACGACACGCCGTCGACGACGAAGCCGCCCCACTTCTGCGGTGGCGATTTAGCCAGAGTGCAGCTTACGGCAACGCCGTATAGCGCAACGAGCGTGCACGGCGCCGAAACCTCAACGCGGGTGTGGTAGAACTCGGGGTTCTCTATCCAAACGGGCGCCGAAGACTCCCAGCCCATAAATCCGTAGTGCGTTGTGCCGTCGAAGAGCTCGGGGTCGGTGTATATCTCCACGGTATCGCAGACGGGATACCACCCGTCGCCGCTTTGGTACGGAACCTCGCCGCCGGTCTCGCCGCCGTAGGTCAGAACGAGCCTGTACCTCTCCTCCCAGTTCCAGAATATGCGCGAAAGCTCCTCCAGCGTAAAGACGCAGAAGTTGGTATCTCCCGAGGGCGGCACCGAGCCAAATCCTGTCCAGCCGGTGCACCACCAGCCCTCTCCCGGCGCGGCGGTATCGACCTGCTCGACCGTGGCAACAACCACCTCGCCGCAGGGGATGTAGTTCGTCCCCGCAGGCGGGTTGGGATGACCGTGCTCGCTTATCACATCGAGCCGGCAAACACCGCTTTCGCCAACCCAACGCCACTCCACAGAGCTTGGCATAAGCAGCACAAACGTAACGCTCGGTCCCCAGCCCGAGGCGGGAACGGAGCCCGTGCCGTAGTAGCCAATGCACCTCATCGTGTCGTAGTCCGGATCAGAAACGTAAGCGGTTATGCTGCTTCCGTCGGCGAACCAATGCTCCCCCTCCGGCGGAACCGGGGTGTCGTATCCGCCGGGATTGATCACGACGAACCTGTGCTGAACTTCCCAGAGCCAGGTTATCGTTGAGTTTTCGAGGATGGTGAACGTCACGGCGGTGTCGGCGCCGGAGCCGACGGAGCCTGTGCCCTCATACCCCACGCAATGGCGCCTTGTGCCGGGTGCAAGGAAGTCGGTTGCGTCAAGCATATATGCGGAAACGACCGTTCCCGTGGGGTAGTAGTGGACGCCGACCCAGGGATAGGGCTCGCCGTAGTCGCTTTCGACGATAAGCGCAGCCACCGAGCTTGCGCCAAGCCAAATCCACGTTATCGACGAGGGCTCCAGAAGCACGAAGGTAACGGAATCCTCGCCCCACGCCGAAGGCACCGAACCTGTGCCGCTGTAGCCAACGCAGAAGAACGTGTCGTCGGGGTTGGGGGCGATGGTGCAGGTTACCGTCTCCCCCGCTGCGAACCAGTGCTCCCCCTCAGGCGGCGCGGGATTGCCATGCCCTCCGCCATCTACAACAAGCCTGTACTGGTGCTCCCAGAGCCAGTAAATCTCGGAGTCCTCGAGTATCGTGAACTCCACGGCGCACGAATCGCCCGCAGGCGGAACGGAACCCACACCGACCCATCCAACGCAAACCCACCGCTCGCCGTCGGAGATGTAGACCACAGAGTCCACCGTGCACAAAACCTCGGTTCCGGCGGGGTAGGAGTGCGTTCCAACGCCCGGCGAGGGTGAGCCATAGTCGGAGTAAACCTCAAGCGTTACCGTGTTCACCTCCCACTGCCAGGTCACGGCAGATGGCGTGTCGATGACGAAGGAAAACCAGCTCGTATCGCCGCTTGTAAGAGAGCCCTCGCCTATGTAGCCCGTGCAGACTATCGAGTCCTCCCACGGCGACGTAACCCAGCCCTCCACAACCGCGCCGGCATCGTACCAGTGGTCGCCCTCGGGCGGGTTCGGATCGTCGTAGCCGAGAGGGTTGTTCACCCTGAACCTGTACTGCCTCTGCCAGTTCCACGTTATGGTCGAGTTCGTGTTTATGTAGAAGCCTATTGCGCTCGAATCCCCCGACGATGGAACTGATCCCGTTCCCGTCCATCCGGTGCAGCTGTCGCGGATGCCGTCTGTGTAATCGTCGTACCACGGGCTTGTGACCGAAGCATCGACCCACGTACCGGGAATCCAGTAGGTGACGCCATAGGGGAAGGGGTCTCCTCTGCCGCCGGGCGAGATCACAACAAGGGAGCAGACCTCGGAGTACAGCGCCCATCGCCACTGGATCGTCGTCGGCGAGGTCAGCGTGAACGTGACGGAGTCGTGCGGGCTCACCGAGGGAAGGGAGCCGCTGCCGTAGTAGCCTATGCAAACGTAATCACCGTCGGGCGATGTAACCCAGGCGCTTATAACCGCGCCCTCGTCGTACCAGTGTTCGCCCTCGGGCGGGTGGGGGTCGTCGTAACCGCCGGGGTTTTCGACCTCGAAGGTGTATTGCCTCTGCCAGTTCCAAGTGAGGGTGCAGTTGGTGGTGATGACGAAGCTGACGCTGTTTTCACCGCCCGAGCCGATCCCGTCGGTGCCGGTGTAGCCGGTGCAGAGCTCGCGGATATCCGCCGTGAGGTACACAACCGAGTCCACCGATGCATCCACAACGGCGCCGGGGTCAAAGTACGTCGTCCCCACGGGGGGCGATGGAGCGCCCCAGTCGGAGATCACGTAAAGCCAGACCTGATCGTCCCAAAGCCAGCGCACCCACGCAGGCTCGGTTATGACGAAGCTTATCGAGTCTGCGGTTCCGCTTGCGGGCAAACCCGACCCGCCCGCCAAAAATCCGCTGCAGTACTTGTGGAAGACGGTGTCCGGGCTTCCCGCCACGGCAACGACGGTGGCGCCAGCGTCGTACCAGTTCACGCCAACGGGCGGAGACGGATAGCCGTAGTCGCTTTGAACCTCGAAGGAATACTGCACCGCGTAAACAGCCCGAACGGTGTAGTAGTTATCGACGAGGACGGCTGTGGAGCAAGCCGTCGAGTCAGCAAAATACGCACCCGGAGGATCACTCTCCCAGTGGGAGAAACCGTATCGTATCCCCGTTGTGCTGTCGAATCCCTCCGTTGCGGTTATGGTCGCCCAGCTGCCCTCGGGATACCAACCCTCGCCCGTCACCGTCGGAATGTGACCGCCCGTGGAGCCGGTGTAGCCCGTGTTTATCTTGAACCACCGATCGTACTGCGCCGTGTAGGTGACGTCGTGGTCGGGGACGGTGATGGTTCGCACGGTGTCGGTGGGTCCGTCGAGCCAGGAGGAGAAGTGATACTGCACGGTGTCGTCGAACGTTTGGGGCGTTGGTGCCTCGATGACGTGCTCGCTTCCGGGCGCCAAAAGCTCGGTGTGGGGGGAGTCGTACAAAACCCCATCAAGCTTCACCGTGCCGCCGCCAAAGTCGGTCTGGACGGTGACGAAGCGGTCGTTGGTGTAAATGATCGTGTAGTAAGGTATCCAGACGACGACGAGCGTGTCGTAGTCCGTTATCGCGTGCAGACCGCATGCCGTCGTCTCCGAGAAGGCGAGCATCGTCCCGCAGTCGACCCAATCCTGCCAGTCGGTAACGAGGGAGTCGACAACCGCGGAATACCCAAGATACGTCCTCTGGGTTATCCACGTCCTGTCGGTATCGCCGACGCCCGAAAACCAGATATGGGGAAGCCACTGGTGGTAATAGCTTGGGGAGATGGTTCCCGGGAAGCTCACCGTTCCCTGCGTATCCGCCGAGGTCACCGCCCAGCGCTCGTGGGGGCTTATCGAAACCCAGCCGCGGAAGAAGTAATCGCTGCCGTAGTCAACCCAGTCGGTAACGGAGATGGAGTTGTTGGCGAAGGTGTCTATCTCCGCGCCGAACTTCCTGTACCTTATGTCGATGTTCGGCAACGTATGGCTGCATGAGGGCGGGTTGCCCTTCTGCGGGGCGAATGTCACCTTAAGCTGACGGTAGTAGTCGACCCAGAACTCCCCGCATATCCCGTTTGCCCACCAGTACGACGGCGGGAGCTCATCCCATCCGCCCGGGTTTTCGCAAGCCCAGCGCTCCTGGTCGGTGGAGCCGTCGCAGATCCTGTGCAGAACGGGCTCGTAGGAGCTCGAGTACTCCGGGTCATACCAGAGGACGTAGCTCCCCGCGGCAGAGATGGTGGTATCAAGCGCCTGGTCGAAGCGATGGCACACAAAATGTGGTGGATTGGGCGGCACACCCGTGGGGAAATCGACGTGGAGCAAAGCCAGGTTCTGAACGTTGCCGTTGTGGTAGATGTCGCCTTCGTCGTATCTCTGGTCCCACCAGGCGAAGTTTATATCGCGCGAGCACGTGCCGTTTTTTATCGCGAGGCAGGGCCAGTGCTGGTTGGCTGCGGAGATCTCCCTGTCGACCTCCTGCGGCGTGTGGAAGCTTTCTCCGCCGTCGTCGGACCAGGTGAAGTAGATGTCTGTGTCGCCGTGGCGGGCGTCGCGCCAAGCCACAACGGGGTTGTCGAGGCAATCGAGGGCGATGACGGGGTCGACCCCGCCGATATCACCACAGCCGGCTCAAACGAGTTGCCGCCGTTGCTCGACCTCCGGTAGTAAACGTCGCCGCTGTCGGAGCCACTTACGACGTAGACTATCTGCGGATTCCCGTCGCTGCCGACGGCGATGCCGTCGGGGATCACGTAGTCGTCGTAGCTGCTGCCGCAGATCGTCCTGTCGCTGTAGATCAGGGTCGGCGAGCCCGAGCCCGCGCCGCTGTACTTGCGGTACCTCGCGTCGTAGTTCGTGGGATCCCCACCGCAGCTTATGTCGATGACGTAGGTAAGGTGCATTATGCTGCCCGTGCCACCGCCCTCCATCGCCAGAGACGGCAAACCCACAGGGCAGCCGCTGCTTATAAGCGTTATCTGGCTGCTCCAGCTCGCGCCGCTGTTGGCGGAGTAACGATAGACCACGTAGTAGTTCACGTCGCCGGCGTCGCAGCTGCCGCTCGACCAATCGGCATAGGTATACGCAACGTACACATATCCCTCGTCGTCGACGGCTATGTGGGGCATGTTCTCGTAGTAGCTGCTCACGCCCACACCGGCGTAGTTCCAGGTGCTGCCGCCGTCTGTGGAGTAAGCGACGTAGACGTCGTAGTCGTAGTTCGAGGCGTCGTACTCGTAGGTGTAGGCTATGTAGATTCTTGCGGAGCTTCCCGAGCCGTAGACCGCCATCTGCGGGTAGTAGTTGGGACCCTGTGTGTCCACCGCCACGCGCGGAAGCCAGGTCGCTCCGCCGTCGGTGGACTTGGAGAAGTAAACGCCGTAGCTGTCCGAGTTGTTCTCGTCTATCCAGCAGACGTATATCGTCCCGTCGGGACCGACCGCCATATCGGGCTGCCCCTGCATCATGTTGTAGGGGTTGTTGACCCTGACATCGGCGGTGAAGTCGTAGTCGAGGGCGTCGGAGGGTTCATCCGGCGCGCCGCCATCGAACCGAAGCAAGCCGCCCGAGCGAAGCCTCCGCCAAAAAGCACTTTCGAGGTTCACCATAGCCGACTGAGCGTGGAGTATATCGATGTAGGAGTTTGCGGCAAGCGCCGCGCGCGAAAGCCTGCTGGCGTCCTGTGGAAGTCTAAACCTGCGACCAAAAGCCTCCAAAAACCGCTCGGTGACGTAGCGCGAGCGGGCGGGCTTCTTCAAACTCGCCTTCAGAGCGGGCGACGCCAAATGCACTACACCTCTCCGAGGGGGATAGAAGTGAACCGTAACGCCCAAAAAAACAAGCCCCAAAAGCAAAACATCTACCCAAAGCTTACCGAATACTTGCCTCATACACCCCTCCGCGCTGTTTATCATAATACCGAAAAATGCGGCAAAAATCAACCGATTTGCGGACCATCGCTGCGTGCTGCCAGCAGATTCGGTCCCTCGCTCCGTTCGGGCGGGAGGGCAAGCTCACCGTCCCGATAATGAAGAAAGGTGTTCCTCCAGTGCGGCAAGCTGGGCAGGCGAGTTCACCCCCTCGACCTCCCATCTGTCTTCGGCAACGACTGCCGAAACCCTAAGCCCCTTCCCCCGGAGGATGTGCACGACGTCGGTGAGGTAGAACTCGCCCTGTGCGTTTTCGTTGCGGACGTCCTTTATCGCGTCGCGCAGGGCGTCGAGGCGGAAGACGTATGTGCCCGCGTTGATCTCCTTTATCAGGCGCTGCTGGGGCGTGGCGTCCTTATGCTCGACGATCGCCTCCACTGAGCCGTCCTGGGCGCGGATTATCCTGCCGTATTCCTTGGGGTCGTCGAGCAGCGCGGTAAGTATCGTTGCCGCAGCGCCCGTTGATGCGTGGGTCGAAAGCATCTTTCGTATCGTCTGGGGCGATATAAGCGGCACATCGCCGCAGAGGACGACGACGTCCCCCGTCTGCGGCAAAACATCAAGGGCGCGCCTTACGGCATCGGCGGTGCCCAAAAGCTCCTTTTGAACCACAAACTCAAGGGGGGTTCCGGCCCACGCGCGCCTGATGTGTTCCATCACAAGCTCCCTGCCGAAGCCGACGACAACGACGACCCCAGCGGGCGAAAGCGAAAGGACCGTCCCGAGGACGTAGTCGATTAAGGGCTTTCCGCGCAACTTGTGGAGGACCTTGGGCAGGGTGGACTTCATCCTCTTCCCCTTGCCCGCCGCAAGAACGACGGCGTAAAAGCTCTCCGACATGCTTCGCCCCCAGCGCAGCGGTAGGTCACTTGACCGAAACGACCCTGTTGTTCTCGTCGACGAGGACAGTTAGGGGCTTCCTTTCGCCCCACTCCTGCGGAGTTGCGTAGACGTACGAGATGACGATGACCCTGTCGCCCACCATCGCCTTCCTCGCCGCAGCGCCCTTAAGCGCCACGGTGCCGCTGCCGCGAACGCCGGGAATGACGTACGTCCAGAACCTGTTGCCGTTCTCGAGGTTGACGACCTGCACCTGCTCCCACGCCGCTATATCCGCCGCCTCCATTAGCTCGGGATCAAGCTCCAGCGAGCCGTCGTAGTCAAGCTCCAAACCCGTCACCCTCACCTTGTGCAACTTCGATTTGCAATACACCCTCAGCATCCCGCCTCCTTACGTGGCTGCAAGATAAAAATAGAGCCGCAGGACGGCATGTCAACCCCTGAGGTCATCACTCCAGAATTCTTTTTATCTCCACGTCGCCCACAAATCCCCTTTCGCACACGACGGCGGAAAGCAGCGCGAGCGGCACCCTCTCGAACAGGGGCACATCGGGCTTCACACCCTCCGGCAGCTTGCGCCAGGGCGGCGAAGCCGACTTTTTGACCGCAAGGCTTTCGACGAACTTCAGGACGGAGGCGAGGCAGAGGATGCGCTTTCCCGCGTAGTTCGCCAAAAGCGCCAGCTGCAGGGTGCCGACCTTGTTGACGATGTACTCCGGCGTTACGGCGTCGGCGCCGACGAGGACGACGTCAACGCCGTCGACGAAGCACCCCAGCGCGCAGTCGACGGTGAGGGTTGTGGGTATGCCGTGTGCGGCGAGGTCTTCGGCGAGGGCTTTGCCCTCGAGGTCGGGGCGCGCCTCCGACAGAACCACCGAACCAACCTTGCCCCACCTGTGCGCCGCCAAGACGCATCGCTCAACGGTGCCGCTGCGGCTGTAGAGCATAAGCCTTGCGCCGGAGGGCAGGGCTTCGGCGAGGTGTCTTGCGATCCGTTCGGGCGCAGCGCGCAGAGACGAGAGGAACTCCCCCGCCGCCGTGGGAACCCCCTCGAACGGGGTCCGCTCGAGAACGGAGAAAAGGCGTCTGAGCACAGCCATATCGGGATGGGCGGCGAGGACCTTCCGCCTTGCCTCCTCAAGCTCGTCCGCGCTGAAGCCGCCCTGAGCTATGCGCGCAAGGAGCCGCTGGGCAAGCTCGGTCGACCCGCTTGTGCGGTCGGCGCAAACGGCGGAGACAACCTCATTCAAGCTCAACATCGCGCTCACTCCAGCTTGTTGACCATTATCTTCACGCTGTTGCCCCTGTAAAGCCTCGTTCCCGGCGGCGGATTCTGCTTGAAGACCTCGCCGTCGGCTATGGTGGGGATCCTCCGCAGGACCTTCACGCACTTAAGTCCGAGCTGGGCGAGGGTGGCGCAGGCGTCGTCGGACTTCATGCCGACGAGGTTCGGCACCTCGACGATCCCGCTTTCGGGACCCTTGCTTATCGTGAGCTTCACGCTCGTCCCCACGGCGACCGTCTCGCCCGCGGCGGGATCGGTTGCCGCAACGCGACCCACTCCAACGGAATCGCAGTAAACCTCCACAACCTCGCCAACCTTAAGACCTGCCCCCTCAAGCTTTATCTGCGCCTGCCTGCGCAAAAAACCAACGACGTCGGGAACCTCGACCACCATACCGCCCTTGCTCACAACGACACGTATCGTCCGACCTTTTTTGGCAAAGCTCTGCGCCTTGGGGATCTGGCTCATCACCATACCCGCAGGAACGACGAGCGAATACTCCTCCTTGACGACCTTAAACCTAAAGCCCTTCTCCTCGGCGCGTCTCTGCGCCTCCTCGGCGGGAAGCCCAACGAGGTTCGGTATGGGATAGGCTTTTCCGCTGCCTATCACAACGGGCATAAGGACCCTGTCGAACGCCCAGAGCCCAACGACAAGCCCAGCGAGGGCGAAAGCCAGGTAAACCAGGGCGTTTTTGACGTCCGCTTTCTTCATTGCGTTCTCAGCGAAACCTCGCCCGCCGCGAACCGCTTTTCACCGTCGCTGCAGGCAAGGAGCAGCCTTCCCTCGTCATCGACGCCGGCGAACCTGCCGGGCAGGCTCAGGTCGCCCGAAACGACCCGGATGGGCGTTCCCAGCGGGAACGAAAGCGCCATGTACTCCTCGCGGATGGGCGCAAACCCGTCGTCGCGGAACCGCCGCCAAAGCCGAGAGAGTTCCTCGAAGAAGGTGCGCAAAAGCTCCGCCTTTTCGCGCCCGGGGAGCGGGAGGCACGCAGCGTTTGGTGGTTCATCGTCGCCGAAGGCGCCCTGAGGAAAGGTGTTCACGCCCACGCCGACGACGACGGCGTTGCCGAAGGTCTCCAAAAGTATCCCAGCGACCTTGCCGCCACCAAGGAGCACATCGTTGGGCCACTTGAGCACGACGTCCCCTTTGGTTTTGGCGCGGATAGCTTTCGCCAGCGCAACGCCGACGACAAGCGCCGCGGCGGGCGAAACGGGGGGAGAATCGACCCAGCTCAGGTATATCCCACCCTCGGGCGACGCCCAGCTGCGGTTGAGCCTTCCTCTGCCCGCGGTCTGCCTTTCGGCAATCACTACAAACGGCGGTCGGCAGCCGCCTGAAAGAAGCCGCTTCGCCTCATCCTGCGTCGAAGGCAAAACGGTGTACGAGTAAACCGCCCCCGCAATTTGAGGAAGGCTTATCACCATATGATCACGGTCGCCACTGGGGGGTGTGGTCGTCGACGTCGTTGTCGGTGACCTTCGTCAGACCGGTGCCGTCCGGGCGAATCCAGTAAATCTCCATATCGCCGTCCCTGTCGGAGACGAAGGCTATCTTGGTCCCGTCCTTGTTCCAGCAGGGATCGAGGTCGTCGGCGGGGTTGTTGGTTATGTTTATCATCTTCTTCCTCTGGGCATCGCCTATGTAAATCTCCCAGTTCCCCGTTGCGTCCGACTCCTCGGCTATCTTCTCCCCGTCGGGAGACCAGCACATATGCTCCTCGGGAACCCAGTTTGCCAAAAGCGCCTGAAGACCCGTGCCGTCAGGATTGACTATGTAAAGCTCCCAGTAGCGCCTTCTGTCGGAGAGGAAAACCACTCTTCCGTCCTTCGTCCACCGCGGGTCCCAGTCGTTGGCTGGGCTTTTGCTCAGGTTCAAAAGACCTGTGCCGTCGGCGTTCATTATGTATATCTCGGAGTTGCCGTCCCTGTCGGAGATGAAGACGATCTTCTTGCCGTCGGGGCTCCAGCGAGGCGACCAGTCGTTGGCTGGGCTTTTGGTCAGCTGAACAAGACCGGTGCCGTCCTCGTAGACGAGGAATATGTCCTCGTTGCCGTTTATGAGCGACACGAAGGCAAGCTGCTCCTTCTTCTGCGACCAAACAAGCCCCACAAAAAGCAAGACCACAAAAAATGCCCTCCTCGCCATTTTGACCACCTCCGTTTTCTAAAAGTCAAGCATTTCGTCTGCCCAAAGCGACGGATCAACGTCTGGGAAGAGGTCGTCTTGATTTTCGAGGATTTCGAGCTCACGCCACCTTCCCTGGGGCGGATCAACACCCTCGAACAGCTTTTCGGCAAGATCAGCCATATCACAGAATCTCTCCCAGTGGAAGGCGACCCTTCCCTCGGCGTAATCCCTCGCGGACCAAGTCGATATCAAAAACTGCCAGTCCGACGCCTCGAGCAGGAGGAGTTCTCGCGCAGCCTGTGCGAGCGCGCGCCGCAGCCGACCGTCAGCACCAAAGCGAACAAAGCGGTTAGCAAGGCGCCTCATCCGCTCCTCAGCGGCGTATATGTGCTCCCACGTCCAGAGCGTCCAGTCATTGAGCCAGATGTAGTGGAATCCGCCCTGACCCCACGAGCCCTCGGGCAGGTGGACAACATCCCCGGGCGGATACCTCTCCAGATACTCCCAGCCCGACGTCATCGAAAGCTTTGGGTTTTGTGCTATGCGCTTTGCGACCTCAAAGAGCCACCTCGGACCCTCGAACCACCAGTGCCCAAAAAGCTCGGCGTCGAAGGGCGCCGTAATAACCGGCGGGACGTCGCCGACTTCAGCCTCTGCACCTTCCACGATCTCCGCGCACAATCCGACGAAGTGGTCTGCCTGCTCCGCAATCGCGGGGGCAACCCACTCGGGGCGATAGATGTCCTTGTCGGCGAGGTCGGCTTTGGGATTGGTCACGCGCCAGTATCTGTGTCCTCCGGGGAAGTGCTTTTTGTGGAAGTCGAGGTAGGCGGGGTTTCCCGGATATCCCCATTCGCCGCTCCACACCTGCAGCCCGGTGCGCGGGTCGCGGACGAAAAACGGCGTCGCGAAAAGCCCATCGGCGGAGCTGCAGAGGTAAGGCTTGTAAGGGGATCTGGGAAGCTCCTTGCGGGGCTTGTACTCGCGCTCGAACTGCGCCCAAAGCCTCCTTAGCGCCTCGAACCTGTCGATGTAAACGCCTATCGCCCTGCCGCCGCGCAAAAGGTGGCTGTCGACGAAGAAGTAGCGGATATCGAGGTGATACAGGAACTCCTCGATCCCCCTTCGGAGCTTCCTCTTCTTTTCGCCGACGGGCGGCTCCCACTCGTATCTGGGGCGGTAGGCGGCTTCGGGCAGCCAGATCCCCTTGGGATCAACGCCGAAGTGCCGCCTGTGGACGCGCTTTGCGAGGGCAAGCTGCGCGTAAACGGAATTGTCCGTCCCGAGAAGTGGAAGATACCCGTGCGTTGCGGCGCAGGTTATAAGCTCAAGCTGACCGTCCTCCTGCGCCCTGCGAAACGCAGCGACTATATCACCGCCCAGTGCGGCGAAGTCGTCGGCAACGCCACGGTAATAATCCTCCCACATCCTCGCCAGCTCAAGCCTCGCCTCGTCGCCGATCTGGGAGAAGTACCGCTGGTCTTCGCGCGCCGCCGAAACCTTCATATCGAGGTAGTCGTCAAATCCATCGCCGAACGACGGGTGAGCAAGCTGCTCCGCCAGAACAGGCGATATACCCATAGTAAACCTTATGGGTATACCCTCCTCCCTTGCGCGCCGCAGGATGCGCAAAAGGGGGATGTACGTCTCCGCCGCCGCCTCGAAAACCCAATCGGCGCCGTGCGGCCACCTCCCGTGCGAAAGAACGTAGGGAAGATGACCGTGAAAAACAAGTTGCAGAAAACCTCCCATTGCCCTCCCCGCCAAAATACTAACCTCCCACAAACGCGCAAGCAAAATAAAATCGCTTTACACTCCGTTAAACGAAATCTCTTGACACGAAAAAGCTGAGGGCTATTTTTCCCTTGACAAATTCGCGGCATAGTAATTCTTTGTTGGCAGGCAAGAGGAACGAAGGAGGTGGGAGGAAGAGGAAGCGTGCAGGCAGTCAGCGCTTTAGGAGGGGGAAACAACAGAAGCCCAAACCCAAACCAAGGAGGTGTGAGGTATGAAGAGGCTGCTGCTCGTCGCTGCCGCACTCGCCCTGCTCGCAGGGGCAAGCTGGGCGCAGACATGGACTTCGACGGCCGAACAGAGCCCCGACACCGTGTGGGTGAAGGTCAACGTGCATATGATCGGCGCCCAGTGGACGTTTAACGTGGGCGGCGAGGGATCTGACCACTCGACTACCGCCCCAACATTGGTGTGGAGCGTCACAGCTGACACCGTGGCAACCGAGGACTCTTTGGTCCATCCCTGCGATGTGCTGCACGAGGTCTTCTGGATTGAGAACACAGGCGGTGTGACGCTCGACTTCAACACCTACTTCGACGAGGGTCTCAGCGGACCGACCTGGAGCCACGACAACTCCAACATCACCTGCGCCACGATCAACGCCGAGGACACCGTCGGTGGCGCCTATGCCTTCGAGACTTCCGACGGCGCTGTCTCTGGCCCCAGCTCCTGGACAGTTCTCCCCGAAGACGAGGGCTCAACCGACGAGTATGAGAACCTTATGGCAGAGGATCCGACCGAAGCTCCCACACCCGATGACGGTTCCTGGGAAGCTGAGGCTGACCAGGTCGAGTACCATCTGGAGTTCGTCATGCCGATGTCCTCATCCACGACGGCGACGCAGAGCTTGTATGTATGCGTGATCGGGAAGATATCGGACTAAGGTGTGGTGATGCGGTGGCGGAAAGCCCCCGGTGCAGGCCGGGGGCTTTTTTGTTTGCGCAAAAAGGGAGGGCGTTTTATTTTTTGAAGCGTGAGGTCGGCGGGGAGAAAAATCTTCTTCGCTGTTTCGTTCTGTCTTGTTTCGGCGGTTTGGGGGCAAAGCTGGACTGGAGCGGGCGCGACCGACACGGTCTACATCCGCGTCTCCGTGAGGATGGTTGGCATAAGCTTCAACCTCTACTCAAGCGCGTCGGTGGATCGTGGTCTTTTTGACGCTGGCGAGTACTACGCTGCCTCCGCCGCGGGCGATACAGTTCACGCCGACAGCGCGGGAGCTGCACCACACTGGAACCCATGCCAGAGCGGACATTTTGTCTTCGGGCTTGAGAACACAGGCGGCATAACGATAGATGTCGACGCATCGGTTCTGTACATCGGACCGCCTCCGCCCGACGACTGGACCGCCGCAGCGGGAACACACCCCGAAAGCCTCGACTGCGCCGGACTGGGCGCCCAACAGTACAAGCTCCTTCTGGGCGCAAGCTTCCCCGCGCTCGGCGCCGGCGGGGCACACACAACCCCAGCCACAGGATGGAGCAACGCCGCAGCGGGAACTGTGGAGGTGATCGACCACCTCCTCGCCGAAGACCCGCTCAACCCCGGCGACGGAAGCTGGGACGCCGACGAAAACGACATAACCGACCTCCACGTGGGCATAGTAGCCCCCCCAACTGTGAACAGCAGAACCTCCGCCGAGGCGGTTCACCGCATCGGCGCAAACCTCATCGCATCGCCCGCAGACTGACGCCACTCATTCGGCTTGCCCAAAATAAACCCCCGGCGCATCTTTACTGAGACATGCGCTCCTGCGACGTCTTCGACATATCGGCGCGGGAGGTCGTCGTCTTCGACGGAGCAATGGGAACGATGCTCCAGCAGGCGGGTCTGCCCGCCGACAAGCCGCCGGAGCTGTGGAACATCGAGGCGCCGGAGACGGTGCTGGAGATCCACCGCAGCTACGTCGAGGCAGGAGCGCAGATAATAACCACAAACACCTTCGGCGCATCGAGGCTAAAGCTTGCGCAATACGGTCTTTCGGGGCGCCAGGGCGAGATCATCTCCGCCGCAGTCGACCTCGCCCGCCGCGCAGCCGCACAAAAAGCCGCCGTCGCTGGCGATATCGGACCCATCGGGGTATTCCTCCAGCCGTTCGGAGAACTCTCCTTCGACGAGGCGGTCCGCGAGTTCAGGCTCTGGGCGGAGCACCTGATCAAAGCCGGCGTGGACTTTATCCTCCTTGAGACGTTCACCGACGTGGTGGAGCTTAAGGCGGCGGTTTTGGGCTGTCTTGCCGCAGGCTCGGCGCCCATCGCCGCAACGTTCTCATTCGACGAGGGCGATCGCTCCGTCACGGGAACGCCGCCCGAGGTCTTCGCCCTGACGGCAAACAACCTGCCCACAAAAGCCTTCGGCACCAACTGCGGGGCGGGGATCAAGCCCGTAGTGGCCGCGGTGGAGAGGATGGCGCCCCTCACCGAAAAACCCATAATCGCCCAGCCCAACGCCGGAAGACCGAAGGTCGTTGGCGGCAAAACGGTCTTTCCGGCGACGCCGGAGCAGATGGCGGATGCGGCGCTCGCACTGCGCGAAGCGGGTGCGAACATCATAGGCGCCTGCTGCGGCTCATCGCCGGAGCACATCGCCCGCATCGCCGACGCCGTCAGGGGAAAACCCGTCAAAGCGCGAAGTAGGGCAACGGGCTTTTGGACTGCAAGCAGAACGAGGCTTTTGCGCATCGCCTACGACGAGCCCGTTGCGCTCGTGGGCGAGCGGATAAACCCCTCGGGCAGAAGGCGCTTTCGCGAAAAGCTCGCCGCAGGGGACCTGAGCGCGGTCAAGCTCGAGGCGGTAGAGCAGCGCTCGGCTCACGCCCTCGACGTGTGCGTGGCGGCGCCCGAGGTCGACGAAGAGAAAATCCTGCCCAAAGCGGTCGCAGCGGTGACGACTGTGTCTGAAGCGCCGATCTTCATCGACACAACAAACCCAGAGGCGCTCGAGGAAGCGCTCAAGGTGTGCCCGGGCGTGCCTGTGATCAACTCCGTCTCGGGGCGCGAGGCGTCCCTTTCGGACGTCCTCCCCCTTGCGGCGAAGTACGGCGCCTGCATAGTCGCCCTCGCGATGGACGACGACGGCGTGCCCGACGACCCAGACAAACGAACAAAGGTGATCGAAAAGATCATATCCCGCGCCCAGGAGCTTGGGATAGACGGAAGCCGCGTAATCGCTGATCCTGTGATGCTTCCGGTCTCTGCGGCGCCCGATGCGGTTGAGGTGACCCTGCGCGCGCTCGACGCCCTGCGCAAAGCGGGAATCCCCACGATCCTCGGACTGTCCAACGTCTCGTACGGCTTGCCCTGGCGCTCGCAGGTCAACGCGGCGATGGCGGCGGCGGCTGTGATGAAAGGGCTTTGTGCCGTAATCACCGACCCAAACGACCACATCGTCGCGCAGACCATCGCGGCAGCACAGCTCCTCGCAGGACGTGACCCAAAGGGCAAAGCACTCTCTGATCTCACCGCCGAAACGCACACACAACACACACATACCCAAAGCCTGTGGGAAGACATAGTCCACGGGAACGCAGAGCTTGTGGGCGAGCACATCCCAGCCGAGCTTGAGGGAAGAGGGGATCCGCTTAAGGTGATAGACGAGGTTGTGATACCCGCGATACGCCACGTTGGCGAGCTTTACGACCGCCGCGAGGTCTTTTTGCCGCAGCTTATCGCCTCTGCCGAAGCCACGGCGAAGGCGCTCGACATCCTGAGGGGGATGCTTCCGCCCGGCGCGGGCTCGAGGGGCAGGGTACTTCTGGCGACGGTCCGCGGCGACGTGCACGACATCGGGAAGAACCTCGTCAGAGCCGTCCTCCAAAGCCACGGGTTTGAAGTGGTCGACATGGGCAAAAGCGTTCCCGCCAGCCGCATCGTCGAGGAGCTTGCCGCGGGCAAATACATCGCCGTCGGGCTCTCCGCGCTTATGACGACGACGCTGCCGTCGCTTGAGGCGACGGTCGAAAAGATAAGGGAGCGCTTTCCGGAGCTGCCCGTAATCGTCGGCGGCGCCGCGGTGACGGCAGAGTTTGCGGAGCGCATCGGCGCGATATACGCCAAAGACGCCCTCGCTGCGGCAAAGATCCTCTGCAAGCTCGCTAACAAAGCTTGACCCACAAAAGCCTGCAACGCATCTTTGCTGCGATGAGGCTTTTGGCAAAACTGGTCGTTTTGGGTCTGGGCGCTGTCCTGAGCGCGGATGAGCTTTTGCCCTGGGGCGTTATAGTCGAGCCCGACACATCGGGCAACTTTGGGTGGTCGATCGCCGCGGGCGACTTCGACGGCAGCGGAGCGGTCGACATCGCGGTCGGTGCGCCGATGGCAAACCTAAGCTCGGGCGCAGTGTACATCTACTTCGACGGCGAGATCACCTCGCCCGGACTTGTGATCTACGGGCTCTCGCCGGGCGACCAGCTCGGGATAGCCCTCGACTGCGCTGGCGACGTAAACGGCGACGGATACGACGACCTCCTCGCCGGCGCAAACGTCGTCGACGACATCGGCGCTGCCTACGTCTTCTTCGGCGGACCGAGCCTCGACGAGATCCCCGACGTCGCCCTCGGCGGAGAAAACCCGTTCGACAACTTCGGCTACTCGGTGGCGGGCATAGGCGACCTCAACGGAGACGGATACGATGACCTTGCCGTGGGTGCGCTGTACAACGACTGCCTGGGATGGCGCACGGGGAAGGTCTACATCTACTTCGGCGGAGACGACACACTGCCCGACGTGACCGTATGCGGGCTCGACTCCCTCGACGACTTCGGCACCGACATAGACGGCGGCTTCGACTTCGACGGCGACGGGGTTCCGGATCTGCTTGTGGGCGCAGTTCAGGCGGGCGCATACTGGCTCAAACCCGGCGCAGCATACGTGCTTACGGGCGAAAGGACGCTTTTGGGGATAACCGTTCCCGAGTTTTCGTTTACGGGCGAGTTCCCGATGGACTTCTTCGGCGGGAGCGTTGCCGCCACAGGCGACGTAAACGGCGACGGATACGACGACGCACTCTGCGGCGCCTACAACTTCCGCATTGCGGACTCGACTTACGGGCGCGCGTACGTCTACCTCGGGAAGCCCGGCACGTCGTCGCCGTTCGAGGTTCCCGACCTCGTCATCACGGGTCGCTGCGACGGCGATGCGCTTGGCGGCAGCGTTGGCGCCCCAGGCGACGTAAACGGCGACGGATACGATGACATCGCCGTCTCCGCCAACTACGACCCGGAAAGCGGCGAGTTCAGGGGGCAGGTTTTGATCTTCTGCGGTGGCTTCGAGCCGGATAGCGTGGTCGACTACTTCTGCCGCGGCGAGTTCGACGGGCAAAACTTCGGCTGGACGATAGAGCCCTTGGGCGACTTCACCGGCGACGGACATCCCGACTTCGCCGTGGGCGCGCCGGAGTTCCACGGACGGGGGAAGGTCTACATCTACGCGGGGTTCTCGTCGGTATCGCCCGTCGTGGCAGAGCTTATAAGCCCCTTCCCCGGCGCCGTGACCTCGGACTCAACGCAAAAGGTCAAGTTCGCCCTGCACACCGAGCGCATAATCGACCCCGCGACGGCTGTAGTTCTGGTAAACGGCGACACGGCAACCGCCGAAATCATCGCAGATACACTCATATACACCCCCACCGCGCCCTTCGCCGACGGGGATAGCGTTGAGGTCTGCCTCGTCGACGTTCGCACCACCGCAGGCGACCCGCTCTCGGAGCCGGTTTGCACCGACTTTCTCGTCGACCTGACGCCGCCTGTGCCCCTCCTCTCCGTCCCCGGGGACGGCGACACCGTGAACTTCTCGAGGGGCGTGTGCGCGTGGGTTTTCATCGACTCGACAAGCGGCAGGATATCGCCCGCCGCGACGGCGTCGGTTGGCGACAGCGCCCTCCCCGTCTGCGTGGACACTGCGGGCGACTTCGCCGTCTTCTGGACGTCCGCGGAGCTCGCGCCCCAGCTTGCACCCGCGCGACCATCGACCCTGTGCATCGACGGCGTCCGCGACGACCCCGACTACGGCGCGCCAAACCGCGCAGAAAGGGTGTGTGTCGAGGTCGTGTTTATGAGGCGGTGGTACGCCGAGCTTTCGTTTGCGGCGGAGGGGCGCCGCTCGAGGGTGCTTGTGATCGGTCAGGCGCCCGGCGCATCGCCCTGCTACGACCCTACCCTCGACCTCCTCTGGCTGCCGCAGCCCGAAAAAGTCGACGTAAGAATCTGGACCTGCGGCACATGGCTTGTGAGGGATTTCGCCCCGGAGCTTGCGGAAAGCCTCGTGTGGTGCATCGTCAACTGCGACAGCGTTGCCGTTGAGGCAAGCTGGGACCCAGCTGCGCTCCCCGACGGCGCCGTCCTTGTGCGCGGAACGATCGATATGAAGGCGCAAAGCCACGCCACCGTAGCACCAGCCGAAACGATCATCATCTCCGCAACCTTCGGCGCACCGAAGGAGTTCAACCTGCGGACGAGGCGCGGATGGAACCTTCTGGGCTTTCCGGGATATCCCGCCTTCGGGCGCATACCCACAGTGACGGAGCTTGGCGTCTTCGGCTTCTTCGCCTACGGCGAACACGGATTCTTCTGCCTCCGCAGCTGGATCGGCGGAAGGGGTTTTTTCGCCCTAAGCACGTGCGCCTTGCCCATACCCGTCTGGTACTACTCCACCACGTCGCAATGCCACGCGCTTGGCGGCGGCTGGTGGTTGATCTCACCCCCAACGGACGGCGGGGCAATAACGTCGGCTCCCGCGGACGCGTACATTCCGCCGCCGTTCGCCCTGGAAGGCGAGGCGTACGCACCCGCCGACCACCTGCAGCGGGGTCGAGGTTACTGGGTCCTTTTGGGAGAGGACGCGCTCCTTTACGTGGGCGAGTGACCGCGGACCTGATCTCAGAGCGTGCCGCAGCCAACCAAAACGCTCCGGCGCAAAAGCTCCGAAAAGACCGCCCCAGCCAAGCACCAAAAGCAGGAGCTCAGGTCCTTTTGGCGATCTCGTCCTTTATCGTTCTTATGAACTCCCCGAGGGGCATCGTCCCCACATCGCCCTTTCCGTGGCGTCTGACGGAGACGGTGCCAGCGGAAACCTCGCGCTCGCCAACGATGAGCATGTAAGGGATCTTCTGCGTCTCCGCAGCCCTTATCTTGTAGCCTATGCGCTCGGAGGAGTCGTCGAGTTCAACGCGTATCCCCTCGTCGAAGAGGCGGCTGTACACCTCCCGCGCGTAGTCGTTGTGTCTTTCGCTTACCGAAAGCACAGCCACCTGCACGGGCGCAAGCCAGGTGGGGAAGTTGCCGGCGTAGTGCTCGACGAGCGTTGCGAAAAAGCGCTCGATCGAACCCAAAAGCGCACGATGGATCATGTAGGGTCTTTGGAACGAGCCGTCCTTGGCGACGTACGTCATGTCGAACCGCTCGGGCAGGTTGAAGTCGAACTGGATGGTAGAGCACTGCCAGCTTCTGCCGAGGGCATCCTTTATTTTTATGTCTATCTTCGGTCCGTAGAAGGCGCCGCCACCCTCATCGATCTCGTAGGGAAGCCCCTCCTCCTCGATCGCCTTCTTGAGCGAAGCCTCGGCAAGCTCCCACATCTCGGGCGAACCAACGTACTTCTCGGACGGACGCGTCGAGAGAAATATATCGAACTCCTTAAAGCCGAAGGCGTTTAGCATATATATCGAGAACCGCAGGACCTCTTTGATCTCGTCCTCGACCTGGTCGGCTCGGCAGATGATGTGCGCGTCGTCCTGAGTGAATCCGCGCACGCGCAAAAGACCGTGCAAAACGCCGCTCAGCTCGTATCGATAAACGGTGCCAAGCTCCGCCCACCTCAGGGGAAGCTCCCTGTAAGAGTAACGACGCCTCTTGTAGAGCTTTATGTGGAAGGGGCAGTTCATTGGCTTTATGTAGTACCCCTGACCCTCCACGTCCATCCTCGGGTACATGTTTTCGCTGTAGAACTCGAGGTGCCCGCTTTGCTGCCAGAGCACCTCCCGCCCCACGTGGGGCGTGTAGACGAGCTTGTACCCGTGCTTTTTGTGCTCCTGCCTCCAGAAGTCCTCTATGACCTCCCTCACCGCTGCGCCCTTTGGCGTCCAGAGCACAAGCCCCGGACCGACCGAGTCGTCGATTATGAAGAGGTCGAGTTCTCTTCCGAGGCGTCTGTGGTCTCTGCGGAGCGCTTCCTCGCGGCGGCGAAGGAAGTCCTCAAGCATCGACTTCTTGGGGAAGGCGACGCCGTAGATCCTCTGAAGCATTGGGTTTCTTGCGTCGCCGCGCCAGTAGGCACCCGCAACGGAAACAAGCTTGAAATACCTAACGAGTCCGGTCCTGGGCAGATGTGGACCGCGGCACAGGTCGACGAAGTCGCCCACGCGGTAAAGCGAAACCCCCTCGCCCTCGGGGATATCGTCCAAAAGCTCGAGCTTGTAGCTTTCGCCCTGCTCCTCGAAGAGCTTCCTCGCCTCCTCGCGGGAGACCTCGCGCCGCTCGAAGGGAAGATCAGACTCCACAAGCTCCCTCATCCGAGCCTCTATGCGCTCGAGGTCACTTTGGGTGAAGGGCTCGGGCTTGTCGAAGTCGTAGTAAAAACCCTCCTCGATGGGGGGACCTATGGCGATCTTGACCTCCGGGAACAGGTCTCGTACGGCGTGCGCCATGATGTGGGCAGCGGAGTGCCAGAACACCTCGCGCCCCTCCCGGTCGTCGAAGGTTTTTATCTCAAGGCGGACTTCGTCGCCGTCGGGCAGGGGTCGCGCAAGGTCCCAAAGCCTCCCGTCGACGACCGCAACCAAAGCCTCTTTGGCAAGGCGCGCCGAAAGCTTGCGCGCAACGTCCAAAGGCGTCGCACCACAGGAAACCTCAACCGACGAACCGTCGGGAAGCAATACCCTCATCGTCTCGCCCCCGGAAAAGCACCAACCCAATATGAACCACACAAAGCGTCGTGTCAAGCCGCAAGGCTTGACCTAAACGCGTCCCGACGTAAATTAGTTTCGTGGACAAATCAGGAATAAGGTTTGCGCTCTACTTTCTGGTCCTGTTTGCGCTGGGGGTTTTCGGGGGCGGCGTTTGGGGGAGTGTGGTCGCCACCGTCGGCGTTGTGGGGACTGCGATCACCTTCTTCTTCTTCCGCGACCCCAGGCGCGAGATCCCCGACGACGAAAGCGCCGTTGTGTCTCCCGCCGACGGGAAGGTCGTCTCAGTCGACGAATACGACGACCCCGACATCCCCTCGGCGAAGCGGATAGCGATTTTTATGAGCCCCCTCGACGTCCACGTGAACCGCAGCCCAACCGACGGCGTCGTCGTCGACGTAAGGCGCTTTCCGGGCGGGTTCAAACCCGCCTTCACCGGCGAGGCGTCGATGTCGAACGAGCGCGTTGAGGTGCTGCTCGAAACGCCCCACGGCATGGTGCGGGTGAGGCAGATAGCGGGCGTTATAGCCCGCAGGGTCGTCTGCCGCGCAAAGCCAGGAGCAAAGCTCCGCAAGGGCGAGCGCTTCGGGATCATACACTTTGGCTCGCGGGTCGAGCTCGTGCTGCCGCAGTCGGCAAGCGTAACGGTGAACGTGGGCGAAAGGGTCTGCGCCGGCGAAACGGTCGTCGCTGTCTGGCGGGACGACGAAGCTCACCCCGAAGACCGAACAAGCTCCGAGCCCCTCTCCCTGAGCAGCTCGTAGGCGTCGGGGCGAAAGGTTTTGAAGAAATCGAAGACCCTCCCAAGCTCAAGCTTCGTGTCGAAGCAGGGACCGTGCGGCCGGGAAAGGAGGATTCCGTAGACCGGGATCGGATAGACGTCGACCATTCCCTCGGCGAGGTCCCTGGGGCACGCGACGGCGAGGATCATCGTGGGCTTAGCCTCCGAAACGACCCTGCGGGCGATCGTTCCACCCGTGGCGACGTAGACGTATATCCCGTTGCGCCCGTGGAGGTCAACGAGGTCTCCGAGGGGGCAGCGCCCGCAGCGCCGACAGTTCTCTATCGACCACGTTATCTTCCACGGACAGTCGTGCCACTGGAGGCAGTGGGGCAAAAGTATAAGCAGGCGCTCGCTTTTGAACCTGCCGCGCTTAGCCTGCGCCCAAAACAGGGCGTTTGAGAGGGCGACAAAGCTTTCCCTGAGCTTGTCCTTCGGTATGCGCAAAATCAGCGTGCCAAGCGCGTAGACGACGGGCGGCAGCACGCGCATGGTTATCTGCGTTCTCCCGTGCGGGTAGAGGAGGTCGATCCCCGTTGCGGCGGTGAGCGTTATAAGCAGAAGCCCTCCCCCCACTGCGGCAAGGACCACCCCGGCAATGGCAAAAGCGCCCCAAAGGGCGAAATCCCCTATCTGGCGAAGCCTCGGCTCGGCGAAGTACACCACCAAGACCACCAACGCCACAAAAATGGCGTACGCCACCCAAGCCAAAGCCAGAAAAGGCGTCTTTCCCCACGGTCGCTGGAGATCAGCCTCGCCGGCTATGTGTTGTACCGACGTCTTCTCCATCGCCGCCGGAGATCCCCCTCCACAGGCGCGAAAGGATTCTCCTGGCTAAGGTCACACCCCTCGGACCTGCGAGCAAAACGCCCGCGCCGGTCATGCCCCAGGTTATCCCGTAGAGCACCGTCGCCCAAAAAATATACTTGGGCGAACCGTACCTCGCCGTGAAATAACCTCCCACGGCGAATCCAGCCCACCCCAGGGGCGGGTTTACCACAAGCAGCGCGACACCCGTCCAGAACGCGGTGCGGCTTTCGCGAAGCCTAAGGAGAAAACGTCTCATCTCTTCGAAGCGCGGAGTATTTTTCCAGGAAGCGTCGAGCAACGCGCAAGAGCCTCTGCGACGCCTCTTTTGCCGCCGCGAGGACCTCGGCGTGCTCGGAGCGCGCTCCGGCGCGGTTGGTGACGACCGACACCCCCACGCAGCGTATGCCCGCGCCGTAGGCTGCCGAAAGCTCCGGCGCCATAGACATCGAAACCACAGACGCGCCGATCGTCCGCAGCATCCTCACCTCGGCGGGCGTTTCGTACGACGGTCCGGTGACGGCCGCAAGCACGCCACGCCTCAGGCAAACGCCAATCTCCGCCCCGCTCTCGAGCAAAAGCCTCGTAAGCTCACCGTCGAACGCCCTGTAGACCCTCCCCCGCGGCGGAAAGGCGTAGCGCGCGGCATAACGCCCCTGGAGGTTGACGATATCCGTTATGGCAACAAGCTCGCCCGGCGAAAGCTCCTCACAGACCGCGCCCACGGAGCTTGTGAAAAAACCGACCTTCGCACAAAGCCTGCCCATAAGCGCGGGAACGAAAACGGCATCATCAACGCTGCCCTCGTAGATATGTTTTCTCCCGAGGAAAAGCGCAACGCCGAAACCACTAAAGACTCCATAGACCATCCTGCCCGAATGACCCGGCACCGTCGGCGCGGGGAAGCCTGGGATCTCGCCGTACGAGTACGATCGAACCGCACCAAGCGCATCCGCCAAGGGCGAGAGATCAAGCCCCGAGCCGAGCACGAAGAACACCTCGGGCAAAACGCCGCGCTCGCGAAGAAAATCCGCCGATGCATCAAGACGCCGCGAAAAATCCATCGTCAGTATGTCAGAACGATCTGCAGTTCAACTCCCTCAAATGGGGGCTCGTACCTGCACACACCTCCGGAGCAGGTAAATCCCCCGGGTCTTTTCCCAAGGCCCAACCTTACCTTCGCCCGCTCTATCGCATCGATGTCGGAGAAGAGGCGGACGAACGCCTCGTCGTCGACGTATCCGCCGTCGACGCCAACGGTGGCATAAGGGGCGAATGACACCGCAAAGGACGCAAAGACGTTGTTCCTCTCGCCGCTCCTCTGGTACTCTCCGACGAGGTTGAACCCCAACCGGGTCCAGCCGGGCTCGGCGGTGATATCGACAATGGGCGTTACGCGCCTCTCGCCCGCATCGTCGCTGTAGTCGAGGGCAAGCTTGTAGTATGCGGTCTCGTCCGAGCTTGTGAGCTCGGCTTCGAGCCAAAGCTGCGTAAACGGTCGACCGCCGTCGTGTCTTTGCGCATATCCGAAAAACGCCTCTCCGCCAAGCGACCCAACTGCGCCCTCAGCCCTTGCGGCAAAGCCAAGCTCGTCGTTGGCGTCAAGCTGCCTTAGGTGCCGGCTCGGAAGGGTGTACGACGGCTCCCTTATCAGCGTGGGCGGGTTGTTGTACTGTATTGCGGGCGTTCGGACGGCGAAGTGCCGATAGTCCTTGTACTCTGCGGTAAACGAAAAAGTTCCGAGGATCGCCGTTGCCGACGCGTAGACGGCGGTTCCATCCTCCACAAGACCCCCCAGCGCGTTCTTTCTGCCCGCCTCGACCCAAAGCGAGAGAAAATCCGACTCGGCCGCCAGAAACGCACCAAAAAGCTCCTGCGCTGCCGAAAGCTTGGGTATGATCTTCCCGTACTCGACGCCTCCGCGCAAGCCCAAGAGAGACAAAACGCCCTCCGCGCCGCGAACGAGGGCATCGTCGTCCCAGCGGGCTATGCCGGAGAATCCCGAGAGCTCCAGATGGGGCAGGCGAAGCTTAAACGAAGCTCCGTCGCAGTGGTGGTCGATCTGGATGTCGGCGCGGTCGTAGAGGTCGATGAGGATGCCCTGACCCAGCGTGTAGGTGAAGCTTCCCGCCGTAAGCTCGATGCGCGGCGAGTAGAAGCTGAACCAATACTGCGCGATCGCGGCGGAGATAGTGTCCTCTCCGCTTTGGTCGAGCCTTGATGGCTCCTTTGCCCAGAAAAGCACACCCGCCGAAAAATCGCCCGAGGAGAGGCTCGCCCAAACCCTGTCCTCGAAGTGGGAATGTCCCTTCCAGGCGCCGCGGTAGTCGAGCCAGTTGCGCCCACCAAGCGAAAAAGCCCAAAGCACCGATGCGAAAAGCAAAAAGACAAAAAGCCGAGCCATCACACCCTCTCCTGCATCTCCACAATCTACTAAAGCGCTCCTTCGAGGCAAGGGGATAAAGCGCGGGTTTTACCCGCCGGCTTCGTCCGCCTTTGTGTGGGAAGTCTCGTCGGCGGCAAACAGCGTGGTGAACGCAACCGCCCCCCTCGGGCAGGCGGTGCACTCACCGCAGCGAACACACTCGAGGGAGTTGGGATCCTCGTAAACCGCTATATCGACCGGACAGACGACGCGGCAGAAGCCGCACCTGTCGCACCTCGTTTCGTCGACCCTAAGCCTTAGTAAGCTTACCTTGTTGAACACCGCCAACGCGGCGCCAACCGGACAAACAACCCGACAGAACGGGCGCTTCACGAAAACCATCGCCACGACGAAAACGACCAAAACGGCTATCTTGCTCAAGTAAAGCGTTCCCACGAGGCGACGGAGCTCGGGCTTAAGCAACACCTGCGGTATGCCGCCCTCAAGCGCCCCCTGCGGACATATCTTGCAGAAGACGGTATCGGCCAAAAGGTAGGGAAGCACAAAGACGGCAAGCACGAGGAAGGCGTATTTCCCGTAGCGCATCCACCGTGGCAGCGCAAGCTTTTTGGTCTTTATTTTAAAAAGTATGTCCTGCAGCAGCCCAAACGGGCAGGCCCAGCCGCACAAAAGCCTTCCCAAAAACGCCCCGAAGACGAAAAACACGCCGAGGACGTAACAGGGAAAAGCCTTTACGACCATAAAGTGCTGGAGGGAACCTGCGGGGCAGCTTGTGTACGCCCCGGGGCAGGCGTAGCAGTTCAGGACGGGCAGGACAATTCCCTTTGCGTTCCCGCTGTAGAGATGTGGGCGCCTGATCCAGCCCTTGACGTAGCCGTTGAGCAGGACAAGCGCCAGAAGCTGCGAGGCAAGCCTGAAGCGTTTGAGTCCCTTCTTCATCTGAGCATTGCCGGAAGCTGCGTCAGCCTATGCCGACGCACGAAAGACAAAGCACCGTGCCGTTCGCCACAACCTCGGCAAGATCAAGAAGCCTAACGCCCACAAAGACAAGCAGGGCGCCGACGACAACCGACACAACAAAAAGGACCGTCCTTGCCGTCCTTCCCACCTTACGAGCCCCGGTTTTTACCCCCTCAAAGCCTTCTCCTTGGCGCGCAGCTCGTCGGGGGTGATCTTTATCTGCCCCTTGAACTCATTGGAGGGCTTAAAGACGGGCACAACTCGCTCGCCAACGGGCACAGGCTCGCCCGTGCGAGGATTACGCGCCATACGCGGCTTGCGGATCTTCAGCTTGAACGTGCCAAAACGCCTTATCTCGATGTTGTGACCGGAGGCGAGAACGTCCTTGATAACCTCAAGGAGGGTGTCGAAGATAACGTGGACGTCGGTTTTGGTGAAGCCCGTGCGCTCGGCAACCATCTCCACAAGATCAGCTTTCGTCATAACCCTCTCCTTTCTCTTCCTATCCCTTTACCATTACTTAAATTACGAACAAGCTATAAATTGTCAAGGCAAAAAATTGGGCGCAACGATGTGTCAATTGGAAAGAAGGGGAAGCCACAAGGTCAAAACCCCTTTGTGCTGTAGAACCTTTCGGCTTCCTCGGTTCTCTTCGACCACCACTCGACGCGTCGGCTGTACCAGAGGACCGTTTCCTTGAACTTTTCCTCGAAGCTCGCCTTGGGGCGCCAGCCAAGGGATTCTATTTTGCTCCAGTCGACGCAGTAGCGTCTGTCGTGACCCGGGCGGTCGGTTGTGTGTGTGATGAGCGAGTGCGGCTTGCCGAGTATGTCCAAAAGCCTTCGGGCGACGTCGATGTTTTTGTGCAGCTCGCCCGCGCCGATGTTGTAGATCTGCCCGGGCTCACCCTCCCGCAAAAGCAGAAGGAGCGCATCGCAGTTGTCCTCCACAAAGAGCCAATCGCGGACGTAAAGCCCGTCGCCGTAGATGGGCAGCGGCTTGTCCTGAAGCGCGAGGGATACGAAGCGCGGGATGAGCTTTTCGGGATACTGATAGGGTCCGTAGTTGTTTGAGCTTCGCGCCACGAGGACGGGTACCCCGAATGACACGAAGTAGGCGTTGCACAGCATATCGGCGGCGGCTTTGGACGCGGAGTAAGGGCTTGACGGTCGCAGCGGCGCGCTCTCGTCCACCGCGCCCTCGAGAACGGGACCGTAGACCTCATCGGTGGAGATGTGGAGGAACTTTTCGGGTGAAAGCTGGCGCGCAAGCTCCAGGAGAACGCGCACACCCTCCACGTTCGTCCTCATAAACGGCGCGGCGTCGGCAAGGGACCTGTCCACGTGCGACTCGGCGGCGAAGTTGACGACCCAGTCCGCACCACGCATCGCCTCGCGCGAGACCTCCGCGTCGGCGATGTCGCCGCGGATGAACTCAACGCGATCATCGTCCAAAACGCCCTCGAGGTTATCGAGGCTTCCGGCGTAGGTCAGCTTATCCAGGACGACGACGCGCGAGACGTCGTCCTCGCGGAGAAGGCGCCGAACGAAGTTCGAGCCAATAAAGCCAGCTCCACCTGTCACGAGAACGCACTTGCCCATAGCGACAAAGTTACTTTTGGGCGCTCGTTTCGGAAGAGGCTGTCTCTTCAACGAAATACCGCGTCCTCAGGTCCTTGACCCTCACGTGTCTGCGCAGGTTCGCAAACCACTGGGAGTACGCCGCGTTCCTCTTGTCCTGGAATATCGCCTGCCTGACCTGGTCGGCGCTTTCGCGGAAGTTCGACATATCGACGTCGTGCCTCTCGAGGAGGTGGACGATGTAGAACCGTCCTTCGCCGTCGTAGATGACGCCCGAAAGCGAGTCGGGGCTTTGGATTCCCAAAAGTGCGCCCGAGACCCAGGGGTCGAAGCTGTGGGCTTCGGTCCGCTCGAAGATGCCGACAAGCCCCGTGGTATCGTATGCCGCCCCGAGCTCATCTGCGACCTTGCGCATGGGCTCGCCCGCCTTTATCCTCCGCAGCGCCTCGCGCGCAAGCTCGCGGCACCTGCGGCGCCAAGCCTCGGAGACAACCCGCTTCTTGACGTACCACCGAGCTTCGGCAAAGTTCTCAAACTTCGGCGGAACGACCTCGTCGACCCAGACGACGAAAAGCATGCCCTGACTCTTTACCACCTCGGGGAAAAGACCGGGTCCGTGCTCGAAGGCGTAGGTTGTAAGCAGCGTCCGCATGCCTATGCCAGGTATAGCCTCGTCCGGTCCGACGGGCGGAGTTTTCGCAACGTCCAGACCGAAGGCGGCAGCGGCGGAGTCGATCCCGTGCTCGGAGGCGTAGCGCAAAACGTCGTCCGCTAAGGCGTCGAGACTTTCGGCGGTCTCGTAACCAACGTCGATCCGAAGCAGAATGTGCTGCAGATGGACGAGCGTGTCGACAGCGCCCGTCAGGGTGTCGGTCACGACCTTCCTGCCGAGGCAGCGAATTATGTGCCATCCGTACCTCGTCAGCACGGGCTCGGAGACCTCTCCGCTGTCGAGCCCAAACGCAACCGCCTCGAACTCGGGAATAAGCTGCCCACGCGAAAACCAGCCTATATCTCCTCCATTTACGGCGCTCTGCTGGTCCTGCGAATACGCCTCGGCAAGCTCTCCAAAATCCTCGCCCGAGCGTATTCTCTTCATAAGCGTGTCGAGGTCGGCGCGCACCTCCAGCGAGTCGAACCGCGAGGGAACGTAGGGAATCGCAATGTACCTGAAGACCACATAGGGACGCTTAACGAGCGAGTCTGCGTGCGCTTCGTAGTACTTGCGTAAAGCCTCCTCCGATGTGTCGACGTCGACTTCGCCGCAGTCAGGACCAAAGACTATATACTCACCCCTGACCTTTGTGTTCATAAAGACGTATTCGTCCATTGCCTCGGGCATTGTGACGAAGCTTATCGTAGACACAAGCGTTCTGAGCTTATCGTAGGGCAGGTTCGATGCGACGGCGCGCTCAACGGGCGTCCAGTCGACGTTCTGGTCGTTTAGGGCATCGAGGTACTTTTGGTAGTCGAACCTGCCGTCGGTCTGGAACTGTGGGTGCTGCTTGAGCCAATCCGGCGGCTGACGCCTGAGCTTCTCGTAAAGCTCAACGCCGTCGAAACCCGAGGTGAGCTTCTCGTCGAACTGATGGCTGAGGATGTGCCTGTTTACCACCGTCTGCCAGGCCTGCTCCCTTATGTCCTCAGCCACGAAATCGTCGACGCTTTGCCCGCGGTTGTACGCATCCTGGATCTGATCCTCGTAGGTGCGGGCATACTCGGCGTAATCGATCTTTTCGTCCTCCCCAACAACAGCGATGGTGTTTTCCGGTCGATGTCTGCGGCGTGCTGTGATGTTCATGCCCCACTGAAACACCATCATGCCAACAAAAAGCAGGGCGACGACGAAAAATATCGCCCCCATCCTCTCCCGAAGCTTCTTCATAAAGACCGATTCAGCCATAAACGGTCCTCCCCCTTGACGAAGTTTTGGCAAAATAAAAGCAATCCCGAAGACTTGCAAGGAAAATGAAAACGCGGTCTTTGCAAGCTAAAACTTTTGCTTCGCAGGCTTTGTTGGCTAAATTTAGGTTAGGCGACGACAAGGGGGTTTTTATGCGCATCGTGCGGCTTGCTTTGGCACAGATCAATCCCACCGTTGGGGATTTCGACGGCAACAAGGATAAGATAATCGACTACGCGCACCGGGCGGCGGAGCTTGGCGCCGATGTCATAGCCTTCCCCGAGCTTGTTGTGTGCGGATATCCCCCCGAAGACCTCCTCTTTCACACGGGTTTCCTCGACGAGGCGGGTCGCGTTGTGGACGAGGTTGCGCGCAAAACGGCAAAGCTTAACTCCATAATCGTCCTCGGGTTCCCCGAACGCGACGACGACACATACAACGCCGCAGCGCTGATCTACCGAGGCAGGGTATGGGACACGTACCGAAAGATCTTCCTGCCCAACTACGGCGTCTTCGACGAGAAGCGCTACTTTGCTCCGGGCGAGAGGATAACGGTCTACGAGACGCAGGGCTTCCGGTTTGCCGTGGGGATCTGCGAGGACATCTGGCACCCCGAGGGACCGCTTGTCGCACAAACCTATCTTGGCAACTGCGAGTTCGCCCTGAGCATCAATGCCTCCCCGTACCACCACGGCAAGAGGGAGCTTCGGGAGCGGATGGTTGGGACGAGGGCATCGGACAACGCCGTCGCCGTGGCGTACCTGAACTGCGTTGGCGGACAGGACGAGCTCGTTTTCGACGGTCAGTCCTTCGTCGTCGATGCCGAGGGCGAAATAATCGCCAGAGCGGGCGCGTTTTCCGAGGAGCTCCTCATAGTCGACGTAAACCTCGAGGACGTCTTCCGCCGCAGACTGCGCGACCCACGCACCCGCGACAGAAGATTCGCCCAGCTCCGAATCGGTCAGCACGTCGACGTGGTCGAAATACCGTTCATACCGACGCTCGAAAAGCCCCCAATCGAACCTGTGCTGCACGAACCCCCAGAGCCCCTCGAGGAGATATGGCTTGCGCTCGTGTGCGGACTCAGGGACTACGTTTGCAAAAACGGGTTTAAAAGCGTGATCCTCGGGCTCTCCGGCGGGATAGACTCTGCGCTTGTTGCAGCGATCGCATCGGACGCCGTGGGTCCAGAAAACGTCTACGCGCTCTTTATGCCGACGAGGTTTACGGCGCAGCAAAGCTTCGTCGATGCGCAAAAGCTTGCAAAAAACCTCGGGATAAACCTCTCCGTCGTCGAAATCGAGCCTCTTTTTAAAGCCTACCTCTCGCACCTCGAGCCACACTTCAGGGGCACGCAGTTCGACATAACCGAAGAGAACATCCAGTCGCGGATCAGGGGCAACATCCTCATGGCTTTTTCGAACAAGTTCGGTCATCTTGTGCTCGCCACTGGGAACAAAAGCGAGACAAGCGTTGGCTACGCAACGCTCTACGGCGATATGGTCGGCGGCTTTGCGGTCATAAAGGACGTCCCCAAAACGCTTGTTTGGCAGCTGGCGAGGTGGCGCAACAGGAAAGCAGGAAGGGACCTTATCCCGCAGAGCATAATCGATCGTCCGCCCACAGCCGAGCTCCGCAAAGACCAGCTCGATACCGATACCCTGCCGCCTTACGACGTCCTCGACCAGATCCTCGAGCTCTACATCGAGCAGGAGATGCCGGTTTCGGAGATCATCGATCGCACCGGCTTCGACGAGGCTGTGGTAAAGCGCGTGGCGGCGATGGTCGATAAAGCTGAGTACAAGAGGCGCCAGGCGCCCCCGGGCATAAAGATAACCGCAAGAGCCTTCGACAGAGAACGCAGGATGCCGATAACAAAGAAAGGCGGGTTTTATGGGTAGTCGTCGCAAAAGCTTTCGCGAGAAGCTGGGCACACCTCGTGAGCGCGTCGTCAAGCGAACCGAGAAGGGCGTTATGCTTGTGCCAAAGCCCACAGACGTCGACGAGGTCATGCGTAGGGTCGAGTGGGGCAAGGTCACGACGGTCAAGCACATAGGCGCCTACCTTGCCCGCCGCTTCGGCGCCGACTACACCTGCCCCATGACGCTCGGAATATTCATCAAAATCGCCGCCTATGCCGCCGAAGAGGACTTCGCCGAGGGGAGGGAGGACATCACGCCCTATTGGCGCACGCTCAAAAGCGACGGGAGCCTCAACCCCAAATACCCCGGAGGCGTCGAAGCCCAAGCCCAAAGGCTTTCGGCAGAGGGGCACGAGATAATCCCCGGCAAGGGCAAAAAGCCGCCCAAGGTCAAGGACTTCGAAAAGAAGCTTCAGATGCTTGAGTGAATCCAAAGGAGGTGGCGATGGACCTCTTCGAGGCGATCTCTGCGCGGCGTAGCGTAAGGTCCTACGCCAGGCGCCCCGTGGAGGAGGAGAAACTCAGACAGATACTTGAGGCTGCGCGGCTTGCGCCATCGGCGAGGAACAGACAGCCCTGGCACTTCATCGTCATCACCGACGAGGAGACGAAGCGCAGGGTGTACGAGGCAACGAAGGATCAGCGTTTCGTCCTCGAGGCGCCGGTAATCATCGCCGCGGTCGGGTACCCCTCCGACTACGTCTGCACGAACGGCAACGTTGCGCACATGGTCGACATCGGCATAGCCGGCGAGCACATAGCGCTTGCAGCGACGGCGCTTGGGCTTGGGTCGTGCTGGGTGGTTGCGTTCTGGCAGGATAGGATGCGCGAGGCGCTCGGAGTGCCGCAGGACGCTCAGGTCGTCGCAATCTTCACCATCGGATACCCAGCCGAAACGCCACCGCCGAAGGAGAGGAAGCCGCTTTCGGAGATCGTCCACGAGAACCGCTGGGGCGCAAAACCGCCAAGCTGGGTCTGAGCCGCTGCCGCGAAATCACGCGCCCCGACAAAGCACCGGGCAAAACAAAAATCCCTGCCCCGGGTGCGATCCGCAGGCTGGCCGCGACCTGCAGGATGGACTTCAGCCTTTCCGCTCAAGCTCCGATATCTTGGCGAGCCTGCGCTCGTAGCGCTCGTTGGGGACGTATTCGGTCTCGATGAACTTCGTCGCCATCTCGAGCGCCTTTGCGGGGGCGATGTTGTCGGCGCCCAGAGCGATGACGTTGGCGTTGTTGTGTAGCCTTGCCTGCACCGCCGACGGGACATCCCAACAACAGGCGGCGCGAACGCCGGAAACCTTGTTCGCAGCTATAGCGGAACCGATGCCCGCGCTGTCGATGACGATGCCAAAAGCCGCCTGCCCCGACGAAACCTTCTTCGCGACGGCGGCAGCAAAATCGGGATAGTCACAGCGCTCGGGCTTGTGCGTGCCCACGTCGACAACGCTGTAGCCGCGCTTGGAAAGCTCGCGCTTCAGGTGCTCCTTGAGCGCAAAGCCCCTGTGATCGGCGCCTATGGCGATGGTCTTCGAAAGCGCCGGGTGCACACCCCCAGCCGAAGAGCCCAGATCGACCTGCTTTATCTCAACGCCCTTCTTCCTCATGTAGTCGCGCGCGGAGGGGGTTATTATCGCCCTGCCGGCGACGAGCACTGTCCCACCGGTTGGCGCAAGCTTTTTGAGGGCGGCTTCGGTCACCAAAACGGGCTCACCCGGCCGCAGAGGCTTAAGGACGGGCAAGCTCTCGCCCCCAGAAGAGGCATCCGAAGCATCGCGGGCTCCACTCCCAGCACCACGCGACGCACCCTCTCCCCTTATCGCAGCCACAACGCGGGAGACGATCTCCTCTATCTGCGAGCGTTCCATAGCGCTTCTAAATATCTTTTCGGCAGCTGCGCTTTGCAAGCGAAAAAGAGTGGTGCACGCCTGCGGCAAAAAAATGTTGACAGCATACGCGCGCAAAGGTAATCTATTGGCGACCCAGAAAGGCGCAGAAAGGAGGTGGAGATGGCGATCGAAAGCAGGGTGAAGGAGCTTATCGTCGAAAAGCTTGGCGTAAGCGAGGACCAGATAACCCCCGATGCCCACTTCATCGACGACCTCGGCGCCGACTCGCTCGACACCGTTGAGCTCGTTATGGCGCTTGAGGAGGAGTTCGGGATAGAGATTCCCGACGAGGACGCCGAAAAGCTCACCACCGTCGGCGCGGCGATAGAGTATCTGGAAAAGAAGCTTGCGGAAAAATAAGGAGCCTTTATGAGGCGCAGGGTGGTCATCACCGGCGTTGGGGCGGTTACGCCCCTCGGAAACGACGTCGACACGTTTTGGTCCAACCTTCTTGCCGGCGAAAGCGGTGCAGGTCCGCTCACGAGGTTCGACGCATCCAACCTGCCGTCGCGGATAGCGGCGGAGGTCAAGGATTTTGACCCGAGCGAGTATATCGATCCGAAGGAGGCGCGTCGCCTCGACCTTTTCGCCCAGTACGCGATAGTTGCCGCCGAACAGGCTTGCAGGCAGGCGGGGCTTACACCAAACGGGTACGACCCACAGCGCGGCGGCGTCCTCATCGGCTCGGGCATCGGCGGAATAACGACGCTGCTTGACCAGCACAAGGTCCTGCTCGAGCGGGGACCGCGGCGCGTAAGCCCGTTTTTAATACCCATGATGATCTCCGACATAGCCTCGGCGCTTATTTCGATCCGCTACAACCTGCGCGGACCGAACTACACCACCACAAGCGCCTGCGCCTCGGGAACGCACGCAATAGGCAACTCCTACCTCGCGATACGTGAGGGTCGAGCCGACCTTATGGTCACCGGCGGCAGCGAGGCACCACTGCACCCGCTGGCGTACGCCGGATTCTGCGCCGCAAGGGCGCTCACCACACGAAACGACGACCCCAAACGCGCATCAAGACCGTTCGACAAAGACAGAGACGGCTTCCTTATGGCCGAGGGCGCTGGGGTTTTGGTTTTGGAGGAGCTTGAGAGCGCCAAGCGCCGCGGAGCACCGATACTCGCGGAGATCATAGGGTACGCCGAGACGGGCGACGCATACCACATCACAGCTCCCCACGAGGACGGGCTGGGCGCCGTTGAGGTTATGCAAAAAGCGATAGCCGACGCAGGACTCACCCCCGGCGACATCGACTACGTCAACGCGCACGGGACGTCCACGCCCGCAGGCGACATAAGCGAAGCAAAGGCGCTCAAGAAGGTGTTCGGCACAAACTCCGGCAAGCCTCTGATCAACTCCTCGAAGTCGATGATAGGGCATCTGCTGGGTGCTGCGGGCGCGGTCGAGCTTATCGCTACCGTTATGTCCCTCAAAAGCGGCTGGGTGCACCCATCGATAAACATCGAAAACCTCGAGCCCGAATGCGAAGGGCTGAACATTGTCCAGGAGAAGGTCGAGGCAAAGCCGAAGATCGCCCTCTCCAACTCCTTCGGCTTCGGCGGACACAACGCAACGATCATAGTCAAGAAGTGGGAGGGCGAATAGGCGCCTCTGCACAGGCTGAGCACCTGTCTGCAAGCCCCATTCTTGGATCAACAGACCACGGTTTTGACAGGCTCCCACCGCGCTGGGAGCCTTCTGCTTTCCGGACTCTCCTTCGCCCCGCTTCCCCGACCCCACTCACAAAAACCTTGCCCGTTTTTTCGCACAGCTTAAATTTCGACAGACTTCGATGGAGGTAGGGCGATGTACGAGGAAATCCTTCCGCAGCTGATCGTTAAGAACGACACGAAGCTTGTTCTGCTTGTTCTCGACGGTTTGGGCGGCACGACCAACGCCGAGGGCGTCACGGAGCTTGAGGTAGCCAACACGCCCAATATGGACGCCCTGGCTGCGGCAGGCTCGTGCGGACTGCACATACCCGTCGGATACGGCATAACGCCCGGTAGCGCGCCCGGACACCTCGGACTGTTCGGATACAACCCCCTCAAGTACAACATCCGCAGGGGGATACTCGAAGCCTTTGGTCTGGGTCTTGACGTTGGTCCTGGGGATCTTGCTGCGCGCGGCAACTTCGCCACGCTCAAGGACGGCATTATCACCGACCGCCGAGCCGGAAGAATCCCCACCGAGCTTTGCAAAAGGCTTGTGGCAAAACTCCGCGAAAACATAACCGCCATAGAGGACATAACGGTCGACATCGCCGCCGGCAAGGACTACCGCTTTGCGGTCGTCTTCCGCGGCCCCGGCCTTGTGCCCGACGTCACCGACGCCGACCCGCAGGTCGCGGGGAAACCCCCGGTCAAAGCCATGCCGCTTTCCCGCGCCGCCGAAAAAACGGCGAGAATCATAAACGAGTTCGTCGAGCGGGCAACGCAGATCCTCGAAGACGAATACCCGGCAAACACCGTCCTTTTGCGGGGCTACTCAACGCTTATGGACATAAAGACCTCGACCGAGAAATACGGCATGAGGGCGGTTGGCATCGCGTCGTACCCCATGTACCGCGGGCTTGCGCGAATAGTGGGGATGGATACACCGCCCGTGGGCGAGACCATCGAGGAGGAGTTCGAGCTTGCAAGAAACCTGTGGGACGAATACGACTTCTTCTTCATCCACATCAAGAAGACCGACTCGTGCGGCGAGGACAAGGACTTCGAGGGGAAGGTTCGGGTGATAGAGGAGGTCGACAGGAAGCTTCCCGAGCTTTTGGAGCTTTCGCCCGACGTTATAACGATAACGGGTGATCACTCGACGCCCGCGGTTTACGGCGGGCACAGCTGGCACCCGGTGCCGCTCCTTATAAAGGGGCGCTACACATTCGCCGACGACGCAAAGAAGTTCTCGGAGCGCGAGTGCGCAAAGGGAATACTCGGCATAATCCCTGCCGAGGCGATAATCCTTCTCATGATGGCTGATGCGGGAAGACTCCTCAAGTTCCTGGCATGAACAAGGGAGGTTTTCGGATGGGCGATATATTCGACGAACGCGGGTTCATGATCATCCCCGACCCGAGGGAGCTTAGGCTCAGACGCGAAGCGAAGGAATCACACAGGAAGGTTGTGGTCGTCAAGAAGGTCTTTTGCCCTAACGGGCACAACCTGATATGGGACTACGCGAGCTTTAATGGCTGTCCTGGGATTCGCCTGAGGGTCAGGCGCCCTGGCGGCGATGAGGGCGAGGTTGTGCTTTCGCCCATCTTCGGCGATCACACGCGCCTCTCCATCGGCGTAAAGCTTGTCGACGGCGAGAAGGTCAGCGTTATGTGCCCCTACTGCGGGGTCGAAATCCCCGTGCTGACCAAGTGCGACCAGTGCTCGCAGGGCGAGATAAGGGTGCTTTCGCTGTCGGAGGAGTTCGATGTCTCCGACGGCATAGCCTTCTGCGACGTCGTTGGTTGTCCGAGCTCATATATAGTTCGCGCGGGCGACCTGATAAGCCGCGAGTACGTCGAGGGCGCATGGTAGACGTCGCGCACCCCGCAAAACGCAACTCCAAACGGGGGCTTTGTGATGTCGCTTGTGGTTCTGGGCGCGGGACTCGTAATCTTCCTCGCCTACCTCTTCACGTCTATCTTCGAGCGCACAAGGATACCCGACGTGCTGCTCCTCACCCTCTTGGGGATAATACTTGGACCTGTGACGGGTCTTGTTAAGCAGGAGCACTTCGGGAGGCTTGGCGACGTCGCCACGACGGTGGCGCTCATCGTGATCCTGTTTGAGGGCGGCATAAACCTAAGCGTCCGCCAGCTGCGCGAATCCCTTGACGAGACGGCGCTCGTTTCGCTGAGCTGCTTTCTGGCAACGATGCTCGTCGTTGCGCTCGCATGCTGGGGGCTTTTCGGGATGAAGCCGCTTGTGGCGGCGATGGCCGGCGCCATCGTCGGCGGAACATCATCGGCGGTGGTCATACCGATCATACAAAAGCTCAGGCTCTCACCCATGGCGTACGCTGTGCTCTTTCTGGAGTCCGCGATAACCGACGTGATCTGCATAGTCGTTGCGATGAGCCTGCTTCAGGCGTACGCCTCGGGAGCCGTGGAGACGGGGCGCATAATCGGTCAGATCATAGCCTCGCTGGTCCTTGCCTCGGCGATAGGCTTTTGCGGCGGAGCGGTTTGGGCACTGCTTTTACGGAAGCTTAAGGGCTTTCCCGTAACTGCGCTTGCGACGATGGCGTATATCTTCGTCCTCTACGGGCTTGCGGAGTTCCTCGGCTACAGCGGCGCAATAGCAGCGCTCGCATTCGGAGTAACACTGGCGAACATAAAGGACGTGCCAATCGAGCGAATCCAAAAGCACACCCGCTTCGCGGTAAAAAAGCCAGACGAAATGTCTCGGTACGAAAAAACCTTCTTCGAGGAGATCGTCTTCCTGCTCAAAATCTTTTTCTTTCTTTACCTGGGGATTTCCATTAAATTCTCCCGTGCGGGAACAATAGCCGCAGGCTTTGGGCTTGTCGTTTTGATATTTCTGGTGAGGCTTTTGGTTGTGAGGTTTGCGATGCCCAAGAAGGTTCCGCGCTACGACGCGATGGTGATGTCGGTTTTGGTTCCGAAGGGACTTGCCGCCGCGGTGCTCGCATCGCTACCCATGCAGAAAGGCGTCGAACACGGCGACCTCATCCAGGGCGTTGCGTACGTCGTTGTGTTTCTTAGCATCGCGTTTGCCGCCGCACTGGTGACGCTTTTGGAGAGAAACTTCAAGCCAATAACCGCGTTCTACGAAAAGGCGCTTGGGGCGTTTCCGCCGCAGATAAACAAAGACAGTAAGGAGGCAGCATGAGAAGGATCTTTTGGGCTCTGGCGCTCCTTACCGTTGCGACGCATCCGCAGGAGTTCGAGGATATATTCCAAAAGCCCCGGGAATATCCAACGTACACCGACAGGTCCCTGACCGATATGGTGGGCGAGCTTGAGGAGAACCTGAACAACCCTGAGTTCCTCTACAACTACGCCTGGCTCGCCTACGAAGAGGGCGACTACGAGACGGCAACGAACTACATCGAGAAGGCGCTGGCGCTGCGCCCTCAAAACGCCTTCCTGCAATACAAGGCAGGACTTATATACCTCGCCGCAGGCGACAGAGGAAAAGCACAAAGCCACTTCGAAAAAGCCCTCGAGAACCACTACGAGTACTACGACGTCTGGCTCAAGCTCGTGGAGCTCGACCCCCAATACTATTATCACCTTGCGCAGCTTTTCGGTGAGAAAGCTCACCAGCTCTCAAGATCCGACCTCGCGGACGAAGCGATACGATACTACAGGACCTACATCGAGAAGAACCCCGGCGGCGAGTTTTTGGAGAAGGCGCAGGCGGGCATAAGGGATATGGAGCTTTTGAAGTCCGAGATAGAAAGCCGCGAGAGGATCCAGAAGCAAAAGCTTGAGCACCAAAAGGAGCTTGCCGAAAGAAAACTTGCCCTTCTGCGCGAAAGGGAGGAGTTCCGAACGACGAGGAGACGAGTTGTTGGGCTTTTCTTCGACACCTTCAGCCCAACCGAAAACTACCTCTTCTCCATAAGGGACGAGAAGCGCCAAAGCTGCATAACCCAAAGGATTTACCTCAAGGACGTTCCCGGCGGTTACGAGTCTCCAAGCGAGTTCGATACTGTAAACGCGCTGGGGCTTACATCCCTTTCCGAGTTCAGCCTCGGCGCGGGGTACTTTGTGGGACCATTCATCCTCCGCGGGAACGTCATCTTCGGCAGAAGCAACGTCAAATGGAACTACCTGCAGGATACCCTCGTAATTAGCATTGACACATTCTTCTATCAGGACACTATACCGACGGGCACGGATACCATTATAGTCGACACGTTTCGCACCGAGGCGAGGATAAGCAAGCTCAACAACACCGTAGCCAGCGTGAACACGATGCGCTTTGGCGTCGAGGCGCTCTACAACTTCTACTACGCAAGCCCGCTTTTGCTCTACCTCTCGGCTGGTGCGGATGTGGGCTACGTGTACCTCGCCGAAAAGGAGTCGTACTTCGAGTCGGTTTGGATTTCGGGCTTCGGCGTAGGTGCCGGCGCCATGCTCAGGTTCGGAAACGTATTGCTCGACATATCGTACAGACGGAACCTCGTCGGCGAAAGCGCAGGAGGGTTTGTTACGATCGGCGGAATGTACAAATTCTGAGGAGGTCGTGCGATGTACCACTACATAGAAGCGATCTGCCCGCTTTGCCGCCAGAAGCTAAACGACGAAGAGCACCTCATTAAAAACAAGCCCGCCCTCAGGTTCCTTGTGGAGAACAAAGGGCATCGGGGCTACATCTGGCTTTCCGCCATCTACGGCGACCACGAAACCATAGAGCCCGAAGAGCTCGACATCCTCCCCGGGGATGTGGTGAAGTTCTTCTGCCCGCACTGCGAGAAGCCCCTGCCCATAGCGGGCAAGTGCTACTGCAAAGCTGATCAGATCAAAATCGAGCTTGCCACAGGGGGCGAGCTTCAGTTCTGCAACAGGAAGGGATGTTACTACGGCAGCATAAGGTTCGTTAACCCAGAGGACCTCGACAGGTTTCTGGGACTTATAAAGTAGGGAGGTGAATCCCATGTTGCGCGCAGCTTTTTGGGTTGTGGTTTTGGCTTTCTTTGCAGTTTGGGCTTCGACGGGCGGACCGGACGACTACGGCTACACATTCCGCGACAGCGAAGAACCCGGCGTCGCGTTCGAGTGGATATCCCCAAGCCCAGCGGACACCCCTCTCGCCTTCCTTCCGGGCGATGACGACGAAGCCTTGGTCGTCCACCTGCCGTTCACCTTCTCGTTCTACGGCATAGACTACGACAGCATCTGGGTCAGCACGAACGGGCTTCTGTCGTTCTATCCCGACGAGGTCACCGAGTTCTTCAACGAGCCTATCCCCGACGCATCGACGCCCAACGGGCTCATCCTGCCCCTCTGGGACGACCAAAAGTACTACGACGTGGACACGATAGAGACGGCGATATACGCCGTAAGCGGCGGGGAGGAGCCGGAGCGGTGGTTTGCGGTGATCTGGTACAACTTCTTCCGCCTTGGCTTCATCGAGGACGTGTGGACGTACGAGGCTATACTCTACGAAAGCTCATCCGGAGACGGCGCAATCGTCTTCCAGTACCTCGATGCGACCCTCGAGGGCGAACCGAGCTACAGTCACGGCGCCAGCGCCACTATAGGGATCGAAAACGAGGACGGCACCGTAGGGCTGCAGTATTCGTACAACGAGGCTTCGCTTTCGGACTCGCTTAGGATAGAGTTTCTGCCGCCCGCTCCAGTCGACCACAACATAGCCGTTGTTTCGGCTATTGCGCCCTTTGGTCGCGTTGTGAACATCGAGGTCATAACCCCTGCCTGCGCGGTGCGGAACTTCGGCTCGTTCGACGAAGCACACGTGCCTGTGGTCCTCACGATCACAGGCGACGCAAGCGGCTTAGTCTACGCCGATACCCAGTACGTAGACATAGCCTCGGGCACAGCCGATACCGTCCTCTTCTCGCCCTGGACCGACTTCCCCGCCGATTCGTACTCCGCCGTCTTCGTCACAAGCTGCTACGGCGACGAGGTCCCAAGCGACGACACCCTCACGGTCAGGTTCGAGGGGCTGCACCACGTGGGCTTCGGCGGACCCGACGTCGCGGGATACATGTGGTACGACAACTACTACGACGGCGCCGAGGCTCCGGAGTTCGAGGAGATAATCACCTCCGACGCAACCGAGCTCGACCTCGCCGGCGACGACGAATACACTGCCCTGCCCCTGCCGTTCAGCTTCCCGTTCTACGAAACGTCGTTCGATACGGTCTGGGTTTCGACCAACGGCTTTTTGGCGTTCGAGCCGCTTACAAGCTCCCACGCCTGGAACGACAGCCTGCCAACCACAACCATCGCTGGAGTTATCGCCCCCTTCTGGGACGACCTGAAGGTCAACGACATGGCATCGCCGGCGTCGAAGATATACACCAAAACGGACATCTCCGACGGAACTCAGCGCTTCCTCGTAATCTTCTCCAACGTCTACGTTCCGTACTCGTCGACGACGGACCGCATAACCTTCGAGGTCATCCTCGCCGAGGACGGAGGCATCGTCCTCCAGTACACCGGGCTTGTGGGGGTTGAGGATATAGGTCGCGTTCGCGGCAACTCGGCGACGGTGGGAATATCATCCCCCGACGGGACCTCGGGGCTTATCTACGAGTACAACGGTGCCCCGCCCGAAAACCCCGTCATAGACGAGCTTGCTATAAGATTCGTTCCCCCATCCGAGTTCGTTGATACCTTCCCGCCGCAGATAGCGCACGAGCCCGAAAGCCTTGTGTACCTTTGCGCAAGCGAGGGCTTTGTGCTTTGGCTCTTCGCGCAGATCAACGCGGCAGACCTCGCCGCAGAAACGCTCTACTACGAATGCGGCGGTGAAGCCTCATTCGCCACAGCCGAAACGACGTTGGGAACCACTTACGGCTATCTGCTTTCGGAGCTTGCGGAGGGTGAGACGCTTTCGTACTACTTCGTTGCGTGGGACACTGCTGGCAACCGCAGCGTTCTGCCCGAGGGCGCACCGGCGATGCGGTTCACATCGGCGATAGGTGATCCGCACCACGGCGCCAACGATGCTTTAGCACTTATCTTCGCCGACAACTTCGCCGACGCGGGCGATGCACCCTTCGTGCCCACCTTCGCCTGGGTCGAGCTCGACCCCCACCAGGGCGGCTCCGGAACACCAAACCACTCGGTCACAGATTACTTCATTTCCGAAACCAAACCCCTCGGACCGCCCATAACCTTCATCGGGGAGGAAATAGCCGAGCCCTGGGTGAGGATATGCTCCAACGGCTTCGTGACGTTCGACACGACCTGCGACTACGCCTACACGAACGGCTCCATCCCCGACAGCAGCCTGCCTAACCTGCTCTTTGCCGCCCTGTGGACCGACCTCACTCCGGAGCCGCCTGAGGACACCCTCCCCGCCGGGCGGATCTTCTACGGCTACAGCGCCGCCCCGTTCGAGACCCCGTGCGGAGACTCCTTCTTCGTGGTGGAGTGGAAGGACTTTTACGCCTACTTCGACCCAAGCGGCAAGCCCGCGACGTTCCAGCTTTGGATACCCATCGTTGAAGCTGGCGCCTCGCCGTGCATCCTCACGGGGCAGGTGGTCTACCTCTCGGTGCCCGATGCTGCCCGCGAAGTCGCGACAATAGGCGTCGAAAACGCTTACGGCGAAGGGCTTGCGTACGTGAGCTACGGGAATCCCGCTGCGTGTCTCCCGGTCGACAGCGGCGCCGTCGCGTTCATAGACACCTCGACGACCAAGGTGTGCGAGACGCTGCCGCGAAGGACGTCGGTCGGTATGCCGTACCCAAATCCCTTCAACAGCGTCACCGAGGTCGACCTGTACCTGGCGGAGCCAACCGCTGTGAGCGCCAGAGTCACCGACCTTGCCGGGCGCGTCGTCGCGACGATCGCGGGCGGAAAGGTCCTCCCCGCGGGCAGATACACCCTGAGGTGGAGCGCGAAGAACGCCTCGTCGGGGATTTACCTGCTCGTCGTGGACGTGGGCGGACGCAGGTTCGTGAGGAAGACGCTTTTGGTGCGCTGATGAACTCGCCTGCTTCAGGGCGGCGATACGCGAAGTCTGCCCTTGTGCTTGCGCTTTTGGCTGCGCTTGTCACGGGCTGCACCCGAAAACCGCTGCTTACGGCAGAGGACATAGCCCGGGCCGGCGAATGGCCCTTGCCGCGACACGACGTCGGAAACAGCGGCGCAACGGAGGGGACGCTTTCCCGTAGGCTTGACATCGCCTGGAGGACGGATATCCGCTCCCTCGATCCCACGGCGCCAACGATTTACGGTGAGCTCGTCTTCGTGGGGACGCCGTCGAAGTACGTTGTGGCGCTCGACGCGGCAACGGGGAAGCCCGCCGCAAGGCTTTGGGTCGACACGCCGATGCAGCTGCCGCCGACCCTCCGCGACTCGCTTATGATCTTCGCGGGCTTCGGCAACTGGAACCGCGTCGGCGTCTATAACCTGTTGCGCGACAAGCTGATTTGGCGAAGGTTTGCCGGCGACGTCGCAACCACACCGGCGCCTGTGGGCTCCCTGCTTGCGCTGGCAACCCTCTCGGGGAGGCTCTTTTTGCTTTCGGCGGCGACGGGGCAGACAACGCTGAAGCTCGACCTCGGAGGACCCGCACTGGCGCAACCAGCCGTATGTGGCGATACGCTCTGGGTTGCCGCGGGAAACTTGGTCTGCGCGGTCACAACCGGCGGCGACGTCATCTGGCGGAGGCGGGTTGAGCACGCCGTCACAGCCGTCGCGCTTGCTGGGAAAGCGGTTATCGCAGCGAGCGACAACGCCATCTCTGCCCTCAAAAGGGACGACGGCTCGACGCTGTGGAGAAAAGAGCTCGGTCTGCGACTCCTTGCGCCGGCGGCGCGCGAAGAACTCATCGTAGCCGCCACAACGAGCGGCAACGTGCTTTGCGTAAACGCGCTCGGAGAGCCCCTGTGGCGCACAAACCTCTCGTCGGTTGTGGCTGCACCGCCGATCCTTGTGGGCGACGACGCAGTCGTGGCAACGTACGCGGGAAGGATCTTCCTGATCTCGATCGAAGACGGCACAGTGCGGGGCGAACTCGACATCGGAAAGAAGGTGAGGCAACCTCCAGCATCCGACGGGAAAAGCATCTTCCTCTCCACACAGGACGGCTTCGTATTCCGCTTGCGATAGGGATGCAGTTGAGTTATTATTAAAAGATTTTGATGAGCTTCATAGGCGAAAAAGCTTTTCGTGTGGCGCTCGTCCACGACTACCTGAACCAAAGCGGCGGAGCCGAGACGGTTCTGAGGTGGCTGCATCACCTCTTCCCTGCGGCACCCGTCTACACGCTGATATACGACCCAAAGCTCGTCCCCCCCGACTTCAGAGGATGGGACATAAGACCCGTTGGATGGAGCAGGTTTCTGCCGTTCAAGCGAAAACTCTACAAATACTACCTCCTGCTCTACCCGACGATGGTCGAGCAGATCGACCTGCGCGGCTACGACCTCGTAATAAGCTCATCGTACCTGTGGTCGAAAGGTGTCCTCACCCGCAGCGATACCCTGCATATATGCTACTGCCACACGCCGATGAGACAGGCCTGGGAACTTTACTTCGAATACAAGCAGAGCTACTCGAAGTTCATAAGCAAGCTCGTCTACCCTTTTGCCTTCAACTACCTTCGCCTTTGGGATAAGGCTTCGGCTGACCGCGTCGACTACTTCATCGCCAACTCCGAGACGGTTCGCAGGAGGATCTCGAAATTCTACAGGCGCGACGCCGTGGTCGTCTACCCGCCCGTCGAGATAGCGCACATAACACCCGCCGACGAGGTCGGGGACTACTACCTCTGTCTGTCGCGGCTCGTTCCGTACAAGAGGATCGACATAGCCGTAAGGGCTTTCAACAGGCTCGGGAAGCGGCTTTTGGTCGCGGGCACAGGACCGCAGCTCAAACGCCTGCAGAGGATGTCCAAACCCAACATTAAGTTCTTGGGCTTCGTCACGAAGGAGAAGAAGGTTGAGCTTTTGCGGCACGCCAGAGCCGTCATCTTCCCCGGCGAGGAGGACTTCGGTATGGTTCCCGTCGAAAGCCAGGCGGCCGGCAGACCCGTCATAGCGTACGGCAAGGGCGGCGTCACCGAGACGGTCATCGACGGCGTAACGGGACTCTTCTTCCACGAGCCTACGCCCGAGGCGCTTATAGACGCCGTCGTCAGGTTCGAACAGATGAAGTTCGACCCCGAGCTTGCCGCACAAAATGCCCGAAGGTTCAGCGTGAAAAACTTCCTGAACGAAATGAGGAAAGCAGTCTCAAGCTTCGTCGCCGACTTCTTCGGCGAAGAACTCATCCCCCGCCTGGAGGGGGCTATGACCCACGTCGAAAGCGAATAACACCCGGAGGTCAAAATGGACGATATCCTCGACAGGGCAACACAGGCTCTGCGGAAGATAGAGGGCTACGGGGAGCTTAGGTTTCAGAGGACCACATCGTTTTCGATGCTTTTGAAAAACGGTGTTCTTGAGTCGGCAAGCCCATCGGTTGACATGGGCGGCGCCGTTCGGGTTCTTCTGCCCGGACATGGCTGGGGCTTCGCCTCGTTCAACAGCGTCGACGACATCGAGAAAGCCGTTGCCGACGCGCTTGACGCATCCAAAGCCCTGATACCCGACGAACCCATAAAGCTTGCCGAGGTCGAGCCGGTCGAGGACGAGGTGAAAGCTAAGATCTCCGACGACTTCCGCAGCCACTCCGTCGCCGAGAAGAACGAGCTTTTGCGCAGGTACGACGAGCTTGTCGCAGAAGGCGGCGACAGGATAATAGAGCGTTCACTGCGCTACAGCGAGAGCTTCACCGAGGGGTTCTTTGTGACCACCGAGGGTGCGCACATCCTTCGCTCGCGCGCCGACTGCAGCCTGCGATGCGCCGTAAGAGCACGAAAAGGCGACCTCGTCCAGTCGGCTCACGATAGCTTCGCATCCCGAAGCTCGTTTGGGGACCTCCTCAAGCTCGACGGAATGGTCAAAAAGGTTGTGGACACAGCGCTGGGTTTGCTCGAAGCCGAGCCGGTCAAGGGGGGAATTTACACCGTCGTCCTCGACCCAACGCTTGCCGGCGTCTTCATCCACGAAGCCTTCGGACACCTCTCCGAGGCTGACCATATAGAGGAGAACCCGCAGGCGCAGGAGATGATGAAGCTCGGCAGGCGCTTCGGTCCCGAGTTCCTCAACGTGTTCGACGACGGCTCCGTTATGCCCGAGATAAGGGGGACGATCACGTACGACGACGAGGGTGTTCCGGCGGAGCGGACGTATTTGATAAGGGAGGGCGTTCTCGTCGGCAGACTTCACTCGCGCCAGACGGCGGCGAAGCTTGGCGAAAAGCCCACAGGGAACGCCCGCGCCGAAAGCTACAGCCATCCACCCATCGTGAGGATGACCAACACAGCCATCGAGGCAGGACCACACCCCGCAGACCAAATATTCGACGGGATAAAGCTCGGCGTATACGCCATCGACGCCTACGGCGGACAAACCCAGCTCGAGAACTTCTCGTTCTCGGCGGGCTACGGCTACATGATAAGGGACGGCAAGCTCGCCGAGATGGTCCGCGACGTCGTTCTGCAGGGAAACCTCTTCGAAACGCTCGCCAACATCGAACAGATAGCAGACGACTTCACCTGGAGCCCCAACGCAGGCTTTTGCGGTAAAGCCGGTCAAGCCGTCCCCACAGCCGAAGGAAGCCCACACATAAGGATAAGAAACGTGATCATTGCTGGAAGATAAAAACCGAAAGGAGCGCAGCATGGATATCTACGATATACTCGAGAGGGCGAGCAAGGTATCGGATTCGGCGGAGGTATACCACGTAGACGGCGTTTCGCGGGCGCTGCACTTCAAGGGATGGAAGGTGCACAGCAGCAGTAGCAGCCGCCTGCGCGGCTGGGCAGTCCGGCTGAATGTGGGCGGCAGAATCGGAACCGCCGCCACAACCGACGAAAACGCCGCAGAAAAAATAATCGACGACGCCCTAAACGCAGCCAAAATAAGCGAAAAAGTGGATATAACCTTCCCCGGCAAAACGGAGGTCCCAAAGCTTGACATCTACGACCCCCGCGTTGAGTCGGCAACGGTTTCAACGCTCGTTGAATTCTGCAAGGAGCTCAGGGCGAGGCTCGAGAAGTACCGCTCCGACTGCGACATGGAGGTCGCCGCCACATCGGGGGTAAAGCGCATACACGTCGTCAACACCGAGGGATTCGACGGCGCATACGAAGCCACCGAGTTCTCCCTCTCGGGCGTCATCATTAGGATGAAAGAGGGCGATATCTACATGGCCTGGGACTACTACGTCGACACCCATCTGCCCCAAAAGACGGACGAGGCGGTCAACCCCATCGCCGCAAAGATAGACGACGTCATGCGCTACGCCGACAGAATCCTTCCGGTGCCCTCGGGAAGGGTGCCCGTCGTCTTCACCCCAATGGGCACCATGCTCCTTCTGATACCGCTTCTTGCCGGACTTTCCGGCAACAACATCTACACGAAAAGCAGCCCCATATACAACAAGCTTGGCGAAAGGCTTTTCGACCCGAAGCTCTGCGTTTACGACGACGGTACCCTTGCCCGCAAGCCCGCGTCGAAACCCTTCGACTGCGAGGGCGTTCCCAAAAGGCGGCTCGCCCTTGTCGAAGAAGGCGTGCTCAAAAACTTCATATTCGACATAGTCACCGCAAAAAAGTCGGGCTACCAGACTAACGGCTGCGCGGAACGCTCCCTCTTCTCACCGCCAGCGCCAAGCCCGTCGAACGTCATCATAAAGGAGGGCGAAACCCCGCTTGCGGAAATCCTGGCGGACGTAAAAGAGGGCATAATGATCGAGTCTGTGCTCGGGCTCGGACAGGGCAACGTCCTATCGGGGGCGTTCTCGAACCCCGTGTCGACTGCGTTCAAGATCGAGGACGGCGAGATCACAGGAAGAATCAAAAACGCCGCCATCGCCGGAAACATATACCAGAACCTAAAGGAGATCACCGCCATAAGCCGCGAGGGAAGGTGGTTCGACAGATATTTCGCGCCCTACATACGGCTCGATAACGTCTCGGTCGTTGGGAAGAGCTGATGCCGCGGGTGTCGTTGCGTTTGTGCGCAGGCGCCGTCGGGGCGACGGAAACGTACGAAAGCAATCTCAGTTCACCCCTTCAGCGGTCAATCCACGTATTCCATCGGGATGTCGAGGGCAAATTCCATCTCGTTAAAAATAAAGAAACCGAATCCTTGTTCTTGACTTTAGTGAGGAAAATCCATATTTTTAAATTAAAGGTCTAGAAAGAAATTCGAGAATCCGTCAGTACAGCCCGGATTCAATCCTGCGTGAGCGGGTCGGAAGAAGTGAAAAAACTCCTTCCAACTACGACCAGAACCTATTTGGTCGGCAAAACCCTTTTGGTCAGGAGGTGAAAGATGGAGAATTTGCCGAAAAGACTTTTGATCCTAACGCCTTTCATTACACTCACAAGTCCCCTCATATGGGGCCTGGGAGCTGAGTTTATAGCCCCTGATTTTCCATGCTGCGCACTCGGAGAACCGTACTCCTGCGAGTTTACCTTGCATTGGTGGAATCTGCCCTCCAATGACAGCTTGCATTTATATGTCGCAGTAATGGATGCAGATACCGACTTTTTCCATTCGTATCATGCAATTGCTCGCGGAGGATACTCCCCTACTGAAACGACAGTTACCTGTCCCTATCCTCCTGAAGGCTTGATTACCATACCCACTTATGCCAACCTGCCCATTTACTTTGTAGTCTATTGGGACGATGACTACGAACCTACCGAACCTGATGAGATACTGGATGCTGTTGAGCTCGAAACATGTTATGTTAAAGTAGAGGAAAGCTGCACACCTCACACAATCACTCTAAGAGTGTCGCCCAATCCTTTTAATGAAGTGATCCTTATTCGATATGATCTGCCTCTAGATCAAAATGTCTCCCTCAAAATCTGCGATATAATGGGACATCCTGTTGCAGCCCTTAGGAACGAACATCTGAGCGCCGGTTCTCATACGACGTTCTGGACCCCGTCCGACGATATTCGCAATGGCGTCTATCTCATTCTCCTAAAAACCTCCGCCCAAACGCTAATTAAACGGATAACTCTGCTCCGATGATACGATACAATGAGGATAAAAATACCGAGTAAACCCGAGTTCCTTGAGGACATTTTAGTGCTTTGTGTAAAATATTAGGCAGGAGGGCGTAAGAATGAAAAATACAAAGCTACTAATATTTATACTTTGCTTTTTAATAGTCGACGCAAAAGCAGTATCCGTTCAGAATTTTTGCTTTGATAAAAACATATTCTACAACATACGCAACGGCGTCGATGGAGCAACCGTCTTCGACTGGACCATCGATTACAATCTTGTTGGTGCAATATCTGTGATCTACGAAACCACCCCAGCCTACGATCTCGATTCAATAATAATATACTTAAAGCCATATATGGTCTGTCGACAACTCGACTACTCTCACTATGGCGAGGAGTATGGCGATTTGGGCACCGACTGGATTGGAGGATGGGGGAGACAAGTTACCATGACAGGAAACTTTAATCTCTATGGACCTTCAGGCTGGTTTTGGGATTTACCCCCTCTCGATTTCGGCAATAGGAGCGCTTGCATAATTGTGATACTTGCCTCACATATGCCTTGCGGACTATATCGCCTGAGCGGAACATTAACGTGGCATAATGGCGATGACGAAGGAACTTCTCCGTTCAACTTCGACTTTACAGTACTAGATCCCTTTGATGACGCTTGCTTGCCAGGGTACTTTTTAACGTCACTGCTGATCTGGGGCAAAACGGCTCAAATGACAACGCACGACGACGGTAGGGGAATCATCGTCCATCCGCTTGGCGTAATTAGATTTTATACAGAGAAACTTCCTCCTCTATGTTCGGATGAAAACATTCACATTACTGCTGAGTGGAACAGAGCAGATATAGACGAGTTGTATGATAATAACACATATGAATATACCCCCAATTTCCTGTGCTATTTCCATATTAGTGCCCCACCATGGTATTCCGAGGATGCGTATGGCTCGGAAGGAGGGTTGGCAACAGTGGCTGAATCCAGAGTTCACCTCAATGTCTGCGGTCCTGCATCAGAACTAGAGTGTTTGCCTCTTGAGGTCTATTATAGATTAGCAGCTAGGACAATTGTGTCAGGAGGATACTTCGAAGTAGGAACTTCAGTATATGGAGGATTTTCATATTTCCTTGAGTTTGGAACGGAAGTAGGCCTCTTCGAGGGAATAAACTACCAATACATGCAAACGCCAGACGAATTCACCCTAACAGTGTCTGTTCCTGACCCCTCCCTTATTAGCCCGTGCTACTGCGGCGACGAATACGAATGCGATAACGATTATGCAATGGCAACAGTATTAGACGACATATCTGAGGTCGAACACGCACAAAATCACACCATAGCCCCAATGGGAGATGGTGATTGGTTCCAGTTTTACGCCATCGAAGGTGATAGATTTACATTTTACACAACGGGCTCCACAGACACTTATGGGGAAATATTTGATGATCCTCTGGGGCTTATTCTGGTGGATGACGACGACAGTGGCGAATCCCTCAATTTTGCGATCAGCGATTGGTTTGCTCCGCACTCAGGCTGGTTTTATTTGAGAGTTCGAGGATATGACGAATGGACATGGGGTTGTTATACTTTGCGATACAGTAAGCATTCCTCGAAAATAGAAACAGCCAACCTTAAACCTTGCGAGTTATCCATGATGCTATCTCCCAATCCTTTCAACTCCTTACTGAAGATAAGTTACACTGTTCCAATCCAAGCTCAGGTTATCCTTGAAGTATATGACACCGAAGGACGTTTCGGCACGAGGCTTCTGAATACGCGACAAGATCCTGGAACTTATACCGTCTTCTGGACTCCGTCCAATGACGTCCCAAGCAGCCTTTACCTTGTTCGTCTTAAAGTCGCCAACCGAACAGTCACCAAGCGAGCAATCCTGATTCGTTAACATCAACATTGAGGCAGCAACAATCAGAAACAATCTTTTCGTCTTGACGCACAGGGGCGAACAAAATTCAATGTCCTCATTTTCCAACGCAGAACGTAAAGTGGATAAGCGAAACACTGCTACAGCAAACCCGACGGAAAACTGAACTTTGGAAACGGTGCAAACCGCATCAAACAAAGAGGCACAAGTTTCCCAGTTAAAAAGCTTAGGGAAAGGCGTGGACAACGCCCGCAAAAAAGTCTTGCGCCACGCGGGAAGGTGGGGTATAATAAAAGACGACGGGGCGTTAGCTCAGCTGGGAGAGCGCGACGCTGGCAGCGTCGAGGTCAGGGGTTCGAATCCCCTACGCTCCATTTTTTTATCCACCGCGAGTAGATCTCCTGGGCGTAGCGGTCGCCCAACGATGAGAGTCGGTTGGCGAGTTTCTCCGCGGCGTCCTTGAGGCGCGAGAGCCTCGCTTCGTCCGAGAGGATCCCCGAAAGCGCCTCGGCAAGCTCATCGGCGTCAACGCAAACCCCCGCGCAGGCTTCGTCGACGAGGGCGAAAAGCTCGGCGTTGCTGTGCGTGCTCGGACCGTGAACCACAGGCACGCCGAAGAGAACGGGCTCTATCGGATTGTGCCCGCCGTAGTCGGCGAAGGTGCCGCCAACTATCGCTATATCGCCCCACGAATAGAACTTCCCAAGCTCGCCCAGCGTATCTATCAGAAACGCCGCGTCCTGAGGTTTAGGACCGTTTGAGCGCGAACGCCTCGAGAAAGGGATTCCCCGCCTCTCCAGAAGCCTTGCGGCGGCGTCGAACCTATCTTGGTGCCGCGGCGCCAAAACCAAAAGTGCCTTTGGAAAAACCCTCCGCAGCCCGACGAAGGCGTCGACCACAACGACCTCCTCCTTTGCGCGAACGCTCCCCGCAACGACTATGGGGAAGCGCTCGGGCTTCGGCAGAGGCTCTCCGACGTCGACGGAGAGCTTAAGGTCCCCCAGAACCGCCACCTTTTGTGGATCGAGCCCTGCCTCAACGAAGCGCGCAGCATCGAGCCTGCTCCTCGCGTATACGAAGTCGACGTGCCGCCAGAGCTCGGCGAAAAATCCCTCGAGACCCTTTGCTCTGCGAAGCGTTTTTTCGGAAAGCTTTGCGCTTGCGACGATCACCCTGGCGCCTTCGGCGCGGGCGGCGGAGATCATGCCGAGCCAGAGATCAGACTCGAGGACGACGAGCAGACGTGGCTTAGCCGCCGACGCGGCGGCAGCGACGCAGAGCGGATGGTCGAGGGGCTGCTGGCGGACAACGCACCCCCTCGGGGCGTCCTCGACCAGGCGCCTGTATCCGGCAAGCGTTGTTGCCGTAAGCAGAATCGGTGCGCCGCGCCTTCGAAGAGCCTTTGCCAGCGCCAGCGCCTCGGCGCACTCCCCCAAAGACGACCCGTGTATCCACACGCACCCCTTCGGGACGCCGCGCCACAGACCAAGCCGGTCGAGCAAGCGCTCGCCGCGAACGATCCCCCACAAAAGCAAAACGGGCCACACAACAAAAAGCCCGACCCACCAAAGCAAGTCGTAGACGAACTTGACCATGCCAAAGCCTCACCCGGCCGCGGCGGTTGAGGATATCGAGCTCGAAAGGAGCACGCCGCCGAAGACGGCGTCAGCCGCCACGCCAGCAGCGAAAGGGTCCGGACAAACCCCCTTCGCGTTCGCAACGACGTTCACCTCGCCCTTCAGGGCGAACATCGACCTCTCGCCGGCTATTGCGCCTGTGGGGGTAAGGTTACCCCTCAGGCACCTGAAAAAGCGCTTAGCCATCGCCCCAAAGACAACTGCACCACCAAATGGCGCCATAATCCCCTCCACCGGGCTACCTTATCAGCACGATCGTGGCTTCCCCCTGTTTTCCATCGACTCCTCGCCAGCGCAGGATGTAGACGCCGTGCCGCGGGTCCTCGGGTCGCCACAGGGTTGTGCCTTCGGCAAAGACGGCGCCCCGCCAGACGACCCGCCCCGCTAAGTCGAAGACGGCAAATGATCCTGCGCCGGGCAGGCTTATCCTGCACAGGCCAGCCGCGGGATTGGGCGAGACGGAAAGCGCAAACGAGTTGGGCGCATACCGCTCTGAGATGGAGTATCCGGGCGGGTAGTAGTCGGGCAGTCTGTCGAGGGGCGTTTGCGAGACGAACGGGACGAAGCCGTGCGAATACGAGAACTCGTAGGCGAGCTCCACGTTCTCGGGGAGGAGCGCGTAGTCGCACGTGAAGACGGGCAGTCCGCGGTCCTTATATTGCAGCAGCATCTCCACCATTTCGGCTTGTTCGTGCGGGCCTTGTGGGATGTCGCCTGCGCGCGGGTCGCCCCATGGGACGTCCGCCTCGCCGCCGAAGCTTAGGTCCTCCTGCGCAACGCCGTCCACGACGGAGAAATACAAAGGCTGCTCGTCCGCAAGCCAAATCCCGTTCTGACCAACGACCAGAAAGTCGTGGTCGATCCCCCTGGCAACCTCCCTTATATGCTCGACGAACGCCACCATCGCCGAGTCGGGGTCCACGCCTGCGCTCTCCGCAAAAGCCGCAACGACGGGATCGTCGTAGGCTTCGATCCAGTCGAGATACACGCCGTCGAAGCCGTCGGCGAGGGCGAGCTTGACGAGGCTTGAGTCGCCGTCGATTATTATCTCCCACCAGCGCTCGTCCCAGAAGGCGACGGGGTAGTTTCCGCTCCAGCCGTCGGGGTCGGGCGCAAGGAGGAAATCGGGGTTGCCGCGCGAAGTATCTGTGGGCGCGACCCACCAGTCCTGCCAGTAGGTGCGCCAGTCCTCCGCCTCGCCTATGTCGATGTACGCCAGAACGATCTTGCGCGGCAAAGAGGTTCCGGGCGAGGCGTGCAGCGCATCGACCATGGCGCGGGCGTCGAAGTCGGTGCAATCGCGGTCGGTCCGCGTGGGCTCAAGGACGAGCATGTCGTAGCGTGACTCCACCAGAGCCTCAACGGCGCCTTCGCGATCAAGCCCCTGGAGCTGATACGCCCAAAACCTCACCTCCGCGATCTGCGCCTGCGCCGCGCACACAAAAAGCACCATGACGACAAAAAGCGTCATACCTCCATGGCTTTTCGGACGATCTTTTCGAACGAGTCGGCGTTAAGGCTTGCGCCGCCCACGAGCGCGCCGTCGACGTCGGGCTGGGACATAAGCTCCCCCGCGTTTTCGGGCTTCACGCTGCCGCCGTAGAGGATCCTCACACCATCCGCGACCCCGCTCCCCCAGATTTCGGCAAGCACAGACCGCACGAAGGACTGCGCCTCCTGCGCCTGCTCCGGCGTGGCGTTGACGCCCGTGCCTATTGCCCAAACGGGCTCGTAGGCGATAACTATCCGAGCGGGGTCGTCGACGACGATGCCGTCAAGACCCATAAGGAGCTGCTCCCTGAGGACGTCGTTGGTTTTGCCCGCCTTGCGCTGGTCAAGCGTTTCGCCTATGCAGAATATCGGGACAAGCCCAGCCTCTAGGGCGCGCTTGAGTTTGCGGTTTATGAACGAATCGGTCTCGAGGAAGATGTGTCTGCGCTCGGAGTGCCCAACGATGACGAGCCTGACGCCCGCAGAAATGAGCATTTGCGCCGATATCTCTCCCGTAAACGCCCCCGACGGCTCGGGGTGCAAGTTCTGTGCGCCCAGGATGATCCTCGACTCCTTCTCGCGCAGTATCAGGCTCACAGGGAACAGGTCCACGAACGGCGGACATATCGCGACGTCGACGAACGTGACGTCGGAGAGTCTGTCGGCAAGCTGGCGCGCCAAGGTCTGCGCCTCGGGGATGTCCTTGTGCATCTTCCAGTTCCCCGCAACAAGCTTTTTGCGCATGGCAACCCTCCAAGGTGTGTCTTTCCGAAAAATTGACTCCTTCTCCTCCCGCCGCAAAGCGTTTGGGCAAAGCTCACTTTGCGGTAAGCAGCTTTTCCCTTGCCGCTGTTGCCGCGCCGATTATGCCCGCGTGCTGATAGAACTTCGCCCGCACGATCCTTGTGCCCCTGGCGAGGTGCTTTAGAGCCTGCTTTTTGGCGAACTTCGCCGCAGGCTCGATGAGCGCATCGCCCCAGCGCGATATACCTCCCCCTATGACGACGCGCTCGGGGTTGAAGATGTTGATTATGTCGGCAATAAGCGTTCCGAGTCTTTTTGCGGTAAGCTCAAGCACGCGGTTTGCCGCGGGGTCGCCAAGGTCGGCGGCCTGTTGCACAAGCTTTGGCGTGAGGGAGTCGTAGCCGCCCTCGAGCATACCCCACATAAGCGAACCCTTGTCGGTGCGGAGGATCTCCCAGGCGGTCCTTACGATCCCGCGGTGGGATATGAGTGCTTCGGCGCATCCGATTCTGCCGCAGCCGCAGCGCGGACCGTTGGGGTCGATTACGATGTGTCCCAGCTCGGCGGCGAAACCGTCCCGACCCAAGAGGGGCTTGCCGTCTATTATGACCGCTCCGCCAACGCCCGTCCCGAGCGTGAGCAGGACCATAGGGTTTGCGCCTGCGCCGTTGCCGAAGCGATGCTCCGCCAAAGCGGCGAGGTTGGCGTCGTTGCCAACAAAAATCCGCTCCCGGGGAATCCCCAGCGCCTGCGAAACGACCTCACCGAAGTCGACCTCGCCCCAGCCCTTGAGGTTCGGAGGGTTGTGCACAACGCCGTCTGCGCCAACAGGACCTGGCAGACCTATCCCGAGGGCGTCGATCTTACGGGGATCTATCTTGAGGAACTGCATAAGCTCAGCCAGCACGGCTGCTTCTGCCTCGGGACCGCCCGCCGCGGGAGTGTCGGCAACGGCGAAGCCCAAAACGGAGCCGTCCTCGCCGACGATGCCAGCCCTCGTGTTGGTGCCACCTATGTCGACGCCGACAACTGTCATCTTCCCCCACAGAACTCAAGAATAACGGTGCATCTGCCCTCGGCAAGCTGCTTTTCGGGCAGGGACGCCGCTTCGAGGGTTTGGTCGTTGGCAAGCTCAACCGAAACGCCGCGCCTCACAAGCCACCTCCTCACGCCCGGCGTTTTGACGTCGAGCATCTCCGCAAGCTGCGCCGAAAGGGATTTCCACATCACCTCAAGCCGCGCACGACCAACGGAGTCGTCGGCGCAGTGGGAGAGAACTGTCACCTTAAGCCCGTCGACCTTCGGGGCAACGGCTGCCACAGCTTTTGCGACGAACCACAGCGCCGCCCCGCTTCCCACAGACAATCTGTCGCCGTAGAACTGCCACACGTCCTGCCGCCAGGTGCAGCAGAACGAGTCGGATGGCTCAACCGCAAAGCCTGCCTCGTCGTCCACAACGCCCCACGGCGGAATGTAGACGTCGACGGCGTATTCGCCCTCAAAGAGCGGCAGTGCCCACACCGGCACCGAGGGTCTTTTCGCAGCGAGGGTGACGGCGTAAAGCCCGCAGCGCCCCGGGGGCCAGATGGCGCAGAAGAAGCGATTGGGCAATCCAGCCGAGCAGCGCAGGGAGCAGGTCATCTGCGGCAGGAAGTCGTCGGGCACGAGGTCGATCCTCTCGAAGCCACCGTTGGGAAGCGCACCAACGGGCAGAAGGCTAAGGCTAGCGTACGGCGAGCGGACCTCGGCAAAAGGCTCCACGAAAAGCGCAAACCTCCACGAAAACCTCTTGCCAACTTTCTCGACAAGCTTGTCCCGCAGGTACGAAAGCCAGCCGTAGCCCGTTTTGTCGTTGGGGAAGCCGAAGCCCCTGAGGACGGCTATGACATCGGGGTTTTTGGCGAATATTCGCCTAAGCTGGGGGGCGACATCGGCGACTATTGCTTTGTACGACCTTCGCCAGAACGGCGGGCGAGCCGCAGGGTAGAAGTTCCTTTCGCCGAAGCCCACGACCTGGAACCTGATCTGTGCCCTTATGTCCCACGGCGCGGGCTTGTCCCCAAGCGGTGCGCCGGGGTCGTGGGTGTCGGAGACGACGATCCTGTCGCCCACCTGCGGGAACCTCGTGACGACGAAGCCAAGAACAGCCTCCGCACGCCTCAGGGCAAGCTCCCTTCCCGCAAGCGGCGAACGAATGCCCTCCAGCTGGGGCGAGTAATACCCCTCGATCACCGCGACAAGATCAGGGTTTCGCGCAAGCATCTCGCCCAAAGCCAAAAGCTCCGAACGCCAGCCCTCGCCTATGGTCGTGTCGTGGTCCTCGAAGAAGACGAGACAGCTTATCCCCCGCGACGAAACGCTTTGAGACATACCACTGGGGATGAGTATGCGCTTCGGGAAAACTCTGACCTCCAGTGAGACCGAAGCCAGGCTATCGCCGTTCCATGCAAAAGCCGCCGAAACGAGCGCAAAAGCCGCAAGGACTGTAGCCTTTGTACTATAGCTCATAGAACTCGGGGCGTCTGTCTTGGAGGATGTGGTTTCGCTGGGTTATCCATTTGTCGTCAGCGGCGCGCGGATCGATATCGACCACGACGGCGCGCTCCTCAAACTCACCTGCCTGCGCAAGAACCTCGCCCCTCGGAGAATAGATAACGCTTCCGCCGGTGAAGCGCAAGGAAAGCTCGCCGAGGCTCTCTTCGCCAACCCTGTTCGCCAGGACGATGAACACCCCGTTCTCCACTGCCCTCGCGTAGCTCGCCCGCTGGCAGTAGGGCAGAACGAGGTTGGACGGATGAAGTATAATCTGCGCTCCCTTGAGCGCCAGCGTGCGGTAGACCTCGGGGAATATCCAGTCGAAGCATATGATAAGTCCCACGCGCGCCCCGCGGAACTCAAACGGCTGCAGGCGCAGGTCGCCGGGGTCGAAGATCTCCTTCTCCCTGTCGAAGAGGTGCAGCTTCCGGTAGAGGTGGAAGTCGCCTCCGGGCTCCACAGCGATGACGGAGTTAAAAAGCCTTTGGGAGTCCCTTTCGGGGAAGCCTCCTGCGGCAAGCCCGCCTATTTTTTTCGCGATCGACCTGAGCGCCTCGTACACCAAGCCGCCACCGGCGGGCTCGGAGAGCTTTTGGGCGTGGCTTCGGTCGCGAAAGAGATACCCGGTTGCGAAAAGCTCGGGGAAGACTATAATATCTGCCTCAATCCCCTCAACGAGCGAGGCTGCGCGCCTGAGGTTGCCCTCCAAATCGCCCAAAACGGGCTTCATCTGAACGAAGCCTATCCGCATGGCACCCTCCGGGTTTGCTCTAACGCCAATCGGTATCGCCAAGACGATACTCAACCAAAAGCGCCTGGACAGAGCCTATCGGTATCTTCGAGACCATCTTGACGGGCATCTTCTTCCTATCGTCTGTGAGCCAGATCCACATCCTCCCCTTACGCTGGAAGAGCCCTGGGGTCTTGAGTATGGGCTCTACGACGAGGCAGTTGAACTTTCCCGCGGGGACCTCCACCTCCTCGCGCCTGTGGACGACGACCAGAATGGGGTAGTTCCCGCCGTTGTCGTGATATGGAAGGGGGATGGTGTCGCCCGGAGCAAACTCGAGGGTGCGAACGTAGTAGAAGGCGGAGAGTATATCCTGAACCCGCGGGTAGGTCTCGACGTCGAAGACGCCCTCCCTTATCGCCCTGTGGTTGATCTGATCGAAGAATATGGTGTATTTGTCTCTGTATCTTCCCTCGCGGACGTCCTTGCGGAAGTACCAGGGGTAGAAGCTGTCGACGTCCATGAAGCTTTCGATGTAGTCCTCGACGGGGTATATTTGTCCTACGATGCCTGTAGACTTTGTCGTCGACCGCAGCCAGTAGCACAGCCTTTTGTTCCTCACGACGATGTTGGGCACCTCGAGGATTCCATGTCCGCCCACGATGGGCACCCTGCCAACGCCGGGCAGCGCAACGTAGACAGCGAAGTCGAGGTACTCCCCAACGCCGAAGGCGTCTTTGTTCACGGGCTTGGGTATCTCCACGCCTTCGAGCGCCTCGAGCGCCTTGCGCCTCTGCTCGGGGGTCTGAAGCCTACCCAACGCAGACTGCACAAACACCGTGCAGACCAAAAACGCTATGTGCAGACCAAAACCCCTCATGCACAGCCCCTGCGCAGAGAAAACCCCCTCCACAAAGCTTTGTGCACAAAGCGTGCCACCTCACTTCCCCTTCCTTACCACCTTCACCGTCTTTATCCTCTGCCCGTCTATTTTCTCGACCACAAGCAGTATATCCTCCCCGACCTCGACCTGGAATCCGGGCTCGGGTATTGCGCCCGCAAGCTGGTACACAAGCCCGCCTATGGTGTCTGCCTCGTCGCCCGGAAGCTCGACGCCTATCTCCTCCGAAACCTCATCCAGCGTCACCCTGCCGTAAACCCGCCAAACCCCCTCGCCGATGCGCTGAATTGGAGCCTCCTCCGTATCGTATTCGTCCTGGATTTCGCCAACTATCTCCTCGAGGAGGTCCTCCATCGTCACAAGACCCGCAACGCCGCCGTACTCGTCCACAACTATCGCTATGTGCAGCTTCTCGCGCTTGAACTCCTCAAGCAGCGAATCGATAAGCTTCGACTCGGGAACGAAGTAGGGCTTCCGACAGATGCGCGAAAGATCTATATCCCTTTCGCCCTTGCCCAGGGCGAGCAGAAGGTCCTTTGTGTAGAGTATCCCGACGATGTTGTCGATGGTCTCGTCGTAGAGCGGGATTCTGGAGTGTCCGTGCTTTTCCACAAGCTCTATTATGTCCTCCACTGTGGAGTCGACGGGAGCGCAGACTATGTCGACTCTGGGGACCATAACCTCCCTCACCGTCGTTTCGACGAAGTCCATTATGTGCCTTATCATCTGGCGCTCTTCGCTTTCGATGGCGTGTCCGCCCTCGTCGGTTATGTAGGCAAGCCTCCTTTGGGCAGCTATGCTCTGCAAACCCTCAAGACCGATGTTTTTGAGAATGAGGTTGAGCGCGACCTTGGCAACCTGCTTTACGGGATACAACACCACGTACAAAAACCTCACAAGTCCCGAGAGCTTAAAGGTTCTTTGCGCACTCCACGCCACGGCGGAAGCCGGCAGGATGTTCATTGCAAGCATTGCGGTGGCGCAAAAGATGCCCCCCTCCAGAAGGTAGCGCAAAAGGTGCGAGGTCATTCCAAGGGCTCCGAAGTAGATGTGTATTGCGATTGCGAACCCGCCAAGGGACAAAGCCCTTGCCACAATGAAGAACGCCTCGAGGTCGCCGGGGCGCTTTAGGGCTTTTGCCAGCCAGCGCCGCGAGCCGGAAAGCTTTTGCTCGTCATCAAGCTCAAGCGAAAAGACGGCGACCTCCATCGCCGACGAAAGATACAGCATGAAAACGAACAAAAGCAAAGCGGCGAAAGATGCGATCAGCGCCTCCATACCACCCACAACCTCCTTCACGCACCCTTTGGCACCCCCTCGTGGGGAACGCGCTTGTGGTAAATGCCCATAAGCATGGGGATAGACCTCTCGATGACCCTTTTTATATCCCTCATCGATATGGGTGCTTCGTCGAACTGACCGTCGTTGAGCTTTTCCATCACAAGCTCGTTCACGAAAGCCTTAAGTTCCTCTGGTGAGGAGAACGCCCCCTCGCCGCGGCTGCGAACCGCAGCCTCTATAGTGTCGCAGATCATAACGATCACCGCCTCCCTCGTCTGGGGCTTGGGACCCGGATACCTGAACTCATCGGGCGAAACGGAAGGCTGAAGCTCCTTCGCCTTGCGGTAGAAAAACTCCATAACGGAGGTGCCGTGGTGCTGCTGGATTATGTCGATCACAGGCTTCGGGAAGCGGTGGAGCCTGGCTATCTCGACCCCCTCCCTTATGTGCTCCTTTATCACCCTAAAGCTTTCGAACGGGGAGAGGGAGTCGTGCGGATTTAGCCCCGTTTGGTTTTCATCGAAGTACTCGGGGTTGACGAGCTTGCCGATGTCGTGGTAGTATCCTCCGACCCTCGCGAGCGGTGCGTTGGCACCCACGGCTTCGGCGGCGGAGGCAGCCATATTGCCCACGAGGATGCTGTGGTGGAACGTTCCGGGCGCCTCGACGGAAAGCTTCTGCAGCAAAACGGAGTTCACGTCGGCAAGACCCGTCAGGGTGAAGTCAGATGCCAAGCCCGAAAGCCTCTCCGCCAAAGGCAGGGCTAAAAACGCCAGAAAGGGAGAAAAGAGGGTGGATATCCCGAACTCGGCGGCGTAGCGCAGGATATCGTTCGGCGGCGTGTAGAGGATGAGGTTGAAGACGACCACCACAAAAGCGCCGACAACGACGGCGTAGAGCACGGGTCTGTAGAGCCTTTGGCGCATGTGGACACGCTGCGTTCCGAAGGCTATTATTGCTGCGGCAAGCGTTGCAGCCACAACGAAGACGACGTTCCCGCCAAAGCCCACCGCGCAGAGGATCACCATGGTCACCGACGCGGCGAAAGCCACCCACTCGCCGAACAAAAACGCCAGAAGCGCTGCGACGAAGTTGACAGGCGCGGCATAGTTGGTAAGACCGGATGCGTGCAGAAGGTGAGTTGCCACAACCACCGCAAACATCGCGCCGCCTGCAACCATAAACTTCGAAAGGTCCTCCCAAAGCTCCCTGTACCATCCCCACAGGAAAGCGCCGAACATAGCGACAACGCACAGCGACACAGCCAGCACGCCGAAAACCGAAAGCAGGGCGAAAAAGGACCTCGCAACGCGCCTCCTGCCCTGGAGTTTGTCGTAGAGCGAGATAAGCTTTAGCCTGACCTCGCGGGTTATCCGCTCGTGCTTGCCAACAATCTTTTCGCCCTGTTTGACCGTGAATTTCACCTCCGATATCTTTTCGAGCGCGCTTTTTCGCAGCGCACGGGTCTCATCCTCGTCGGGGACGAGGTTGGGCACGACGAACCTCTTCGCCACGGCAAGCGCCAAAGAAGAGCGCTCCGGCGAGGACCGATACTGTCTGTCGAAATACCCCGCAAGCTCAACGAGGGCTATGCTATCGGTCATGACCATCGCCGCGGGCAGAACCTCGGACCTCCTCCCCGAGCCGATCCGATACAGCTCGCCGCGCCACTCGTCGTCCAGGCGGGAGGAGACGAAGCCCTTGCCGTACACAAGCCTGAGCCCTGCCTTGACCACGCGGGCAAAGTCCAAAGCCTGCCGGGGCTTTAGCGATGCCACAAGCTCCAGGGCGCTCTCCCCAAGCCCCGGCCACAGAGAGGCAAGCGAATCGAGCTTTTGCTCCTGCGAGAGCGCGCGCGACTTCACTACCTCAACCGTAACCGACCAGAGGGAATCGAAGGCAGCAAGGACGGAGTCTTTCACCCCATCGCGCAGCGAAAGGACAACCGGAACCGACCTCAACACCGCCTGTCGCTCAGCCTCGAGGCTGTCGGGATCCTTGAGGACCTCGAAGCTTATGGGGGCGATTATGTCCTCCTGGGCGATATCGCCGACCTCGGGGATCGAGGGTTTGCGGGCATAACTCAGCGCAATTGGCAGGGCGAAAAGCAGGGCGACAAAAGCCAGCACCGCAACCTGCCAGCCGTAGCGTCCGAAGAAGCGGCGTAGTGAGCCTTTATCCGATTTTTCAGAGTTGTCTTCCACTTTCTCGGGTCTCCGTCTCCGACGGAGCTCAAGCAAGCCTCAGCGCACAAGCACCGCCTTTTGTGCCTCGCACCTTCCGCCGGACTTCAGGACGACAAGATACGTTCCCGAGGGCGCGTTTCCGGCGTTCCAGCGGAAGGTATGTTCGCCTGCCGAAAGCCTTCCCGCAAAAAGCGTCGAAACCCGCCTGCCGCTAAGGTCCTCAACGTAGAGCTCAACGTCCCGCTGTGCAGAAAGCCTCACGCTCACGTCAAGCGCGCTGTTGAACGGAGTTGGCGAAAGCGAAAGCGAAAGCTCCTGCGGCAAAGTCTGCTTGCCCCCTTCGGTCACGCCGGTGTAGGGACCGATGTCGACCCCGGTGAGGAAGTTCCAGACTCCGCGCAGAACCTCCCACCTGTTGTTGACCTCGTCGGAGAACTGAATTCCGCCAAGGTATATCGAGGACGTCACCGCTCGCCACGTCGAGGTGAATTCGGGGTGAACGCCGTAGTAAGCCACCATCCTCACGTTCGACACGTTCGGCGGCGGTGTATCCTGCGAAAGCAGCACAGCCACTGCGCTGCCCTCAGCCCAAAGCTCGTCTATGTAGTGGTCGCTGCGTGTGCGGTAGTCGTAGTGGAGGTCGAGGTCGTTGAAGAAGAATGTGACGTCGCCGAAGAGCTCGCTCACGTTCCCAACGCCCCTTCCGCGACCGTCGTCTGCGAGGGAGACGCCCAGCATCGGCAGCCAGTCGCCGCCGAGGGCGTCGGAGTAATCGGCGGCGACGTCGGCGCCCTCCCAGTAGAGGCAGCCGCCGGCGCCAAGATAATCGCGCAAAACCTCCAAAGAGCCGTCCGAAAGGAGCTCGTTGTTGGCGTCGCGAATGCCAGTGACGACAAAGACAGCCTGGTAGAGCAGAAGATCGTTCTCGAAGTCGACAAGCTGCTCGTCCTGGGAGGTTACGTCAACGTTGTATCCGGCGTCCTGGAGGAGATCTGCCAGGGCTTGTGCTTCGTCTGCGGTGGCGCCGTCAGCAAGGAGCGCGCCGTTGTCGAAGTCCACCACAAGGACGTCGGGGTCATCGGGATTGTCGCCTGCCCAGCCCATACGAGGACCCGCAGCGCCGCTTGTGCCCTCAGCGTATATCGCAAAAACCCAATACCAATAGACGTCGGTCGCGCCCTCGCCAACGTCCCTGTCGATGTAGCCCGTAGCCCACTTCGGCAAAATCGCTATGGTGTCGCCGCCGGTGGGGGTTATGTAGGACCTTATCACGCCGTAGCCCACCAGCGTGGCGGGACAAGGCTCGGGCGGATCCCACCTTATCGCTACTCGGTGGTGGTGGCGAGAGTAGATCGTGAGGTTCCGAGGCGGATTGAAGTAAAGGCTTTCCTCGAGCATCACGCTGACCTCAAGCGTCCCGGGCTCCCAAAGGTACACGCTCGTGTCCTTCGGGAGGAAGCCATCGTGCTGGAAATGGAGGCTGTGCGTCCCGTAGGCGACGTCCTCAAAGCGGAAGAAGCCAGTCATATCGGTGTACGCGACGTCCTCGCCGTCGAGGGTGACGATCGTTCCGGAAAGGTCGGTGGGTCCGGTTGAGAGCATAACGAAGCCCTCGATAACGCCGTGCTTGAGCGACAGAACGAGCGAGATAAGCTCTGTGGGCTCGTCTACGGTGAAGTCCATGGACTGGGGCTGGTATCCCTCGCGCCAGACGTAGAGGCTATGTTCTCCGTAGACGATTTCGCTGAACACAGCCGTTCCCGAGGCGTCGGTGTAGGCGGTGTCGACTCCGTCGAGGACGACCATCGTTCCCGACAGGTCTCCGTCGCCCTCGAGGTCGACCGTAACCTCTACGGTGCCGCGCAGAAGCGAAAGAGTGGTCGAAACGGTCTCCACAGGCTCGTCGACGGTAACCAAAAGCTCGCCCGGCTGATACCCTTCCCTGAAGATGTGAAGCTCGTAGGTGCCGTACTCCAGGTCTTCGAAGACGGCTGCGCCGCTTGCATCGGTGTAGGCAGTGTCGGTGCCGCTCAAGACGACGCCGGTCCCCGAAAGATCACCGCCCCCCTCCAGGTCGACCAAAACGACGAGATCGCCGTAGTGAACCTCTGCCGCAAGCTCCACGTAAAGCATTGTCGTGTCGTCGACGAGAATCACTGTGTCAAACGGCACAAACCCCTCGTGCTCGGCGCTGAAAGCGTACTCGCCCGACCTAACGTTGTTGAACACGAAGTATCCATCGGGGTCGGTGACGGTGACGTTGTCGCCCAGCCTCACGACGGTCCCGTCCCACTCGCCGGAGGGAACGCCCTCAAGCGCCACAACGCCGTCAACGCGATAGTAGTACGGATAGAGCGTGACGTCGAACATCATATCGCCAACAATCTCGAGCGTGTGCTCCTGCGGCTCGTAGCCGTCGTGCTCGAACAAAACGGTGTACGTTCCGGCCGCAAGACCGCAAAGCTCGTAGCTCCCGTCGGAGTCGGTCGTGTCGGAGATTCCCAACGACGGTATCGAAACGACGGTGCCCGAGTAATCGTCCTCGCCCTCAAGCGAAACGACGCCCGAAAGACAATAATACACCTCGGATGTATAAAGCACAAAAAGCCTTGAGTCGGAGTATATATCAAGGGATGTTACGCTCGTCATGGGCGTCCACTCCGCAGGCGGGGTGGACATATCGGTTACGGCGAAGAAGAAATATCCCTCCTCGGGGAGGGCTGAGGCATTCCAGCTTACGGAGAATCTGCCCCAGGTCGTGTCGACACCAACGCAGTGGGCGACCCAAACGATGGAATCATCAAGCGAGCTTCTTATATCCCTCGCAAGCTGGGACCAGAGGGTATCCTCGATGAAGAAGTAGAAGGCGGGTGCACCGGGTATAGGTGGAGCTACGGGGTAATCGAGCCCGACGTCGAAGCCGTCAGTTCCGGCTTCGTCGACGCCGAAGACGAGGTTCACGACGTACGGCGACCCCTCCGCCGGAGATACATCGAACACCAGGGTGCACGCCCAGGCTGGCGTTGGGAAGTAGCCTGTGGTGAAGTAGCCCTCTATGAGCGCGGAGTTTGGGGGCGTTGCGAGGTCCGAGACCTCAACGCTCCAGCTGACGGTGTAGAGGGAGGGGAAGTCGGTGGGCGGGTCGTAGGTGATGTAGACAAGATCCCCCACCACGGTCATCTCGGCGTCCGACGTCACGTCCTCGCCGTCGACGACGAACACCACAGATGACGTGTCGACGCCGCAGCCGTCGTCGGCGATGATGACGGTGATGCTTGTGCTGAGTGCCACGCCTGTCGCCCCGACGGAGGGCACGCTCGAGACAAGATAAGGCGGCAGCGTATCGACCACAGGCGCCACAACCCGACGCAACCAAACCCACTGACCTGGGCTTACCTCGATCCGCTCAACATCGCGCATATTGACCCACTCCGACGGGCTTTCGGGAGGGAAGGCAACGCCAACCTCAAGCTCAACACCCTCAGGCAGCGTGTAGGGATCCCACTCAACGAATTCGTACACGCCCGGATTGCCCGTGCGGACGATCCAGACGTCCTCGCCGCCAACGCCGCGAATGTCGCGCTTGAGCATGCTTATAAAGGGATAGTCGGGATCGCTTATCGGGAAGTACGCATAAAAGCTTCCCCCGGGGGGTATTGGAAGAGGGACATCGTAGCCGGGGTCAAAGCCTCCGGTGCAGAGGGAGTCGACGCCGAACGAAAGCCCGATGGCGGTGGTATCGCCCGAAGGTGAGACGTCGTACACCGTTATCCACTGCTCCCACAGGACCTCTGCAAGCTCCGCGCCCGTGGAGAAGCTGAAGCTGTAAGAGAGCGACTCGGGCGAGGTGGATATCTCCGCCGCCGAAACGCTTACCTCAACGGTGCTCGACGGCGGAAATCCCGACTCGGGCGCATAATAAATTCCGAACTCGTTGCCCATTCTCACGAACGAAGCCCGTGCGGTCACATCCTCGCCGTTGACCGTAAGCAGAACCGAGGAGGGATCTATTCCCGTTTCGTCGTCCGCGAGGATGATCTCGATGCTTGCGGTCGTTGGGACGTCGGCTGCGCCGTCGGCAGGGTCGGTTGAAACGACGTAAGGGGGGCTGTCGGCACCGGAGGCGGCGGGAGTGAACCTTATCCAAAAGTACTGCCCCGCCGTGATGACCACAGAGCTGCTTGTGGTCATGTCGATCCACTCGATCGGGGGAACGGTGGCGGTGCCTATCCCTATCTCGGCTGAGCCGAGGGGTATAGCAAGAGGATTCCACGACACGGTGATAGGGTCGACCGCTCCGCCCGCGGTGCCGCGCCAAACGTGCTCAACAAGCTCGTCACCCCTCACGTCCTCGGAAAGCATCGTAACATACGGATTATAAGGATCATCTATCGCGAAATAGGCGTAAAGCCCCGACGGGGGAAGGATGGGGAAGTTTTCGTCGATGCCGTGGTCGTACCCGTCGGATGCGGCTGGATCAACGCCCCACAGGAGGGTGCGGGTCTCGTCGCCGGCGGAAACGGCAAGCTCAACCCGCCACGAAAGAGCATAAGCTCCCGCAAAAACGCCCAAAAGCACCAAAACCACAGCCAACGTCTTCCTCATCTGTTACACCTCCGAATTTTTTCTATATTTCACGATTTCACGCCGAGGCATTGCCCAAAACCTGCGCTCACGCCGAGGCATTTGCCTAAAACCTGCGCTCACACCAATGTATTGTCCAAAGCCTGCGCTCACGCCGAGGTATCTGTCCAAAGCCTGCGCGCTGCGCCGAATTTGCATCCCAGCCCTCGATTGCTCGCCTCCCACCACCTGTTGCCCGAAGCCCTTGGCTCTGGGGGTTCGGCAGCACCCTCTATCGGTACACAAGGACCTTCGTCTTCCCCGCGTTGCCGCTTCCGCGACCCGCCGACGTTATAACATAAAGCCCCTTTCCGCGACCGAAGAAATCGGGAATGTAGGCGACGCAGTAGCCGTATTGGCTTTCCTCCGCCGTGCCGTTTGTGTGGTAGAGGTCCTTTATTGACATCTCCTTGCCGCCTGCGTAGAACTCCACTCTGCCGGCGTGGTAATGACCTGCGTCGGTGTAAGGAGCGCCGACGAAGAAGTCGGCGATTCTGTCGGCGTTGAGGTCGCCCGCGCCGGATACGGAAAGCCCGAAGAGGTCGTTTTGGTGCTGTCCGAGGAATCGCTTAAACGGCTCGGGTCGCAGGACCTGTCCGCCGGCGAAGACGTAAACCGCCCCCATCCCCGCGGGACCACCGCCCGGCGCACCGACGAGGATGTCGCCAACGCCGTCGCCGGTGATATCCCCGGGACCGCAGACGGAAAAACCCATCTGCTCCCTGGGAACGCTGCCGGAAAGCTTTGCCACAGGCTTTTGGCTTATCACGTTGCCGCCGGCGTACACGTAAACGCATCCGGCGTCGTTTACGTCGCCGGCATCGGCGTAGACGGCGCTTACGGCGAAATCGGCTATGCCGTCTGCGGTGACATCGCCCAACATAGCGACCCTTGCGCCGTACGAGTCGCCGGCATCCTCACCCGAAAGCACAAGCGCAGGCTCCTCGAACCCAAAACCCCCAAGGAAGATGCTTACGGTTCCAGCGTACTTTTTTCCGCCGTATGGGGCGCCAACCAAAAGGTCGGGTTTGCCGTCGCCGTTTATGTCGTCGCCGCCCGCAAGCGCACTGCCAAACCAGTCGTTGGCGCGACCACCAACGATAACCAAATCGGGCTTCGTGTCTATCTTCTTGCCGCCGAAGAAGATGTAGACCTTGCCGGCGTCGGTTCCGCCTTCGTCGTTCTTGTCGGCGCCGATGGCAAAATCCCCGAAGCCATCGCCGTTTATGTCGCCCAAAGCCGTTGCGCTTGCGCCAAAATGATCCCCGGGGGCTTCGCCGGAAAAGACCACCGCCGCCTCGCCAGCAAAACGAGGACCACCAAGGTAAAGATAAGCCTTGCCCGGATAGTCGCGCAAAACGTAGCTTCCCTCAGCGCAGATAAGCATATCGCCGTAACCGTCGCCGTTTACGTCGCCCAAAGCGACAACGGTCACGCCAAACCTGTCGCCCTCCACACCCGTCTCAAGCGTCGCAACGTACGCAAGCTCCCTGCCAAAGCCGATGCAGAAAAGCACAACGAAGGCAAGGACGAAGGTCTTCCTCATTTATCCCCCTTGACTGCACACAAGCTAACTTGTTTGTAAAAGTAGACTATATTGTGCTCTAAGTCAAGCCATTTTTGCAATGGGCGTCCAACGGGCTTGTTTTCCAAAAGCTTGCTTGCACAAAGCGCCGGAAGGGCTATATTGTTCGAAGGCATGTTGGCTTTTTTGCGAAAGGTATCTTGCTTTGCGAGGCGGTGCCTTGCGCACTTTGGGGAAATGTGGTTCTACTTCTACCGCCACGGCGGTCCGATGCTGGCTGCGGCAATATCGTTCTACTTTCTGCTCTCCGCCGTGCCGCTTGCGCTCTTTGGGCTGTCCATCGCGGGGATGGTGGTAAAATCCCCCCAGAAGATGGCGACCATAATCCTGGGTCTTGCCAATATCCAGGAGCTTTTGCCCGATGGAGCCGTGAGGGTAGGCTCTTTCTTCCGCACGTTCGTCGAGCAGGCGGGGATGGTCAATCGCGTGAGCTTGGTGCTTTTGCTTGTTTTTTCGGGCGGCGTGTTTTTGACGGTCGAGTCGGCGATAAACCGCGTATTCGAACGCCACGAGCAAAGACCACTCTGGCGACAGCTCCTGTTCGCCTACATCCTTATGTTCATGACGTACCTTGCTCTTTTGGGCTCCGCCGCAGCAACTTGGGGCGCATTTATCCTCGCCGAGCTTGGCGTATCGGTGCTGGGGATATCGTACGAGCACATCGGTCTTTTCTGGAAAGCCTTCTTTGTGCTTGCGCCAACCCTGTGGGTGTCGCTATTTTTTACAACCGTCTACGTCTTCATACCCCACAGGCGCGTGCGCTGGCGCTACGCCCTGGCGGGTGGATTCTTCGCCGGAATCGCGTGGGAGGTGGCAAAAAGACTCTTCGCGCTGTACATAAAATATGTCGTTAGGTTCAACCAGCTCTACGGCGGGATAAGCGCGATTTTGGCAACGTACGTGTGGGTGTTCTACACCGCTGCGATCATGCTTTTGGGCGCAGAGCTTACCATGACCTTCATTCGCCGCGAAGAGATCGAAGGCGAAGGGACGCTCATAGCGAAGACATAAACGGGGTGGGTCACGATGGTGTGCAGGCTTGGGATAGCCTTGGTGCTTTTGCTTGCGGCGTGCGCCGCCCTCGCAAGTGGGCACAGGGAGATCCAAAGGGGGGTCAAAGCCTACTACAACGGCGACTACGACAAAGCGCTCAAAAGCTTTGGGAGGGTGTGCGAAAGGCTTGAGGGGAGGCTTGCCAAGGAGGGCGAGGGCGCAGCGGATGAGGACCTCCGCACCTTCGCGATAGCCTCCTTCGACATGGGCGCGGCGCTCTACAAAAAGGGCGAATACCAACAAGCTGCCCTCGCCCTGCTCAAGTCGATATCGACAAAGACAACAACACCCGACTCGACGCTGAGGTCCGAGGCGCTGTACAACCTCGGAAACTGCTTCTACCAAACCGACAGCCTGAACCAAGCCCTCAAAAGCTATGCGGCGGCAACCCTCCTCAACCCAGACGACGAGGACGCCAAGTACAACCTCGAGCTCGTTCTGCGAAAACTTAAGAGCCGGGGCGGCGGTGGAGGGGAAAAGCGAGAACAAAGCTCCCAACAGCAGAGCCAACAAGGGGAACAGAGTCAACCGCAACGGGGTGAGCAGAAGCACAAGGAGCCGCGCCCTCAAGAGAGCCGGGCAAAGCAGGAGCGTTCGCAGGAGACCCAGCAGCGCGCTGGGATGAGCAAAGAGCAAGCTGAGCAGCTTTTAAACGCCATGGAGCGCCAGGAGCTCGAGATGCTGCAGAACTGGATGAAGCAGCGCACACAAAGGCGCGGCGGCAGGAAATACTGCCCAAGGGACTGGTAGGCTATGGGAAGGGCTTTTTGGAAAACCACGCTGGCGCTGGTCGCTTTGGCGACGGCTTGCCTCGGCGAGGTGAGCGTTGAGGCGAGCGTCGACCGCAACACCGCCGCCCCAGGCGACCTGATCACACTCACGGTAACGGTCTCGGGAACGGATATCGGCAAAGTATCGCCGCCGTCGTTCCCGGAAAGCGACAAGTGGAGCCTCTCCGGAACATCGTCGTCCACGTCCACAAGCATCCAGATGATCGGGGCAAAGTTCTCCGTGACGAAAACGATGAACTTCCAGTTCTACATCATCCCGCAGGACACGGGTGAGCTTGAGATCCCTCCCATCGACGTTTACGTCGACGGCAAAAGGTACAGCACCAACCCCATAAAGGTTTACGTCGCAGGCGGCGGTGCGCCTCCAAAAACCCGCGGACACACCGCTCAAAAGCCGAAATCTGCGCCCGCGGGAAAGGATATCTTCCTTCTTGCGATCGCATCGCCCGAAACCGCCTACGTGGGGCAGCAGGTAACGGTCGACTTCGTGCTCTACACAAGGCGCGAGATAACGAACGTCTCGTTCGAGAGGGACGCCGAGTTCCGAAGTTTTTGGGTCGAAAACCTCTTCGAGGCAGAGCACCTCTCCTTTCAGCCTGCGGTCGTAGGGGGCAGAAGGTACGAGAAAACGCTTATAAAAAGCGTTGCCGCCTTCCCCCTCGCGCCCGGCGACCTCACAGTGGAGCCGATGGAGCTTTCGTGCACCGTTTACTACCCTCCCCGGAGCTTCTTCGACTTCGGCAGGCAGGTCAAACGGAGGGTGAAATCCAACAGGCTTAAGATCCACATTCTCCCCCTTCCCGATGCGGGCAAGCCGAGCAACTTCGGCGGCGCCGTGGGAAACTTTTCGATCTCAGCCAAGCTCGACAGAAACGAGGTGGCAGTCGGCGACGCAGTAACCCTCACGATCTCCGTGACGGGCGACGGCAACATCGAAGCGCTTGAGCTGCCAAAACCACAAATCCCGCCCGACCTCGAGGTCTTCGACACCAAAGAGCGCGTCAAAAAGCGCACCCGCAGCGGAAAAGCCGGTGGAACCAAAAAGACAGAATACATCCTCATCCCCAGAAGCAAAGGGGAGTTCTCCATTCCGCCCGTTGAGTTCAGCTACTTCGACCCCCGAAGGCGCAAATACATCGTCCTTACGACCGATACACTGCGCCTTGCAGTAAAGCCCGGAGCGGGCGGTGTGTCGTACGCCGTGGGGAGAGCCGTCGTCCCCGTTGCCGGCGACATCGAGTTCATAAAACCCGACCGCAGAAGTCTGCCTGCGGGTTCGTTTCTGCCGTGGAGGGACGCCAAGGCGCTTTGGTTTTTGGCGGTGGATGCGTTGGTAATAGTTCTTGCGTTCGCGTACCGTCGGAGGCAGGAGCACCTTTTGTCCAACTGGCGGCGCGTGAGAGCTTCGCAGGCGCTCAAGGCGGCGCGGCGAAAGCTCGCCGAAGCACGCAAAAGCAAAGAAACGCATCAGGCGCTGGGAGCTATATCCGACGCCGTGTTCGGCTTTGTTGCCGACAAGCTCGAAACCGACGTCGGCGCCATAATCCTCGACGACGCCTGCGCCAAGCTCGTCGAAAGGGGTGCACCACAAAGCGCCGTGGACGAACTGAAGGAGATCCTCGACAGGGTCGATGCGGCGCGATTCGCGCCAAGCTCAACCAAGATCGACGCCAAAAAGCTTGCTGAGCACGCCGAAAAAGTCCTCAAACAGATCGACGAGATGATATGACGAAAGCCCTGATACACGCGGCTTTGCTTTTCGTTTTCCTTGCGACCTCCTTTGGCGACGAGGCTGCAAGCGCATACAACGCCGGCAACGCTGCCTACAGGAGGGGCGACTACAGCGAAGCGGTCGACAAATACCTCGAGGCGGTGCGCCTGGGGGCACTTTCGCCAGAGCTTTTCTACAACCTGGGCAACGCCTACTTCCGCCTCGGAGACATCGGAAGGGCGATACTTTGGTACGAGCGCGCCCGAATGCTCGCACCACGCGACAACGACATCAGGAAAAACCTGAACTTCGCGCGAAAGCTCGTGAAAGACAAAATAACGCCCCTCTACAGCGGATCCGTTCTGGGCTTCTTCGGCAAAGCGCTTGAGACGATCTCGTTTCGGGAGTTTTGGTGGCTTATGGTCCTCCTCTCGTCGCTTGCGACCATTGCCACCGTCTTTGCGATACTGCAGCTGCGCGGAAAGTGGCTTGCCCTATGGCTTTGGATAGCATTTGCGGTTGCCTGTTTTGGCTGGTACGTCAAGTGCAACAGGCTTTGGGAGCTTAGGCTCGCCGTCGTCGTTGCGCCGAAGGTCGACGTCCGAAGCGAACCCTCGGAGAGCGGACAGCTCCTCTTCACCCTGCACGCAGGAACGAGGGTAGCGATAAAGGAGGTCCGGGGCGGCTGGTACCGCATAGTCTTGGAGGACGGCAACACGGGCTGGCTTCCGCGCGAAGCCGCCGAAAAGGTCGTGCTAAGATGAGACGCCTTCTTTTCGAAATCGCTTTGGTCATGGCGGCGCTGCACCCACTCTGGTCCGACACGCTCTCGGTTTTGCCCGAGACGCGCGAGGTCGTGGTCGAAACGGTCTTTGTGGAGCGAAGCGAGCCGTGCGCCTACGATAAAGACCAGATCCTGCCCTTCGCCGACGAGCTCTTCGACCTCGGCGACTACGACCGCGCGGCGGTGGAGTATTTGCGCTTCGCCTTCCTCTACCCGGACGACTCCTGCGCAGCACACGCCCTCTTCAAAAGCGCGCTGTGCAAAGAGAAAATCGGCGACTACACCGCAGCAAGAAAGCTTTACCAAATGCTTTCCGAAAACTACGGCAAAAGGGCGAAGCGGTTCGCCAACTACAGGATTCCCCTCACCTACTTCCTGGAGGGCAAGCTCGACTCGGCAGCAGACGCCATGGATACGACGGACGCAACACTTCTGGGCGCCTTTGAGTACCTGCGGGGCTGGATTCGCCTTAGGGCTTGCGATTATGCCGCCGCGGAGACGAGCTTCAGGCGGCTTGCGGACGCCTCCGATAGCTCCGAGATCACGGGCAGCATAAGGTATCTTCTGCACCGCTGCGCCGAGGCGAAGCGCATGGGCAGACGAAGCCCCTTCCTGGCGGCGATGCTGTCTGCCGCGGCACCCGGTTTGGGAAGGGGGTATTGCGGCAGATGGGGCGATGCCCTCTTTTCGGCGCTTGCGGTCGGTGTGCCAACGGCGCTTTCGGCTACAACCTGGGAAAAAGACAGAACGTTCGCCATATTTATGGGAGCGCTCGGCGCCTTCTTCTACGTCGGAAACATATATGGCTCCGCAAAGGGCGCAGCAGTGTATAACGAGGAGAAAGCCGAAGCCTTCTGGCAACGAACGTGGTCGGAGGTGATACACCCGCCAACCATGCTCTTTTCGGAGCTAAGATGCGAGGGGGGAGAATGAGCCCGCAGGCAGACAGGGTGAGGAAGCCCTTCAATCTCCGCGGCGAGATACTCCGCAAAGGGACCCATATCCTCGCGCTTGTGGTGCCGGTGATGTTTATACATCTTCCCAAGCGCACTTCGCTTTGGCTCGTCACGCTTGGGGCGCTTGTGGCGATGGTCCAGGACGTCCTTAGGATCCACAGCAGGCGCTTCAGGCGCGCCCTCTACCGATTTTGGGGAAGCATATACCGCCGCTGGGAGATAAAGCGCCTAAGCGGGGCTTCGTACATCCTTTCTGCGGCGGCGCTCGCTTTGGTGCTCTTCGAAAAGTGTGTGGCTGCCCTGGTCATGGTGTACATAATAGTTGGCGACACGGCGGCTGTTTTCGTTGGGAAGCTTTTGGGCAAACACACCATCTACTGCCGCCGCAACGCCGACGGCACCGTCAGGTGCAAAACTGTCGAGGGAACGGCGGCTTTCCTCGTGTCGGCTGCACTGGCAGGACTGTTCATCCCAAACGTCCCCATCGGGTGGAAGTTTGCCGGCGCAGCGCTGGCAACAACGGTCGAGGTGAGCTCCTACATCGTCGACGACAACCTCACCGTGCCGCTTGTGGTGGGGGTTGTTCTTCAGCTCGCAATATTCGGCGAAATAACGCCTTCGCTTTAGCCACTATCGGCACACAAGCCTTCTGTGGAGGATCCTTTCGGCTTCGTCGCAGCGCTTTCTGGGGACAAGCGCATAGATTGATCTGTTCGTCGTTCCGATGCGCTCGAAGGGTATGCCGGCTTCGCGCAGCGCCGCCACGAACTCCGAAAGGGCTTCGGCGTTCTCGGCTATGCCGTATCCGCTTGCAGCAACAATGGAGCACTCCTTCGTCTCCCAGTTTGCGCCCGGGATTCGGGCGAGGAGCGCCGCGACTTCATCCCTGCGCTCGGGCGGGATCCAGAAGTGCGCCCTTGCGCGACCCCCCTCCGCGACACGAAGCGCAGGCGTCCTCACCTCAGTCCGAAGCCTGTCCAGTCCGCGCCAAAGCTCACACAAGGCGTCGGCGGGAACATCGACCTCAACCCAAACGACATCCCTCGTGGCGGAAACGGCAACGAAACTTACACCCTCCATAGCCCTGCTGCCAACCATCGTCTCTCCCCCCTCATCCATGCTCGAAGCCAGAACGAGCGGTATCTTGTACTTCCTCGCAAGCTCAACCGCCCTGGGGTGGATGACCTTGGAGCCGAAGAAAGCTATATCAAAAAGCGTTTCGTAGTCAATTTCGGGTATGTGGCGTGCGTTGGGGATTCTTTTGGGGTCTGCGGAGAAGAGGCCGGCGACGTCGGAGTATATTTCGCACCTTTCCGCGCCCAGGGCGCACGCTATCGCGACAGCGGTGGTATCTGATCCGCCCCGCCCGAGGGTCGTCACCTCGCGCCGCGCCGAAACACCCTGAAAACCCGCAACTATTACCACCCTCCCGAGCTGGAGCTCGTGGATTATGCGCTCCGCGCGTATCTCCACGATCCGCGCACGCGTGTGAACGTCGTCGGTTATTATGCCGCTTTGGGACCCCGTAAACGAGATGGCGCCAAAGCCCCTCTCCCATATCGCCATCGAAAGCAGAGCCATCGATATCCGCTCGCCGGCGGTAAGGAGCATGTCGACCTCCCTCTCCCTGGGCTTTTTGGAAACCCTTCGGGCGTAGTCCAGGAGGGTGTCGGTTGTGTCTGCCATAGCCGATACCACAACGACGAGGTTATCGCCCCGGCTGCGCCTGCGGACGATCCTTTGGGCAACGTCGCAGATAAGATCGATATCGCCAACGCTTTTGCCGCCGTATTTTTGTACCACAACCCTCATCTCCCCGCAAACCAAAGCGCATACGCCACAAGCAAAACGGTGAGCAGGAAGGGAAGCATCCCGACCCCAACCTCCACCGACGACCACAGGTCGAGTCGCATTTTGCGCTCAACGCGCCAGTTGCACATAAGGGCAAGTATCGAGAACGGGAACGCCGCGAAGTAGAAGGCGAAGGCAAGCCCCACCAAAGCGCCGCTGTCGTCGAAAGCGTATTTGGCAACGCTTTGGACGACAAGTCCGAACATCACGAGGGCGAAGGAAAGGTGCGCAAGCGGTCTTGGCTTGTCGAACATAAACACACCCCCAAACTCAATACGCCCCCTTCGCGGAAAGGACTGCGGGTATCGTCTTCAGAAGTATCTTAAGGTCGAGCCAGATCGACCAGTGCTCGATGTAATATATATCGAGCTCCACCATCTTTTCGAACGGGAGGTCGCTTCTTCCCGAGACCTGCCAAAGCCCCGTCATGCCCGGGGTGACGTCGATTCGGCGCAGCTGCCAGCGCTCGTACTGCCTGACCTCCCTCTCAAGCGGGGGGCGCGGTCCAACCAAAGACATCTCACCCTTCAACACGTTCACAAGCTGCGGGAGCTCGTCTATCGAAAAGCGCCTGAGGATCCTGCCCACAGGCGTCACGCGGGGATCGTGCTTCATCTTGAATATCGGACCCTTAACGTCGCTTTTGGCGAGGTACTCCTTCAGGCGCTCCTCGGCGTCCTGGTACATCGAGCGAAACTTTATCATCTTAAACTTCCTTCCGTTCCTTCCGATACGCTCCTGAAGGAAGAAAACGGGTCCAGGGCTTGTGAGCTTTATCGCGACGGCAACGACGGCAAAAAGCGGCGCCAAAAGCAAAAGAAGGACAAGGGAAAGCACCACATCCATCACCCTCTTTACGACCTTCTGCCAGCCCTTGAGGGCTATGTCGACGAACGCTATGGTCCGCACGTCGCCTATGGGCTCGACGGCTATCCTGCCCCTAAGCAGATGCCAGAACGAGGGCACAAGCTCAAACTGCACCTCCTCCTTGCGGCACTCGTAGATTATCTGAAGGATCGTCTCCTCATCCGGGCTGGGATGGGCAAGTATGACCTCGTCGAAACCCTTTTCCACAAGGAGCTTCCTCAGGTCTCCGATCTCTCCGAGGTAAGGGAGATCTGCGGTGCACCGCTCACCGGGCAGGGAGACCATCCCCACAAGGCCGGCTGCGGCGAGGGGGTCTTTGCGGATATTGTTCACCACGGTTGCTGCGAAGTCTCCACAGCCCACAACAAGCTTTCGCGCAGCTCCAACCCTGCGCAGAACAAGGGTGCGAAGAACAGCCTTCGAAAGCTGCTTGTACAAAAAGCAAAAAAGCGCGGTGATGGTCGTTCCCATAGCCATCACAAGGCGCGAGTAAAAATATCCTCTGTAGGTGAAGGCGAGCGCCATAGGCAGGATCATAGCCAGAACCGACGCCCAAGCGATCCGTCCGAGCTCGCGCCACCACTTAACCGAAAGCTCGGGTCTGTTCACCCTGCGGGCAGCGAAAACAACGCACCAAAAGGACGCAACGATGAGGATCGGAATCCTGTAGTTCACGAAGGGCTGATAGTCCCAGACGGGAAATATCCCCGACTCGAACCTGATCCACCACGCGGCGGAAAACCCCACAACCGCAAGGACGAAAAACCCAAGCCAAATTATCTGCGCCGCGGCACGTTCCGCCCTGCGCCGTAAAACCATCACAAACCTCCCAAATGCTTCAGAAAATCTACAACAAAACCCGCGCTTTTCAAGCACAAAAGCCCAAATGGCGATTGACACTGCGGCGCCTGGCGCTTATCTTTGCTCAGGCATGCCGAAGGCTTCGGGCATATCGGGGGGGTATTTGGTTTACAAGCCCAGGGGTCTTACCTCGCGCCAGGTGGACAACAAGATAGCGCGTCTTTTGGGCACAAGGCGTGTTGGACACGTCGGCACGCTCGACCCCTTAGCCGAGGGTCTTCTACCTGTGCTTTTCGGGAGGTCGACCCGACTCGCCCCTTTCGTCGACAGCGGCATCAAGGGCTACCGCGCGGAGGTAACCCTCGGCGTCACCACCGACACGGACGACGCCGAAGGCAACGTCATCGAAGAAACCCCGCTGTATAACGTCACCCCCGAGCGCGTGGTCGATGTTTTGAGGGGCTTTTTGGGCGAGATCGAGCAGGTTCCGCCGCGGTTCTGCGCCAAAAAGGTCGACGGCGTGCCCCTCTACAAACGCTCCCGACGGGGCGAGGATATACCCCTTCAGCCCAAAAGGGTCGTGGTGCACTCGATAGAGAACATCGAGGTTGATCTCCCGAAGGTCAGGTTCGATATCGTCTGCAGCACGGGCACGTATCTTCGCGCCCTCGCGCGGGATATTGGTCACAGGCTTGGGTGCGGCGGGCATCTTTCCGCCCTCACGCGAACGCAGGTCGGTCCGCACAGGGTCGAAGACGCCGTGCCGCTTGAGGAAATCCTCGAGGCGATAAGGGCGGGCGAGCCGGAAAAATTCCTCCTCGACGACGCAGCCCTCCTACCACACCTCCCGCGCATCGAGGTGAACGAAGCCGACGCCTGGCGCATAGCTCACGGACAGATCATTAGCGTGATACCGAGGTGGATAAAGCCCGGCAACCTCTTCGCCTTCGCAGAAAGATCAGGGAGGCTTATCGCCATCGCCGAGAGGGTGCCAGGCGGATACAGGTACAAAAGGGTGCTTGTCTGATGTGCGCAGGCGGCGACATAGGGGGAAAGTTTGAGCGCCTTGTGGAGATCGTGCGCAGACTCCGGGCGCCCGGAGGATGCCCATGGGACAGAAAGCAAACCCACGCATCGCTGCGACCCTACCTTATAGAGGAGGTCTATGAGCTCGTCGACGCCATCGACAGAAACGACTTCGCCGAGATGAAGGAGGAGCTCGGGGATATCCTGCTGCACGTCATCTTCCACTCCGACATACGCCGCCAAGCCGGCGACTTCGACATAGGCGACGTGATCGACTTCGTTTCGGCAAAGCTTGTGCGCCGACATCCGCACGTGTTCGGGGACGCGGAGGTGTCGGACGCAGAGGAGGTTCTGCACAACTGGGAGCACATAAAACTCCGCGAGCGCAGCGAGCAAAGGGATGACGCATCGCTTTTGGACGGAATCCCAAGGTCGATGCCGGCTTTACTTGTCGCGCAGAGGATGCAGGAGAAGGCGGCGCGAATAGGCTTCGACTGGAAGAGGATCGAGGACGTGTGGGAGAAGATCAAGGAGGAGGTTGGCGAGCTTGGCGAGCTTCTGCGCTCGGGCGAAAGGGACAAACTCGAGGAGGAGCTGGGCGACCTTCTCTTCGCCGTGGCTAATCTCGCCCGCTTCGCCGGACTGAGCGCCGAAATGGCGCTGAGGAAGACGAACGAGAAGTTCGCGCGAAGGTTCAAGCACATCGAAAGAAGGCTCCGCGAAAAAGGAATAGAAAACCCCACCCTCGAGCAGATGGACGAGTTCTGGGAGGAGGCGAAAGAACTCGAATAGCCTCCCAAAAGCCCTTTGCGGTTTGACAAAGACAGCAAGTTCAACTATAATATTTTTGTTGGGAAGGAGGCATGGGGTTATGACAAGGTGTCTTTTAGCTTTGTTTGTTTTTTGTGGCTTAGTCTTGGGTCAGAGCGCGCCGATAATTTCGACGATTTCGCCCACAAGCGGCGCTCAGGGCGAAGTCCTTTCCCTCACCATCTTCGGCTCGGGCTTCGTTGCCACGCCAACGCTCGATATGGGTGCGGGCATCTCCGTAGGCAGCGTGACCTTCCTCACGCCATCGCTGATAACTGCGACGATAACGATATCGGCTTCGGCGCCTGTGGGACCGCATGACGTTATCGTCACAAACCCCGACGGTCTTGCCGACACACTCTTCGGCGGCTTCTCCGTCCTGCCGGAGAGCGACCCGCCCGAAGCGCACATCATCTTCCCACCGTCCTGCACCACGTTTGTCGCCTGTGAGGACACGATGATCATCATCCGCCTCCACGACGAAAACGGAATCGACGACACAACGCTTGTGCTTTCGGTGGGCGGGGTAGACTACACGATCTCTGACCCCGAGCTTGTGCTTTTGGGCGACACGCTTTTGTACTTCATCCCCTCCGCTTGGTTTTCCGACGGCGACACGGTCGACGTGACGGTAGTGAGGGTTGCCGACACCTTCGGCAACGTCGCGACCAATCCCCTGCGCTGCAGGTTTGTTGTCGACGAGAGCCCGCCGGCGATTTCGGAGTGTGAGCCGCCTATGTACTCCAGCTGCCGCGACCTCGTGCCCACCATACTTATGCCCATCTGCGACTCCATCTCGGGCGTCGACAGCACCACCTTCGTTGTGACGATCGTAACGCCCGAAGGAGATACGCTGACCTACTCGTGGGGTTCCGCCACGCTGAGGTGGCTCAGGGATACGCTCATATGGGAGGCGTCGGTGGCTGGGCTATCGTTCGAGGAGGAGGAGACGGTTTGGATCTGCCTTTCCGCGGGCGACCTCGTCCCAAGCTCAACCTGCGGACCGAACGTGCTTGATACGTGCTGGTACATATACTTCCACGTGCCGCCGCCCCTGGATGTGTCGCTTACGATCGACAGAATCTACACCGACCAGTTCCCCCTTGTCTCTGCGTTCTGCCTCGTCCTCGACGAGGAGGAGCGCACGATAGAGGGGCTTGATGAGGAGAACTTCATGGTTTGGGAGGACTACGGCTCGGGCTGGGAGCTTCAGTATCCGGACATAGTTCAGTCGCTTGGCGGCGGAGGGATGGTCGACATCGTCTTCTGCGTCGACACCACGGGCAGCATGAGCGGCATGATAGGCGACGTCCGCGCCGGACTCGACGAGTTCACCGACTCGCTCGCCGTAGCTGGCATCTCCTACAGGCTCGGGCTCGTCCTCTTCTCGGACTACGTCGAGTTCTGGTACGGCTATGACCTTACCGGGGATCTCGCCACGTTCGACAGCTGGGTTGCCGGTCTCACCTCGGGCGGCGGCGGAGACTGGGCGGAGGTATCGCTTGACGCAATCAACGACGCCCTCGACTCGATGCACTTCCGCCCCGGCGCGACCATCGTGATAATAATGGTCACCGATGCGCCGCCGCACACGCTGGGCGACGGAACGACCTACTCCGACGTCACCGTCGACATGGTCCTCTCGAATCTGCTCGCCCACAGGGCGATGTGCTTCATCGTCTCAAGCTACGACGACCCCGCATACCACACCCTCACGGACGGCACCGGCGGAGCGTTCTTCGACTGGTCCGGTCCTGGGGATTTCGCGCTCATACTGCCGCTTATAGCCGAGGCTGTGAGGGGCGGGTACATCGTATCGTGGACTTCGGCGCACCCATATGCCGACTGCCAGACGAGAAACGTGAGGATAAGGGTCGACTGCTACGACCTCTACGACGTCGACAACAGCAACTACCTCGCCCCGTGCTCACCCGCGGCAGCCATCGTCGAGCCGCTGCCGAACACGTGGACGTCGGACCCCCTGCAGAGAATCATAATGACTTTCGCCGAGCTTGAGGACTCGATAAATCCCTCATCGATTCAGTTTATGGTCGACGGCATCGTGTACAACACATATATGCCCTCGCTCACATACTCCGACCCGTATCTCACCTGGACCCACACCTATCCCTTCACCAACGCTCAGCGCGTCAACGCCGAGCTTGTGCGCGTTATGGACTATCAGGGCAATCTTCCCTTCTCGGGTCCTGTGCGGTGGCATTTCTACGTTGACCTTGCTCCTCCGAGGATCGCGAACCAAAGCCCCGCTCCCGGCGAGGTCATAACCGATCACCAGCCGCGCATATGCTTCGACATCTGGGACGAGGAGTCGGGTTTGAACATCGACGCGCTCCTTGTGGCGATAGACTGTCGCCAGAGCCGCGACAGCATCCCGCCGATACTCGTCACCCTCGACCGAAACAGCCCCGGCGTCACGATAGACGGGACGAAGTTCTGCTGGGACCCCGCGGCGCAGGGCTTTGTGTTCTGGGACAGGGACACCGTCTGCGTGACGGTCGTTCGCGCCGAGGACAGCCCCGACTACGGTCAACCCAACGAGCTTCCGGATTCACTCAGGCGCTGGTGTTTCTACATTCCCGACGACGACACGCTCTGCCCCGAGTTTTCGCAGCTTGCACCCGACTCGACGCTACAGCTTACGCCGTCTGCCCCGTTCTTCATCCAGGCCGATATCTGTGACCCTTCGGGCGTTAGCGTGGCGTGGGTCGAGTGGGACACCGACGGCGACCTGGACGACGGAACGGCAAACATCGCGCCCCTTACAAACGTTGGCGGCAACACCTTCAGAACGGACGAGGAGATCCCCGGGCAGAGCGAGCTTTCGGACTTCGTCTACCGCGTTTGCGCGTGCGACGCCGATGCCGACAACGGCGACCCATACGACTCATCCTGCTGCTGCTCGGAGATCATGCCGCTCTATTTCGGGCAAGGACCGCAGGTTGAGATCATAGAGCCCCTGCCGTTTACCGTCACGACAAACTCGTGCCAGCCGATCATCTTGCGCATCTGGGACGACGAGGCAGGTGTTGACCCGAGCACGATAGTCCTGCGCGTTGAAGGGAGCGACTACACCGTCGACGGCGTCGAGCTTATCTACTCCGGCGACACGCTCTACTTCATCCCGCAGCCCGGGCACTGCTTCGCCGACGGCGAAAGCGTCTCCGTGGAGCTTGTATCGGCTCTGGATAACGCCGGCAACGGCTTCCAGGGGCACTGGGCGTGGAAGTTCTTCGTCGACCTCACGCCGCCTTACGTCGAGGGAACAGACCCAATCGACGGTCAAATCATACTCGACGACCAGTACGACGTCGTCTTCGACCTTGCCGATATGTGGCGCAGGGTCGACTCGTCGTCGGTGGAGCTTGAGCTCTTCGACCGCACGCTCCACTGGGGCGATGCAGGGCTTTTGTGGGACCCGGAGCTTGAGGTTTTGAGGTTCATCCCCGAAAACGCCTCGCCGCCGTTCCACTTCCCAAACGGCGACACCGTGTGTGCCATACTCACCTGCGCAGATATACCCCCCGACTACGGCGAACCCAACTATATGCGCAACGACACCGTAATGTGCTTCGTTTACGCCATCACCGCCTGCGATTGCCGACCAACCCTGCTCACCCCCAACGGCGACGGAATAAACGACGTCGCGTACTTCGAGTATCCCGATATGATTTACGGCAACGGCATCATACACATCTACGACACCGAGGGCGAGGAGATCTACACCTCACCCCCTGGTGCGACGACGTGGGACTGTCGTTCGAGCACGGGCGCCATCGTGCGCGGCGGGCTCTACATCTACATGATCGAGGTCAACGGCGAAACGGTGTGCAGCGGAACGGTAACCGTCATTCGATAGCCCACGCATGAGGCTTTGGCTGGGTTTTATAGCGCTTGGCTTGTGCGGCGCAAGCTTTGCCGTAGGTCTGGGCGCCACCAAAAGCGCGGTAAAGGTTTTCGCCCAGCCGGGGACCGAGGTCGAAAGCGCCCCCTTCAGGCTCATAAATCCCGGCGCACGAGGCGCGAAGTTCTACATCAGGCTGCGGACGAACGGCACGGGCGGAAAGGACGGATACCAAAGGGCGCCGCACACGCGATGGTTTAAGGTCACTCCCGAAACGGTCTTCGCCGGCGGAAACTCAGAAAGCGCCGACATCCGCGTGAAGGTCCTTATACCCGACAGCGCCCAGTACTACAACAGACGCTTCATCTGCTGGATCGAGGTGTCGCAGCTTGACGCCAAAGCCCTCTCAACAGGACTTGTGCTCCCCCTTCTGGTCGATACCGCTCCAACGCGCGCCGTCCCGCCGCAGTGCGAGGGATGTGGGGTCGTAATATACCCTCACAGAATAGATATGACCGGCAGGATCGACTCGGTCCTCGTGGTCAACTGGGGGGACGACACGGCGAGGGTGACGATAGGCTGGAACAAGCCCGGCTGGCAGGGGTGGCGCGGCGCGCTGATGTTCATGGAAAACGTTATGGGAGGGCTTGTACCCACCCCCGACACGATAACCATAGCCCCCAAAAGACGCAAAAAAATATTCATAAAACCGCTTGCCTTTCCCGGAAAAGGCAGGATATATTTTTCTGGTTTGGGCGGGAGATGTCTTGACTTCGCCGAAATTCGCTGGAGGGAGCAGTGAGAATTTTGAGGGGCGGTGTAGGCGTTTTTTTGCTTTTGAGCCTTGGATTTGGCCTGTTGCGCGCCCAATACGACGCCGGCGACAGCGTTGCGATAGTGCTCACAATAGTCTCGTGTCCCATGAGGTTTGAGCTCGACAGCCTGTGCCGACATCCCACGCTGCCTGGGATGCCCGAGCAGGACACATGCTTTCTGCCAATAATCTACCGCGACTTCCTCGAGCCCGGGCACGACTCCCTCGAATGGGAGACGACATACCTCGTCGGTCAGATAGTCGATGCTGCGCCGACAATCCAGGCGATAGCGGTGAAGAATACCGGTTGCGTTCCGCTTGACTTCGAGCTTACGACCCACGCGATAACGCTTTCGGGCGACCCGTGGTGGACGCCAAGCGACACAAGCGAGCCGGGTCCAAACCAGTACGTCCTGAGGGCGATAGCCACGGGCGCGGGAACGCCAAGGCTCACGTGGGCTGACTCCGTCTACTTCGAGGAGCCAAGGTCGCTGTTCTACGTCATCCACGACGACTCCCATCCCATCGAGATTGCGCGGATAGATACATCCCTTGGCGCCGAGCCGGCTTACTGCTGCTTCTACTCCGACACGCTCTACGGCTGGAGCACGATCCCAACGATACGCTCCTCGGGCGTTGCACTGCGCGGAATGCCGCCCGACTCAAGCGGAACGGACTGGTACTTCTACCTCCACGTCGCCCTCACAACGCCCCTTTCCGCCTATCACGGAACGAGCACCGAACACCTCGCAGGGTACATCGTCCTCACGATAAGGGCGAAGCCTATGGACTGATATGCTGCGCGTGGGCGTGACAATTTTGGGCGTCGTTGCGCTTGTGTGGTCGTGCACGATTGCGGTCTTCTCGGGCGAGGCGACCGAAGAAGGCAGACCGATGCTCTGGAAGAACAGGGACGTGCACAACGCATCGCAGCAGTACATCTACGTCGAGGGCGGGGAACACAGGTTTGTGGGCATCACCTACCAGGGCACGTACGACAAAGTCTACGGCGGGGTAAACGACGCGGGCTTCGGCATCGTAAACACCGACACCTACAACCAAGGTCCCTGGCGGACGACGGGCGCAACCGACGGGGAAGTGATGTTCTGGGCGCTTGAGCGATGCGAAACGGTCTGGGACTTTATGGAGCTTTTAGACTCGCTGATCTGTTCCGACGGCTGTTTGCGCAGCACCCACTGCTACGGCGTGATCGACGGCTTCGGCAACGCGGGGGTCGTTGAGGCAAGCTGCACAAGCTTCGTCTACTTCAGCGCGGTGGGTGTGCCCTCGGGCTTTCTTGTGCGAACGAACTTCGCCGTAACGGGCGCCGACGACAACCGCCGAGGATTCGAACGATACCTGCGGGCAAGGGCGATCCTCGAAGAGCGCCTGCCGGTGTCCTACAAAGACATCCTCGCCGCAGCAGGCGACCTCGCAACCACAGAGCTTGACCCATACCCACTGCCCTTCGAGGGCACTTACGACGGGCTGCCCTACGGATACATATCGACGGCAAACACGATAAACAGGTACTTCACCACATCGTATCAGGTTATCTGCGGCATGCGCGAGGGCGACGAGCCTTTGTATCCGTACATGCTTTGCGGCTTTGGGCAGCCGTGCGCAACGATCCCCGTTGCGGTGTGGGTTTCTTCGGGCGAGGTGCCGGAGCAGACAAGCGGCACGGGAAATATCCTGTGCGAGCAGGCGCAGTTCATCCACAGCATGCTCTACGATACGCCGCAGCTCGACTGGCTCAACACCTTCGCCGTATACCGTATAGATGAGTTCCTTTCGCCGAGACGCGAAGAGCTTTTCACGGCGTTCGATACCCTTATGCTCCGGTGGCTCAAGTCGGGCGTTTCGGTCGACACGCTTGCGATGGTGCAGGAGCTTTTCGCCGCCGAGGTCGCCGACGCATACGAAGACCTCCACGGCCTCCTCGTGGACGAGGGCGAAGCGTCAAAACCCACATCGCTCGAGATCAAAGCCGCGCCAAATCCGTTCAACGAGGCGGTCACGATAGAGCTTGAGGGTGCCTTCTCCACCGCAACGGTGAAGATCACAGATCTATCCGGCAGACCCGTCTTTTCAACGGAGGTAACGCAGCACAGCGCCTGCATCGTATGGCATCCGGAGGGGACGCTGCCTGCGGGAGCATACCTCATCACCGCCTCCGACGGGAGGCGCACCTCGACGAAAACGGTCGTCTTCGTTAAATAAGTTTTCCCGCTGCGGCGAACTTCAGCTCAAAAAACTTGACAACCACCGCACGGAAAGGGATTTTTTGATAGAAACTTTTGCAGGGAGGTTTTGGGGTGGCACGCAAGCAGAAAACCTTTATGGACAAGATAGCGAAGGGCACGGGTCCGAGGGGCGAGAAGTGCCCGAAGTGCGGCGAGGTGATCCAGCCCGTCATGATGTTTCGACCCTACCGAAGCGCCAAGGGAACGTGGCGCTACAAGCGAACGATGGTGAGGGTGTGTAAGTGCAACGCGAAGGAGGTTTTGGTCGACACACCCGAGGCGTAGCGCCTTCCGCAGCGGCTCTCCGGCGGCTTGTACAAGCTACCCAAAAGAGCGCGCCCCCTACGACCCAAAGCCAAAAAGCCGGGGGCTTTTCCGCTGTCGAAAAAAGAGTTGACACTCCGCGACACCGTGGATAATTATAGAAATTGGTGCGGGCGTAGCTCAGGTGGTAGAGCATCAGCTTCCCAAGCTGAGGGCCGCGGGTTCGAGTCCCGTCGCCCGCTTTGTTTTTATGGGCATGGACGAAAGGACGGTGACATCCGTCGTTCCGGGCTCGCCTGCCGATGCCGCCGGAGTTGCACCGGGCGACATCATCGTCTCAGTGAACGGAGAACCCATCGCCGACGCCCTGGACTGGACGTTCCTCACCGACGGCGAGGAGACCATCGAGATCGAGGTCCTGCGCGGCAAAAGGCGAATATCCCTCACACTCGAAGCGAAAAACAAATGCTGGGGCGTGGAGCTTGCCGAGCTTAGGGTCAGAAGATGCAGGAACAGGTGCATATTCTGCTTCGTCGACCAGCAGCCACCGGGGCTTAGGAGCTCACTCTACGTAAAGGACGAAGACTATCGGTTCTCCTTCCTCTACGGGAGCTTCGTCACGCTCACGGATCTGTCCGAATCCGACTGGGAGCGCATAGGGCGCTTTAGGCTTTCCCCGCTTTATGTCTCCGTGCACTCCACAGATGAGACCGTTCGCCGCAGGCTTTTGGGGCGAAGCGACATCCCGCCGATCCTTGGCGTGCTCGAAAGGCTTGCCAGGCTCGGCATCGACTTCCACGCGCAGGTGGTGCTCGTCCCCGGCTACAACGACAAAACGCTCGATAGGACCACAAAGGACCTCTTGGAGCTCGTACCGCACCTGCTTTCGCTTGCCGTCGTGCCCGTTGGGCTTACGAAATACCGCCGCACGCTGCCGAAAATCTCCCCCGTAAGCCCAGAGCTTGCGCAGGAGGTGGTCCGCTGGCACTGGGAGGTCCGCAGGGGCGACCCGAGAGCACGCGGGAGGCTGCAGCTTGCCGACGAGTTCTTCATCCTCGCCCAAGAACCTTTCCCCGAGGCGGAGTACTACGCGGGCTACCCCCAGTACGAAAACGGCGTTGGCATGGTAAGGGACTTTCTGGATGCTGCGCGGAGATGGCGCAAAGCCGAAATCCCATCCCTCGACGGAAGGAGGATAGGCGTCGTCACGGGGAAAGCCTTTGCGCCGCTCTTCGAGCGAAACGCCGCAGGGAAGCTTTCGGAGCTGCTTGAGACACCCGTTCGAACCATAGCGGTCGAAAACGAATTCTGGGGCGAGCGCATCACGGTGGCGAATCTGCTCGTCGGAGCCGACATAGCCCGGGCGTGCGCCAAGCACGCAAGCGAGGTGGATATGTTTTTTCTGCCGCCCCGGGTCGTGAACGCAGACGGCATTACGCTCGACGACAAAACGCCATCCGACATCGCCAGACTTTGCGGCAAACCAGTGTTTGTGGCGTCGGAAAGCTACGAGGAACTCCCAAAAATCCTCGCGAAAGCCGCCCTGGGCGAAAAATATCCTTGACACCAAAAGACGGATCGATATTGTAAAGATTTGCGTAGCGACGGAGGTGGAAGGTGGCAGTCTCGATACGGTTTGCGAGGCGAGGCAGGCGGAACAGACCTTTTTTCCGCATAGTTGTTGCCGATTCGAGGTCGCCGAGGGACAGCAAGTTCATCGACAGGCTCGGCTACTACGACCCCATCCCCGACCCTGAGGTCGTCGTGGTCAAGAAGGATCGCCTGATACACTGGCTTCTTCGCGGCGCACAGCCGACCAAGAGCGTGAAATCGATCCTCTCAAGGCAAGGGATCTGGAGCGAAGTGGTGCAAGAGGTTGAGAGGCTAAAGCGGCAAGGAGGCAACAAGGCATCGGAGAAAGCAGAGCCTCAGCCGGAAGTAGAAGGTGACCAGTGAGCAAGGAGGTAGAGATGACGAACCTGAAGGAGTTCGTGGAGACGATCGCCAAGGCGCTTGTCGACCATCCAGAGTACGTCGACGTACGCGAGGTCTCTGGCGAGCGGACGACGGTTTTCGAGCTCCGCGTTGGCGAGGGTGATCTGGGCAAGGTCATCGGCAAAGGCGGACAAACCGCCCGCGCCATAAGGACGCTCCTCTCTGCCGTCGCTGCTAAGCAGGGCAAAAGGGCTATGCTCGAAATCATAGAGCCCACACCCTAAGCCAAAACGAAACACAAACGAACACGAAAGGGCGGGGCCTAAAAAAAAAAAAAAAAGCTTGGGCCCCGCCTTTAAATTTGCCTAAAAATTTGGCTTCACCGAGCCTCGTCACGTCCTTGTCAAAGCTTCCCGAGCCTGCGCCTAACGACCTATTCGGTACTTCTCAAGCTTTCTGTAGAGCGTTCTGAGCCCGATTCCGAGCATTTTTGCGGCTTTGGTTTTGTTGCCGCCGCACTGGCGCAGGGCGAAGATTATCGCCTCGCGCTCAAGCTGCTCAAGGGTCTTTCCGGCAACGGAAGGTCGCTCGGCGGGCTCCTCGAAGAACGTCGGAGGGCAATCTATAACCTCGCCCCCGGAAAGTAGCGCCATCTCCTCGAGGGCGTTGCGGAGCTGCCTGACGTTGCCCGGCCAGTCGTAGGCTACAAGCTTGTCCATAACATCCCGCGATATGCCCTTAATCTCGCGCCCGAGCTTGGCGGAAAGCTGCGGCAGAAAATACGAGACCAAAAGCGGGATGTCCTCCCTCCGCTCCCTGAGGGGCGGAAGCTCTATGACGAAGACACGCAGCCTGTAGTAAAGCTCCTGCCTGAACTTGCCCTCCTCAACAAGCTTTGGGAGGTTTTGGCTCGTTGCGGCAACAAGTCTTACGTCGAACCTTCTGGGCTCTGTTGCGCCCAAAGGCTCAACCTCGCCCGTCTCGATAACGCGCAAAAGCTTAGCCTGAAGGGAGAGGGGCATATCCCCGATCTCGTCCAGAAAAAGCGTTCCCTTGTGAGCGAGCTCGAACTTGCCGGGCTTTCTGCTGACGGCGCCGGTGAAAGCGCCCTTCTCGTAGCCGAAAAGCTCCGACTCAAGCAGGTTTTCGGGTATGGCGGAGCAGTTGAGCTTGACGAGCCTGCCACTTCTGCCGGAAAGTTTATGTATCGCATCGGCGACAAGCTCCTTGCCAGTTCCGCTTTCGCCCACCACAAGCACGGTCGTTGTGGTTGGGGCGACTATCGATATCTTTCTGAACACCGCTCGCATCGCAGGCGACGTCCCCACCATGCCGCAGAAGTTCGTCTCTCCGCTCAGCGCCTCGCGCAGCCTGCGACGCTCATCCGCTATGTGAAAGCGCTCAAGCGCCTTGCCAACGACAGCCCTCAGCCTGCGGACGTCGACGGGCTTCACGAGGTAGTCGTACGCGCCCGACTTCATCGCCTCCAGGGCGGTCTCGACGGTGGCGTGCCCGGTGATGAGGACCACGGGGACGTCGGGGGCGTTTTCCACAAACCAGCGGAGAACGCCCAAACCGTCCAAGCTGCCGGGGAGGACCAAGTCGCTCACGACGACGGAGGGAGATCTCCTTTGCGCGCGCTCGAGAGCTTCCTCGCCGCTCCCCACAGCATCGACCTCCCCGAGCTGCGAAAGTATCTCCGCAAGCGTCTCCCGCTGCACAGCATCGTCCTCAACCAGAAGAATAAGATCACGCTTCGCCATGGCGGAAAGATAGCGAATTTTCGCTCTGCGGTCAAGGCGAGGGCTATCGCACCCTAACTGCCTGGTTCCCAATGAACTGCAGGATGACCGTTTTCGTGTTGGCGCCGTTTTCGTCGAACGCGACGGGACCAGCGGCGCCCGTGAAGTTGTGGATTCCCGAAAGGAAATCCCGCATAAGCTCCTGCGTGACCGCGCCGCTTTTTACGCCCTGCACAACGAGCGTTGCGGCATCGTACCCAAGCGCAGCCACGCGGCTGGGAGAGCCGCCGTAGCGCCTCCTGTAAGCCCGCGAAAAACTGCGCCAACCCTCAAGATCAGAGCAGATGTAGAAATCGTCGGGAACGACGAGGCAGCCGTCGAGATACTTCCCGAGCCTTTTGTTCCGCTCGAGGTCATCGATGACCCAGCCGTTGGCGCCCAAAACGCGAGCGTCGATGTACATAAAGGGGATCTGCGGCAAAATGACCTCGATGTCGTCGAAATAGATGGGAAGGAAGAACCCGTCTATGTGCACAAGCCACTCCGACCGCTCGCGCTGAACCCAGCCGCTGTCGGGCTTGTACTCGTAGATCCTCTCGTCTGTTGTGTCGAACTCGAATATGTGGGAGTCGTAGTACTGGAGTATGGGCTCCTTTATCTGCGAGAGCATCTGCGAGAAGTCGACGGTCCCTATGGGGTAGAACTGGGCTCCGATTATAGTTCTCTGCTTTTGTTCCGCTACTTTTGCGAAGGCGACGGCGCATGCGCGTCCGAGGTCGTCGTCGGGGGCGAGGATGGCGAAGGTGTCCATGGAATCGCACGCGAACTCCGCCAGAAAAGCCGAAGCCTTCACGGGGCTTGTCACAAGCTGGAAGATGTAGGGCGAAAGCTCGGCTATTCCGTCGCGGGAGGCGGTGGGCGTTATGAGCGGAACGCGGTAGATCCCCGCCATCGTTCCCGCCGCAACGGTCTCGTCGCTCGTTACGGGACCTATTATGCAAAGCGGCGTTGTGGACCGCAAAAGCCTGTCGGTGGCGCACGCGGTGCGCAGAGGATCACCGCCCGTGTCCACAACCTTCACCTCAACGCCAACGTCTGCGGCATCGAAAGCCAGGCGAACCCCGCGCAAAACCTCCTCGCCGTATTTGGCGTAGTCACCGCTTTGGGGAACGAGCACCGCGACGACGAGGTGCTCGCTCAGGTGCTCCTCGACCCTCACAAGCTCCTCCTGCAGGGCGCGCTTGTCGCTGTGAGCGTAAACGCGCTGCAAAAGCTTCTGACCCTCCCTCAAAGCCCTCGCGTACTCCCCTCCGTGCTGTAGCCTCCTGAGCCACCAAACGCCGACCAAACCCTCAACGGAACGGTCAACCCTGTCCAGAAGCGTTGGGAAGTGCTCGATGGGCAGATACCCCCACAGGATGTCCTCCAGCGCCTGCGCCGCAACCCTCTGCTCCCTCGGGTCGTCGGAGAGCATGGCGAAGGCGAACGACTGCGCCGCCGCAAGATACTCGCCAAGCTCAAAGTGGGCGTTGCCAGCGTATATCGCCGCACGGTGAACGAGCGGGTGGTCGGGGAAGATCCTCACAAACTCGTCGAACTCCGAGGCAGCGTTAGCGTAGTCCCCGAGTTTGTAAGACGACAGAGCCTTCATGTAGAGCGCTTTTGCGCGCAGGTCCTTGTCGGCGGACTGGACGAAGACCTGCGCGAACATTGCGTGGGCGTTTCTGTAATCGCCGCGGGAGTAGAACTCCTCGGCAGCCCGAAAGCTCTCCTCAAGGGCGCTGTGCTGACCCCAGGCTAAAGCGAAAAAGCAAAAAAACCCGCAAAAAACTTTACCTAAAGCTTTTGGCATACTCGGCGTATTTTACGGCGTGCCTTTTGAGGAGCTCCATCACCTGGTCGTCAAGCTCCTTTTTGGGCTGCGCGGGGATTCCTGCCACAAGTGTTTTGGGCGGGACCTTCTGTCCTTCGCGCACGACGGCTCCGGCGGCGATTATGGCGCCATCGCCGACCTCGGCGCCGTCGAGGACCACAGCGCCCATCCCAACCAAAACGCAGTTGCCGATCCTGCAGCCGTGCAGAATGGCGCCGTGACCAACGGTGACGTAGTCGCCGACGACGACGGGCTTGTCGGAGTCGACGTGGACGACGCAGTTATCCTGGATGTTAGAGTACTCCCCCACCTCGATGGAGTTTATGTCTCCGCGCAGAACCGCGCCGTACCATACGCTGGAGTGGGCACCCAAAACGACCTCTCCTATCAGAACCGCCGTCTCAGCCACAAAGGCTTCGGGATGGACCGATGGCTTTTTGCCGTGGTGCTCCCGCAGCATGACGCACCTCCTTAAAACCTAAAAAGCTCTCCGGGCTCAAGCCTCTTGAGCCTTTCGGCAAGCTCCCTTTCGACTTCGTCGGTTGGGCTTTCGAGGTCGAAGGTCTCTATGTCCTCGGAGATGAAGATTGGGCATTTCGCCCTCAGCGCGAGGGCTACGGAATCGCTTGGGCGAGCGTCGATGACGTACGTCTCCACGTCTCCGCGGTCGATGTGCAAAAGCGCGTAAAACGTGTTCTCCTTAAGACCCGAGATCACTATCCTCGAAAGCTTTCCCCCAAGCGCGCCAATGACATCGAGGAGGAGGTCGTGCGTGAGTGGTCGGGGCGGCTTGACATCAGCCTGCGCAAGCGCTATGGCGAACGCCTCGGCGTTGCCTATCCATATAGGGAGTTGCCTGTCGCTGTCGAGCCTGCGGAGAACCATCACAAAGTCGCTCGTCTTAAGGTCTATGGCGAGGTAGGCAAATTCCCCAAGAACCATTGCAATCCCTCCTAAATTAGAGCTCCCCACACCGCGAGCCTTCCAGCTGCGGCGCACAACAACGTTATACACCACTCCCAAACAGGCAAAGGGACGTTCTCCTCGTTGAGGACAAGCAGCGTTCTAATAATCACAGCGCCCAGAACGCCCGCAACTACAAAATAGACGTTTTTCGCCGAAGCGCCAAGGAACAAGAGTGCGCGCTCGGTGAGCGCGAGCTTTGCGAAGCGCTCCCGGTAGATGCCTATCTTCGCCTCTCCCCTCGCGGCGGACCTGGCGATGTGGACGAAAACGGGTCCCCCCCACAGGGCGAACACCGCGAAAGCGAGCCTTGCGAAGACGCCCGGAGAGCCGTAGTAATACCCCCACCCAAACGCCGCAGCAAGCACCATAACGACGCCAACGTGGGCGAGTTGGTCGGCGAGGAAGAGGATCAGCCCCACCCGCGCCGGGGGATCAGCGACGAAGGATTTCGTCCAGTCGATGGCGAAGTGGGCTGCGGCAAGCAGGACGACCATACCCAAAAGCGCTGGGCGCCACAAAAACGCCGGCGTAACCACAAGCAAAGATGCCGCGAAAACAAGGAGCGAGTGCAGAAGAAGCCCCCCTATTCTGCTTTTTTTGCGCAGGACATCGGGGTTTTGCAGGGGGAAGTCGGCGAAAAGGTGAGCGGCATACAGTCTCCAGAAGAGCGCCCACATAAAGCCGTTCTACCTCCTTCCGCGGCGGGCGCAGCTAACCTCCACGCTTGAGGATCCACACGCGAACCCTCGCCTCCACCTCAGGATGCAAAACGACGCGAACGTTGTAAACGCCAAGGCTTTCGATGGGCTCGTCGAGAACGATCTGTTTTTTGTCGACATCGAATCCCTGCTTCTGGAGCGCCTCGGCTATTTGTCCGGGCGTTACGGCGCCGAAAAGCCTATCCTGCTCATCGACCTCGACGACAAGATCAACCGACGCCTGCGAAAGCTTTTCCGCAAGCGCCTGGAGCTTTTCGCGGCGCCGCTGCTCGAGCGTAAGCTGACGTCGACGAATCTGATCGATCTGCTTGAGGTTCCCAGGCGTTGCAGGTATGGCAAGCCGCCGCGGAATAAGGTAGTTGCGGGCAAAACCATCCCTGACCTCTATCACATCCCCCGCGTTGCCGAACTTGGGGTGCGACTGTGTGAGGATAACCTTCATCTCGGCGCACCTCACCTGTAGGTATACACGATGTAGGGCAGAAGCCCCAAAAACCTCGCCCTCTTTATCTCCTTTGCGAGTCTGCGCTGGTGCTTTGCGCAAACGCCGGAGTTTCTGCGGGCAACTATCTTGCCCCGCTCGCTGACAAAACGCTTGAGGACCTCGACGTTCTTATAGTCGAGCTCGAGGGCAGGGTCCATACAAAACGGGCAAGGCTTTTGACGCTGTGCACCCTTCTTCTTTTTCTT
>CBEVQY010000002.1:0-139433 GCA_965552135.1 uncultured bacterium | reverse complement strand
CAGTTCGGATCGGAGTCTGCAACTCGACTCCGTGAAGGCGGAATCGCTAGTAATCGCGGATCAGCAGGCCGCGGTGAATACGTTCCCGGGCCTTGTACACACCGCCTGTCACGCCATGGGAGCCGGCAACGCCTGAAGGCGGTGAGCCAAGCCCTCCGGGGACAGCCACTGCCTAAGGCGGGGCTGGTGACTGGGGCGAAGTCATAACAAGGTAGCCCTACGGGAACGTGGGGCTGGATCACCTCCTTTCTTTGGAGTCAAATTCCCGCCGAAGCACTGTCCCGTTGTCAGAGAACCTTAAAGGGCGCCTGCAAAAGGCGCCCTTTTACTATCTCCGCGGACAGTAAGCCTGATAGGGGCAGCTAAAGCAGGCATCGGGCGATGGGGTGAAGTCGAAAGCCATAAGGTCGGACAAAAGTTTCAAAAGCTTTTCCTCTATCCTACCAAGCGTCTCGTTCCCCAGGCTGAGTGCACTTGCGCCGGACGGTGAGAAACTCCCGAGGTTCCAAAGATACGCGATCTCGCGCACGTTCACGCCGGCGCGGCTGAAAAGGTAGGCGTAAGCCTGCAGCTGAAACTCCTTTTCCGGGTCTATTGTGCCCGAGTTTTTCAGCACTTTGCTCGGACGACCGCTTTTGTAATCGACTATGGAGATCGCTCCGCCCTCGAGCAGGTCGATGCGGTCGACCTTGCCGGTTATGTATAGTCCGGCCTCCAGGACGGGGCAAGGGAGCTTTATCTCAACCTCGAACCCAACGGGCAGCCTGAGCCCCCGTCCCGCAAGCTCAAGCTCGGCTTCGAGCAGACGCCTCACAAAGTCGAGGTCGTATCCATCCCTGTACTCGAGCAGGTCGGTTTGCGAGAACGGTTCGCCCGCGTCGACGAGCTCGTCGAGCGCCTCGTGTATGAATCTGTGCAGCTCCTTTGCTGCGAGGGCGATGTTTTGGGGCGTTACGGCAACGCGCTCCGCGAAGCGCCTCATTGCGTCCAGGCGTGAAAGCCCAAAGCGCTCAACGAAGTCAGCAAGCCCTCCCGAGAGGAGATCAGCCTGCTTTAGCGGCTCCATCCCGAACGTTTCGACGAACCTTTTCCTGAAGAACCTGAAGAGCGCTCTGTGGAGCGCCTCCCCAAGCCTTGCGTACGAAACGCCCTCCTCGACCGCGGGCGGCTCAACCTCACCGACAACCTCCTCAAGCGCAAGCCTGTAGTGGCATTTCCCGTACTCCTCGAGCTTCGACACGGAGATAGAGCCGCCAAGCTTTGCGACGACGGGCTCAAACGAAGCTTTCACCTCAGGCGGCGCCTTAGGTTCCGCAAGCTTTTTGTCGAGCTGGGTCAGGGTCAGCGCGTCGAGCCATTCGGCTGTTTCCGCAGCGCGCTTTGAAGCAACGTCGACGACGGAGTCGCCGCCCTCGGGCGAAAGACAAAAGTGGAGCATCTCGTCAACCGGAAGGGCGGCTGTGGTGTCGCCCTCGGGGGAGGTCATCGGGAAGGTGAGGAAGAACCGCTTTGCCGTAAGCATCCCCTGCAGAAGCGAAAGCCTGCCTATCTCAGGCATCCTGGAGACGAACGGGAGGAAATCCGTGTATTCGCGGCGCAGGAGGGGGTTTTTCTTGTGTCGCTCTGGGAATCGGTGCGTTTCGAATCCGACGAAGAACCTGATGTCTGCGCCTTCGCCGCGTCCTTCCTCGACGCCCAAAAGTCGCACGCCGCTGCCCTTTGTTCCCCTTTTCGGTCGAGCCACGTGCAGAAGGGCTGAGATAAACAGTGTGGCGTCGGCTTCAGTTTCGCCGTAGCCGCGCCCAAGCTCGAACGACGCCTCGCGCAGCGACTCAAGCTCCAAACTCAAATGAGCGCGAAGCTCATCGTCACCAAGCGACGATATGGCATCCTCGACGCCGAGCGCACCTATGACCTCTTCCACGACCCGCGGGAGCTCTCGACCACTGCATTTGCCCTCGAGCACCTCGAGGCTGCGGATGAGCCTGCGGATCACATCAAGCTCCTTCGTGTCGTCAGCCATCCAGTCGTCCTTTGTGACTATCTGTTTTCGCGCGGCTTTTTCGACGATGCGTTTGCCGTCCTGGGCGATGTTTTTCCGCGCGAGCGGGTGCGAAAGCATTGCGAGCAGTTCTGCGCGCCGCCAGCCCGAGCGCAAAACGCGCAAAAGCCTGGTGAAAAGGCTTGCAATGCTTGCCGGTGTGCGGGTGAACTTGTCGAAGTCGTGGGGCAGTCCTGCGCCGTCAAACGCGGCGGCAAGCTCAGGGGCGTAAAGCCCGGGGTCCGGACAGACGACTTCCATCCGACACGGCGGTATGCCGTGCTCCGCCGCCAGGTATTTCGCGATGCGCGCCACAAACTCCGCCTCACGCTGCTGATCGGGCAGGCGGAAGAAGCCGCATTCGGGCAGCCCTCCATCCGCTGCCAGAGCCTCGCAAGCACGCTCGGGATTGCCCCGAAGAGCCTCCGAGAGCCAGTGGCGCCGTGGCGGAGACGTCTCTAAAGCATCTTCCCCGATGCCGAGGTCCGCGAGCATCCCGTCGGGAAGCGCGCGCCAGCTTTCGGGATAATCGCCCAAGGGGAGTGGAAAACTTATCTCGACGCTCCACCGCTCCCCCATAGCCAGCACGAGTCTGCGCTGCGGCACGCTGAACTCGACGAAGTTCCTGAAGACGACCCTATCCTTTCCCGCAAGCTGCCGTGGCTCGGCTCCGTCCTCTATCGCCTCGGCGAGCATCGTGCACATGTCGCCGTCTGTGGCGAGGCGCATTCTCCCAAGCTCGCGCCGAAAGCGGCGGTAAAGCTCGAGCATGTCGCAGAGTCTTGCGTCGTCGCGCGGGGCGATTGAGCCTATCTGCGCGTCGGTGAGTATACCAGCTTCGTCGCACGCGGCGGCAAACTCAACAAACGCCTCGGCAACGCCAACGCTGCTGCGGCGATCGCCAAGCTCGGAGAGAAAGCCCGATTCCATAATGATCCTGTGTGCCAGCGCAAAGCGGGTGGCGGGGGTCAGGGGCTCCCACTGCGGGAATGTCTGGGCAAAGGCGTCCCGGATAAACTGTCTGAGCGGCAGGGCAAACCACCCCAAAAGCCCCTCATCGGCGCCGAGGTGGGTGAGCATAAGCCGGCTCACATCGACCTCGAAGGGGAATATCCAAAGCGCGTCCTCTCGAAGTTCCACGTTTTTGCCGAAGGTGACCTTAATCATCGGGCGTTATCTTCCTCGCAAGGACTATGTATGCGGTGTGTGCGACCATTCTGTCCTTGGGTCGCAGTCGCTCCGAGACGGGTTTGTAGAACCGCAGGGCTATCTCCGCCACCTGGACGTCCGCGAACCTCGGGTTCTTTTCGAACTCCGCAAGCAGCGCCGTTATCTGGTTCGTCGTTGGCATGACGAACGCCGCGGGGCATCCGCCGCCGAGGATATCCCAGACGACGTCGATGTAGAGCCACGGTTCCCGCACGTCGATGAATGCTGCGTCGAACGGCGCGCCCTCGACGCCCTCGGAGAGGTCCGCGTGATGAAGCTCCACGAAGGGCGCCACACCAGCTCTCTCGACGTTCTTTGCCGCAAGCTTGAAGAAACGCTCATCCCTCTCGTATGAGACGACCTTACCGTTTGGCGCAACGGCTTTCGCCATGACGACGGTCATAGCGCCGCTTCCCGCGCCACACTCGAACACGCGAGCGCCGTCGCAGAGACCAAGCCAAAGCACCAAAAAACCTGCGTCCTTCGGATACACGATCTGCGTCTGTCGCCTGAGACCGAGCATGATGAAGTCGTGCGTGGTGGGTTTGAGGACGGCAAACGGCGCGCCGAGGTGGGTCGTTATAACCCTGCCGTACTCGCTGCCGACAAGCGCCGCAAGGTCGATCTCCCCGTGCCGCGTCGAAAACCTACCCCGCGAAACGGGAACGAAGTACTTCTTCTCGCCGTCCGTAAGATCAAGCAAAACCACGCTGTCGGTCTCCCTGATCATATCCCCGTCGTTCGTCTGTACTCGTCGACGAACCACTGGTGCGCCTCGAAGGCGATGGGCGGGTGGTCGTCGACGTCGAAGAAATCGGCTTCCTCGGCGTCGTCGGAGGCGGAAAGTCTGCCCTCGGTGATCTCCATCTCGTAGCCCACCAGAAGCACCATCTTGTACTGCGGCGAAGGCTGGTTCCTGACACCCAAAAGCCTTCTTATGCGCCCGCCAAAGCCGGTTTCCTCAAGCATTTCGCGAAGGGCGCACTCCTCGGGCGTTTCGTCTATCTCCATAAAGCCTCCGGGGAGCGAATACTGCCCCTTACACGGCTCAACCGCCCGCTTGACCAAAAGTATGCGCGCCCGGTCCTCCGGATGGGGTATCACAAGCGCAGTGGCGGGGATAGGGTTTTCGTACAGCACGGCTCCGCAGCGGCTGCAGCGCAGCCTTTTGCGACCACAATCGTCGAACTCCTCAAGCCTGCCGCCGCAGTATGGGCAAAAGCGCTTTTGGTTCACCATGGCGTCCACCTCGAGCCCGAATTTAAAAGCTTTCGTCCACCACGGCGCAGATGGCGTGTATGACGAGGATGTGCACCTCTTGGATCCTGGCGGTTGTGTTGTGGGGCACAACGATCGCTATGTCGCAGAGATCCTTGCACTTGCCGCCGCCTTTGCCCAAAAGCCCCACCGTGAAGATCCCTAACCCCTTCGCCGCCTCAAGCGCCTTTACTATGTTGGGCGAGTTGCCGCTTGTGCTTATTCCGAAGAAGATGTCGCCTTTGCGTCCCAGCGCCTCTACCTGGCGGGCGAAGACGTCGTCGTATGCGTAGTCGTTCGCTATAGCGGTAAGCGACGACGTGTTGGTTGATAGTGCGATTGCCGGAAGCCCACGGCGCTCCTTCTGGAACCTGCCCACGATCTCGGCTACGAAGTGCTGTGCGTCGGCAGCGCTTCCGCCGTTGCCCGCAACGAGAACCTTGCCGCCGTTCCGCAACGCCGAAACAACCGCATCCGCCGCCGAAGAAACGGCAGATATAAAACCTTCATCCATTAAAGCCTGGTGAAGCCTAAGCGCATCGGCGAAGGCTTCCTCGATGATCCTACCGCACATAGCCTCCCCCTGCGAACGTGGGTTTTGTGGTAGTCCCGCGGCGATTAGAATACTTGCTTGAGGCGCCTGTGTCAATCCGTTTTCAAAGGGTTTGCAGCCAAATGCGTTCGGGATTATTTTTTGAGTATGTTGCGCGGGCTTTTTTGCACAGCGTTTCTCGTCTTCTCCGTTTCGTGGGCGGGCGAGGTTATACACAGGATCTCCGTCGTCGGCACCAAGTACACAAGCCCCGAGCTCGTCCGCGTCAACTGCGGGCTTTCGGAGGGCGAGCCGTTCTCGGTCACAAAGCTTGACGAAGCCATAAAGAGCATCTACGCGCTGGGCGGATACCAGGACGTCCGGATACTCGCCACGCCCGGACCGTACGGATACGACATCGAGATAAGGGTCGTCGAGCTCCCGCGGGTCGAGAGAATCACCTTCGACGGAAACAAAAAGCTCAAGGACAAAGAGCTTTCCGCCGAAATAAAGCTTTCCGAAGGTTCCTTCCTTTCGAACGAGGCAATCTTCGCCTCGATAAAATCCCTCGAGCGCATCTACGCCGAGAAGGGCATGTATGGGGTAAGGATAAGGTACGAGGTCAAGGACGGCTCGCAGGAGGGGTATAAGGTCGTTCGCTTTATCATAGACGAGGGGAAGCAGAAGCGGGTTAAGCGGATAGAGTTTTTCGGCAACGAGGCTTACTCCGACGCCAAGCTTCGCCGCCAGATGGAGACCAAGCAGCGGGGCTTTCTGCGCTCGGGCAAGTTCGACCCCGAAAAGTACCGCGACGATATCGCGAAAATCGAAGACTTCTACCACAAAAAGGGCTACATAACCGCGGAAGTCGTGAGGGACACGGTGATCGAGAGGGACGACGGGCTCTACATAAAGATATGGGTTTCGGAGGGGAAGCGCTACTACTTCAGGGGAGCCGACGTGGAGGGGAACGAGGTCTTCCCAAAGGAGAGGCTACTTTCCCTCATCAAGCTCAAGCCCGGGGATGTGTTCAATCAGGAGAAGATGGACGAGTCGATCCAGAGCATCTACTTTCTCTACACCGACGAGGGCTACATCCACGCCTCTGTTCTCCCCGAGCGGCAGATGGAGGGGGAAAGCGTTTTCGTTCGGATAAAGATCAGCGAGGGTGCCCAGGCGCACGTGAGGTTGATAAACATCGCGGGGAACACGCGGACCTTCGAGAAGGTAATCCGCAGAGAGCTTGTGCTCTACCCCGGAGATGTCTTCAGGCGCAACCTCCTCGTCCTAAGCCAGAGGAACGTTTACTTCCTCAACTACTTCGAGGACGTCGTCCCCGAGTTTGAGGTTCTCCCCAACGGCGATGTCGACATAACGCTCAGGGTGACGGAGAAGCCCGTGGGTCGTTTTCAGATAGGCGCCGGATACAACGCCGTCGACAAGCTTGTGGGGAATATCTCCATCGGTTGGCCCAACGTCTTGGGCAGGGGCTGGAACGCTGATCTGACGTACGAGTTCGGGAAGCTTAAGAACAACTTCTCCTTTTCCTTCACCGAGCCGTGGTTCCTCGACACACCAACCTCCCTTGGGTTCGACGCGTACAACACCGACTGGAGGTGGGAGGGCTACTACTCGGAGCTTCGCCGCGGCGGCGCGATAAGGCTTGGCAGAAAGCTTCGCAGACCGCGCTTCGTCTCCGTCTTCGCAAGGTACAAGCTCGAGAGCGTGGAATACCACGACATCGAAAGCGGCTACGTTCCCTCCCCCGCTTTCGACATCACAGCCATCGATTGGCCTCAGCTGGAGTCCTCGGTGATGTTCACTTTAGAGCGCGACAGCCGCGACTCCCGCCTCTTCGCCTCCCGCGGGAGCCGAAACAGCGTAAGCGTTGAGGTCGCCGGCGGTCCGCTCGGGGGGCAGCTTGAGTTCCTGAAGCTGTGGCTCAAGTCGGACTGGTACTTTCCGCTGCACAGGTATCTGACGCTTGTGGCGAAGTGCCACTACGGCGCGCTTGGGAATCCCTGGGGCAACCCCGACGCCGTCCCCTTCGGCGAACGGTTCTTCCCCGGCGGCATAAGCTTCGACGGGCAGATCCGCGGCTACGCCGACCGAAGCATTGGACCCGTGGCGTGGACCGAGCCCGAGTACGACACCACAGCGATCCCAGACGCCGCCGGAAGACTGCCGCTTGTCGTTCCGTCGAGGTCGTATATGCCGGGCGGACGAGCTGTTATGGTCCTCACGCTGGAGCTGCGCGTGCCAGTAATGAGGGATCAGCTCTACGTCGCAGCCTTCGCCGACGCCGGCAACGCATGGCTCGCCCCCGAAGACGTCAAAATAGGCGACCTCAAAAGGTCCCTCGGCGTGGGCGCAAGGTTCGTCGTTCCGATGATGGGAATCCTCGGTTTCGACTTCGCGTACGGGTTCGATAAGGACAAGCCCGGATGGGAAGTTCACTTCCAGATAGGACCCGAGTTTTAGGGGTGGAATGATGAAAAGGGCTTTGCTTGGCTTTTTGTTGGCGCTTTTTTTGTGTGGCTGTGAGCGGGCGATAACGGTTGGTCTTGCGGGCGGTGCGTCGTTTACCAGGTGCCGCGGCAGGTGCGAGCTTGCGGCAACCGTCGACGTCGATACCCTCCTTTCGCTTGAGGGCGCTCGGGAGGCTGACGCAATAATCTACGCCGGCAGGGTCTTCGTTTGCGGCGACGGCTTCGCGAACATCTGGGTGGGCGAGATTCGCGGGAAGGAGGTCGAGTTCGTCCCGCATGCGCTGCCGGGTGCGCCGGCTGTGGATTTCCGCTTCGACTGGCGCGCGGGAAAGCTTGTCGCCCAATGGAAGGGCGCCCTGGGAAAACCGCACGAGTTCGTCTTCGACGAGGACGGCAGAATCATCCCGCCCAAAAGAAAGCGTCGGTAGCAACAAAGCGAGGGCAAGGTCATGAGGGGCTTTTTGTGCATGTTGGTTTTGTTCTGTGCTTCTTTTGCCTACGACGGCGCGCAGGAGGCGCTGAACGACGCATGGAGGCTATGGGGGAGGGGCGATTGTCGCAGGGCGCTTGAGAAGATGAACTTTGTGCTTAGCCGAATCGACGACTTCCCCAAGGAGGTGCAGCCGCAGATTCAGGCGACGTTTGTGACCTGGAGCGACACCGTCCGAAAGCAGCAGTGCTTTTGCGATGCGCTCTTGAGCGCTGTTCCCGAGCTTTGCGCCCCAGGCGGCGGCAGACTGCCCCTTGCCGCGCTCAAAGCCGCGCGCGACAGCATCCAAAAGCTTGTGGAGCGGGCTCAGTCCATCGCCTGTCGCGACATCCGGCGGGAGACCATGCGTCTGCTCAGGTCCGCCACCGATTCGGTAAACTCCATGCTCGACCACTACATCGACGACATCCTCTCCGAAAACCTTCGCCTGCGCGCTGCGGTCGATAGCCTTCGCAAGCTCGCGCGCAAAAACAAAAGGCTTTCCGGGCTTGTTGACTCGCTGCGCCAGCTTGTGGCACAAAACTCGGATCGGATATCGTATCTCGAGGCGGTGCTCGACTCAGTTGTCGTCGTGGCGAGTCAGGCTGTGGCGCTTGCGGGGAAGGCGGTCGAGTCGGAGCAAGTGTTGACCTCTCCCACCGCAACGGTGGCGCAGATGGCGCTCGAGATGGCGGAGACAAAGGTCGTGGCTATAGGCGAGGGAATTGTGCGACCAAGGCTCTACACAAAGGCTCAGGAGGACTCCCTTCTTCGAAGGCTTGAGGACATCTCGACCTGGCTCGATACGTCCGCTGCGGCAAAGCTTTTGCCCCAAAGGGCGCTTGCGGTAAAGGAGCTTGCACAAAGCTACACAAAGCTTTTGCTTAAAAGGCAAAGGCTTTATCCTGTGAAGTGGGTCGTTGTTGGCGTTTTCGCCCTGGTTATGATCCTCGTCCTCTGGCAGGTCGCAAGGCGGAAGGGGGTGATGTAGGTATGCGTGTCCTCATCGTCGACGACGAGAAGAAGCTCGGTATACTTTTCTCCAAAGCTCTTGTCGGCGCGGGGCACGAAGCTGAGTACGTCGTCTCTGCCGAAAAAGCCTTGGAGATCTTGCCCAAAGGCTTCGACCTCGTGATAACAGACCTGCGCATGCCCGGGATGGACGGTTTGGAGCTTTTGAAGCGCATAAAAGTCGATTATCCCGACACGGTGGTCGTCGTTATGACGGCTCACGGCACCGTCGAAAGCGCCGTCGAGGCGATGAAGGCGGGCGCATACGACTACCTGACCAAACCTTTCCCCACCGATGAGATGCTCCTTTTGGTTGAGCGCATTGCGGGGGAGCGGCATCTCAGGGACGAGGTTGAGTACCGCCGCCGCGTTGAGAGGGAGCGGTTTGGCGAGCTTGTGGGTCGCTCAGAGGCGATGAGGCACGTGTTCGAGCTTGTTGAAAAGGTGGCGCCCTCCGACGCAACCGTCCTCATACTTGGCGAGACCGGCACGGGCAAGGAGCTTGTTGCCAGGGCGATCCACGAGCGCTCGGGGAGGTCGAAGAAGGCGTTTGTCGCTATAAACTGCGCGGCGATAACCGAAACGCTTTTGGAAAGCGAGCTTTTCGGATACGAGCGTGGCGCCTTCACCGGCGCCGACAGACGAAAGCCCGGAATGTTCGAGCTCGCAGACGGCGGAACGCTCTTCCTCGACGAAATAGCCGAAATGCCGCCCGCGCTCCAGTCGAAGCTTCTGCGCGTGCTCCAGGAGAAGGTGGTCTATCACCTCGGCGGAACTAACCCCATCCCCGTCGACGTCCGCATCATAGCGGCGACGAACAAGGACCTAAAAAAGCTCGTCGACGAGGGCAAGTTCAGGGAAGACCTCTACTACAGGCTCGCCGTCTTCCCGATAAAGCTTCCGCCCCTCAGGGAGAGGCGCGAGGACATCCCGCTCCTTATCGAGAACTACTTCCGCAAGCGGGGCGTTGTGGCGAAGGTATCCGACGAGGCGATGGAGATGCTTATGGATTACGACTATCCCGGCAACGTGCGCGAGCTTGAGAACATCCTCGAGCGCGCGCTCATTCTCGCGGGCATGAAGACGATAACGCCCGAGCATCTGCCCGACCTCGAGGTAAGCCGGGTTGAGGAGAGCGTCCCTGAGCCGGGCGAGACGACCTTAGAGGAGCTTGAGAAGAAGATGCTCCTTGCGGCGCTCGAAAAGGCGGGCGGAAACAAATCCAAAGCCGCAAGGATGCTCGGAATAACCCGGAGGATGATCTACACAAGGCTCAAGAAGTACGGCATCGAAACGTGAGAGGGGCTTGGGCATGGACGGCTCGGAGCTCATCCTCGCGTTCGACACAAGCACCGACTACCTGAGCGTTGCCGTTTGGCGCGGGCGCGTTCTGGCCGAAGTGATCTGCTTTGCACCAAAGCGTCACTCCGAGCTTTTGCCCAAGTACGTCGATTTCTGCCTCGGCTGCGCCTCTCTTGCGCCGGATGATGTCGACTACGTTGCTGTTGGCGTGGGTCCGGGGTCGTACACCGGTCTTAGGGTTGGCGTTTCCTTTGCGCAGGGGTTCGCTTTTGCGTGCGGCGCCAAGGTCGTTCCGGTTGGCTCGTTCGAGGCTATGGCGGGCAAGTACTCCCCCTGCGATCTCAAGGTGGCGATTATCTCCGACGCCCGCGCGGGCAAGGTCTACGGCGCCATTTTCGACGTAGCGACCGAGCCCTACGCGCTCGTAGAACCAGCCACATGGACGCTGACCGATTTCGCAAAGGTGTTGTCGCTTAGGGGGAGGGTTCTTCTGTGCGGCGACGGAGTTACCGCTTTCATCCAAAAGCTCAGGGAGCTTGTGCACGGCACCGATTTCGTCGTTCCCAGCGACTGCGGCGTGCCCTCCGCCGCCGCTGCCGCGCGCATAGCGCAAAAGCTTGTGCGGCAGGGAAACATCCTCGAGCCAGAGGACATAGAGCCTAGGTATCTGCGAAGCTTTGTGCCGGGGAAGAGGAAGAGGAGAAGCATATCGGAGCAGGTCGAAGGAGGCGGCGATGATAATCAAGGGCAAGGCGCATAAGTTCGGCGACGACGTGAGCACCGACGTCATCTATCCGGGCAAATACACCTACAAGCAGCTTTCTGCGGAGGAGATGGCGCGGCACGCCATGGAGGACCTCGATCCCGACTTCGCCTCGCGCGTGTCGCCCGGGGACGTCATCGTTGCGGGGAAGAACTTCGGCTGCGGATCCTCCCGCGAGCAGGCGGCTGCATGCCTCAAGTATGCTGGCGTGGGCGCCATAATAGCGGAGTCGTTCGCAAGGATATTCTTCCGCAACGCGATAAACTTTGGGCTTCTGGCTGTTGCGCACCCGGAGGCGGCGAGGTTCATCGAGGCGGGCGACGTGGTCGAAATAGACGGCGAGCGCGGGGTGATAAGGGTTCGCGGAAGAGAGTTTTACTTCTCGCCGCTTCCGCCGCTCGTCCAGGGAATACTCGACGCAGGCGGGCTCTTGCCCTATCTGCAAAAAAAGCTTGCCCGATAGAGCTTCGATTCGCAGCCCGGCGCGCCTTCCCGCGAAGCTGGCATGCACACGTGGGAACCTGTCGCCGGATTCGGACCAGGGGAACCCCACAGGCGGGGACCATAGGGCAGCGCGTCAAGCTTATGCCGGTGCCAGACAGCTGGCGCCAGCGGCAGAACCAGTTTGAGCAGGACTTCGGACAGGGACCAACCGTTGAATAAAACCTCTGGCAGAGACCGAACCCGTTAAACGGGACCTCGGACAGGAACCAATCCGCCCAAAGCCTTGCTTGGACAAGCGCTTGGAGCTGATTTATTGCTTTTGCGCTCTGAGCTTGCTTCTGAACTCGACGAGCACGCGCCTGTTGATTTCGCGGCCTTCTGGGAGTTTGTTGTCGCCCAAAAGTTTTTCGGTCACCTCGCCGTTGGGACCCATCTTTTTGAGCGTGTATGGTTTGTCTGGTCCGTATCCCTCGGCGACGAGCTTTACGTTACGCTCCGCAAGCCACTTGTCCAAAGCTTCTTCGGACGGGAGGTTTAGAAGGTGCCGCAGGTATATCTTCAGGTTTCTGAATTCGCGCTGAGCTCGTTCCATTGATAGTTCCTGGTTTCTGCGCGAGAGGCCGATTATGTCGGTGTGTCCTGTGACGGCCACGGTGAGCTCGCCGGGTTCGTGCTCCGCAAGCTCTATGAGGCGTCTGGCGACAGCCTCCATGCGGCTGTGGTAGTACGGGGATATAGCCACGTCTCTGTCGAACTCGAATATCACGATAAGCATCGTTTCGACCCCGAGGACTTTGTCGATCTGGTCGACGACGAGGGTTTCCGAATATGCTTCTCCAACTGCGCCGAGCTCGTCTGTGACTGTTATGTGTCCGACGTAGTATTTTCCGGCTTCGATGTATTTGCCTTCGTCGGTTTTCCAGTTCCACGGCATGCCGTTTGGCGGGGGTCCGTCACCGGCGGTGAAGAGCTTGACCTTGTTGCCGGCAAGATCGAGGAGCTCAGCTCTGTGTGACGTTATTGGGTTGTCTGCTTTAAGCACGCCGAGCTGGACGAAGTTTTCGGGGTTTTCGACCTTTTCGCCCTGCGGGTATATCCTCCCCGCGAACGGCTTGTAGAGGACGCCGTCGGCGAGGAGCGATATTTTGACGTGGGGTTTTTCGGCGGGGTGTCTGTCGTCGCCCCAGGCGAATATTCTGTCCCAGAGGTAGAACGGGACGACCTTTTTGAGCTGCTCCTTCAGGTTTGCCGCCCGTGTGAATGCGGGTTCAAGCAGGTTTGGACCTTCCTTTTCGGTGGCGTATCCTTCCAGAAGCAGCATGACGTCGGGGTTTCGCTCCAGGATCGATTTGTAGGTCATAGCCTGCGCCGAGAAGTCCACCGTCTTTTGCGTTTGCCCCACCTGGAACTCTATCACCTGCTCCACCTGTGATTGTGTGAGGGATGGGATCTGGGGCTTAAGCTCGACGCGTCTGTTTTCGGCGCGAATCATCGGGAGGTATTTTTCGATTCCCAGAAACGGTTTTCCGCCGCCTGCGCGCTTTCTGGAGGGATCATTGCTTTCGTCCTTTACAACCTGGCTTGGGTTGCCGACTTTGGCGACGAGGTAGTCGTAGACCGCCTCCATCCTTTGCTTTGCTATTGCGACGTTGTTCTTTCCGTCGCTTTCGGGGTCGTAGTATCCCGCGACCTTCACGACGACGTCGGGGTTTTTCTGCAGGCGAGCGGCGAGTCTGTCGAGGATGTGTTTGTAGCGCGGGGCGATTTTGGCGCTTTTGGGTTCGAAGAAGATCACGGGGATAACGGGTTCCTCGGTCTCCTGGAAGGCGAGGCGGGTTATGTGGAGCGTATCTTCGCGGAATGTGATCATAGGCTGCGGCGGCGGGAATATGTGGACCGTGGCTGTGGCCACGTTGTTACCCTCGTCAGCCTCGTTTATCTTGCCGACAAGCCGCGGAATGTCCGAACCGTCGTCGTCTATGGCAACAAAAAGCTTATACTCGCCCGGATGGTAGTCCTTGAAGGTGAACTCTATCTGTCTTTCGTCCTTTCTTTTGAAGTTTTTGATCGTTCCTTTGTCGATGAGGGCGTATGTTCCGTCGGGTTTTCGGACGTAGACGGAGTAGTTTGCGGTTTTGACCGATTTGTCGTTGTTTCTGACGACGGCTGTTACCTTGACCTCATCGCCCGGCTTGAGGCGCTCCATCTGCGGGGTTACGGAGATCGCCTCGAGGTCCCACTGTGGTATTGGGTTGGGTATTTGGAACATTGCTGAAAACTTATGGGAGTTTGCGCCTGCTGCGGCGAGTTTGGAGAGCGGGTACACGAAGGCGTAGTCGATCTCAAGCGCCCAGTGTCTGTTGAGGCGCCATCCGAAGCCCACAGAAAGCTCGTCGGGGTTGAACCCACCGCGGGCGGCTATGGTGTGTCTGTTGAACCATTTCTCCACGCCCAGGTGTGGTGTGAGTATCGCGCTTCCCTCCTTGAAGTACCGCATATCCGCGGCGACGAGGAGGTTTTGGTTGGGGGTGAAGCTTCCGCCGAAGCGGATGTGCATTGGCATCTTCCCCTCCGGAACGCCCTGGAGGGAGAGGTTTGGCTGGAGGATGTCGCTTGCGGCGAAGCCGAGGGCGAACTTCGGCGATATCCTCCACAGAAGCCCTGCATCGAGCGAGAATCCCCATTTGCTCGTTCCGTTTGCGAAGACGGCGTCTTCGGTAATGGGGACGCCGTCGGGGTCCTCGCCGGGCTGGTAGTCGTAGAAGTTGGCGGTGTTGTATCCAACGCCTTCGAGTCGCAGGGCAAGACCGGCGCAGAGGGGCAGCTTTTTGAACTTGTGCGCGAGGGCAAGCCTTATGTCGTGCCGAAAGTACACGTCGGAGAACAGATACCTCCACGATACGCCGTAGCCGAACCAGTCCCTGTACTGCGAGACGAAGGCAAAATGTCCGAATCCTATGTTGTCGCCCGAGATGCCCATATACTCCTTGTTGAAGCTTGCGATGATGCTCAGGTATCTGAACGAGGATATTCCTGCGGGGTTCCAGTCGATTGCGTTTGCGTCGTCAGCGACGCCGACGAACGTTCTTCCCAGGGCAAGCGGGCGCGCGCCGACGAAGTCGTTGCCGGAGCCGCTGCTGCCCCAAACCAGGCTAAAGACCAGAAACACCGCTAAAGCGCATACCCTCTTTCTCATCTCCATCCCCCTTCCGTGATTATTCTCAAGCTCGTTTTTGTCGGCAGAGTGCTTTGCGCATCATCGCGCAACGGTGACCGTCCCCTCGCAAACGATCTCACCGTCCACCTCGATGACGTAGATGTAAAGCCCCTCGCACACGGCGTTGCCGTTTTTGTCCGTTCCGTCCCAGCGGGCAGCCTCCTTCGCGCCAGGACCCGCAGGAACGTCAAGCTCCCTCACAAAAACGCCGTGCAGATCGTAGATGTAGATCGTTCCGTCCTTCTCGCCGAGGTCGGGGAATGTGAACTGGCAGATGTCGTTTGCACCGTCGGCGTTGGGCGTGAACGGGTTGGGGATCCTGTCGCAGCTGTAGGTGAGCGGGTAGTAGAACCAGAAGCTGTAGGAGGCGCAGTTGGGTCCGCAGTAGAGGGAGTCGACTCTGTCGCAGGTCACAAGGACGCTTACACTTATCGTCTCGCCGTCGGCGAAGATTATCCCAGCCGCCTCGCAGTCGAACGAAAGGTTCGAGCCGTCCCACGAAAGGGCGCTTGCGTCGAGTATCGTATCTATCCTGCCCGTCGTCGTCTGGATCTCCACCACAAACGAGTCGGGCTCAACCCCGCTTAGGTTGTCGCCAACGGAGATCACGATGTTCGGCGTGTGGTCCTCCGCGGCTTCGCCCGGCAAGGGATACGTAAGCTGCGCCACCGGCGGGCTCTGGTCGGTGTAGAAAGTGAGCGATGCCACCGACGAAAGCGCAACGTCGAACTCGTTTTCGATGTAGATCACGCTCACCGTTATCGTGTCGTTGTCGTTCCAGCTTCCCGCGGGCGGCAGGATGGTCACGACGCCGCTGTCGGGGCGAATCGCAGTGTAGGTGATAAAGCTTGCCGATGTGTCGTACGTGCTGGCTCCGATCTGGATCTGCAGCGTCCACGGCCTTAGCGCAACGCCAGCGGCATCCCATATGACGAACTTTACGCTCTCGTCCGGGCAGGCGGAGATTATAAGCGGCGGCGGGTAGATCGGTTCGGCGAGGGGAGCGCCGCAAGGCTCGCCTATGACCGTTATCGTCTCCGAGTACGCGTACACCGCGCCCGTGCTCTGCAGCGTCGTGTCCACAGCAGGATTGCAGCTGCCGTCAAGCGCGTAGAAGCACTGGTTGTAGGCGGCGATCGTTATCGTCAGGGTCTCGTCGCAGTTTATGTTGAATTCGAACGTTGTGTCGGCAAGCGAGTCCGCCGCAACGGCGCCGTTTATGAAAACGGCGTAGTACACAGGCTCTGTCCCGCTCGATGCGGTCCAGGTGAGGGTGTTCGTTCCAGCGCTCAGGACCGTCCCGTCGCCAGGCTGGGTTATGCTCGGCGAGCTTGCCGCCGAAAAGTCGATCGTAACCACAACGGTGTCGTAGGCGTCGATGACGTCTCCGCTGGCGCAGTATGCCCTGGCGTGCACAACGTAGACGGTCGTCGTCTCGGGGGTCACCGTGGGGTTCGGCTCGGTGCTGAACGGCGTGGACTCGCCCAGAAGATACCACTCCACCGAAACGCTGTCGTACGTCCCCGACACAAGCGGGTCGCACCCGAGGATAACATCGGCGCCGGGGCACGAGGTCTGATCAGGTCCGCCAAAAAGCACAAGCTCGCACGGACACCAGATATACCAGCACGTGTCGGCGCCGAACCTCAGGGAATCGCACATGTAGTCGTGGTCCACCATGCCCCAAACCGTTATGCAAACGGTGTCGCCCGATGTGACGGGCAAAACCACGGTCCCCACGGAGTCCCAGGCGTCGATGAGCGTGCCGTCAACGGAGATGCCCAGGTACTCCTCTATCGAGCATGCGCACGGATGCGACACACCAACGTCGACGACGAGTGTGTCTATGCACTCAGCCGTTTCGGGCGGTGCGGGAGAGAAGCTTACCGCCGGCGGCTCGGTGAGAACGACAAAGCTTCCGCCAATAGGCGCCGGCAGAGAGTCCGTGCCGAGTGTGTCGATGAGCGTCACGACGGAGAAATCGACGACGTAGCAGTTCTCGTACCAGCACGTCCCCGCCACAGCGGGATCGAAGGTGAGTGTGGCGGTGGTTTCGTCCTCGGCGGTAAGCGTCAAAGCCCCAGAGCTCCAGTCGAACGTCATGCCGTCTACCTCGACCACAAGGTTCGTGGTGTCGAACCAGTGCTGCGACCACACCCGCCACGATATCGGCTGGCACGGACACGAGCTCTCAATGCAGCCGTCGCCGTTTAAGTCCACAGGCGCTATTACCGACGCCCGAACCGCTCCAAGGAAGATGTAAAACTCCCAGCAGTCGCTGCCGTAGTTCGGTCCGCAGTAGTCGGCGCAGGCGTCGTGCGCATAGGCGCAAACCACAACGGTATCGCCGTCCTCAAGGTCAGTGAGCGAGTAACTCATCGAATCACCAACGAAGACCGTCAAAACTACGTGATCCCCCGACACGATGTTGTCTATGACGAGGGAGTCGTACACCGTGCCCATATCGCCGCAGATGGAGTCGGTGGCGAAGACCGAAACGAACACGCTGTCGGCAAGAATGACGCTCCCGTCGGGCGGCGTCTCGCCGACAAACACAGGCGGAGAGAGGTCTATCAAAACCCATCCGCACACGGGCGATTCGAGGGAGCCACCCGTGTTATCCCAGGCGCTTGTGAGGCAGAAGCCACAGCTGTCGCCGTCGCTCCACAGAGCGCTCGGCGTCCAAATCAACGTGTCTCCCACAAGTGAAAGCTCGGGGTCGCCCCAAACGTAGGTGCTGCCGCAAACCTCCACCGCAAGCGACTCGGGAACAAGCGGATACTCGTGGCTTATAACCCATCGAATCCCCTGGTCGGCGCAGTCCGATATTACCCTGCCGTCCCCGTTGAGATCGACAGGCTCTATAAGCTCGGCGCTGACAGCGCCAATGGACACATCAAACGTCCAGCACGTGTCGCCGTAGTTCGGTCCGCAGTAGTCGGCGCAGGCGTCGTGGGCGTAGGCGCAAACGGTGACAACGTCGCCGTCAACAAAGCCCGAAACCACGCCCGAAAGCGCCCCCACGATCGTCGTGTCGATCCCCGAAACAGTCGAAGTGACCACAAGCGAGTCCGCAACGGCATCCCCGCAGACAGCGTCCGTCGCCAAAACCGATATCGCCGCAGAAGCGCTCGTTATCGTCCCCACAGGCGTCATGCCGGAAAACACAGGCGGCGAAAGATCCACAAGGAACGAGTCAACCACGGGCGATACAAGCAGGAAACCGTAGATGTCGTACGCAGTGTCGAGCACAAAGTGCACCCACTCGCCGTCAAACGCCGACCAGTCTGCTCCGTGGGCGCTCGGGTCGAAGGTGACGTAAAGCGAATCGCCGCCCGCACCAGAAACAAGCTCAAGATCAGCGTTGTAGTAGTCGGCGCCAAGCTCATCTATGTGCAGGTGGATCGTCGTGTCGGGGTCCATCCCATCGTCGTCGAAAAGCCCTATCGTTATCACCTGCGTGGTGCAGGCAGAGATGGTGCGCCCATCGCCGTTTAGGTCGACGGGGATTAGGACGACACCGTTGGGCTCGCCGAGAATCGCCTCGAACCACCAGCAGATCGTGTCGTAGTTGGGGCCGCAGTAGTCCTCGCAAAGGTCGTGCACTATCGCACAGACCGTTACGCTATCGCCGTCGACGAGACCAGATATCTCAAGCGGGAACGAATCCGCCTCTGCGGTTGCTCCGCTTTCGCTCGCCTGCGCCCAAACGCTGTCGACGGCGTAGCTGTCGCAGATCTCATCCTCGAAGACGGCGGTTATCGTCGCGACCGTGTCGAAGACCGAACCGCCCGGAGGAGGCGATGCGCTCAAAAGCACCGGCGCCGAAAGGTCAATAAGAACCGAGCCGCAAACAGCCTCCGCAAGAAAGGCGCCCGTAACGTCGTACGCCTGCAGTACGCAGAACGTGCAGAAGGCGCTGTCGCCCCAGAGGAGATCGGGCGAGGGATCCCAGATAAGCGTATCGCCCGAAAGCGAAAGATGGGGGTCGCCCCAAACGTAGGTGCTGCCGCAAACCTCGACAACAAGCGACTCGGGAACGAGATCGTAGGTGTGCTCCAAAACCCACAGAATTCTCTGGTCGTCGCAGGTCGATATGGCGATGCTGTCGCCGTTGAGGTCCACAGGCTCAACCACCGTTGCGCTTACCGCGCCTATGGCGGCGACAAGGCTCCAGCACGTGTCGCCGTAATTCGGTCCGCAGTAGTCGGCGCAGTCATCGTGAGCGTAGGCGCAAACGGTGACAACGTCGCCGTCAACAAGCCCGCCAATCGAATACGTCGAGTCGACGAAAACCCAGCTCGAGCCACTCACGCTCGTCGTGACAGTGATCGAGTCGATGTCGGCGGCGCCGCAGATGGAGTCGAACGCCGAGACCGCGCCCGTCACATCGCCCGAATAAACCGTGTCCCCATCAACAGGACCCGCAACAATCTCAAACACCGGCGGCGAAAGATCTATCAAAACCCAGCCGCAAACTGGCTCGGGAAGGGTCGAACCCGTCGCGTCGGCAACATAGTTCAGACAGAAACCACAGCTGTCACCATCGGACCAAAGGGGATCCGGCGTGAAGTAGAGCGTGTCGTTGGAGAAGGTGAGGTGATCGGGATATGTGTACACAGCGCCGCAGACCTCGACCGATATGCTCGAGGTATCGAGCGGCTGCGTGTGGTTTATGACCCAGATTATCCTCTGGTCGTCGCAGTCGGAGATGACCCGACCGTCCGCGTTGGTGTCGATGGGTTCAACAAGCTCCGCGCTTATCTCGCCGCAGAGGACCGTAAACGTCCAGCACGTGTCGCCAACGTTGGGTCCGCAGTAGTCGTGGCACAGATCAGTTGCATAGGCGCAGATGGTAAGCGAATCGTAGTTGGCAAGCCCCGTGATGTCGTACGAGAACGACGGCATTCCCAGCATTGTGGGGTCAAGCCAGTAGTCGACGGGTGAGCCTCCCTGAACGCCCGATATGTGCACCGAATCGATGGCGACGTTGCCGGCGCATATGGAATCGTAGGTGGCCGCGCTTACCGTGACGGACGACGCGCAGAGTATAGTCCCGTCGGCGGGAAGGAGTCCCGTGAAGAAAGGCGGCGAAAGATCAACCAAAAACGAATCGACCACCGGCGCGACGATGTTGAAGCCAAGAACGTTTACGGCGCTGTCGAGGCTGAAGTGAACCCACATCCCGTCGCTCCATGTGAGACCTGCGGCGACGGGGTCGAAGATGACCTCCAGAGTCTCGTTGTCGGTGCCGTAGAGGGCGGTGGATATTATCCCGACGTCGGCGTCGGTGTAGGGAACCCCTTCCACCCAAAGGCGCACGGGCGAAGCGAGCATGCCGTGGCTGTCGTAGACGCGGATTATGATGTTCTGGTCGTCGCAGGCGCTCACAACCATGCCGTCCATGTTCGAGTCGATAGGGATAACCACCCAGCCGAAAGGCTCGCTTATGAGGACCCTGAACCACCAGCAGCTATCAAGCTCGTTTGGCGGGCACGTGCAAAGAGGCTGGAGGTAGACGTTATCCACGGCGTGAACGCAGACGACGACCGAATCGCCGCTTGCAAAAGTTCTGTTGATCGAAAAGTTATCGCCCAGCCCGTAGACCGTGTCGTAGTTCGTTGGTGTTCCCGTGGAGTCGTAAGTTGTTATCGCCACCCACGTCGACCCCACGGCAACGCCGACGAAATCGTCGAATATCGAGCCGCTTATGGTAACGACTGCGCTTGTCAACGTCTCCCCAAGCGCAGGGGAATGGCTCACAAGCTCAGGTGCAACGGTGTCGACCACAAAGCCGCAGAAGAAGGAATCGAGCTTGGGGCAATCTGTGAGCGAGTAGAGCCAAATGCTCACCGTGTCGCCGTGGTTCCAGCTTCCGGTGGGCGGGAATATGGTGAGTACTGAGTCGACGAGGCTCGCCCAGCCCACAGCGTCGGCGGTGCCACCCGCAACGAAGGCACCGTTGACGTAAACGTCTATCTGGATCTGGTCCGCGGGGAGCGTTCCCGTGATGCCAGGGTAGGGATGGATGACGACGTCCATCTGCTGGTCGATGCACGATGTGGCGATCCCGCAGCTGTCGGGGCACGTGTTCTCAGCCCAGAAGCTATCGCAGGCAAGGATGTAAAACGTCCAGCATGTGTCGAACTCGTTTGGGCAGCACGAACATCCGTAGTCGTGGATTTCGTCTATTGCGTGTATGCAGGCGGTGATGGTATCGCCCGGGCTGAAGGTTTGTGTTGCCTCTGTGGCGCCCCAGAGGGTGTCGAAAGCTCCGCCGTTGACCGACCAGCGGATGTACGTTGCAGGGCTCGGACAGCTTCCGCCCCACTCCGAAAGCGAGGATGTGTAGTCGTACCAAACGCCGGCGCCGTCGTCGGAAATGTGTGCTCCAAAAGTAACAGACGGCACCGAAACGGTCTCACCGTCGGCGGGATAAAATCCTCCCGCGCCAACGTCCAGATACGGCGGAGAAAGATCAACAACAAAGCCACAGCTGAGCTGAGCGTATAAAAGTCCCCCCCCTGCGAAAAGCAACAAAAGCAACCGCCCAATTTTATTCATTTACAACCTCCCAGCCATTTCCACAAATTACAGTATACGAAATTCATTAGTCGCCGCAAATGTTTTTTGGGGTTGCGCTTTGGGCGCGCTAAGGGACTTTGGAAGCCGAGCTTTACGTTGTTTGGTAAAGCTTTTCGACCTTCGGGAACTCCGCCGTCTCCTCGAGCTCCAGCTCGATCTGGAGCAGGCGGTTGTACTTTGCGGTTCGTTCGCCGCGGCAGGGTGCGCCTGTCTTGATCTGTCCCGAGCCTACGGCAACAGAAAGGTCGGCGATGAACGTGTCTTCCGTCTCGCCGCTGCGGTGAGAGATCACCGTCCTCCAGCCGGACCTGTGCGCAAGTTCAACCGCCGAAAGCGTCTCCGTCACCGTCCCTATCTGGTTGAGCTTTATCAGGACGGCGTTGGCTACCCCCTTTTCGATCCCCTCTGCGATAAGCCTCGGGTTTGTGACGAAGATGTCGTCTCCGACGAGTTGGACTCGTCCCCCAAGGCGCTTCGAAAGCTCGAGCCATCCCTCCCAGTCGTCCTCCGAAAGACCATCCTCGATGGACACGATGGGGAAGTCCTCCAGAAGCGATTCGTAGTAGTCCACCATCTCCGAGGACGAGAGCGACCTCCCTTCGAAGCTGTACCTTCCGTTTTCGAAGAACGCGCTTGCCGCCGCGTCGATGGCGAGGAAGACGTCCTCGCCCGGCTTGTACCCCGTCTTCTCGATGGCTTCGACGAGTAGCTCGAGTGCCTGGCGGTTGTTCTCGAGGTTTGGGGCAAAGCCGCCTTCGTCGCCAACGCCCGTCTGCAGCCCTTTTTCCACCAAAAGCTTTTTCAGCGTGTGATAGATTTCGGATCCCGCCCGCAGCGCCTCGGAGTAGGTGGGTCTTCCCGCGGGAACTATCATGAACTCCTGGATGTCGAGGTTGTTGTCGGCGTGTGCGCCGCCGTTTATGATGTTCATCATCGGCACGGGCAGGAGCTTTGCGCAGGCTCCGCCAAGGTATCGGTAAAGCGGCAGCCCGATCTCGTTGGCTGCTGCGCGCGCAACCGCCATGCTGACGCCCAAAACGGCGTTCGCGCCAAGGCGCGACTTGTTCTCGGTGCCGTCAAGCTCCAGAAGGGTGCGGTCGATGTTGGGTTGGTCGAGGGCTTCGTGGTCGACAAGATTCGGCGCGATGACCTCGTTGACGTTGTCCACAGCCTTCGAGACGCCCTTGCCGTGCCATTGCTCCGAGCCGTCGCGGAGCTCCAGCGCCTCGCGCTTGCCCGTCGATGCGCCCGAAGGAACAAGCGCAGAGCCCACAGCTCCGCTCTCCAGAAAAACAAAAACCTCAACCGTCGGGTTGCCGCGCGAATCCAAAACCTGGTGCGCGCTTATGTGCGTTATAAGCGACATCGCTCTACCTCCCTTGCTTCCTGAACCTGAATATGTGATGGTACGGGTGTTCGGGGATATGATAATCCCTTTCGGTCGAAAGCCCCACCTTTTTCGCCTTCGCCTTCACGTTCTCGACCGTTGCCGGTGGGAGATCTAATTCCCACAGGTGTTCGGGTGGAAGCTTTCTCCACCTGTGGCGGAGCGTAGGAACGACCACGACGCCAAGGCGGGGGAGCTTGTAGTAGGTGTAGTTGCGCAGGTGGGGGAGGGATATGATGACGTATTTTTTCGTCACCCTTGCCATCTCTTCGAGGGCGACCTCCAGCTTTTCGAACGGTATGTGTTCGAGCACTTCGAACGCCACGACCACGTCGGCTGTGCCTGTTGCCAACGGCAGCGCGGTGACGTCGCCCACAACGTCCGGCGAGAGCGCCTCGTTTACGTCGACGCCAACGACCTCAACGCCGCGTTTGCGCAAATAGTCGCGAAGGAAGCCGCTGCCAACGCCAACCTCAACCACCACCTCGGGCGAGCTTGCGAAAACCTCATACACCTGATACCAGTAAGATATAAAACGCTCCTTGTTGTCGTAGCTTTGGCTTAGGTAGTGGCTTGGCGGAACGTGGCGCTGGTCATTCATCTTTCTTTTCGTCTTCCTGCGGTTCCGATTCGACTATGCGGCACGTCTCGAGGACCTTAGCCACCACTTTGTCGCGAAGCATCCGGGATCTCAGAAGCGAGAAGCCCTCCTGGTCGCTTGTGGCAACCCTTTTTAGCGTTTCGAAGTCGACGCCTGCGCGGGCAGAATACCCCCGCAGAACGTCGTCGGCTTCGCTCTCGCTTATCTCTATCCCTTCCGCCTCGGCTATCGCCTCCGCGATGAACTCAAAGGCAACCTGCCTTTCGACGTGGGGTTTGATCTCCTCAAGCAGGCGTTTTATCTCCTCGTCGGTTGCCCGCGAGAGGTCCCAGGTTTTCGCCATAAACTCCTGCGCGCGCATCTCAACGTATTTGGGCGGAAGCTCGACGGGGTTCGCCTTGACGAGCTCATCTATCACCGCGTCGCGGAGGTCCTCCTCAGCCTTCTTGAGCTTTTGCTGGCGGATGTAGTCGGCGACCTCCTTGCGGAAGTCGTCTTTTGTGTATCCCTCGGGCTTGCCAAGTCTTTTTTGGAGGAACTCCTCATCGAGCGTGGGCTTTACGAACTCGACCACCCGCGTGATCTCGACCTCGAAGCTGCCCCCCCTGCCCTGCAGGCGCCTGTCGGGAAAGTTCTCGGGAAACTCAGCCTCGATCGTCACCCGATCCCCCTTGGAGTGTGAGATGAGGGGTTTGAAGAACTGAGCGTACTCGGGGTCGTCGAGCGGGATGAGGATCGGCACGGGCTCGCCGTCGAGGGGAATCTTGACCTCGACGTAGTCGCCCTCCTGGACGGGGCGCTCCCGCTCCTGAAACTCGCCGTACCTGTAGAGGAAGGAGTCTATCGCCTCGTCGATCTCCTCGTCCGTCACGGGCACGGGGGCGCGGCGCAGCTCGAAACCCTTGTACTTCTTAAGCTCAACCTTGGGCTTCGTCTCGATGTAGATCTCGACCGAAAAAGGTTTTCCCTCATCAAGCTCGTCGTGTTTGGGGTTGTCGATGTATAGGGGTTTTTCGAGGTCGGGTTCCTCTTCCACAGCTTTTTCCAGGACCTCCTGCACGAGTTTTCCGGCAAGCTCCCTTTTGAACGCATCGCCGAGGCGAGCTTTTATGAGCGCTTTCGGAGCTCGCCCGGGGCGAAAGCCGGGGATGAAAACCTCGCGCCTTATCTGCTCGATGAAGTCGTCGACCTTCTGCGATACCTCTTCGGCCGAAAACTCGCCCCTGACCACAGCCACAACGGGGCTCGGGTGCTCTATCTGGACCTCCATCGAACCCTCCGTTTCTATTGTTTTTTTAGCCTCTCTCCTGCATCACGGCTTTGCCCGCAAGCTGACCACACGCACCGCAAACATCCCCACCCTTCGACTTGCGGATCGTCGCAACTATCCCGTTCGAAAGAAGGTAGCTTTGGAACCTGAGGACCTTCCTCTCGTCCGGCGGGGAAAACTCTGCGCCCTCAACCTCGTTGTAGGGAATGAGGTTCACCTTCGCCGGCAGGTCCTTGATGAGCCTCACAAGCTCGTCGGCGTGGGTGAGGGAATCGTTCACACCGTCGAAGAGGACGTACTCGAACGTCACCCATCTGCGGCAGTAGTTGGCGTATTCCTCGACAAGCCCGATCCACGACTCTATGGGGTATCTTTCGTTTATTGGCATGATGCGGCTTCGGAGCTCGTTGTTGGGTGCGTTTAGGGATATCGCGAGCTTCGGCTTGAGCCCGCTTTCCATAAGCGCCCGTATGCCCTCAGGTATCCCCGCGGTGGACACAAGGACCCTCCTGTGCCCAAGACCAAAGCCGTAGTCCGAGAGGATAACCTTTATCGCGTCGAGGACGGCTTCTGTGTTGTCTAAGGGTTCTCCCATGCCCATGAAGACGACGTTTGAGAGCTTGTGTCCGCCAAGCCTTATGTAGCTTCGCAGGTGGAAGAGCTGCCCGATGATCTCGGTAGACGAGAGGTTTCGCATAAATCCAAGCCTTCCCGTGGCGCAGAACCTGCACCCCCAGCGGCATCCCACCTGGCACGAGAGGCAGACGGTGTGGCGGTCGCGGCTCGGGTCGGGGATGTAGACCGCTTCGGTTTTCTTTCCGTCATCAAGCTCGAAGAGGAATTTTGCCGCGCCGTCGTCTGCTCGCGCAACCTCGACCACCTCGGGAAGGCTTATCTTGGCGTGCTCCGCCAAAAAGGCGCGCAGCGGCTTGGGGAGATCAGTCATCCGCTCGAAGTCGAAGACCTCCTTGTCGTATATCCACTTCGCCACCTGCTTGGCGCGGAACCTGCGCTCCCCAACGCTTTCGAACCACTCCCCGAGCCTGTCCGTCGGGATCCCCATTATTTCGACTCTGTCTGCGCCCATCTATCACACTCCGCCGAAGCGCCTCTCCCTTTTGGAGTAATCGATTATCGCGCGGCAGAGCTCGACCTCGTCGAAGTCGGGCCAGAGGGTTTTGGTAAAGTATAGTTCGGCATACGCGGCTTGCCAAAGCAGAAAGTTCGAAAGTCTCATCTCCCCGCTCGTCCTAATCACCAGGTCCGGGTCTGGCAGACCTGCGGTGTAGAGGTGCTTTTCGAAAAGCTTTTCGTCGATTTGCTCGGGGGATATTTCCCCCTTCTTCGCCAGCAGCGCCAGCGCCCTTGCGGCGTCTGTGATCTCGGTCCTTCCGCCGTAGTTTAGGGCGAGGTTTAGGACGAGGGTCTTCCCCTGCGCCGTTTTCGACATCGCATACTCAAGCGCCCTGCGCTGTGGGAAGGGAAGCTCCCTGAACCTTCCCGAGACGACGAGTTTTACGCCGTTTTCGACGAGCTCTCCCAGCTCCCGCAGCGTCGTTTCGCGCAGGAGGTCCATAAGCGTTTTGACCTCGTCTGCCGGGCGGCGCCAGTTTTCGGTGGAGAAGGTGTAGAGCGTGAGGACCTTCACCCCCACCTGCGGCGCGAACCTGACTATGCGCTTCACCGCCTTGACCCCTGCGCGGTGACCTTCGGTTCTCGGCAGCCCGTGCTTTTTTGCCCACCTGCCGTTGCCGTCCATGATTATCGCCACATGCCGCGGAAGCCGCTTTTTGGGAAGCGACTTTATCTGCTCAACGAGCGCATCCAGCGTTTTGCGGGCGGTTTCTTCCATCGTCACCTTTTGCGCGCCCTTTTGGGCTTGGGGCGTCCGGCTGTGCAGGTCCTGTTTCTGCCCCGTGATTTGGCTTCGTAAAGGGCTTCGTCGGCGGCTTTGAGGAGCGTTTCGGCGTCGTCGGCATCGTCGGGGTAACACGCAACGCCAAAAGACACCGTCACCTCCCGCAGAAGACGCTTGGCGCTTTGCTGCTTAAAAGCCCTCCTTATCCTTTCGGCGACGTCCACAGCCTCCTCTTTCGTGGCTTCGGGCACAAGCAGCGCAAACTCCTCGCCGCCGTAGCGCGCAGCGATATCGATATCCTCTCTTAAGCTCTTGCGGGCGATCTCGGCAAAAAGCTTCAGGACCTCGTCGCCGCGAGGATGACCAAAGCTGTCGTTGTACGTTTTGAAGCGGTCTATGTCGGCGAAAAGGAGCGCCAGGGGGTGGTTCAGGCGCTTCGCCCTGCGGACTTCGCGCTTGAGGTTATCCATAAAGGCGCGGTAGTTTAAAAGACCCGTAAGACCGTCCGTTGTGGCGAGCGCCTCGAGCTTTTCGTAAAGCCTTGCGTTCACAAGCGCAACCGCTATCTGGCTTGCGAAAAGCTCCAGGAGTTGTTCGTCCCTCTCGGTGAAGGCGTTGTACTTTTCGCTTTCGACGTCGAGCACGCCCAAAACCTTGCCCTGGTACGTTATCGGAACAGCCAAAGCCGACTTCACCCCCGGGAAGCCGTGGACGTACATGGGGAAATTCGACACATCGGGCAGGTTCAGCTTTCTGCCCGTGCTCGCCACAAAGCCCACGATGCCTTCTCTGCCAACCCTGAGCCTGAACTTGTCGACTTCATGCTCCATGCTCCCCGCAAAGGCTTTGAGCACAAGGTATTCGCCCTTTTCGTCCATAAGGAAGAGCGCCGTGCTTGTGTAGTTGAAAGTGTTGCGCAGGATGTCTGTGATCTTTCTGAAGAGCCTTGCGGGCTCGAGTGTTGAGCTCAGTACGTTTCCGACCTCGAAGAGGGCGCGTCGGATCCTCAGTTCGTCTTCGCGGGCGAGGTTTGCGGCGAAGTTCTCGAGCGCAGACGCAACCTGGTTGGCGACGGTTCTGAGGAAGCGCCTGTCCTCCTGGGTGAACGCGTTGGGGCGCTCGGACTCTATCACAAGCACACCCGAAACCCGCTCCTTCTGCCGTATGGGCACGGCAAGCTCCGAGCGCGCCTTGTGGTGGAAGGGCAGATACCTCTGCCTGCCGGCGGTTATGTCGTTTATGATCTTGTACTGTCCCGTTGCGGCAACACTTCCCGCAACGCCGCCGTCCTTGCCTATCTTGTAGCGGATGCCGTTGAAGCGTATGTCGTCAAGCCCGTCCTGGGCGGCTACATATAGGGTGCCCGTGTCGCTGTCGCTCAAAAGAACTCCCGCCCACAGAAGCTGAAAGCGCTCCCTGAGTGATGTGCAAAGCCTTTTCAGGAACTCCTTTTCGTCGCGCATGAGGTTTGCCCGCGAGCTTATCTCGTACAGAAACTCCATCTGCGCCAGGCGCCTTTCTGTGCGCTCGTAGATCCTCGCCTCCTCGATTGCGCGCGACATCTCCGCCGCTAAAACCTCAAGCGCCACTATGAGGTTCCGCGACGGCACCTTGCCGCCGGGCGGCTTGTCGACGGATATCATGCCCAAAAGCTTGCCGTCGAGGCTTAGGATCGGAACAAGCAGCATGTCGTTGGGGCGCCACTCCGAGTCCTCGTCGGAGGGGGGAATGTACGAAAAGGCGTCGTCGCCCTTGGAGTGCCACCACCTCACAAGGTACGAGTTGCTCACCTTAAACTCGTCCTTCATGTACTTTTCGTAGTAGGAGGGCGGCACGGGCTCCTTCTTTAGCTTTTCGAACTTCCGCTTGGGGATCCCCCTCTGTGCTGTGCGGACAAACACGCCCTGCGCGGGGTCGAAAAGACTTATGAGCACAACCTTGAAGCCAAGCTTTTTGGTTATTATCTCCGCCGCGCGGTCGGCTATCTGGTTTATGGGGAGGTTGCCGGGGAGTGACTTTATGATCTCAAGCACAAGCGACAGCGTTTCGGAGGGTTCGGTCCACTCGGTTAGGTCGAAGATGCGCTCGGGCAGCTCGCGCCAGCGTTCCCTGAGGAAGGGCTCAAGCTTGCGCCAAGCCTCCTGAAGCTCAGGCTCGCCGCGAAGCGAAACAAGCTTCTTTATCTGACCAAAGGGATCCCCTTTTTTAGCTCTATCTGCCATCTCTTCTCCTGTCCGTCTTATACCACCAATAAAGCATTCCCAGCGCCACAAGCAAGATCGTAAGGCTGTGGTTCAGGAAGAAGTCCGTGGTCGTTTCGGCGAAATCGCCCGAAAGAAGCGAAAAGGCGATGATCACAAGTATCACCACCCATACCGTAAGGTCGCCGCTTTTCTTCATGATGCCTCGCTGGGTTTTATTGTGGCAACCTTTGCGCAAGCCCCGCCGCGATAGAACTGTATATCTATCTCGTCGCCTTCGGAGAGCTGTTCTGCGCTTCGAACGACTGTGCCCCTGTGCCTTACTATCGAAAACCCCCGCGCCAGTATGCGCTCCACCGAAAGAAGGCTGAGCTTCTCCGCAAGGTGCGAAAGCTTGGTCCTCCTGCGCTCGAAGAGGAGCCTTATGGCTTTTTGCGCGCTTTCGAGTGCGGCGTCGAGGCGTTGGCGGAGCTCATCTATTCTGTGCTTTGGGCTTGCGAACTCAAGCCTTTGTGCCGCGCTTTGCAGCGCTGCGCGGTATTTTGTTGTGAGGGCGACGATGTTTGTTGCGGCGCGTCGCAGTAGCATCCCGATGCGGCGCAGAAGCTCGGCTCTGTCGGGCACAGCAAGCTCCGCCGCCGCAGACGGCGTCGGCGCGCGGAGATCAGCGACAAAGTCCGAAATGCTTATGTCGATCTCGTGCCCAACGGCTGAGATTATCGGTATCCTCGATGCGAAGATAGCCCGCGCCACCGCCTCGTCGTTGAAGCACCAAAGGTCCTCCTCGGACCCTCCGCCCCTGCCGACTATGAGGAGGTCGACCTCGCCGAAGCGATTGAACTCCTCGATGGCGCGCACTATGTCGGCGGGGGCGTCCTCCCCCTGGACCAGCGTGTTGCGCACTATCACGGTGACCCACGGGGCGCGACGGCGGAGGATGTTGAGGATGTCCCTTATCGCCGCGCCGGTGATCGACGTCACGACGCCTATCGTCATCGGGAAGGGCGGAAGCGCCTTCTTGTGTGCTTTGTCGAACAGCCCCTCGGCTGCAAGCTTTTTCTTCAGCATCTCGAAGGCGATGGCTCTGGCGCCCTTACCAGCGGGAAGCATGCGCCTCACCATAAGCTGGAACCGCCCCTGCTTTTCGAATATCGTCGGCTGTGCGAACGCCTCGACCTCGATGCCGTCCTGCGGGGTCCAGCCGAGGGTTGCGTTGTCGCTGCGCCACATAACGCAGTTTACCTGCGCCGCCTCGTCCCTCAGGACGAAGTACCAGTGCCCCGACGAGTGCACCTTGAACTGACGAACCTCGCCCAGAACCCAAACCCCGCCGGGAAAGCCACCCTCCACAAGGGCGCGGGCGGTCCTCACAAGCTCCGAAACCCTTATCGGCTTGCGCCCCTCCACGCCAAAAAACTAAAGCCCCCTTCGGGGGCTTGTCAAACCAAATAAAAATGGTGGGCGATAGTGGACTCGAACCACTGACCTCTACCATGTCAAGGTAGCGCTCTAACCAGCTGAGCTAATCGCCCACCCAAGAACATAAATACGCCCCCAGGGGCGTTTTGTCAAGAGGAAGTTTTTGCTTGTGGGGAGGGTTGGATAGGCTTTAATTCCAGAAGGCTATGAAGAAGGTGGGTGTAGTTTTTTCGGGTCTTGGTTTTGAGGAGGGGAGTTCGATTTGGGACGTTGTCTTTTTGCTTCGTGAGCTTGAGCGCTGCAGCGCCAAGCCGATGCCGCTTGTTCCTTTGGAGAGCGTTGAGCGTCGCATTCCTGGTCCGAGGCGTAAGGCGGCGCCCGTCCGCGACTTCGTCGATGAGGCGCGGAAGGTGTTCAGGGGCGAGGTTTTCAGGATAGGCGAGGTCGATGCGCGGAAGCTCGATGCGCTCATCATCCCCGGCGGTTTGGGCTGCGTCAAGGTTTTGTCGTCGATTTTGCGCGACGGCACCGAGGCGCAGGTCCTTGCGGAGCTGCGCGACCTTGTGGCTGGGCTCTTTGTGCGCGAAAAGCCACTGGGGGCGATGGGATACGGCGCGGTGCTTCTGGCTTTCATCCTGAGGGCGAAGGTCAAGCCGATAATCACCGTGGGTGACGACGCCAGCATGGTCGAGTTTGTGCGCAGCTTCGGCGCCGATGTGGTCAAGGTCCAGCCCACGGAGGTCGTCGTGGACGAGGCAAACAGGATCCTCACCGTGCAGGGTATATCCCCCCGCGCGAGCCTGTACCGCGCATCGCTGGGCATAGAGGCTTTTGTGAAGGAGCTTTTGCAGTGCGAAGTGGAGCGGACAATAATCGACGCGCGAAGGTAAGAAAGCCTGGAGGGTAGAGATGAGGGAGATTCCAGCAGAAAAGATCACCGAGGCAGTGGCGAAGCTTTGTATGGACGCCAACTACTACATCCCCGAGGACGTTCGCCGCAGGATAGAGGAGATGTACGAGAAGGAGGAGTCGCCCGTAGGCAGGGAGATATTGCGCCAGATCCTCGAGAACCACGACGTTGCAGCCCAGGAGCGTATGCCGCTTTGCCAGGACACCGGCTTTACCGTCCTCTTCGTCGAGATCGGCGAGGACGTTAAGGTTGTGGGCGGCAACATAAAGGATGCGATCACAAAAGGCGTTGCGAAGGGCTACACCGAGGGGTACCTTCGCAAAAGCATTTTGCTTGATCCCCTGAAGCGCGAGCCGAACTCCGGCGACAACACCCCGCCCGTCATATGGTTCGACGTAGTTCCGGGCGACAGGCTCAGGATAGTTGTTGCGCCCAAGGGCGGCGGGAGCGAGAACATGAGCAGGATAAAGATGCTCAAGCCGGCGGATGGCGTTGAGGGTTTCAAGCGCTTCGTCATCGAGACCGTTGATCAGGCGGGCGGGAACCCGTGTCCGCCGGTGATAGTTGGCGTTGGCGTTGGCGGAACGTTCGACAAGTGCGCCTGGCTTGCCAAAAAGGCGCTTTTGCGCAAAATAGGGCAGCGTAACCCCGATCCCTTCTACGCCGAGCTCGAGCAGGAGCTTCTGGAGGAGATCAACAAGCTCGGCATAGGTCCTATGGGTTTAGGCGGCAGGACGACGGCGCTTGAGGTGTTCATAGAGCAGTATCCTCTGCACATAGCGACCTTCCCCGTCGCCGTTAACCTCAACTGCCATGCAGCCCGACACAAGGAGGTCGAGCTTTAACCCCAAAGACTACTTCGCCTTCTACGAAGCTGTAGGCAGGCTCTATCCCGAGGAGAGGATAGTTTACTTAAGCGGCTGGGGCAGGGCGAGGCGGAGGTTTGTGCGGCAACTTCTCCGGCGGTACGGCAGGGAGGGCGCTTGGCTCGATGTTGGTTGTGGGGCGGGGGTATATCTGCGTGAGGCGAAGCGCATTTTTTCGAAACTCAGGCTCTTTGGTCTGGATGTCTCCCCTGCGGTTCTCTTTCGCGCCAGGCGAAAGGTTGCGGAGGCTAACCTCATCTGCGGCGATGCCCAAAGGGTTCCCCTCCGGACGGGGGCTTTCGACTTTATCGTCTGCAGCGAGACGGTTGAGCATCTGCCTGAGCCAAGGCTTTGTTTTTCGGAGATTGCGCGATTGCTTGCGCCGGGCGGCGTTGCCGTCATCACCTGCCCCAACTGGCACAAAAAAAGACCGCACCTTGTGGACGTTGGTGTGCTGCGTTGCTTCGGCGTTGAGGGCGAGCGATACATCCACACGGCGTTTAGGCCCGAGGAGCTTGCCGAGCTTGCCGAAAGCTTTGGGCTTGCGGTTCTGGAGCGCGGCGACTTCGAGCGGGAGATGCGCCTTTGGGGTCGTGTTTTCGATGCGGCGTTTGGTGCCGCAATAAAGCTCGCGGAGAGGCTTGGGCTTCCGCGCAGACTGATCAGATTCTTGGTCTTCGCGCAGGCGCTTCTGAGCGGCGCTGTGTACGAGCTCCTCAGGCTGGTTGGTGTCGCTGCCCTGATGAGGAGGGTATTTCGCCGCGGACCCAGAAGCTACGTGGTCGTGAAGAAGGCTTAGCGCTTTTGGCGGAGGTTTTGCGATGGCGATCCTCATAAAGGGCGGGCTCATCGTTCCCTTCGACGGGACCGAGCCCCGCGTGGCGGACGTCCTCGTCGACGGCGAGCGCATTGCTCGCGTCGGCGATGGGCTTGAGGCTCAAGGGGCAGACGTCATCGACGCCGCGGGGAAGGTCGTTCTCCCCGGGCTTGTGCAGGGACACGTCCACCTCTGCCAGACGATATTCCGGGCGACTGCGGAGGATATGCCGCTTCTGGAGTGGCTCGAGAGGCGAACGGTTCCCCTTGAGCTTGCCCACAGCTACGACACCCTCTACGCGTCTGCGGCTCTTGGGGCTTTGGAGCTTTTGCTTTCGGGGGTGACGACGGCGCTCGACTTCGGAACGTTCGATCATCAGAGGGCTGTATTCGACGCCTGCGCGGAGGTTGGTCTGCGGGTGTTCTCGGGGCTTGCGATTGCCGACAACGTGGACCTCTGGCCGCCCGCGGCTGCACTCCCATCCGCAGAAAAGCAGATAAAGCTTGCGGAGAAGATGCTCTCCGAATACGAGGGTGCACCTGCGGCGGAGTACGTCCTCTGCCCGCGGTTCCTCCTGGGCGTGACCGACCGCATGTGGGGCAAGATAGTCGCCCTCGCCAACGAAGCCGGCGCCAAAATCCACACACACGCCTCGGAGAACGAAGAGGAGACCAGGCTGTTCCGCGAGAGGTACGGCTGGGGGAACATCGAGGCGCTCTTCAGGCTCGGCGCGCTTTCTGAAAGGGCTTTCGTCGCGCACTGCATCCACCTGGACGACGCAGAGCTTGGCATGCTTCGGGAAAGCGGGGCACACGTCCTCCACTGCCCCGGCGCGAACCTGAAGCTTGCGTCGGGCATCGCCGACGTGGTGAGGATGGTCGAGATGGGGATCGGTGTTCTCGTTGGCTCCGACGGCGCTGGCTGCAACAACCGCTACGACATCTGGCGAGACCTGAGGCTTGCTGCCCTTCTGCAGAAGGTGAAGTATGGTGCGAGTGCTCTTTCGGCGTCGACCGTTTTGTCGTTTGCCACCGCAGATGCCGCAGAAGCCTTGGGGCTTGCTGCGGGGAAGATAAAGCCGGGCTTCCTTGCCGACCTTGTCGTCCTCGACCTGCGGAAACCCCAGTCGGTGGCGCCGATGTCGGACGATGTGTACTCCCAGATCCTCTACGGCGCAGGTCCGGAGAACGTTGAGTGTGTGGTTGTTGGCGGCAGGGTCGTTGTGAGGGATGGTGCGCCCGTTGGCGTTTCCGTTGATGAGGTAATCGCTTCTGCGGAGCGTGCGGCGCGGGAAATCCTTGCGCGGGCGAAGCTGCGTTAGCTTATCCGCAGCTCAAGCGATATATCGAGCTGGGGCGCCGAGTGCGTCAGCGCACCGATGGAGATGTACTCCACCCCCGTTTCCGCGTACGCGCGGACGTTTTCGAGGGTTATCCCGCCGCTGCACTCAAACGGCACGTCTTTGCCAAGCCTTTCGCGAAGCGCAAGCGCCTCCTCGACCTGCCGGGGCGAAAAATTGTCGAGCATGATCCTGTCGACCGGGTATCTCAGCGCGACCTCAAGCTCCCCGAGCGATGCGACCTCGACCTCGACGGGAAGCTCTGGCTTTCCGCGCCCAAAGAGCGCATCGAGCGCCTTCTCTATCCCGCCTGCCGCGGCGATGTGGTTGTCCTTCACGAGGATCATGTCGAAGAGCCCCATTCTGTGGTTTTCGCCACCGCCGCAGCGGACGGCGTATTTCTGCGCCGGGCGCAGCCCCGGCAGCGTCTTGCGCGTGTCGAGGACCTTCGCCTTCGTTCCCGCGACGGCGTCGACGAACCTCCTTGTGAGGGTTGCGACGCCGGACAGGTGGCACAGGAAGTTGAGCGCCGTTCTTTCGGCAGCAAGCACCATCCGCGCAGGACCACGAACCCGCGCCAGGACATCGTGTGGTTTGACCCGCGCGCCGTCGAACACGAGCGGCTCGAACGCAACGTCCTCCGAAAGGAGCCTGAACGTCGCCTCGGCGAAGGGCATGCCTGCAACCACTCCCTCCGCCTTCGCCAGAACGACCCCTTCCGCCCTCGCGCCCTCTGGCAGGACGGAGGAGCTTGTTACGTCGCCTGCGCCTATGTCTGTTTCAAGCTCGAGGCGTACGAGCTTTTCGATGTACTCTCGCGGCGGCGCCTGGGGCATAGCTCAGATCAGGTTTCGTTCTTTTGCGGCGCGCTCGAGCTCCTCTCTGAACTGTGGCGCAGCTATGTTTATGAGTGCTCGCGCCCGTTCGCGCAGGTTCTTGCCGTGGAGGTATGCCACGCCGTACTCGGTGACGACGTAGTGGACGTCGGCGCGCGTGGTCACAACGCCCGCGCCGGGCTTCAGCACAGGAACGATCCTCGAGATCTTACCTCCCTTGGCTGTGGCGGGCAGAGCTATTATCGGCTTCCCGCCTTTCGAGCGCGCAGCGCCGCGGATAAAGTCGACCTGACCCCCAAAGCCCGAGTAAATCCGCGTACCTATCGAGTCCGAGCAAACCTGACCCGTTATGTCGACCTCGATGGCAGAGTTTATCGCAACCATCTTCTCGTTCTGGGCGATGACGAACGGGTCGTTGGTGTAGTCGGTTGGGTGTATCTCGAAGATGGGGTTGTTGTGCGCAAACTCATACAGCTTCTTTGTGCCGAACAAAAACGTCGCTATGACCTTGTAGGGGTGCAGGGTTTTCCTTGCGCCGGTGATGATGCCCTTCTCGATAGCCTCCATTATCCCGTCGGAGACCATCTCCGTGTGCACGCCGAGGTCCTTTTTGCCCTCCATTGCCTTCAGGGCGGCGTTTGGGATTCCTCCTATCCCCAGCTGGAGCGTGGAGCCGTCCTCCACAAGCTCTGCTATGTACTCTCCGATCTTGCGTTCGCACTCGGTGAATTCGGCGGGGACGAGCTCCGGCAGGTCGCGAGACACCTCGACGATCTTGTCAACCTGCGATATGTGGATGAATGAGTCGCCGAGCGTTCGGGGCATGCGGTCGTTCACCTGTGCGACGACGGTCTTAGCCGTTTCCACGGCAGCCTTCGAGCAGAGGCACTCGACGCCAAGGCTCATAAATCCGTGCTCGTCGGGCGGTGAGACGTGGACGAATGCGACGTCAAGAGGCATCTCGCCCGAGTAGAAGAGCTTCGGGATTTCGTAGAGGAATATGGGAACGTAGTCTGCGCGTCCTTCGTTGACTGCGGCTCTGTCGCCGGGACCGACGAAGAGGGAGTTGTGCCGGAAGTGACCTTCCATCTCGGGCTTTGAGAGGGGGTCGTCGCCCCAGAGGAGGACGTGGGTAACCTCGACGTCGCGCAGCTCGTCCTTGCGCTGCGCAAGAGCCTCTTGAATCTCAAACGGGGTGGCGGCGTTACCGCTTATGTAAACCCTGTCGCCGCTCTTTACTACCGACACCGCCTCCTCGAAGCTACAAAGCTTGCGCTTGTACTCCGAAAGCCAGCTCATTTTAGGTACTCCTTTGTGATTTCTCCGTCCTTTATGTAAATCCCCTCCGCCACCTCCGGACACACCTCAAGCGCTTTTTCGAATCCGAACTGTGCGATTGCCTTAAGGTAGGGCGTTATTGCGCCCGTGAGGGCGTGGGTTGCCGTTCTGGCGACAAGAGTTGTCGCCGTCGGCATGCAGAAGTGTATGACGCCGTCGACTGAGTAGGTGAACTGACCGCAGGGCGATATCTTGCTCGTCTCGACGCATCCGCCCTGGTCGATGGAGAAGTCGATTATCACCGAGCCCTTCTTCATCGTCGAGACCATCTCCTTCGTCACAAGCACCGGGGTCCGTTTTCCGGGGACGAGGACTGCGCCCACAAGGACGTCGGCGAACTTGACGAGCTTTTCGATGCAGTGCTTCGTGGCGAAAAGGGTCGTTATGTTCGGGCTTTCCTGGTGGAAGATGTCTTCGAGCTTTTTGCGGTTTATGTCGAGGATGTAGACGTTTGCGCCGATGCCTGCGAAGCTTCGTGCGGCGGTTCTTCCGAGGGTGCCTGCGCCAAGTATCACCACCTCCGCGGGCGGTATGCCTGGGATCCCTCCCAGAAGTATGCCGCGACCCTTGTTCGGGCTTTCCAGGAGCCTCCCCGCGATCTGCACGGAGAGCTTCCCCGCTATTTCGCTCATCGGGACGACGACGGGAAGCTCACCTTCGGAGGTTTGGATTATCTCGTAGCCCACGGCGGTGGTCTTTTTCTGCTGCAGGACGTTTACAAGCTCCTTGGGCGCCGTCACGAGGTGGAAGAAGGCGGTTATCACCTGCCCCTCGCGGATGAGGTCGTACTCCTCCTCTTGTGGCGGCTTGACCTTGACGACGACATCGGCGCGCTTGTAAGCCTCGACCTTGGAGTAGACTATCTTTGCGCCTGCGTTCTCGTAGTCGGTGTCGGAGAATCCGGCGTTTGCGCCAGCTCCGCTTTCGACGTAGACGTCCGCACCAAGCTCAACAAGCTCCTTGACCCCCGCGGGCGAAAGGCTGACCCGACACTCGGGTATCGTCTTGAAAACCGGAAGCTCTTTGGGAACGCCGAAGACCATCTCGTCGAACCTCCCAGCTAATATTCTATCCCCCTTCTTGCCTTCTGTCCCCTTTGGTATGGGTGTTTTATGTCGAGGATTTCGCTTACCAGGTCGGCGCGTTTGACGAGTTCGCGTGGGGCGTAGCGACCGGTTATGACGATCTCAAGCTCCTTTGGTGCCTCGTCAAGCAGGCGCAGGACGTCGGAAAGCTCTATAAGACCGAAGTCGATGGCAACATTGAGCTCGTCGAGGATTACCATGTCGTACTTTCCGCTTTTTACCGCGCTTTGGGCGAATTCGAACCCTTCGCGAGCGAGGCGCAGGTCCTCGGGCGAGGGATTCCCCTTCTCCACGAAGGTCGGCAGGCCAAACTGCTTTATCTCAAAGCCAGGGATCTTCGGGGCGAGCTTGACCTCTCCGTACTCGATATCCCCCTTCATGAACTGGATCATGAGGACCTTCATTCCGTGTCCGCAGGCTCTGAGTGCCTGCCCCAGCGCCGCTGTGGTCTTACCCTTGCCGTTGCCGGTGTAAATCTGGATCATCTTACGATATTGCGGCAAAACCTCTCTCGAGGTCCTCGATGATGTCGTCGGGGTTCTCGATGCCTACGGATATCCTTATAAGCCCCTGGTCGATTCCAGCCTCGGCGAGCTCTTCGTCGGTGTATGTGGAGTGCGTCATCGATGCAGGGTGCTCGATGAGCGTGCACACCGCGCCCAGGCTCACGGCCACAGTGCAGAGCCTAAGAGCGTTTAGGAACTTTCTTCCCGCTTCCCTTCCGCCTTTGAGTATGAAGGTCACCATTCCCGAGCCGCCGCTCATCTGCCGGCGCGCGAGGTCGTACTGCGGATGGCTCTCCAAAAACGGATAGTAGACGCGCTCCACCTGCTCCTTCCCCTCGAGGTACCTTGCGACGGCGATGGCGTTTGCCTGGTGCTTTTCCATCCGCACAGCGAGCGTCTGCAGCCCGCGCAGGAAGAGGAAGGCGTTCATCGGGCTCATGACGCCGCCGAGGTCGGCGGCGGTCTCGTCCTTGATCTTCTGAATAAGCTCCTTCGAGGATATTACTATCCCTCCCACGGCGTCGCTGTGTCCGCCGATGTACTTTGTGGCGCTGTAGATGACGATGTCTATCCCAAGCTCCAGCGGGCGCTGGAAGTAGAAGGTCGCGAAGGTGGTGTCAACGGCTGTGGGTATGCCGTATTCCTTGCCGAGCTTTGCGGTTTCCTCAAGGTCGACTATGTCGAGCGTTGGGTTGGCTGGCGTTTCGGTGAGGATGAGCTTTGTGTTTTGGTCCACAAGCCCCTTGCGGCGGATCTCGTTTGGGAAGTCCGAGGCTTTAGCCCATCTGACCTCGATGCCCCATTTGGGCAGAAGCCGCTCAAGCAGCGCAAACGTACCGCCGTATATCGGTGAGGATACGATGATGTTGTCGCCGGAGTTGCACAGTGCGAGTATCGTCGTCGAGATCGCTGCCATCCCAGATGCCATTGCGGCGGCGGCTTCGCCACCCTCTAAGAAAGCCATCTTCTCCTCGAGCTCGCGCAGCGTCGGGTTGCCGAGCCTCGTGTAGATGTATCCTTCCTGCTCGCCCTCGAAGAGCTTTGCGCCGTGCTCCGCGCTCTCGAAGGCGTAAACCGCCGAAAAGTAAAGCGGCGGAACTATCGCCATCGTCTGCTTGTCGTACTCTCTGCCTTTGCCAACGACGACCTTCGTGTCGATGCGCATAAAGACCCTCCTGGCTTCACCTTTCCCCCTTCCACGCCGCCGCAAGGCGATGAAATATCGCCCCGCCCGCGGACGTTGTCAAGGCATAAATCGAAAGGAGAGCTTACACCTCCTCGTGCACTACCTTCTCCTCCGATACCCTTACGATCCAAGCCTTGACTTCGTCTTCGGCGATGCCGAGGCTTTTTGCCACGCCCCGGCGGTAGAGCTCTATCTGGCGCTTGTCGGAGGGGCGTGGGGCACCGGTTTTATAGTCGCAGACCGCGGGGATATCGGGCAGCACTACGTCGACCACGCCGTAGAGCAGCAGGTCCTCACCCTCGCGAAACCAGATGGGAACCTCCTTCAGGATTCTTCCCTTGTGGCGCAAGAGGATTTTGTTGAACTCGCTTTCGGCGAAGGTCGCCGCGAGTTTCGAGAGCCGTGGCTCGCCCGGGGCGATCCTTTCGGCGGTCCTTTTCGCCTCGGAGGCGCTTTCGAACGGTGCGAAGGAGAGGAGTTTGTGCACAAGCTGCCCGAAGCCGATGCCCGATGGCTGCGCGGCTTTACCGCGAGTGGGGAGCATCTCGGACTCGACGAAGTCGGTGACGCTCTGCGTCTTCGGTGCACCCCACAGGATGGGCTCGGAGAGGTCTTTGCCGGCAGCCCTCCTCGGCTTCGGCTGCCTTTCCTCGGGCGGCGGAGCAGTGATCTCGGACGCCTTTATGTACACGACGCCCTCGGGTGGGTCCCCGTCGAGCAGGTCCGCCAGTGCGGCAAACGTTTTGGAGAAAAAGCTGTTGCCAAGCTTCGACCCTTCCTTCGCACCCACAAGGACCAAGCGCTCCTTCGCGCGCGTGAAGGCTACGTACATAAGCCTTGTGTACTCCGCTTCCCTCTTGGGGGTTTCGCTTTTTTTGAGGATTTCTTCTTGAATTTTTGGCTTTCTGGTGCCGCTTAGTTTAGGGATGAATCCTTGCCAGGTCGTTTCGCCGGCACCTTCGAGGGGCAGGTCGGCGAGGATTATCCTGTCGCGGGATCCCACCCTCTCAAGCGGGTCGACGACGACAACGGTATCCGCCTGCAGACCCTTGGCGGAATGTATTGTGCTTACCCTGACGAAGTCGGCAGCCTGTTTTGGCGGTGCAAGTCCCACTGCGTTTTCTTCTGCCATTGCGCGCAGCGCGCGGACGAGGTCGTGCAGGTTTGCGCCCTCACCGCGCACAAGCCGACGGACTATCCCCAAAAAGCGCAGCATGTTCCCGGGCGCAACGTCGTAGTCCCCTCCGCAGAGTGCGGGGAAGATGTCGGAGGACCCCAGGAAGCGCTCGAGGAGGCGATCTGCGGGCTCTTCGCGGCGGGAGATGAGGTCATCGATGACGAGGAAAGCCCTGCAGGGTCTGCCTTCGTCCGTTTTATTTTGGCAGATTGCGCAAAGTTTTTCCCACAGGGTGGCGCCGGGGGCTTCGGATACGGCGGCAAGCTCGTCTTCTGATACGCCGAACGCCCTCGAGGTGAGCACGAACGCGAGTGCGCCGTTTCGCCGCGGGTCATCCAAGAACTCGAGCAGGCAAAGGAGCGTTTTCACCTCCGTGGTTTCGAAGAGCCCCGATTCGGCGAGGGGGATGGCTCGCACTCCGCCCTCCCGCAGCATGCGAACGATCTCGAAGACTTCATTGCGCTTTCGGGCAAGGACGAGTATTTCGCCCGCGGGGATCCTTTTGCAGCCAGCAAGTTCGCCGCAGGTGGCTGCCCTTACGAACCTGCACGTCGCTTCGACTACGTATTGCCACTTCGGCGCCTTCTGCTGGCCGCTTTCGGGGATTTCTACCTCCACAAGCCAAAGCTCGCCGCCGTCTCCTGCACCCGACACAAGCGGCTGCGGGCGAGCCTCGAAATCGCGTTGGGCTGAGCCGAAGTTTTTGTCGTGGGAGAAGATTTTGTTTAAAAGCTCCAGGAGGCGCTTTTTCGTTCTGTAGTTCGTTTTGAGGGGGACGGGCTTTCCGCCGCGGCTTTTCACAAACTCCTCGCCGCGCCTTACGACCGTAACGTCGGCGCCGCGGAACATGTAGATCGACTGCTTCTCGTCCCCGACAAAAAGGGCGCTTTGTGCGCGCTCGGCAAGGGACCTTATGATCTCCCACTGCAGCGGCGATGTGTCCTGAAACTCGTCGACGAGGATGTGCTTTGGTAGCTCTGCCGCAAGCGCCGAGCTTTCCAAGCGCTGCAGGAGGTCCCTGAAGCGGAGGAGTATGTCGGCGAAGTCAATATTTGCCGCGCGGTCGTAGCCCTGCCAGATGAACTCATCGAGGCGAAGGTATAGCCTCGCAAGCCCAACGGTTGCCCGCGCAAGCGCCAAAGCACGCTGGTCCTCATCTTCTGCTCTCTTGGTGCGCGGGTTTCGTTTGAGCTCATCCATCCATATCCCAGCGATGCGTTCGGGGTCGGATTCGGCAAGCTCCTTTGCGCGCCTGTGCACCAGCGGGCGTTTTCGGTAGAGCTCTGCCAGGGCTTCGCGAAGCGCCCTTCGGGACATAAGCTTGATGGTCGAAAGTAGCAGCTCGCTCCCTTCGGGGTCGGCGGCGAGGTGGTTGAGGAAGTCGTTTACGTACTCGTCGACTGGCGCCGCAAGCGGATTGACCGAAAAGCCCGGGTCGAGTCCGGCTTCGAGCGGATAGCGCCGCAAAAGCTCGAGACAGAAGGAGTGAATCGTCGATACCCTCGCCGAGTCCAGAAGGCGGTAGAGCGAAAACCATCTCCCCTCGCCCAGCCCATCGGAGAGCGAGAGCAGATCCGCCCTTATTCTGTCTGTCATTTCGCCCGCCGCCTTCTCGGTGAAGGTCATAGCCGCGATTGACCTTATGGCTTCGGCTGGGCTTTGCGTTTTTGCTGCTTGCGCCAGAAGTCTGAGGTAGCGCGCGGCAAGGAGGGTCGTCTTCCCCGTTCCGGCACCAGCTGAGGAGAGGACGAAGCCCTCGGGTCTTGATGCCCTTATCTGCGCCTCGTTCAGCTTGCGGCTTTGCCGCACAACCTCGAGTACGGCTGCGTCGAGCGTTTCGTCTATGGGTGTCATCTCACATCGCCATGCCGCCGTCGATGCGTATAACCTCGCCCGTTATGTAGTCGCTTTCGGGCGAGCAGAGGAACATAACAAGCTGGGCAACGTCGTCGGGTTTGCCGGCATAACCCAGGGGGGTTTGCTTTATGAAGTCGTTGACCACGCTTTCGGGGAGGTTTTTGGTCATATCCGTTTCAATGAAGCCTGGTGCTACGGCGTTGCATCGGATTCCGCGTGCGCCAAGCTCTTTGGCGGTGCTTTTAGTAAGACCGACAAGCCCCGCCTTGGACGCCGAGTAGTTTGCCTGCGCCGCGTTGCCCGAAAGACCCACAACCGACGAGATGTTGACTATCTTCCCGTACCTTTGCTTCATCATTTGCCGCGCCACGGCTTTGGTGAAGAGGAACGCCCCCTTGAGGTTGACGGCGACGACGGCGTCCCAGTCCTCGGGGGAGAGGCGCACGATGAGGTTATCCCTGGTTATGCCCGCGTTGTTGACGAGGATGTCGATGCGCCCCCACAGGTTCACTACGGCGTCTGCTGTGCGCTTTACCGCATCCCAGTCCGACACGTCGCACAAAAACGCCTCGGCTGTGCCGCCCGAGGAGCTTATCTCCGACTTCGTCTTCTGGAGGTCTTCTTCGTTTACGTCGACGAGGGCGACCTTTGCGCCGTGGCTCGCCAAAAGCCGGGCAACCGACGCGCCTATCCCCCTGCCGGCGCCCGTCACTATGGCTACCCTGCCCACAAGGTGCATATCAAAACCTCCTTGCCCTTGCCTAAAGACCTTCGACCACAACGTTTTTGGGATATTTGACGGCGAAGGAAAACGTTATCCTCCTCTTTTGGTTCGGCTCAAGCTCCACCGACCAGATGAGTTGCCCTTCGAAGTCCCTGTCGGTCTCGTCGGGGGAGGGTTCGAAGCGGACGTCGACGACCTTTATGTCCTCATCGGCGGATACGGGGATCTGGTCGACGACCTCGACCGTCGCGGGCTTGGCTGAGTTGTTGGATATTGTTATCTCGTAGGTGAACTGTTCCCTTTTGTTCTGCCCGATTATTCCTGTTCGCTCGCTGAACTCCTTTGTTCTTTTCCGTTCGACGTCGAAGAGTTTGACGGGTCCCATAGCGACGGTGAACTCCTCGCCGAAGGCGATGGGTTCCCTGATCCACTGCGTCCCGACGAACTCGTTCCCCTGGAAGACCGAGACTTTTCCCGGAAGCAGGATGTAGTCCGAGCTGTTTTTGCACTTTGCCGTGACGTAGACCTTTGGGTCGAGCTTCGGGACAGTTGTGAACTTTTTCCGGGCGTCGAGCATTAATTTTGCGACGACGAGTCTGTGTTCCTGTCCGTCGGCGGGGACGGTTTTTTGCCCCGGCACCTCGAAGACTATCCGCTCGCCGTATCGCACGGCTTCTGTGACCTCGGGTTCGAATGCGGCTTCCAGCGCCAGCGCCTCCTTCATAACCGGCGCCGCTGCGCCACGCGGACGGGGCGGGAGCCTGCGGGGAGTGCGCTTGCGCAAATACCAGATCGAAAGCTCAGGCGGCTCGGTTCCAGCCCGGGGCTGTGTCGTCGAGAGGGTTAGTTTGACCTTGCTCCAGTCCTCGCCCGTGCTCTGCGACACCGTTCCGTAGTAGACGAGCTCGACCTTGCCGGTTTTTTCGTCGTACTTTGCGTCGTACTGGGGCGTCCATCCTGCGCCGCTTACGGTATAGCGCACAACGACCGTAGCCGCGCCGCCCGAAGACCACACAGGTACCTCGACCCGATATCCCCTGCCCAGCACTGCGCCCGTCATCCTGTCCAGCTGCTCCTTTAGCTTTGATCTTATCTCCTGCACCCTGCGGCGCTCGCGCTTTATCTTCGTGCTTGCGGCGATAAGCTCGTCGTACTGGCTTTCGATGAACCGCGCCGTGGCGGCGAAGTTCTGCGGCGAAAGCAAAAGCCTGCTTTGGCTCTGCTCAACGCCGCCGAGGGAAGCGATCGACTCCAAAAACTTCTGCCGAAGCTTTATGCCCTCCTCTGCCGATTTGAGCTCGTCGAGTCTGTCGTCGAGCTTTTGGATCGAGTCGCGGAGCTGCTTTATGGGCTTTGGGATGAACTTGTCGAGGAAGACCTCGACGCCGCCCACGCCTCCGCCCGCGATTCCAGATACTGCGACGCGGATGGAGTTTTCGTCGACGCGCTGCGGCAGATACTTCACTACGATCTTGGTCTCCCCGGCGGGTATGTTTATCTTCCCGCTGCGTTCGACGACGGCTCCCTGAGGGAAGACGACGACGCTTTTTGTCCTAAGCGGCGCGCTTTTCTCGCCGATGTAAACCCTGACCGGATCAAGCGTTTCTGCCCCGAGGCAGGCGATGAGGGCAAGCGCCTGCACTGCGAAAAGCACCCTCCTGTAGGTCGACATAATTATCCCCCCGCTTTTTGTGCTTCGGGCTTGCGCATGTAGAATACGGCTCTTCTGTTTTTGCGCTTTGCCTGCGCCGACCAGCCGCGCGCGACGGGATCCTTTTCGCCCATAGGCACAATCTCGACGCAGTCGGGGTCGACGCCCTGGCTTTCGAGGAAGTCGACTATCTTCCTCCCCACCGCGCGGGCGCGGTTGCGGTTGTACTGAAAGCTCCCCTCGGTGTCGGTGTAAACTTCTATCACAGTCTTCCTGTCGGGATACGCCCTAATCCTTTTTGCGATGCGCTGCAGGTGGTTCAGCGCGAATGCGGTGAGTTCGAGCGCGTCGTCGAACAGGTTGTGGACCGTTTCGCCGTTCAGCATCGGCACCTTTGGGCAGCCGAACCTATCGACCTCGAAGCCCGTGGGTGTGCCGTCGCACTGGTCTATTCCGTCGGGCACGCCGTCTTCGTCTGTGTCTATGGGGCAGCCCGCTCGGTCCACCACGGCGCCTTTGGGCGTTTGGCTACACGAATCGGCGTAGTCGGGCACGCCGTCTCCGTCTGTGTCCTTTGGGCAGCCCGTTGTGTCGACTGGAATGTCGCGGGGTGTCTCGGGACACCTATCGGCGCCGTCGTATACACCGTCACCGTCGGAGTCCCTTGGGCAGCCGAGCGAATCGACAAGCGCAGCAAGCGGGGTTTGGGGGCAGCGGTCAAGCCCGTCGTATACCCCGTCTCCGTCGCTGTCGATGCCGCAGCCGCGGTCGTCTACTCTTGCGCCCCGGGGCGTGTTCGGACATCTGTCGTCTCCGTCCGAAATCCAGTCGCCGTCGGCGTCGGGGAAGTTGAAGCGATACCCCAGCGAAACGCCGACCTCATATCCCTTCTCCAGCAGCGCGAAGGCGCCGCCGAGCTGGGCGAAGATCTGCGGGGTGAGGTAGAGCTCGGTCTGCGCTCCCAGGGCGAGGTCCGCGTCCGCGGAGCTTAGCCTTCCGCCGATGGGGACCCTCGCGCCGAACCAGACGGGCAAAAGGAGCTTGACCCTCCTCCCCCCAAACGGTTGCGGGGCGCAGAGCGCGTATGCGCCCAGCTCCTTCTGGCTTTGGAGCGAAATCTTCGCTCCGACCGCGATCCCCCGACCTACGGGGCAGAGCAGCTGGAGCGTCCAGATGTGCTTTTGGGCGCTTTCGGTCAGCCCTGCGCCGACTGAGAGGGTGGGGCAAAGCTGTGCGGAATGCGCAAGCCCACACCAAAGCGCCAGAAGAAGCGTTTTCGCCAAAATCCCCCGCATGACCTAAAGCTCGATCTCCCAGGGGCGGTTCTGCTCGAGGACCTTGCACTCTGTGGGGCACTTGTTGCAGAAGTTGAGTGCGTCGGTGGTGCTTCCTGCCACGCTGCCGTAGTGCATGGGAACCGCGACCTTGGGCTTTATCATCTCGACCGCTCTGAGAGCCTCGGACCAGTCCATCGTGTACGTTCCACCGACCGGAAGGAGCGCAACGTCCACCGAAAGACCGTCCATCTCGGGGATGACGTCGGTATCACCCGCGTGATACACACTTATCCCGCCCATCCGGACTATGTAGCCGACCCAGTTGTTCGCCTTCGTGTGGAAGTTTTTTCCGACGTTGTACGCAGGCACAGCCTTCACCACGACTTCATCGAAGACAAGCTCGTCGCCGGGCTGCACGAAGGTGGTCTGAAGATTTACCGAGCAGCCCCGGGGCGCAACCGCCACAGTGCGCTCAGACGAAATCTTGGCGACGTCATCGGGCGAACAGTGGTCGAAGTGGGGATGTGTGATGAGGACCACGTCCGCCTTTGGCAGATCACCCACCAGGTTGTAGGGGTCGATGTATACGTTTTTCTTTCCCTGCAGCAGAAACGCCGCATGCCCCAGCCACACAAGCTTCACCGTTCACCTCCCGCTTTGTTTGGTTCAAATATAGCTTGTTGTGTTTTTGTGGCAAATCGGTTTTGCAACAAAACGTTTTCGAAGGCTTTGTGTTGCCTTAAATTTTTGTGATGCGCGACCCACGCGGACATTACCTCGAGACCTTCTGCGAGGTTGATCTTTCCGCTTTCGGCAGGAACCTCGAGGCGATTCGCCGCTGGTGCGGCGGCAGGGAGATCATACTTGCCGTAAAAGCCAACGCTTACGGTCACGGTGTTGTTCCGATCTGTCGCGAGGCGCAGCGGCACGGCGTGAAGCGCTTTGGCGTCGCCACCCTCGTGGAGGGCGTTCAGCTGCGCGACGCGGGAATCGAGGGGGAGATAATAGTCCTCACGCCGCCAACGCTCGAGCAGGTGCCCTCTGTGGTGTATCACGACCTTTCGCCAAACGCCGTCTCAAGACCGCTTGTGGAGGCTTTGTCGCTTGAGGCGAAGAAGGCGGGCAAGGTCGTCAGGGTCCACGTTGAGGTCGACACTGGTATGGGGAGAACCGGCTTTCCGTGGTACGACGCCGTTGGCGAGATAGCGGCTATGGCGCGCCTGCCGAACGTGAAGATCGAGGGGGTCTTCTCGCACTTCCCCGTCGCCGACAGCACCGACCCCTCCGACGTGGAGTTCACGAGGATGCAGCTTCGACGCTTCGCACAGGTCGTCGAAACACTCAAAAGGGGCGGAATCGATATCCCACTTGTGCACATATCCAACTCCGCGGGTATCCTGGCACATCCGATATACGGCAACTGCGTTCGCCCTGGGATATTGGCGTATGGACTTTACCCGTCGCAGGAGGTTCGTCGCAGCATTTCGGTGGAGCCTGTGCTTTCGCTTCGCACCCGTGTCGTTCAGCTGCGCAGGTTCGGGCCGGGGACGTCCATAAGCTACGGCAGGACGTATGTGACCCGTCGCTCCACATGCGTTGCGGTGATCCGCGCCGGCTACGGCGATGGGCTCAGGAGAGCGCTCTCCAACCGCGGCGAAGTGCTCATCAGGGGGAAAAAGCGACCGATACTGGGCAGGGTGTGCATGGACACCACGATGGTCGAGGTCGACGAGGAGGTCGAGCTCGACGACGAGGTCGTCATAATAGGCAGGCAGGGCACCGAACGCATTACCGCCGACGACCACGCAAGGTGGGCTCATACGATAAACTACGAAATCCTCACCGGCATATCGGAGCGCGTCAGGCGAGTTTACGTGCGCGACGGCGAAGTCGTCGAGGTTATCTAAAAAGGGTTGCGCCACAGCTGCCAAATTTTTAACGTTAGGTAGTCCCGAAAGCTTGGGGGTAGCGTTATGAGGGCTTTTTTGTCTGTGCTTCTTTTGGTGTCTGCGGCGTTTTGCGGCGGGCTTGTCGCCGGAGGCGGGGTCGGAATGCAGCTTATGACCACAAGCATCGACGGCTCCAGCGACTCGGAGGTCGGGTTTACAATGACTTTTGAGGGGATGGTCCCGGTCTACCGCTCGCTTTATGCCCGTGCAAGCCTGATGAACCTTTATGCGGGAAGCTCGACTTCTTTCCTGCTCGGAACGGGCTCTGCCTTTGATCTCGTCTACTTCATGCGGCGCGTTCAGAGCATCAAGCCGTTTGTGGCTGGCGGAGTGAGGATAGGCGCGGGGTCGGGCACAACCTCTTTCGGATTCGACCTGGGCGGAGGAGTCGAAGTGCTTTTGCGGGAGATGCCCATAAGACCCTACGCAGAGATGCAAATAGCCCTTGCCATCGCCTCCGCAAGCGGCTACAGCATAACCAACTTCGGGTTTTCGTTGCTTTTCGGCGCAAGGTTCGGCAAATAGGGGGCTTTGGGATGGTCCGCCTTTTTGGTGTGGTTGGTGTGCTTTTGTTTTCGGCGGTTTTGGCGCAGCCACCCGAGGTCGACCCGCGATACCACACCTACGACGAAGTCCTAAGCGAAGTGGGCGAGCTGGCGGACGAGTTCCCGTCGATATGCCATGTCGAGACCCTGGGACAGAGCACGCAGGATAGCCTTCCCATCGTGGGAGTGAGGCTTTCCGACAACGCGTCGCTCGACGAGCCCGAGCCGTGCGTACTTTTGGTTGGCGGTCAGCACGCAAGGGAGCCCGCGGGAACCGAGGTCGTGATGTGGCTGCTGCGGTACCTCACATCCCACTACGGCGTGGATGAGAGGGTGACGAAGTGGCTCGATTCGCTGCAGATATGGCTCATCCCCGTCGACAACCCCGAGGGCAGGCAGGTTGTGATGACCGAAGGACCTCAGCACACCATCCATTGGCGCAAAAACAAGCGCGACAACAACGGAAACGGCGTCTTCGACACCCTCTACGACGGCGTCGACCCGAACAGAAACTACGAGTTCAGATGGGACGAATACGACGTCACCGACCCCCAAAGCGAAAACTACAAGGGACCATACCCCTGGTCGGAGCAGGAGGCTGTCGTCCTTAGGGACCTTATAGACTACTACAGACCCTCCGTTGTCCTCGATCTCCACTCGCCCGACTCTATGGGCGGCAACAAGCTTTGGTTCTGCTGGTGGGACGTCGATGCAGGATCGTACCACGGTGAGGGTTACCCCCACTATGCCCTGGTTGCCTGGGATCTTGCCGACAACACCGAGACGGAGGTTGCGGGCGAGCACTACGAATGCCGCGCCGCATACAACACAAAGCCCAAGCTGCAAACGTGGGCCTACTGGTACACCGGCTGCTGCGCGATCCTTATGGAGATAACGAACAAGTGCTTTTGGCACGGCGATACGATCGACACGATAGCCGCGAGGGTTGGCAGGGGCATCTTCTACGTGTTCGACAGGATGTTCGAGAAGGGTCTTTTGGTTCGCGCCTACGATGCAGGAACCGGCGAGCCGCTGCCCGCTGTGGTCGTCGTGGAGGGCGTGACCGACACAACTTTCCCCCCGCGAACCTGCAGCTTCCAGGGGATCTACCATCGCTTCCTCGAGCCCGGGGAGTACACCGTGCGCGTAAGCTACGATACCCTCGAGCTTGTCTTTTCCGACGTCGTGATCGAGCCAGGGCACAACACCGTTTTGGACGCGCCCTTCGAGCTTGCCGGGGTTTCCGATGGCGGTGATCTGGGGGGTGCGCCGGGGCTTTTCGCGACGGGCGAGCAGGTCGTCTTCAGGGCGCCCGCCGGAACAGCGAGGATCTACGACATACTCGGTCGCGAGGTCGTAAGGCGACCCGTTTTGGGCGAGTTGCGCGTAAAGCTTGGTGACCTGCCCACAGGGCTCTACGTCGCAGAGCTTGTGACCAGAAGGGGGCGCTTTGTGCGCAAAAGGCTTTGTGTCGTGCGATAGGACCTGACATCAAACGCCTTGCGCCCAGGGGCATAGGCGGTTAGCTTTCGAAATTGGGTGGTCAAAGCAAGGAGAGGAGCTATGGGGAAGACGATTTCGGAGAAGATCTTTTCGGAGCATCTTGGTCGTGATGTCAGCGCCGACGAGCTCGTTGTTGCGCCTGTCGACGTCGCAATGGTCCAGGACGGGACAGGACCGCTTTCGGTCCAGGAGCTTGAGAAGATGAACCTCGTTAAGGTCGTTGATCCCGAAAGGAAGATTCTCTTCATCGACCACGCAGCTCCCAGCCCGCGCAAGGAGCTTTCCAACGCCCACAAGATGCTGCGCGAGTTCGCCAAAAAGACGGGTGCGGTCGTCTCGGACGTGGGCGATGGCGTGTGCCACCAGAGGCTTGTGGAAAGCTACGTAAATCCCGGCGAGATCGTTGTCGGCGCCGATTCGCACACATGCACCTCGGGCGCGCTGGGAGCCTTCGCCACGGGGATGGGATCCACCGACGTCGCCCTCGCTTTCGCGCTGGGAAAAACGTGGTTCAGAGTCCCCCAGACGCACAGGTTCGTCCTTAAGGGAAAGCTTCCCGATGGGGTCTTCGCCAAGGACGTCATCCTCCACATCATAGGCACGATAGGCGCCGACGGAGCGACGTACAAGGCGATGGAGTTTGTGGGCGACGGAGCAGAGGCGCTCGATATAGAATCGCGCTTCACCATCGCCAACATGGCGATAGAGGCGGGCGGCAAAACGGGACTTTTCCCCACCGACGAGGTGACCAAAGCCTACCTCGAGTCCCGAGGCCGGGGCGATAAGTTCCGCAAGATAGAATCCGACCCCGACGCCTACTTCGAGAAGACCTACGAGTTCGACCTCTCTAAGATCGAGCCCACTGTCTCCTTCCCCCACACCGTCGACAACACGAAGACCGCGCGCGAGGCGGAGGAGGAGGACATAAGGATCGACCAGGTTTTCATCGGCACCTGCACCAACGGCAGGATATCCGATCTTCGCGTTGCCGCGCAGATCCTCAAGGGCAAGCACGTTCATCCCGACGTCAGACTCATCGTTGTTCCAGCCTCGCGCGAGGTTTTCCTGCAGGCGCTGCGCGAGGGGCTTTTGGAGATATTCGTCGAGGCTGGCGGCGCCGTTCTGGCACCCGGGTGCGGTCCCTGCGTCGGCGTTCACGAAGGCGTCCTCGCCGACGGCGAAAAGTGCCTGTCGACCCAAAACAGAAACTTCCACGGCAGAATGGGCAACCCCGAGGGGTTCATCTTCCTGGGCTCCCCCGCAACGGCTGCCGCATCGGCTATCGCAGGAAAGATAGTTGACCCCAGGCGCTTCCTCTGAGTCCAGGCGTTTTTATTCTATATGACGACGCAACAAGTGCGACAACATCTGGGATGAGGCGCACCTGGTGACGCTCAACAGCGAGGGGCGTTGTGATGTTACGCTCGGCGACGTCTTGTGGGTGAAGGTTCATTGGGAGGGGACAGGTTGCGGTGAGGCGAGGAATGCCCAACTTTAGCGCGGTCTGCACGGTGCGCGCTGCGGTAGCGCAATTGGTGAAGGAAAACAACGTTTTCCGTCTGGTGCCCTTCATAGTTTCATCGACGGGGATAACGATATGGGCGCCGACTGCGACTTCAGCGGCATAGTCTGCGGCAGCGACAACCACCCGAATTCCGACGCAAAGGACCTCGACCACGCCGTAAGGGGCAGATACGACTACGGTTTCATTGCGCAGGAGGTGGAGCAGGTTCTGCCTGAGCTTGTGAGGAAGACGGATCACTACGCCCTCAACTACGACCACATGACTGCGATAAACACAGCGGCGATAAAGGAGCTTCTGGAGCGTGTCGAGAGGCTCGAGGAGGAGAACAGGAGGCTCCGGAAGGAGCTTGAGGGGCTTAAGGGGCGATAGTGCGGGTTGCCTCTGTTCGTCTTTTGATTTGTGTTGCCAGCGAGGACAAGCTCCTTTAAATTTGATGGAGGTTTTCAGCAAGGGGGTATTCGATGGTTTTGCGCGGCAGGGTCCACAAGTTCGGCGACAACATCTCCACCGATCACATTGCGCCGGGCAGGTATTTTCACCTTCGGACGAACCTGCCCGAGCTTGCCAAGCACGTTCTCGAGGACGCCGACCCCGAGTTTGCCAAGAAGGTGAAGCCCGGCGACATAATCGTTGCGGGCAAGAACTTTGGGCTTGGCTCATCGCGCGAACACGCGCCAAGGATAATAAAGCTTGCCGGGGTTGCGTGCATCCTCGCGAAGTCGTTCGCCAGAATCTTTTACCGCAACGCCATAAACGTCGGTCTGCCCGTCCTGGAGGTCGACACCGACCGCTTCGACGCCGGCGATGAGGTCGAGATCGACCTCGAAAAGGGCGTCATCAAGAACTTGACCAAAGGCTTCGAGGTCAAGGCTACGCCCATGCCGCCCGTTATGCTTAAGATCATCGAGGACGGCGGGATAGAGGAGCACATAAAAAAGCACGGCGATTTCGCCTTGTGAGTCAAAAGGGGGTTTTTGCCATGCGCGGCTTTGGGGTTGCGCTCGTTTTGATCTTTGCTGCATCGTCGCTTTGGGCGCTTGATGCAAGCACCTACATGCCACTCGCCGTTGGGAACAGGTGGGTTATGCGCGACTCCTCCGAGGGCGAGATCGATACAATCCTGAGCAAGATCGTTGATGTTACGACGATGGACGGTTTCGTCGCCTACATCTCCGTCGATAGCTCCTACACGGCAGGCGACCTCGACACCACCTACTTCCAGATCCGCGACGACGGGTACTACGTGGTGCAAACTTCCTCGCCTCCTGTGAAGTTTATGCCGACGATCTTCGAGGTAGGCGACGAGTGGCCCGCCATGACGATGGACTCGACCTGGGATGAGGAGGGTTATACGTACTGGCTGCGCGTTGAGCTTACCGGGCGCGCCGATGGGTTCGAGGATGTTGTCGTGCCCGCGGGAGAGTTTGCCAGCTGCCTCAGACTCGTGATGTCCGGTTGGTATATAATAGAGGTCTCGATGGGCGGTATGGTGATTTACTCCGACAGCGGAGCTGTGCCGCCGATAACCCATTGGCTTGCGCCTGAGGTCGGGGTGGCAAAATACCACGCGACCGATGCGTTCACGGGCACCGAAACGCAAAGTGAGCTTATAAGCTACTCGGTGACGAAGGTTGATGAGATGAGGACGCCTGATCAGCATCTGCTTCTGCGCGTTTTCCCGAACCCCTTCAACTCCGAGTGCGTTGTAGCTGCGCCCGAGGGCTGGGACGTCGTTATCTACGACCTTGGCGGGCGCGCTGTGGACAGAGTTTTTGGCAACGTCTGGCATCCCGACGTCAGGCTCGGCGCTGGAGTGTACATTGCGACCGCAACGGATGGCAAAAGAAAGCTTGCAACCAAGGTCATATTTACAAAGTAAGTGTAGGCTGAAAGGAGGAGGGTATGGCGGAGAAGATCAAGGTCGTAGATGGGAAGCTTGTCGTTCCCGACGAGCCGATTATCCCGTTCATCGAGGGCGATGGGATCGGTCCCGACATAATGAGCGCCTCGATGCGCATATGGAACGCTGCAGTGGAGAAGGCTTACGGGGGCAAGCGTAAGATCCACTGGCTCGAGATCTACGCCGGCGAAAAGGCGAAGAAGGTGAAGGGCGAGTGGCTTCCGCAGGAGACTATAGACGCGATAAGGGAGCACATCGTCGCCATCAAGGGTCCGCTCACGACGCCCGTGGGCGGTGGGTACAGGAGCCTAAACGTCACGCTCCGCCAGGTCCTCGACCTCTACGCCTGCGTGCGACCCGTGAAGTGGTACAAGGGCGTTCCATCGCCGATGAAGCACCCCGAGCTTCTGGACGTCGTCGTCTTCCGCGAAAACACCGAGGACGTTTACGCCGGCATCGAGTGGGAAATGGGCTCGCCCGAGGCAAAAAAGATAATCGAGTTTATCGACAAGGAGTTCGGCAAAAAGATCCGCCCCGACTCGGGGATAGGGATAAAGCCCATCTCCGAGACCGGCACGAAGCGACTCGTCCGCAAGGCGATAAAGTACGCCATCGAGAACAACCGCAAAAGCGTCACCCTCGTCCACAAAGGCAACATAATGAAGTTCACCGAGGGTGCCTTCAAGAACTGGGGCTACGAGGTGGCGCTTGAGGAGTTCAGGGATTACGTGATAACTGAGGACGAGCTTTGGGATATGGTGAAGGGCGAGGACGGCGTTACGCCCTATCACAAGGAGGGCGCCTTTGCCCACCTTCGCGGCGGAAGACCTCCGGGAGACCCCGGCGGAAGGATCGTCATCAAGGACAGGATCGCCGACCAGATGTTCCAGCAGCTTCTGCTTCGCCCTGCCGAGTACGATGTTCTGGCGATGCCGAACCTAAACGGCGATTATATGTCCGATGCTGCTGCCGCGCAGGTTGGCGGCCTGGGGATGGCGCCCGGCGCAAACATCGGCGACTACATCGCCCTCTTCGAGGCTACCCACGGAACGGCGCCGAAATACCGTGGCATGGATAAGGTCAATCCGGGCTCCCTCACCCTCTCGGGCGTTATGATGCTCCGCTACATCGGCTGGAACGAAGCCGCCGACCTGATCGAGAAGGGTCTTGAGCGCGCCATCCAGGACAAGAAGGTCACCTACGACCTCGCGCGCCAGATGGAGGGCGTGGAGCCCATAAGGACGTCTGAGTTTGCCACGGCGATAATCGAGCGGATGTGAGCCTTTTCGAAGAGCCCCCGCCTGTGGGGCCGGCTTGTTGCCTCATTTGGGCTGCGTTCGGGGCGGCAAGGTTTTGACGGTGGCTTTCCGGGCTTTCGATGGTGGCATCTACGGGACGGGCGCCAGGGAAGGCCTTGGGCGGGGGCGCCAAGATCTTCGGCGCTGCGTTTCCGCAGGTGCTTACGAGGACTCTTTTTCGCTTGGGCGCTTCGGTTGGCGGCGTGTTATCTTCGGGTGCGCTGAGCTCCCGCGGGGGCGACGCTTAGATGGGTTGCTCCTGCTGCTCCTTTTCGACCACCTTGGCAAGCCCTGTGAGCTTCTGTCCGGGCGCAAGCGCTATGAGCTTTACCCCCTGCGTGGCGCGCCCCATGACGGATATCCCGCCCGCGGATGTCCTCACAAGCATTCCGTCGGAGTTGACCATTACGATCTCGTCCTCGTCGGTCACCTCGACTGCGCCGACCACGGGACCGGTCTTTTCGGTGGTGCGCATCGCTATGACCCCGAAGCCAGCCCGACTCTGGCGCCTGAACTCGGAGGTTTTCGTGCGCTTGCCGTAGCCGTTTTCGGCGGCAAAGAGGATCGTGCTCCCCTCGTCCTTTACGACCACCATCGCGACGACCTCATCGCCCTCGCGAAGCCTTATGCCTATAACGCCCCTTGCGGTGCGCCCCATTGCCCTGACCTGACCGACGGGAAAACGGATCGAAATCCCCCCGCGGGTCACAAGCATCACGTCCTCGTCCTGTGAGGCTATCTCGCAGGCTATAAGCTCGTCGTCCTGGGGGACGTCTATCGCGACGATCCCCCTCCGTCGGGCGTTCCGGAAGGCGGAAAGCGGCGTCCTTTTGACGTAGCCCTTCCGCGTCGCGAACAGGACGAAGGCATCCTCCGAAAACTCCCGCGTGGAGACCGTGGCGGCTATGGAATCCCCGGGCTCGAGCTGGAGCAGGTTCACTATCGCCGTCCCCTTCGAGTACCGCCCGGCTTCGGGAATCTCGTAGACCTTGAGGGAGTATGCCTTGCCCTTTTTGGTGAAGAATATCATAGTGTCGTGTGAGGATGCGACGAACAGGTTCTCCACGAAGTCCTCCTCCTTCGTCGACATCGCCGTTTTGCCTCTTCCGCCTCGCCGCTGCGACTGGTACAGCGAAACCGGCGTCCGCTTTATGTAGCACCCCCTCGTGACCGAAACGACCATCTCCTCGTCGGCTATTATGTCCTCGATCGCTATCTCACCCTCCTCGTCGAGGATCTGGGTGCGCCTCTCGTCGGCGTATTCCTTTTTGATCTCCGCGAGTTCCTCCGCGACGACGTCGAGCACCTTCTGTGGGCTTGCGAGAATGCCCTCAAGCTTTTCTATGAGCATCAGCGTGTCCTTAAGCTCCGCCAAAAGCTTTGACCGCTCGAGGGAGGTTAGGCGCGCCAGGCGCATGTCGAGTATCGCCTGTGCCTGAGCATCCGAGAGGGAAAGCAGGCTCATAAGGCTCGCTTTAGCGGTTTGGGTGTCTTTGCTTTTGCGGATTATGTTTATGACCTTGTCGATGTTCTCGAGGGCGGTTTTGAGCCCCTCAAGTATGTGGGCTTTTTGCCGCGCCTTGCGAAGCCTGAATCGGGTTCGCCTTATCACCACCTGGCGCCTGTGGTCGATGTAGGCGGCGAGCATCTGCTTGAGGTTGAGCACGCGCGGTCGACCATCAACAAGCGCAAGCATTATTATACCGTAGCTCGTCTGAAGCTTGGTGAGCTTGTAGAGCTTGTTCACAACTATCTGTGGGTTTTCTCCGCGCTTGAGCTCTATGACCACGCGCATGCCCTCCCTGTCGGACTCGTCGCGGATGTCGGCTATCTCCTTTAGCCGCTCCGACTGGACGAGGGCGGCTATCTGCTCTATGAGCTGCGCCTTGTTCACCTGATACGGTATTTCCGTTACGACGATCTTGTCTCTTGCGCCGCGCTGCCCCTGCTCGACGTACATCCTCGCGCGCAGCGTGATTATCCCACGACCGGTCTCGTAGGCTTCCCTTATACCGCCCCTGCCTATTATAAAGCCCGCCGTGGGGAAGTCCGGACCGGGCAGGAACCGCATGAGGTCCTGGACGGTGCAGTCCGGGTTTTCGATGAGGTGCAGCAGTGCGTCGACGACCTCGGCGAGGTTGTGCGGCGGGATGTTCGTCGCCATCCCAACGGCTATGCCAGATGCGCCGTTTACGAGCAGGTTCGGGAACTTCGCCGGCAGAAACCGCGGCTCCCTGAGGGTGTTGTCGTAGTTGGGGACGAAGTCGACGGTCTCCTCGTCGATGTCCGCCAAAAGCTCTTCGGCAAGCCGCGACATCCGAACCTCGGTGTATCGCATCGCCGCGGGGGCGTCGCCGTCGACGGAGCCAAAGTTGCCCTGACCGTCCACAAGGACGTACCTCATCGAAAAGTCCTGCGCCATCCGAACGAGGGCGTCGTATATCGCTGCGTCGCCGTGGGGATGGTACTTCCCCATAACGTCACCAACGACCCGGGCGGATTTCTTGTAGGGCTTGTTGTGGAGGTTGCCCATCTCGTACATCGAGTAGAGGATTCTGCGCTGAACGGGCTTGAGCCCATCCCGAACGTCCGGCAGCGCACGACCAACTATGGTGCTCATGGCGTAGTCGAGGTAGGAGCGCTTCATCTCCTCCTCGATGTCCACAGGCAGGATGTCCTGGCGAGCCTCCTCAAACGGCATAGAAACCTCCCGCATCCAAACAAAACAAAATAACTTGTTTGGGTGCCGAACGCAAACGGCTTGATAATCCTCTTGTCAGACGAAGCGCCAATGCTTTTTTTAGACTGCAGGCTAACGCCTTTCAGGGAGGTTTCCGATGCCGACTGTTGTGGTCGAGGGTCCGCCCATAAGCGTTGAGCAGAAGCGAAAGCTCGTCAAGGGCGTTTACGAGGTCGCTTTTGAGGTCTACGGGATAGAGCACATAGTTGTTCTTGTGAAGGAGAATCCGCCCGAGAACGTGGGCATAAGGGGCAAGCTTCTTGCCGACAGGCGGGCAGGCGACAACTAAGCCCTTTGGGTGAAGGTTCTCGACAGGTACATAATCCGCGAGCTTATCCCGCCCTTTCTGGGCGGGCTTGGGGTTATACTTTTCGTGCTCCTTCTTGATTTTTTGCTCGACATCCTCAATCTGATAATCGCCAAGGGCGTTGGCGTTTTTGTGGTGCTAAGGCTTTTTCTGTATAACCTCGCCTGGATGTTCTCGCTTGCGGTGCCGATGTCGAGCCTTGTCGCTTCTCTTATGGCTTTCGGCAGGCTTTCGGGCGACAGCGAGATAACTGCGGCAAAAGCCTTGGGGATACCGTTTTGGAGGCTTATGCTGCCCGCGGCTTTGGCTATGGCGGCTGTTTCGGTTGGTATGGTGCTTTTCGGCGATAAGGTCGTTCCCGAAGCCAACTACCGCGCAAAGGTGCTTATGGTGCAGATACACCGCAAAAAGCCGCTTACGACGCTTCGTCCCAGGGTCTTCATCGACGAGTTCCCCGGCATAGAGCTTTACGTTGATCGCGTGGACGACAGGGCGGGCAAGCTCTACGGCGTAACGCTTTACGAGAAGCGCCGCGGTCAGAAGCCTCGCGTGATAGTTGCGCCCGAGGGCGAAGTTCGCTACGACCCGCAGGGAGATGCCGTCGTCTTCACGCTGAAAAACGGCGAGATCCACGAGCTCGACCCCGACGACCCCGAGCGATACATACGGGCGCGATTCAGCCGCCAGGTGATAAGGATCGGGGATCTGGGCACAAGGCTTGGCGAGGCAAAGCTCGCACGCCGAGGCGACAGAGAGCTTTCGATATCGGCTTTGAAGGACAGGATATCTGAGACTGCGCGTCGCATAGAGAAAGCCCGATGTGCCATGCGCAGCATAGTCGCCTGCGCCGTCGACTCCCTCTTTCGCCCGCGCGGGCGCCAGTGGCGACTCAGGGCTAACCCCACAAAGCGAGCGCTTCTGCGCCAAAAGAAGGTGCTTGCCCGCCTCAGGCGGCAGCTTGTGGAGCTCCGCGACGCCACACGTTATATGCGAAAGCTCAAAGTCGAGCTTCACAAGAAGTATTCGCTCCCCTTTGCGTGTTTGGCTTTTCTTTTGGTTGGTGCGCCGGTTGGCGCTTGGGCGCGCAGAGGCGGGCTGGGGATGGCGGTGGGGCTCTCGTTCGGATTCTTCCTCGTCTACTGGGCGTTCCTCATAGGTGGCGAGGAGCTTGCCGACAGGGGCATCCTCCCTCCAGCGCTGGCTATGTGGAGCGGGAATATACTTATGCTTGTTCTGGGGGCGGTGATGCTGTACCGCGTCACCTACGAGGCGCGGTTTTCGGGATTCGGATGGTTCGCGAAGATCTTCAAAAGCCGCGGCAGGCGATGAAGAGGGTTTTCGTCACAGGTGGGACGGGTTTTGTAGGCAGCGCAGTTGTTGAGCTTTTGGCGCGCAGGGGGTTTGGCGTGGTGGTCCTGGCGAGGGGCACAAGCAGAACCGACCACCTGCCCGAAGGCGTCGATGTGATAAGGTGCGATCTCCTTGCCCCCGACACGGTCAGCGATGTTGATCCCCCCGACTATTTCGTGCACATCGCGGGTTTGACCAAAGCCCGCAGGCGCAGCGACCTTTTCGAGGTGAACGGCGAGGCAGTTCGCCTTTGGCTTGAGTGGTGCGGGCGCCGCGCGCCAAAGCTTGAGCGCTTTGTCCTCGTGAGTTCGCTTGCCGCCGTTCGACCCTCAGACAAACCCATAGGCGAAGACACGCTGCCAGCTCCGCTCTCCGACTACGGCAAAAGCAAGCTTTTGGGCGAAAGGTACGCCAACGAGTTTGCCGACAGGCTTCCCGTGACGGTGATCCGCCCGCCGGCGGTCTATGGCCCCAGGGACAGGGACATCTTCTTTTACTTCAGGCTTGCGAGCATGGGTTTTGTTCCCGTCGTCGGCGACCCGAAGCGAAGGTTCTCCATCGTGTACGTCGAGGACCTCGCGGAGGCTGTGGTCCTCTCGATGGAGCATCCGTCGGCGGTGGGGGAGACGTACTTCGTCACCGACGGCGCTGTGCACACGTGGGGGGAGTTTGCCCGCGTCGTCTCCCGCGCCTTCGGCGGAAGACCTATAATCAGGCTCCCCGCGCTGGCTTTGTGGGGCGCTGCTGTGCTCGACGAGGCGTGGTCACTCGTCGCGCAAAGGGCGCCGCTGCTATCCTTCCAAAAGGTCCGGGAGCTACTCTCTCCCTGGGTTGCCGACTCGAGCAAAATATCCCGTCAGCTTGGCTTCAGTCCAAGGTTTGATCTTGAAGCCGGCGTTTCGAAGACGGTGCAGTGGTACCGGGAGCACGGATGGATAAGATAAGGCGCCTTTTTTCCCTTCGGTGGGGCGACTTTATCGTTTTCGCCGTTGTGGTCGTCGTTGGCGTGTTGCCCTTTGCGCTTCGCCGTTCGGAGGATGCGCGGCGGTTTGTCGTTGTGGTTGGCGGTCGTGTCGTTGCGGCGGTGCCGGCAAACGCAGATACGACCATCGTGGTCGATGCGCCGTTGGGCGATGTGGTCGTCTCCATCAGTGGCGGCGCAGCGCGAATCGTAAGCTCCAGCTGCCCCAAAAAACTTTGCGTAAAGGCTGGAGAGATATCCAGGGCGGGCCAGGTGATAGTCTGCGTTCCGAACGGGCTTTTCGTGGCTGCGGAGGGCAGGTGCAGGTACGATGCCATACTCCGGTAAAAGGCTTTCGCGCCTGGCGCGGATAAGTGTGCTTTCTGCGCTGGCGTTGGCGGTGTGGATCGTCGAGGAGTTCCTCCCGCGGCCTGCGCCGTGGATGAAGCCAGGGCTTTCGTACGTCGTCGTCATCGTTGCGATGCGCGATCTCGGCGTCTCCACGGGCGTGGCCGTTGCGCTTGCAAGGACCGCTGTGGGCTCCGTGATGCTCGGCAAAATAGCCTCGCCCGCTTTCCTGCTCTCGCTGGCGGGAACGCTGTGCGCATGCGCGGCTATGGCGCTTATGATGCCGGCACTCGGCAGAGCCTTCTCCGCCGTCGGCGTGAGCGTGGCTGGGGCTTTCTCGCACCAGCTTGCGCAGATCTCGGTCGCTGCGGCGCTTATGGGGAGAGGGGAGTTTTTCGCTTGGTTTGTCCCCGCGTCGGCGCTGTGGTCGATTGTCGCAGGAGCGGTTGTTGGCGTCCTCGCACAAGCCGTCCCAAAGCTTAAAGCCTGAGCTCGAAAAAACTTTCGCTTTGAGCGCGATGGGCGTTTGCCTATCTTTTCCCCAACGCGCGAAAACGGAGGTCTGGTATGAGCAGGCTTGACCGCTTCGTCGAGCTTTTGACCGTCGAGCGCCTCGACGGATTCCTCGTGACCTGGGGCGTCGACATACGGTATCTTGCCGGCTTCACGGGATCAGCGGCTATGCTTTGGGTGTCGCCCGAGCGGACGGTCTTCATGACCGACTTCAGGTACGAAACGCAGGCCGAAAAGGAGGTGGGAGACAAAGCCGAGATCCACATAACGACGCACGACAAGGGCTACATCGACATCCTCGATGAGCTTGGCGTCTTTGCGGGGAAGAGGTACGTTGGCTTCGACGGGGAGAAGGTCAGCTACAGCCTTTACCGCAGGCTTTCGGCGCGGTTTTCGTCGGTGAACTTTATACCTCTTCGTTCGCCTGTTGCTGCGCTGCGCGCCCGCAAGGAACCCTCGGAGATCGAGAAGATAAGATCAGCGGCGCGGGTGGCGATGGAGGCTTTGGCGGAGACCCTGCCCCTTCTGCGCCCCGGGATAACCGAGAAGGAGTTTGCGGCGGAGCTTGAGTATCGCCTGAGGCGCAAGGGGAGCGAAAAGGCGCCGTTTGAGACGATAGTTGCCTCTGGCTGGCGCGCCGCTCTGCCGCACGGAATCGCATCCGACAAGGCGATCGAGGCGGGCGAGATGGTCGTGGTTGACTTCGGCGCCACCTACGACGGCTACGCCGCCGACATAACGAGAACCTTCTTCCTCGGCGAGCCCGACGAAAAGTTCAAGCGCATATACGAGGTGGTCCTTTCGGCGCAAGAGGCGGCAATACGGGGCGGGAAAGCCGGGATGACCGGCAAGGCGATCGATGAGCTTGCGCGCTCGGTGATAAGGGATGCCGGGTACGGGGACTACTTCGGTCACAGCCTTGGTCACGGTCTTGGGCTTTTGGTGCACGATGAGCCGCGCCTTAGCCCCAAAAACGAGGAGCCGATCCCTCCCGACGCGGTGGTGACCGTTGAGCCTGGGATATACATCCCGGGCTGGGGCGGGGTGCGCATCGAAGACGACGCAGTTGTGACCGAAAAGGGCTTTCAGCTCCTCACCGAGCAGCTGCCCAAAAAGCTTTCCGATATAATCATCCCCGTAAGCAGGTGATGGGCAGGGCGTTGAAAAAGGCGCCTGGTGCGGCGCCGTTCGGATTCTTCATCGTGTGGGCGTGCATAGTCACAATAGCCCTGCTCTTTTTGGACGACGCAATGTCGCTCTCCTTTAAGACGCCGTGGCACGTAATAAGGTTCATCTTGCCGTTCGTGCTTTTGGTCGGCTTTGGTTTATACCTTTGGGAGGGTCAAAAGAGCGTCATGCGGCGGCTCCACCAGCTTACTATAACCGATCCGCTTACGGGAGCCTACAACAGACTCTTCCTCTTCGACGAGCTTGAGAGGGTTTTGGCTTTGCGTGATGTGGTGTCGGTGATCTTCATAGATATCGATGGCTTCAAGCGCTACAACGATGCCCGCGGTCACGCTGCGGGGGATGAGGTTCTCAGGCTTTTGGTCCTTGCGGTGAAGTCCTATCTTACGGGCGAGGAGTTTATTGCGCGCTACGGCGGCGATGAGTTCGTCGTCGTGCTTTTCCGTACCGCGGAGGGCGCCGAGGAGTTTTTGCGTGTTGTTCGCGAGAAGTTCCGGCGGTACTCTTCGGTTTCGTTCAGCGCCGGCGTTGCCGTCGCCAGGGCGGGAGACACGCCCGAAAGCTTAATAGCCCGCGCCGACGAAGATATGTACCGAAGGAAGAGGGGGTAGCGATGGGCGAGCTTTTGAAGGTTTTCGCCGCTGTCTTCCTGGCGGAGCTTGGCGACAAAACCCAGCTTGCTGTCATCGGCTTCGCATCGTCGGGGAAGCCCTGGCTCACCTTCTTGGGAGCCTCGGCTGCGCTTGTCGTCATCACCGCCTTGGGCTGCGCTGCAGGGAGCCTGCTTGGGAAATACGTGCCGCCAAGGGTTATGAACCTCATCGCGGGCGCGCTCTTCGTCGGAATCGGCGTTTTGCACGTAATCAAAGCTTTGCGCTAAGCGATGTTCGTCGTCGACAGGGACAGGTGCGTTGGTTGTCTTGGCTGCGTGTGTTTTTGTCCGCGGGGCGCGATAGTTGTTGGCGCGTCGGGCGTGACGATAACCGACGCCTGCGACGACTGCGGCATCTGCGGCGCCGTTTGTCCGCTGGGGGCGATTTCGCCGCGGGTTGAGTCCTCGGGCGTTCCCCGCGCCGACGGCGGCGAGTACGACGTCGTCGTCATCGGCGCGGGTCCTGCCGGCGCAACCGCAGCGCTCTTCGCCGCAAAGGCTGGAATGTCGGTGGCGCTCCTGGAGCGGAAAAACACCGTCGGGTTCCCCGTGTCCTGCGCCGAGGGGATAAGCACCGAGGGCATTCTCCGCACGTTCGAGCCGCGCAGCGGCTGGATAAGCACCACCGTTGAGGGCGCGGTCTTGGTCTCGCCGCGCGGACGACAGGTCCGAATCGACCACCCCAAGGCTGGCTTCATCCTCGAAAGACCTGCAATGGAGCGCGATATCGTCTCCGAGGCTGCCGCGTATGGCGCCCGGGTGTTTGTGGGCTTTACGGCTTTTTCGCTTGTGGGCGATGGGTGCGCCCGCGAGGTCCTGGCAAGGCACGGCGGGGGCGTTGTGTCGTTCAGGGGGAGGTTTGTGGTTGGCGCCGACGGCGTTGGGAGCGTGGCGCTGCGGTGGGTCGATCCGGGTGCGCGCCTGGGCGCCGAGCAGTTCAACGTGTGCGCGCAGGTCCTTGTGGCAACGGATGAGCTCGACGAACACTTTCCCGAGATGTACTGGGGCAACGATGTCGCTCCGGGCGGGTATGCCTGGGTCTTCCCGAAGGGTTCGGGCGTTGCCAACGTTGGCGTTGGCGTTGTGCCGTCGAAGTGCGGCGGCAGGACGGCGGACTGGTTCCTCAGCCGATTCCTTGAGAGGCGCTTTGGGCGGTATGCCATCCTCGAGCGTCGCGACGGCGTCCTCCCTGCGGCGCCCCGGGTGAAACCTATGGGACGCGCAAACGTCATCCTCGCGGGAGATGCGGCACGACTCGTAAACGCCATAAGCGGCGCGGGAATAGATTCCGCGCTGTTCTCGGGAAAGCTTGCAGCACAAACCATCGCGGATGTGTTTGGGGAGCCGCACAGGGTCGTTGCGGAGTACGAAAGGCGCTGGCACAAAAGCCTTGGAAGGCAGCTTGAGCTCTACGCCAAACTGCGGAAAGGCGTGATCAACCTCACGGATGAAGACTTCGAGTCGCTGGCAGAGCTTTTGGACAAAAAGCTTTCGGGCAGGCGCTGGGATTCGCTTGATATACCCAAGCTCGTTTTGGATATCGTTCTTTCGCAGCCGAAGCTGCTTGCGCTGGCTCGGCACCTTTTGTGAGGGGGGCATCTTTGGATCTGGAGAGCTACATATCGGAGTTTCTGCTGCATATAAGCCGTGAGCGCGCCCTTTCGCGGCTGACGGTTGCAACCTACGAGACGAGCCTCCGTCAGTTCGTGGATTTCCTCCGCGAGGAGTTTCCGAAGGGGCTTTCCGACCCCAACGCCATCGACATAATAGTCATCCGCGGCTTTGTGGCGGGGCTTGTGCGAGCGGGGTACAAAGTTTCGTCGATACACAGCAAGGTTGCCGCGGTTCGCGCGTTCTTCAGGTTCCTCTACAGCCGCGGCGTTGTCGACGTCAACTACGCGCGTCACGTCAGGCTTCAGCGCCTTCCGCGAAAACCTCCTTCTTTTTTGGATTTCGCTCAGATAAACGAGGCGCTTATGTTGCCCAACACCGAGACGATCCTCGGCAAGCGCGACGCGGCTATACTCGAGCTCCTGTACGCCACGGGCATAAGGTGCAGCGAGCTTGTGGCGCTCGACCTCCCCGACGTCGACTTCGGCGGGATGCAGGTCCGGGTTATGGGCAAGGGTGGCAAGGAGCGCATCGTTCCCTTCGGTGAGGCGGCGAAGGAGGCTTTGGAGCTTTACATCTCGTCCGCGCGACCCGTTCTCGCTAGGGGGAGGGATACCCCCGCCCTCTTCCTTTCGAAAAGCGGCCTCAGGCTCAGCCGCGCCGACGTTTACCGGATAGTGAGGCGCTATCTTTCGTCGGTTAGCGAGAGCTGTCGTGGTCCGCACTCGCTGCGGCACACGTTCGCCACTCATCTGCTTGAGATGGGCGCAGATCTTATGTCGGTCAAAGAGCTTTTGGGGCACGCAAGCATCGGAACGACCCAGGTCTACACCCACACGACCGTGGAGCGCCTCAAGAGGGTTTACCGCAAAGCCCATCCGCGGGAGAAGGGACGGGGCTAACCCTGCGCCGCAAGCTCCGAGATGCGCTTGGCTATCTCATCTGCCTCGTCCTCCTCCCCGAGCTTTCGAAAGAGCTTTTGCGCCTTGGAGAACTCCCTCAGCGCCTTTGCGTTTTCTCCGAGCGCAGCGTAGTCGCTGGCGAGGTTTTTGGCGCAATCTGCCTGGAGGAAGGGATCGCCTATGCGCTTCGCCATCCTTCTTGCGCGGATGTGGAGTTTTAGGGCGCGTTCTGCCTCGCCGAGCTCGCGCAAAAACTCTCCGAGGTTGTTTGCGGCAACGGCGATGCCTGCGAAATCCCCCACCTTCTCGAAGAGCCGCATAGCCTTGCGCAGCATCTTTACTGCGGCGTCAAGCTCGCCCAAAGCGCGCTTTGTGTTGGCGAGGTTCACCAGCGTTTGGGCTTGTCCGATGATGTCGCCGCGGTCTGTGTCGATGCGTAGAGCCAGGAGGTAGAGCCTTTCGGCGCGCCGCAGCCTGCCTGTGCGCTCAAATATCCACCCAAGGTTCGTGAGCGCCTGGGAGGTCATCTGAGCATCATCTGTGGATCGCGCCAGCGAAAGCGCTTTCTTCAAAAGCCCTTTCGCCCTGTCGAGCTCACCGAGCTGAGCGCGGAGCGTTCCGAGGTTGAGTAGCACCTGAGCGCGTCTCCGTTCCCGCTCCCGCGAGGTGGGGAGGGTTTCGAGGATGCGCAGCGCGGCGGAGTAAAGCGCGTCTGCGGCGACGAACTTTCCCGTCTCGTTGAAGATCACCGCCATTCGCACAAGCGCGCCGAAGAGTATCTCGGGTTTTTCGGCTTCTTTTCCGAGCCGCGCCGCGGCTCTGTTGAAGCGCAGCGCGTCGTTGTATCTCCCCAGAACGAAGGCGAGCTCGCCCGCCGTAAAGAGGATGTCGGCAAGCTGGCTGTGGTTCCGCCAGCGCTTGACCATCCTCATCCCTATGCGGCTTGCGCGCTCAAAGTATCCGAGCGCCTCGTGGTAGGACCATCTTCTGCGCTGCTGCTCGCCAGCCGCAACCAGGTACCTGAAGGCTTCGCGCCACCTTCCCGCAAGCTCGCAGTGGAGGGCGAGTTCGGGCGCGAATTCCTCGAGGCGGCTTTCGGCAAGCTCCTTCTTAGCCCTGCGGACGCCGTATTTGCCGAGGATCTGGGGTGGTACTGCGAGTTCTTTCGCAACTGCGGCGCGTTTGTATGCGCGGGCTGCAAGCGAGTGTAGCCTTCGGCGCACGGGCGAGGTCAAGCTCTCGTAGGCTACGCGCTGCAAAAGCCAAAAGCGAAAGCGTGCCCACGAACCCTCAACCTCAAACACCTCCTGCGGAACGCGCCCCAAAAGCTCCCGAAGGACATCCGCCGGAAACCGCTCGCCCAGAACCGAAGCCTTGACGACATCCTCCCGCAGCCGCGGCGGGAGCGAGTCGAGGTACTCCATTGCGTAGGCGGAGGTGTTTCCGGGAATCGCCGCATCGCCCGATATGGTGAGCACCCCACGCTTCTCGAACACAGCATTGCGCCTTCGGAGGTAGCGCAGGAGGTGCAAAAGGTGCCCCCGCTCGCCGTGCGTTGTCGACCAGAGCGTTTGCGCGGCTTTCCTTGAGATCCTTTTTGCACCGAAGAACGCCTTTGCTGCTCGGGCGACGCCGACTTTCGACAGTTTGCGCTGCGTGTGTGTTCGCGCAACAAAGCTTGGGGCATCCTCGCCGAGCCACAGAACCGCTTTGCCCTCAAGCTTTTGCAGCACCGCGGCGCTACCGTCGTCGCAGCGCTCTGATCTGAAGACGACGAGGCACCGGTTGCCAAGGGCTTCTTCGAGCGCTTTTGCAGCCTGGGCAATGAACTCTTCGCGCTCGAGCTTGCCGCCTGGCAGGCTGCCGACGATCGCCTCGACGACGCCAAAACCGCGCCCCGGAACGGGCTCCGCCACAACGACTTCACCGCCGAAGTTCGCCAAAAGCCACCTGCGCCAGTAGTCGGCGGCTGTGGGGTCGGTTTTCACGGCGAAGTGGTCGCCGCGCCCGAGGTTTTCGGTGATGAAAGCCGCGGTTTGTTCGTCGTGGATTATGATTTTTTCGTCTTCGTCGAGTGTTATGGGTGGTTCGGCGCCGACGACGCGCCAAACCTCCTCAGGACGCGTCTTCCCGCGCAGCGCAAGCGACCCAACGCGCTCGAACCTAAAGCTTCGCTTCGTCGCCTCGTATGTTTCGCTCCCGACGAGGATTTCGCCGGCTGGGGCGCTCTGTTCGAGCCGCGCGGCGGTGTTCACGCCGTCGCCGAAAACGGTGTACTCCCTGTGGGTGTCGTCGCCCACAAAGCCCGAAACGACAAAGCCCGTGTTTATCCCAATCGAGATCGAAAGCTTTGCCCCCGCCCTTCGCGCCTTTGCGCTGCGGTTGAATTCCTCCGTTGCCGCAAGCATCTCCAGCGCCGCGCGAACCGCTCTGTGTGGGTCGTCGCTGTGGGAGACTGGCGCACCAAACACCGCCATAAGCGCATCGCCCAGAAACTTGTCCACCGTGCCGCCGTGCCGACGAACGCAGCGCGAAAGCCTTTCGAAAAGAAGGTTCACAAGCTCCATCACCTCCTCAGGATCAAGGCGCTCGCAAAGGGGCGTAAAACCCGATATATCGGCGAAAAGGACGGTGACCCACCTGCGCTCGGCAAGCCTGTCGAGCCTTTCGGGATCAAGCTCGAGACGCCGCAGCATCGCCTCCGGAAGAAGGCTTCGGAGAACCCTTATGTATTTTTCGCTCATCAGAAGAAATGTAGCTTTGCGGAGGGCTTTTGGCAACGTCTGCGCGGCGGCGCAATTTTTCTGTTGACAGATGGGTTTACCCTCACAAAAATAAATACAGCAACTCGCAAACATTTTCTTGAGCGCAGGGTTCTTGCCACTTTCCCGAAAATCGCTATATGACAAGACGCAGGTTACCCCGCAAAAGAGCTGTTAAATCGCCCACAGGCAAAGGCTGGGCTTTTTTCGACTGGGCTGTGATCGTTGTCTGCGGACTTTTTGTCGCGGTTGGGGTTATAAGTGCTTTGGTGGAGCCATCGTCTGGTGTACGCAGGGGGGAGAGGGTTCCGGTGCCGGGGGAGTCGTTTGTCGTTCAGGTTTTCAACGGTTCGGGTGAGCCTTACGTGGCTTCGCTTGTCGCCGATTCCCTCAGGCGGCGCGGCGTCGATGTAAGAAGCGTTGTGAAGCTGGCGGGCAGGGTGTATCCGTACACTCTCCTCCTTGACCGCCGGGGGGATGAGCTTAAAGCCGATTCACTTCTCGCCATCTTGGGCTTGCCCCGAGAGCGCCTCGTCCTGCAGCGAAACAACGACATCTACGACGCAACGGTCGTTATAGGTCGCGACTACAGGGCTGCTCTCGCCAAGATCCTCGGGGGGTCGTAGGTTGTGCTCTGTGAGGAGCGAGAGGTTAGAACAAATCCCTGGAGGCTTGATGACGTCTGAGGAGCTTGCTTTCCGCTGCGCCCAGCTCATCTACGAAAAACACGGCGAGGACGTTAGGGTCCTTGATCTGCGCGGGCTTACCGACTTCGCCGACTTCTTCGTGATAGCCTCGGCAAGCAGTCAGCCCCATCTGCGGTCGTTGACCGATGCCGTCCTCGAGTTCTTGGACGGCGCCGGGGTAGATGGCTATCACACCGAAGGTCTTCGGGGCATGCGTTGGGTTTTGGTGGATGCTGTCGAGGTCGTCGTCCACCTGTTCTTGCCCGAGGTGAGGGAATACTACGACATCGAAAGCTATTGGGGCGATGCGCCGATGACGGTCATCGGCGAGGAGGAGGGTGCGCAGGGGGATTAGGTTCCTTTCCGCGCTGTATGGGGTTCGCCATGGACGTCTTGGGCGTTGTTGACGGGATTTGTTCGTGGCTTTCGGAGCGGACGAAGGCGCTTTACGGCGTCGATGTCGATGCCGAGGTCACAGAGCCGGAATCACCCGACTTCGGCGACTGGACCACAAACGTGCCCTTCCAGCTTGCACGCATGCTCCGAAAGCCCCCCCAGGCTATAGGGGAGGAGATCGTCGCAGACAAGCTCCCGCCCGGCGTTGGGCGGGCGGAGGTCGTGGGAGGATACATAAACTTCTGGCTCTCCGAGCGCTTTTTGTGCGATGTCGTCCGCGAGGTGAACTTTGCACCCCAGCGGTGGGGGTGCATCGACTACGGGCGCGGGGAGCTTGTGCAGGTGGAGTTTGTGAGCGCGAACCCGACGGGTCCGCTCAACGTCGTCAGTGCGCGCGCTGCCGCCGCGGGATCAACCCTCGCAAACGCCCTCAAAGCAGCAGGATTCAAGGTGAAAACCGAATACTACCTCAACGACGCGGGCAATCAAATAAGGCTTCTGGGCGAAAGCTTTCGCGCCAGACTCGCACAGCTCCGCGGGGAAGAGGCGGAGATCCCCGAAGGAGGCTACCACGGCGAATACCTTCTGGACTACGCGAGGGAATACCTCGAAAGCGCCCCCGGGCTTTCTCCGGATGAGTGGATTCTGCGACGGATCGTGGAGCAGCAGAAAAGCACTCTTTCCCGCTTTAGAGTTCACTTCGACTGTTGGTTTTCGGAGCGCGAGTTCAGGCGAAGCGGCAAGGTTGAGGAGGTCTTGGATCGCCTCGGTCGCGCCGGCTTGACGTACGAGAAGGACGGGGCGCTTTGGTTCGCCGCGTCCAAGGTCTCGCCGCAGGTGGATGACTTCGTCCTCGTCAAATCGGACGGAGAGTGGGCGTACGGGCTTGTGGATATAGCTTATCACGCGAACAAGTTCGAGGAGCGCGGGTTTAGCAGGGTCTATACGATCCTGGGTCCGGACCACCACGGTCATAAGGCACGCCTTGAAGCCGCCATGAAAGCCCTGGGACACGAGGGCAAACTTTGTGTGCTCATCCTCCAGCAGGTCAACCTCGTCGAGGACGGCAAGAGAATCAAGATGTCGAAGCGCGCGGGCAAGCTTGTGACGATGGACGAGCTCATCGACGACGTCGGCGTCGATGCGGCGAGGTTCTTCTTCCTGGCAAGGCGGATGGAAGCGCACCTCGACTTCGACATGAACCTCGCAAGGGACACCTCCGAGAAGAACCCGGTCTACTACATTCAGTATGCCCACGCCCGGATACAAAGCATTTTGCGCTATGCCCGCGAGCGAGGGATATCCTGCCCCTCAAACGTAGACCTCGTGCCCCTCACCCAGCCCGAAGAGCTGCAACTTATGAGGCGAATGACAAAGTTTCCCTCCGTTGTTCTTGCCACTGCGCGCCTCATGCAGCCGCATGTGATACCGTTCTTCCTGCTCGATTTCGCAAAGCTCTTCCACAACTTCTACACCAAGCACCGGGTTGTATGCGACGATGAGGCATTGACTTCTGCCCGGCTTGCGCTTGTGGCGGCGGTTGGCAACACGATCCGCAGGGGGCTTGAGATATGCGGCATCTCCGCCCCCGAGCAGATGTGACGTTGAGATCAAAAAGCGAGGTGGTGTTATGCCGAGGAAGAAGAAGACGGAGGAAGCGGAGGTTTTGGAGCAGAAGGAGCCGAAGGATGAGGCTCCGAAGCGTCGTCGTGGGCGGCGTAAGAACAATCCCGGGGATGCGAAAGCCGAGCAGGCGGTTGCGGTAGCGGAGCCACCAGCCGAAGCCGAGGCTGCCGAAAACCCCGAGCCCGAAGAGACCACACAAAACGAGGACGAAAAGCAGTCTGTGGCGGTCGTTGAGGAGATCAAGCCGCGCCTGATGCTCGAGGAGTTCAAGAGGAAGACGATAGAGGAGCTTTTCCAGCTTGCGGAGGAGTGCGGCATCGAAAACCCACATTCATACACCAGGCAGGACCTGATCTTCAAAATCCTTGGGTGCGAGATCCAGCAGAAGAACGCCGAGGTTTACGCCGAGGGGGTTTTGGAGGTTCTTCCCGACGGCTACGGTTTCCTGCGTCATCCCGACTACAACTACCTGCCCGGCCCGGACGATATCTACATCTCGCCCTCGCAGATCAAACGCTTCAACCTCCACACAGGCGACGTAGTTGGCGGCGTGATTCGACCGCCCAAGGAGGGCGAGCGCTTCTTTGCGCTCCTTAGAGTCGACAACGTGAACGGATGTTCGCCCGATGTTGCAAAACACAAAATCCCCTTCGACAGCCTAACGCCGCTTTACCCGATGGAGAAGTTCGCCCTCGAGCACGACCCCGAGGAGATCACAACGAGGATAATGGACCTCTTCACCCCCATAGGCAAGGGTCAGCGCGGTCTTATAACTTCGCCGCCGAAGGCGGGAAAGACGATGATCCTCCAGAAGATAGCCAGAGCTATGATCCACAACCACCCCGAGGTGCTTTTGATAATCCTCCTCATCGACGAGCGACCCGAAGAGGTCACCGATATGAAGTACTTCATAGCTTCCGAGTGCTCGAAGGTCGATAAGGCGCCCGAGATAGAGATCATTTCGTCCACCTTCGACGAGGGTCCTGAGCGCCACACCCAGGTTGCCGAGATAGTGATAGAGCGTGCCAAAAGGCAGGTTGAGCACAAGCGAGATGTTGTGATTTTGCTCGATTCTCTTACCCGGCTTGCGCGCGCCTACAACAACATCGCGCCGCACAGCGGCAGGATCCTCACAGGCGGCGTGGATGCATCTGCCCTCTCAAAGCCAAAGCGCTTCTTCGGCGCAGCAAGAAACATCCAGGAAGGCGGCTCGCTCACCATCATCGCCACCGCGCTTATCGAAACGGGGTCGAAGATGGATGAGGTCATCTTCGAGGAGTTTAAGGGAACGGGCAACATGGAGCTTGTGCTCGACAGAAGGCTTTCGGACAGAAGGATCTTCCCCGCCATGGACGTCAACCGCTCGGGGACAAGAAAGGAGGAGCTTCTTTTGGACAAGTATACGCTTATGCGCGTTTGGCTCCTCAGGAAGATCCTCTCCGACCTCAACGCGATCGACGCGATGGAGTTTTTGCTCAACAAGATAATGGCGACCAAAACCAACGCCGAGTTCCTCGCCACCATGGCGGAGGACTGAATGCGTCGCCAAAAATCGCTTTCGCATCGCGCAGATCCCAGTTATAATATAAAACTTCGGGAGACTGAGAGGAGGCATTCGCCATGTGTGGGGTGAAGTCTTTTTGGGTTTTTGTTTTCTTTGCCTTTTTCGCTTTGGCGATTTACTCTTGCGCACCGACGCAGCAAGCCCAGGAGCCTGTGGGGCAGAAGCCAGCCGTCGACAGCACGCAGATAAAGCAGAAGGTGAACATGTACCTCTCCTTCGGATACGAGAACTACAAGAACAAAGACTACACGAGGGCGATAGAGCAGTTCAGGAAGGTTTTGGAGCTTGATCCCCAGAACGAGAAGGCGTTTAAGTATCTTGCCGACGCCTGTCTGCGTCATCCCGACACGACCTACATCGACACTGCGCTTGCGCTCTACAAGGAGGCGATAAAGAAGTTCCCCCAAAACAGCTACTTTTACTCGGGGCTTGGCTATGTTTACGAGCGTATGGCGCTGCGGCTTGACGCCGTTGCCGACACACTTTCCGACAGCGCCGCAGCCGCTGCGATGAGCGCTCAGGCCGACTCGCTTCAGGAGCTTGCGCTAAGGAACTTCTCCAAAGCCTTTGAGCTGAGTGGACGCGATGCAAGCAGCGCCGCCGCCATCGGAAGAATATGGCTCCGAAGACACAACTTCGACGAGGCTATGCGCTGGTTCGAAAAGTCGGTGGCGATAGACTCGAACCAAACGGCAATTTGGGAGGTTTTAGCCAAGCTCTACATCCTCAAGGACAAAAACGAGGATGCTGCCGAGGCGTACCGCCAGCTCCACAGGCTTGTGCCCGACGAGCCCGAGTATCTGCTCAAGATGGGGCAGTACTACGCCAAGTCGGGTCGGTTCGCCGAGGCAACCGACATCCTCGAGAAGTACATCGCTGCCAACCCCAACGACTTCCGCGGATATCAGTATATGGGTCTTGCCCTCGCTGCGGACGGAAAGTACAAAGAGGCGCTTGCTAAGTTCAAGAAAGCCGAAGAGCTGAATCCCAAAAGCGTGAAGCTTATGTGCGACATCGCCGCGACGTACAAGGATATGAAGCGCTACAGCTCGGCGCAAAGTTACATCGCCAAGGCGAAGAAAATAGACCCGAGCTACGGCTACATCTACATCGTCGAGGGCGACATAATCCAGCAGCAGGCGATGGACAAGGTGCCGCCGTCGGGCGAGCTTAATATGGAGATCAAATGCCAGTTCCTCAAGGCGTCGAAGATCTTCAGGAAGGCTCTTCGCGACCCCAACTGGTCCGACTTTGCCCGAAGCAAGCTCGACTACCTCAAGCCTTACCTACCCACCAAGGAGGAGATAGCGGCTTACAAGTTCATCGAGGGGAAGTCGTGCGGAGAATGAGGAGGCTTTTTCACATATTGGCGGCGTTGAGTTTGTGTGGGGGCGTTTTTGCGGGGTGCTTTGCCAGCAAAGAGGAGAAGATGCGGCATCGCGCACTGCCCTTCTACAACGATGCCTTAGATCAGTTCCTCAACGGTCAGATCCCCCTTGCGCGCGACAAGGTCCTTCTGGCTATCGACAAATACCCCCGCTTTGTGGAGGCGCACATACTCTACCAGCGCATCCGCGCTGCAAGCCGCGAGACGAAAGAGCTTCTGCGCGAATACAGAAAGCTTATGAGGCAAAACCCAAGCGATCCCCTCTACATCTTCCTCTACGCGCGTCTCCTCGACGACCTCGACGAGCAGGAGAGACTCTACAGAAAAGCCATCGACCTCGATAAGGACTTTGCGTGGGGATATTTTGGGCTGGGTTGGGTTTACTACAAAAGGCAGCGTTACTCCGACGCGGCGGAGCACTTCGAGCAGGCGGTCAAGCTCGACCCGCAAAACCCAATCTTTCACCTCAACCTGGGCGCGACCTATTACCTTATGAAGCACAACTACGACGCCGAAAGCGAGCTGCGCAGGGCGGTTGAGCTTTGTCCCCGCCTCGTAAGCGGATGGCTCGATTTGGCCACCGTATACTACCAGCGAGCCGACTTCCCAAAAGCTGTCGAGGCGCTCAACAAATACATCAACCTCTATCCCGCTGCACCCGATAGGGACAGGGTTGAGAGGCTTATCCTCCAGCTCAATGGGGGGAGGCTCTGAGGGCGCGGACCTTAGGGGGATTCGTCGAGCTCCTTTACCTTTCGTATTATCTGCCGGATCTTTTGCTTCAGCTCGGGTCGTTTTTCGCGGATGTAGCGTTCGAGGTCTGCCTCGATGTTTCCGCTGGGCGAAGCGGCGGCTTTGGACCCGTCCGTCCTCGGCGTGTCCGTAAAGGTCTGGATCCTCACGAGCCTTGCGCCCTGCCCTGCTGCCGCCCTGTGGATCAGGGTTGTGGCAAGCTTCGGATCAGACGCGGTTCTTCGGACCCTTATCCTCACGACGGCGCCGTCAAATCTGCGGCGCTTTATGGCTGAGATGACGGCGCTTGTCGGGTCGCCTTTGCCGCGGGTGTCGACGTCGATGGTGACGAAGTCAACGGCGTCTGTGGGAACGAACTCCCACGACGCTGAGAAACCATCGCCAGAGGGCACAAGCTCGCCGTACACAAAGCCCTTCTGTTCTCCCTCCTCCGAGAAGTCGAGTCGCTGGATGCTGCCCGCGTAAACCGCCGGCGGCGCGGTGCACACAGCCTGGCTTTTGTGGATGTGTCCGAGCGCGATGTATGTGAAGGGCAGGTTCAAAAGCGTCTCTGGCGATGTGTAGGGTTCGTCGGGCAGGAGGCGGACGTCGCTTCCCGAAAGCCTCGCGCCGACGACGAAGACGTGAGCCATAAGGATCGACGGCATACTCGGGTCGACCATCTCCCCGAGTTTTGCCGCAAGCTCGTCGAAGTCGCGTTCCCGGAGGGCTTGATAGGGTATTGTCGCCACCTGGACAGTCCCACTTGCAAGCTCTATTTTGTGCAGCTTGGGCTCGTCGGCAACGATTATGCCGGGGACGGCGAGAGTTTCGTATATTTTGGCGGGGTGATCCCCCCATCCCGGAAGCTCGTGGTTTCCCAAAAGGTAGATCACCTTTGCGCCGGCGTCGGTGATTTGGCGCAGGATGCCCGCGAGGATGTTTTCTGCGGTGGGCGGTGGGTTTGGCGTTGCGAGGATATCGCCGCACATAAGGACGAGCTCGACGCCGCGCTTCTGCACGAACGACGAAAGCTGCAAGGCAGCATCGCGGACCCAGCCGAACTGCACCGGAATGCCAGCGCGGTCCGTGACGCGATACGTCCTTGCGCCAAGATGCCAGTCCGCCGTGTGGACAAATCTCACCTTCCCAAAAGCTCCTGAAGCCATTTGCTCACCTCGGGTGCAAGGTAGTCGGAGAGCTCGAGGTATTTTTCATAATGCTCAACGGCTTTTTGGGTGTCGGGTATTGCGTCGGTGTAGAGCACGCCCATTGCGAGGTGTGCGGGTGCGAATTTGTCGTTGCACTCAAGCGCCTTGCGCCAGAGCCTTTCTGCGGATGCGTAGTCGCCTGCGAGGAACTTCGCCACGCCCGCATCGTAGAGGGCGTCTGTGTTGCAGCTGTCGCGCAGCGCGGGGATGGAGAAGTAGGCGTACGCCGTATCGTACTTTTGCTGGAAGAGTGCGAATGCGCCGCGCCAGATGTAGAGTTCGGGGATGTACGGAGCAGCGGCGATGACGGAGTCGAGGAACGCCTCGCCCGCGCTCCACTTCGACGAGTCGAGCAGCGCATCCGCAGCGCGAAACGAAAGGACAAACTGCCAGAACGGGTTGCGCAGCGTGGGGGTGTACTTCACCAGCGTGTCGAACCAGGCGCGGATCGCGCTGCGCCTGAGCTCCTGCACAGCGACGACGAAGCTGTCGGCGGCGGGAAAGCCCAAAACTCCGCCCGAAACCGGCACCAAAGTCGAGTCGAGCTCGCCCTTCTCGTCGACGTAAACGATCCAGAGGGACATCTCCCCGCCCACAGGGATGCCGTCCCAGCGCGGGATCGTTATCGCCGCACACCTGCCAACTCCGCGCTGGAAGTAGGGTGAGCCGAAAAGCTGGCAGACCTGCTCAACGGGCATCGGCGCAGACGAAAAGCTGCTTCCGTCGAGCCACTTAAATGTTGGTCGCAGGCGCAGGACTATCACGGGTTTCCCTATGTATTCGCGGACGTATAGGCTCCCCACGACGGCGCCGTAGGCGATGCGTTGTGCAAAAAGCTTTGCCTGGAACATTGGCTTTCCTGCGCCGTGTGCGCTTATGCCCTCCGCCCGCCTGAAGTGGCGCATCGCCCCCGCGGCGTCGCCGCGCATCGTCAAAACAAGACCGAGGGCTTTGTGGAAAAAATTTCGGCTCGAGGTGTCAGCCGCTTCTGCAAGAGCCTTCCTGAGCACCTTCCTCGCCTTGCGGAAGCTTCCGCCCCACGCAAGCGTCAGCGCGTGAACGTAGATGGCTTGGGGTGAGTTTGGGGCAAGCTTTAGGGCGCGTTTTGCGAAGGCTCGGGCAGCGCTTATGTCGCCCGATTTCCCAAGGCAGTATGCGATGTCGCACAGCGCTGAGTCTATCGTTCCGAACAGGATATATGATAGTCCCGCCGCCAGGAACGTTGCCGTTGGGAAGTCGCCGCATGCGACGGCGAGCCTGTATGCGTAGAGCAGGCTGTCGGGCGGAACGTAGCGGCCCCAGAACGTGTTTTGCGCCCACGTCTGTAGAGAGTCGACCGTTATGGCGTGGCTTGCCGCACAAAGAACAAGGACTCCCAGCAGCGCCAGGAGCCCTTTTGAATATCGCCCCTTTCCCGGCATGGACCGACTTGACCGTGATCCCAGACGCCTCGAATGTGGTCCCCATCTGGACCGCACCCATCCCCCGCGTCCCATCGGCTGTTATTCGGGCATGTAGGTGTTGTCCCATCCGCCCTTGAGGATGGTCACCCCCTCAAGGTCGGCGACGTAGACGACCGACTCGGGCCCCGTGCCCACCTGGGCTATGCCCCTGGGTGCAGATATATCTCCCGCCGCAACCGACAGAGGCTTAAGCTCGGGCGTGTACTTGATCACGTTGTTCCGCACGAAGTCGCTCACGAAGACGAACCCCTCGGGGCTCACGAATACCGCAACGGGCTGCGTTTGGTCCTTGAGGGCGATCTCGTCGATGTACTCGCCCGCCGTGGTGAACCTCACGATCTTGCCCAGACCTATGTCGGCAACGTAGAGTATCCCGTTGCCCACGGCGACGTCGACTGGGTGCGAAAGCCTGTCTGCGCCTATGTCCTTTCTGTACGAGGAGCCCTCGAACACGACAACCCTGTGGTTGCCGGCGTCGGCGATGAAGTACTTGCCCTCGGCAACCGCTATCCCGCCGGGTCTTGAGAGGGGTGATGTTCCGTAAGTCTCGCCGCCGTAGGCGATGACAGTGGTTTTGTATTTGTGTCCTGTGGGCTTGGGCGCTGCGGCCTGCTCGGCGGCGGATGTGTCGGTGCCGACGCTTTCGGCGGGGACCTCGGGCACCTCCTCCTCGGCAAGCGAGATCCCGATAACCTGATTTCGCTGCGGGTCGGTTACGAGCAGGAGGTCGCCGTCGAGGGCGAGGTCGCCCACAGAGCCCAGGTCGTAGTCAAAGAAGCTCAGTTTCTCCACGACCTTGCCGTCCTCGTTGAGGCGAAGTATTGCGTTTTCGCCCGCGTTGACGACGAAGATCCCGCCCTCCGTTGCGGCTGTGGCGATGCTGTTCTTCGTGCCCGAAAGCTCGCCGGCGGGCGTGTAGCGAACCGCCTTCTTCAAACTGACCGTTATCCGCTCCGACTTGCTGACCTTGATCTCCTGCTCGAGAAGGTAAAAGCCCTTTTTCTTGACCGTCACCTTGTGCTTGCCGCGGTTGAGAGTGACCTTGTAGATGGAGTTTTGAACGAGCTTGGCTAATCCCTCCTTGTCGTCGATGAGGAGGACCTCTTCGCCTCCGGGCGGCTCGATGGCTATCTCGAGGGTGACGTTCGTCTCCGGCGGCTTGTCGGGGATAAGTTTGTCTATGTCGGGATACTTCAAAAACCTCGACGCCCTTTGCCACATAAAGAGCGCTTCGCGCTTTTTACGCGCTCGCTCCGCCTCCTCGTCGACCAAGTTTTCGTAGGTCATAGGAGGATTCCTGAACGCGGGGAGTTGTGGTGCGCCGCTTGCGGCATTGCGACACGCAAGCTTCGAAAGCTCAAGGTCAGCCTTCTGATACCAGTAGTCCGTTCTGTCGCGGATTGTGGCCAGAATGGATCCAAGCGCCTTTGCGGCGGCGGTGCAGTTGTGGCGCTCCTCCTGGATTATTGCGTAGGCAAAGGCGGCGCGGATGTGACCCTTGCCCTTGAGCTGCTGGAGAATCGGCGTCGCCTTGTCGTAGTCGTTTATGTTGAAGTAGCCTATCCCCTGCACGTACTTTGCCTCGTCGGTGTATGGGGATGTGCATCCGTCGAGGACCGATTTAGCCTCGGCGATCGTGGAGGGTGCCTTGTCCTTTTCCTGGACGGTGGCGAGCTTGACGAGCGCAACGCCCTTCATGAACCTCGCCTTGTTCTTCAGGTTAGGAGACACCGCAGCCCCCAGGACCTTGTCGAACGCGTGGATGGCGAACCTAAGCGCCGTCTCGCGCTCCTTCGCAGCCGTCTCTATACCCTTTTGCAGGAAGTACTTCCCGGCGTTTATGTATTTTTCGGCGTCGCGGGGGAGCTGCAGCCCCGCAAGCGCCATGGCGGCGTCGAAAACGCTTACGTCACGCTCCTTGCCAAGGCTCGTCTCTATCTCTATGAGGAACCGACGGATAGCCACTATGTCCTGAGCGTCTTTGGTGAGGTATTCGTAGTATTCGCCCTGGGGGTTTTCGAGCGCCTCGTAGATGTTGTCGGCCTGCCCCAGAAGAGCCGGATTGCCCTGCTTGACTCCAAGCCAGAACAGGCACTCCGCCTGCCGGAACTTTGCGTCCGCCACCATCTCCTTCATCCGCGTTGACCTGGCTGAGGCGGCTTTTGCGGCAAAGCTGCTGAACTTGCTGTTGGCGTCGGCGTAATCCCCCTGGATGTACTGTACCCAGCCCGCCATATACAGCGCCTCGGGGGTTTTATCGACCACGCGCCCGAGGTTGGTCAGTGCGGTCTTCGGCGCACCGCTGAAGATCAAAAAGTTCAGATACGATGCATCGGCCATCCGTATCAGCGCCTCGGTGCCCCAGGTGGAGTTGTTGCGGAGGTCAACAAGCTCGTTCATCGCGTCGGTCAGCTTGTCCTTTGCGCCCACCGAGCCGTAGGTGATCATGTTCACAAGCCTGGCAACCTTGCCGAACATCTGCAGGTCCTTCTGCGTGCCGGCGGAGGATATCATCTTATCAAGCAGGCTCAGCGCCTGATCAAGCTCCTCCTCGACGGCGGCGATGCGATCCTTTTGCGAAAGCTTGAACCTCTCCCAGTTCTTCTCCTCCACGTGGAGGTAGAGCCTTGCGATGAGGTAGTGGCAGCAAGCCTCCATGTACGCTGCGGCAAGACTCAGGCGCTCGTCGCCGGCTTTCTTGGCGGCGGAAAAAGCCGAAAGCGCATCCTCATAGTGCTTTTTGGCGTTGGAGTAGGTGGACGGGCTGAACGACTTGAGGTATCCGAGCATGGCGTTGCAGTAGCCGAGGTAGTAGTTTGCGTTGTCGATGAGCTCCGGGAAGTCCTTTGCGTTTTTCTGGACGTTCTCGTCGGCGAGGAAGGCGGAGAAATCACCTATCGCCTGGTCGAGGCGCTTTGCCTTGTTGCGCTCGGTTTTGGCAAGCTGATACAGCCTGAAGGAGCAAAGCGCCCTGAGGTACTGGGAGCGCACGTACTCCTCGCCCACTATCTCGAGGTCCAAGAAAGCCTTTGCCGCCTCCTGGAACGTTTGGTCGGCTTTCTCGAAGAGGGATGCGTCCTTCTGGATTCTTGCGATGTAGTACTGCGCCGTTGCGAGGAAGTATCGGGCGTAGGCGTCGTCCTCGCGGGTGAGCGCACCCGACTGCAGAAGCTGCTCGAATCCAGATGCAGCCTCCTGGAAGGGCGCCAAAGCCTCATCAAGCTTCCCCGATTGATACGACCTGACGCCCTGGTCAAGCTTTGCCGTAACGCTCGCAAGATCAGTCTCTTGGGAGGTAGCTAACGCGCATAAAGCCAAAGGCAGTGCAAACAACGCCCATCTCCTCATTGGGCAATCCTCCGTCTTTATATTCGAAAAGGTTTTGCTTGCCTGCTCAGAAAAGCGAGCCTGCCACAACGGTGAATCCTGTTTGTCGCACAAGCTCTCTCACGTTTCCCAGCCGTGGCGCGGGGCGACCGGGTTCCTGCTGCGCAAGCTTGATCCCGCTTGGATCGACGACTATGCGCTTCTTGGCTACATCCACAGAGATGCGCATAACGCCCCTGCCGTAGCGGGTGTAAATCCAGCCCTGAAGCGCCCTTACTATGTAGTCGTTGAACTGCGGGTTGTTCGTCCGCTGAACTATGATGGGAGAAATAACGGATGTCTCCACGGTGTATTCGACGATGATCGGCTTGTCGGGGATGCCGAAATTGTCCTTGATGTACTGGAACTCTATATACTCTGTCGCGTTGGAGATGCGGAATATGGGGTCGGGCGGTGGCGTGTAGCGTATCGTTATCTTTCCCATTCCGCCGCGGAAGAGTATTTTGGGACCCTCCGGCAGGTTTATGTACGATTCCTCCTGGCGTGCGCATCCCACAACAAGCGCGGCAAGTGCAATCGAAGCGAGGAGTATGTAAGCTTGTTTTTTCGTCATATCTGTCGCCTCCTGGCTCTGGCGCGCTTTATCTCGACCTTCATATCGGCGAGGGTGCCCTTAACCCATGCTATCTTGGCTATGCCCAGCGAGTGCATCATGCCCGTTATTTTGACCACTTCTCCGTAGGGCAGGTTTCCCGGCGCGCGGATGATGACGGCTGGGTCGTTGTCGCGAACCTCCTGCAGAAGCCCCCGCAGCGTCTGCTCGGTGTAGAGAACGTTGTAGCGCGCAACCGCGTTGCGGAACGCAATGTAGGCGGAGGGGATGTTCACAACCTGCCTCTTGTCCTTGAACCAGTTGTAGAACTTGGCGGATTGGTCGTTTCCCTGGAGGACGTAGTAGTCTATTCCGCCCTGCGGGGTTTTGTGGAGTTGGATGAGCATCGAAGCCTCCGAGTCGCCGCGCTTCGGGGTGGGAAGGTTCATTATGCCCTCCACCTGGGGCGCCGATTTCACCGCTGGCATCACCGAAAGCGTGACCAGAAAGAAGATCATAAGCTGGAAGATTATGTCCACCATCGACGTGAGCTCGGTTTCAGGCAATGGTTCGTACCTTGCTCTCATATCTTGAACCTCCGTTATCGAAGGGGTCGCTTTATGTTCGCGAACCTAAATCCCACAACTTCGATGGAGTCGGCGTCGCAGAACTCCATAACGTCGAGGATGAAGCTGAATGGCGTGTCTTTGTGGGCTCTTATCTCGAGCCTTGGTGGCGGCTCACCCATAAAGATCTTCTCCTCTATCCGCCTCTGGAGCTCCCTTTTGGCTTTGGCGAGGGTGAACGGTCCGTGGCGGTGGAGGCTATCGGCTTCTGCGTCCTTGACGGTGGGGCACTGCGGGTCGAGGATGTAGGCGCCAAGCTTGCCGTTGAAGGGAGGTTTTTGGATCTTGTCCACGTGCAGAAGGAAGCCCTCCGTAAGTTCCTGTGGCGTCGCAAGCTTCTCCACCGGCGGAAGTTTGGGCAATTCCTTCTTCTCCTCGCCTTTAACCGCAGCTGCTGCCTGTTGCTGGAGGGTACCCAGCGCCATCGTGACCATGAAGAATATCAGAAGCTGGAAGATTATATCGATAAGTGAGGTCCACTGCGCCTTTGGGAGTTCTGCCTTGTGCTGTTTCATCCCAGCCCCTCCCTGTTATGCCTGGTTGAGGATATCGGTCATGATCTCCTCCCACTTTCCGAACACCCAGTCCACTTTGCCGCGGTAGTAGTAGTGGACGAGCATCATCGGGATTCCGAAGGTAAGACCGAGTATGGTCGTGATAAGCGCCACGTGGATTCCTCCGGCAAGCTGCGGCACAACCTGTGTGAGCTGAGCGGCGGGGTTGAGCTTGATGGTCTCTTCGATCTTCATAAACGCCGTTCTTATGCCGACCACCGTTCCGAACAGCCCCAGCATAGGCTCGATGGAACCCACTGCCCAGAGGGCGGTTAGCTCCCAGCCCTTAAGCTCGTCTATCTCTTTGAGGACGGTGTTTTCCGCGGCGCGGTCCATCTCCTGCGATGCCCAGAAGTTGTTCTTGTTGGCGCGGTGGTTCTCAAGCGCCGCCAAAAGTACGCGAACCGTCGGGTATTCCAAAGGCTTCTTCGGAAGCTTTATGCCGGGAACGCCGTTTTTGCAAATCTCTATCGCGCGCTCTACGTTGGGAAGACCAACCTCAAGCCAGATCTTCTTCTCAAGCTCCTCCTGCTGCTGCCGCGAAGCCTTAACGTACTCGTCGGGGGAGGAGAAGTGCTCCGGTCCTACCGACATCGCCTCCATAGCCTTCGACCAGTATTTCGCCACCTCGCGCAGGAAGATGTTGCCTTTTTCGCTGTACATTTCGGTCTTTCCGACGCGGTCGACGGGAAGGAGCCTATAGAGCAGCCCCGGCTTGTTGGGCGGGAAGATGTTCGCAAGCCACATCCGCCGCCAGATAAGGATCCAGGTGACTATTCCGAAGAGAAGAAGCGCGTGCTGGGCAATCATAAACGGCGTTCCGCCCTTGGAGACCATATCTATGTAATAGCCTATGATGCCTTTGCGCTTTTTGATAACGGCTTGGTGTTTGTGCAGAATGCCTTCGGCGAAGTCCCACTTGTGGGGCGCAACTGGGTTCACAAGCTCCACGCGCCACCAGTAGTGCTGACCCCAGTCCAGTCCGGTGAACGTGTACGAGAGCTCTTGGGTTTCGGTTTGCTTGGCTATGTTCTGGAACATCGAGTCGGTGGCGACCTCGGGTCTGAAGGTGAAGCCAAGCTCCTTGGGGTTTGGGATCTTCTCCCAGCTGCCGTAGGTCATGCGCCGTTTGTTGTAGACTTTTTTGTAAACCTCCCACGTTATCACTACCTGTAGCTTGCCCTTCTCGTCTTTGCCTTCATCTGCGCTGGTGATGTGGACCCATATGGAGTCTTGGACCTCCTGCGCAACCACGACCCGTGGCGCGAAAAGCAGCCCAGCCACCACACCCAGCAAGTACAGGCTCCTTTTAATCATCTCCTCCTCCTTTTGCTTTTTGCTTGCGTTTTTCTCGAACAATGACGACGCCTATTGTGCTCATCCCAAGCGCTGTTGCTCCTATGCCGCACACCAAAGCCCAAAACCTGTCGTTTTGTGCCCAGAAGGCTTTGAAAATGCTTTTCCCTGATACCTCCACCGATGCCACATCGCTTCTGCATAAGCCGTCGAAGCCCACAAGCCTTGACCTTACGAAGTACCTCTTTCCCTTCTCAAGCCCTGCGAAGACGAAGCTTTGTGCATCTGTCGTCCCTGCGGCTACTATGTTTGTAAATAGGCTGTCTGTGGCGCATTGCGCAAGGAATTTTAGGTTTTCGTCCAAGATGGGGAACCAGTCGCCCCAGCTTTTTGTGGATTCGCTGTAGCTGCTTTTGTATGCGGACCAAAGCGCTTTTACCACGACCTTGCCCGCTTTGTCGATCGTTGCGTCGACCGCCTCGATGTGGACCCATACGGAGTCCTCGGGTGCAGCCGCTAAGACCGAAGCCGCAGCCAAAGCGACGGACAACGATTTCCAAAAAGCGCTCATCATAGGCTTTCAGCCCTCTGGCGCATAAGTTCGGCTTCTTCGCTCATCCCCAGGGAGCTGTAGACGTTTGCTGCGCGCTCGCAGGCAGCCTTGAGGACGTCGTCGGTGGCTGTGGGGTAGAAGAGGAGTATATCCAGATAAGCCTGCAGAGCGGCGCGCAGATTGTCCTCGCCCCCCTTGGCGGCGTATATGTCGCCCATAAGGAGCAGTGCGTCGTCGGTTATGCTGTTGTCCTTGTACTTTGGGAACATTGGGTACGACACGCGCTCGCCGGTCTCGTCGTAGAAGCCCCATGGGAAGTCCCTGACGAGTGCGTCCAGAAGCTTTATCGCGCTGTCGGGGTCATCGTTTTGCAGAAGCAGCGCCAGACGATAAAGCGAAAGCGGCTTTACGGGGTCCTCAAGCCCCTCGCGGCTTGCTATCGCACCGTATATCGATTTGGCGCTGTCTGTGTAGCCGAGCATCTCGTAGGTGTAGCCGAGGTCGTACTGCAGGCGCACGTCGTATTGGGTGCTGTCGCCGCCGACGAAGATGAGGTCCTGGATGAGTTTCTTCGTCTCCTCCGTTATCCCTTTGTGCATGGCGCACTCGGCGAACATATAGTGCGTTCTCTGCGAGAAGACGAGATTGGCACCCTCAAGCGTCATTATCGCCTGCGTCCAGTTCGAGCCGAACTTGCCGATGTATGCTTCGCGCAGATAGGAGTATATTCTGTCGAACTTGGGCGCAGCCGCAAGCGGAGCCTCCTTGCTTTCGTAGTTGAAGTAGCAGTCGGCAAACATGAGGTTGGCTTTTGCGCCAACAAGACCGTCCTTGTCCAGAAGACCCTCGAACTCCGTCAGCCTCTCGCAGGGGTTGGTTTGGACGAGGAGGTCTGAGAGCTTATAACGTTCCCTTCCGCGGAGTGTTATGGAGAACCTTGCGAAGTCGTTTCCGAGCGGGTTTCCGATGGCGGCGCAGTAGTCGACAACCGGTCGACCGTAGCTTTGCAGCTCGTGGAAGATTCCGTCGAGCACAAGCCCCAGACCCAAAGTTATCTCCGATGCGTTGTAGCCTGCTCTGAGCAGCACGTGTCTTAGTTTGAACTCCGCGCCGACGTGCGGCTTTATCGCTCCGCCAACGAGGTCGACGTCGGCGAGGAGATAAAGTTGCCTTAGGGCGCGGTATCCGAGGCTTGCGCGGATCGTCATCGGGTACTTGTCGCCCGCCACATCGAGCGCGCCCAGGTTCTGGACGGCGACGCCAAGCCTTATGCTGCGCGAAAGATCCTTGGTTATGACGCCCAGGTCCACTCCGCCGAATCCGGCGGCGGAGCCGTCGCCGACGGAGTTTAGCACAAACTTTGCGCTCGCTCCCACGCGAAGACGCCTGCCCCAGATCCATCTGCCGTAGCCGACGATGGCGGAAAGCTCGTGCACACCAAAGCTTCCTGTGGATCGACCGAACTCGTCGCGCCCATCGAACTCCGTGGCGCCGAAGTCGGCTATCGCAACGCCTATGTTGCCAAGCTTCTCAAGCGGATAGCCGAATGAGATGAAGTCGTACCTCGAGTCGCCAAAAAGCTGCGCGTGAGTGATCGCAAGCTCCCATCTCTCGAGTGCAGCCAGCGAGGCGGGGTTGTACAAAAGCCCGTTTGCGTTTTTCGCAACGACGGAGTATGCGCCTCCCAGCGCAAGCGATCGCGCATCCGACCCGAACCGCATAAAAGCCCCAGCCTGCCCAAAGCTTCCGCCAAAGGCGTAGCCAACCAAAGCCAAAGCGCCCAAAAGGCTCCAGAAAAGCTTTTGTGTGCGCATACCGAACGCCTCCGTTATTCTAAGTTCAGCTTATTCTCCCTTCCAAACCGCTATTTTGCGCTTCACCGTTTTGTCGCCGACGTTTACTACGCACACATATCCGCCGTTTGCCACGATCTCGCCGTCGTTGTTCCTACCGTCCCAGAGGATATCCCCTTCGCGCGAGCCCGATTTGAGGGTGAAGCTCGTGTTCCAAACGAGGTTGCCGAACATATCGTATATCTTGACCTCGACTGCCGCACCGGGCGTGCTGGCTTTGACCCTTATGTGCGTTGGACCCTCGTTCGGATTGAACGGGTTGGGGAAGTTTATGACCTCCGCCTTCTCCCAGTCGACGACTATGTCGTAGTGTTTGGTTTGGGATGGGTTTTCGGCTCTGTCGAGGACTTGGGCGTACAGTCTTCGGGCTCCGGCGTGGAGGACGGAGAGGAGGTCGTCGCCGGTGTCTTCGTCGGGAACGTATGGTTCATCGGCGACGGTGTAGTAGACCACGGGGTTGTCGGGCTCGAAGGTCAGGATTTTTGTGTTGTAGTCGAACTGCGGCGACTCCGACACGCGCAGCGCGTAAACCACCCCGGGCGGCGTGTCGGCGGCGCCGTTTATCACTATCTTCACCGTCTGCTCGTCCGACCAGTAGGGGTCGTCTGTGTCGCGGTCGTAGGCGCTTATGCTCTCAACCGTGGGAGGTATCGTGTCGAGGATTATCGTGTCGACGTTTACGGGGGAGACGTATGTGCCGAACATAACCTGTGCGTAAACGTATTTCGTCTCGTTTGTTCGGTTCGAGAAGACGAACTCGTGCGTTCTTTCGAACGGCAGCCACGGCTGAGACTCAAGCGCGGCGGGGTTTTCCGCAAACCTCATCGAATCGGGCGGATGGAGCGCGTCTATCACTGTTATGACGGTGTCGCAACCTGTGTAGTCGCTGTCGGTGGTATCGTGCTTGTCGACGACCTTAAACGAAAGCTTGCTTCCTATGAACATCGAGTCGAGGTCGAAGTTTCCTGCCGAGTCGACGGCTGCGACCTCAACGAGGTATGTGCTGTGCGGATCGAGGAACTCCGCGGGCGCGAAGTCGACCTCATACGTCGGACCCGACCCCCACTCAGCCCTGTAGACCGCGCAGACGATGGTGTCGATGTCGACCACGCGGTAACAGACCTTCCAGAGGTGATCCTCGATTATCTCCATAGGGATCGTGGCGGGATAGGAGCCGGTGTCGGTGTGCTCGAACGCCAAAATCGTCATCTGGGGAGGGGTTACGTCGTATCCGCCGTGGACTGTGATGTTGTTCCAGTTGCCCGCGCCGTCCATAGCGCCGCCGGTTATGTCGAAGCTTCCTTCGGTGCCGTCGAGGATGAGCTCGACGCTGTCGTTCGGCCAGTGAACCTGTATGCCGCCCTCGACGACGGCAAACGGCTGGCTCACCCAAAGTGAGTCGGCAAACGGACCCAAGAAGTGCAGCGAGTCGACTCCGGATAGGTTATCGCTCGCCTCCGGCACCGAGCCGTAGACGTAAAGCTCGTTCGACCAGCCCATATGCGCCTTAAACGTGGTGTACCAGATATCCTGGCTCGTTGTGTCCCAAAGCTGGAACCCTTGTGGCAGGTCGGGCTCGGTCATGTCGAGGATTATGGTGTCGACGGCTCGTGGAGAGACGGTGCCCGCAACCGACAAAAGCCAAGCGTAAACAACCTTCTCGCCCTCGCCAGGCGAAAGGTTGTATTCGGCTATGTCGTCGGAGGGATACACGTTCACGAAGTCGTCCGGCGAGGGCGGGATGGTGTCTTCGGAGAGGTAGTACATCGCCGGCGTCGTCTCCACCGGGTTGAACTTCACGCCAACGCGGCGCTCGTTGGTGTATTCCGTGAAGGCTTCGCCGCGGTCGTAGTCGAAGAGGCTTATCGAAACCCGTATCTCGGGGTTGAACAGGATCGTGTCACACGCCGCAACGCTTACGTTGCCCGCGTTGTCCTTGACCGCAACGTAGAGTATCTTCATCCCCGGCTCGTCGTCGGCGAATTCATAGGTCAGAACTTCGCCGTAGGGCTGCCAGATGTCCTGGAGGTTGTTCGGCCACATATCCGGGTCCTCGAAGAAGGCGATGTATGCCGGATCTCCACGTGCGCCGTCGTCCGCGTCGGTGAAAACGCTTACGACGGGCTCGTCGGTGTAGTCCTCGTCGCCCGAGGAGGTGTCCCTCAGGACGACGGAGTTTATCGTGGGTCTGTGTGTATCGAGCACTATGTCGTAGAACGTTTGGTCCGACCAGTTCCCCGCCGAGTCCTGAACTGCGGCGTACACGCGCCACGTGCCGTCCTCGCCGGGCAGCTCAAACTCCACAGGCGAAGCAAAAGGCGCCTCCAAAACCTCGGTGTCGCACTCGACGTGCAGGAAGTAGATCCCGCTGCCCAGGGGCGTTTCGGGATCGTACGGGTCGTTGAACAGAACCTTCACAAGCGGGTCGTTCGTGAACCCCGGATCAGCCACCTCCGCTGTGTCGGCGTCGTCGAAGCTTGTGGAGATATCCTCGACGGTGATCGACGTGAGGTAGGGGTCGTGTGTGTCGAGGATGATCCGGGCTGTGTCCGGGGCGGTCCAGAATGCGTAGTCGTTGCGTTTGCCTTTTGCGATGATTGTCCTAAGCCCGTCGCCGGCGGAGAGGTCGAATATGTAGGTAACCGTTGTCTCCGTTGCCGCGGTGGATGGCGCGCCGTATCTGGCGACGCCGCCCAGATCGTCGCGAAGCTCTATCGTGTCCACGTCGCTGCCGTAGGTGATCGTCACCTCCACGCGCGTGGTGTCGGTGTACGTGCCGCTCGTGTCGGGACCGTCTATGTCACGCACGCCCGTGATCTCAACCATGTAGTTGGAGACGGGGTGGTAGAGTATCGAGTCGTGCGCGGCGTTGGAGACGTTCCCCGCCGAGTCGCGCAGAACGACCCACACGTGCATCCAGTCGCCGTCCGAAAAGCCGCTGAAGCTGAAAAGCAGCGTGTCGTTGGCGGGGTAGTCCGCCCATGCGTCGTCGGGGATGTGTTCAAGGACCGACTCGTCCTGCGTGGCGAAAACCATACAGTAGGATGAGCTCGTCGGGTCGGGGTCGAGGAAGAGCTTTACATCAAGCTCGTCTGTGGTGTCGGTGGCGCCGTAGGTGCGGTCGATTATCTCCACAGATCTCATCGTCGGCGCGTCGGTGTCGAGCACCAAAGCTGTGGATTCCGCGTCCGAAAAGTTCCCCGCAACGTCCTTGAGGCGGACGTATATCCTCTTTTCGCCCTCCCCGGCGGAAAGCACGTATATGTAGCTGTCACTCTCCGAGTATTCGAATATCTGCAGGTTTTCCTCGAAGTCGGCGCTTTCGGAGACGTAAACGCTTTCTATCGTCGATGCGTATCCGTCCACCGTTGGGTCCACAGCGCCCGACGGGAAGACGAACACGGCGGTGGAGTTTGTGTATCCGTGCTCTGCCGGAACGTCGTAGCGGTGCGGTGAGCTTGTGGTGTCGAAAGCCGATGCAGCCGTAAACTCGGGCGCCCTCGTGTCGATGTAAAAGCAAGCCTCCTCGCCCTCCAAACCCTCCCTGTTGCCTGCGGAGTCAACAGCCTCAAAGTAAAGCCCATACCTTCCGTCGTGGTCGACGGAGAAGGTGTAGACCTCCTCCACGCTTTCGGCTCCGCCGAAGAAGAGGGAGTCGTGCCTCGTGAGATCCCCCTCGTTGCGGGTGTAGTAGACTATTACGTCCTTGACGCCGCTGTAGGTGTCGGTTGCGGAGAAGGGCACCGCAACAGTTCTGGATGTGTAGAATGGCGCAAGTTCATCCGCGTGGACGTGTGCCTCGGGCGCCTCAGTGTCGAAGCGGGTCCAGGTGTGCATGGGATGCGGTGTTAGCCCGCTGTTAGGATCAGTTTCGTTGCCCAGGACGTCGCGGGCTGCTATGTAGAACTCGTAATATCCGTCGCCTTCGGTTGAGGCGGAGTTGAAGGTCATTTCGTCGTCCACGGGTGAGCCCGCGGCATCTTCGGCGGCGAAGAAGACCCAGAGCGACCCAGGCGCGGTGCGGTAGTAGAGCTTCATCGAGTCGACTTCGCCCACGAGGGCGTCCTCGGCGTGGAAGAAGATGTCGACCGTGGCGGTGTTGACCCACACGGGAAGCGGCGTGACCTCAACCGCGGGCGCCGAGTTGTCCTGCGTGGAGCAGACCACGTTCGACCACTCCGAAAAGCCCGTGTCGGGCGGAACGCCGTATCGATACTGGATGCGGTAGCAGTATCGAACTCCGTCGGAGAGCGGGTCGTCGGCGGGTGCACCGCCGGGATACAAACCCACAACGTAGCTGTTCCCGGGCGCGTCGCCCAGGGGGATGGGGAAGATGGAGTAGTTGTAGTCGATGGAGTCGGGGAAGTCGGGGAGCCCTGTTTCCGCCGGCATCACCTGGATGTGATACGCCGTGGGCTCGGCGTCGGGCGGAAGCTCCCAGTGGAGCTGGCAGGTGGTGCCGGGGGTATACTCCGGAAGCTCGTCGAGCACAGGCGCCCCCTGACCAAAAGCCAAAACAGCCAGGCTCGCAACGACCGCTATCGAAGCGACTCGCTTCATATCGTCTCTCCTTTGCTTATGTCAAATCGGGTTTTCCTCGCCAAGCCTGAGCTCGCCTGTCAAATCGGGTTTTCCTCAAGCCTGAGCCCCCTCCTCAAAAGCCTGCGCGCCCGCCTTCGGGTGTTGTGGAATGCGCCCTACTTCAGGAGAAGTATCCTTGTCGATGCGACTTCGCCCTCGAAGGTGGCGCGAACTATGTAGACCCCGCCCGCGGCTGGTCTTCCTGCAGCGTCGGTGCCGTCCCAGGTGAAGCGATGCGCGCCAAAGCTTAGCCTGCCGCGCCAGAGAACCCTCACCACCTTGCCGTCGGTGGAGATGACCTCAAGCCTCGCATCCCCATCATCGGGAACCGACAGGGTCAGCTCAACGCTTGCGTTAAACGGGTTCGGTTTAGCCGAGACGGCAAGCCGCTTTGGCTTTGAGGCAAGGATTATCCTGTACTGACCGGCTGGCAGGACGACCTCGCCCGTGCGCGACATATCCACCTCGCCGCCTGCGATGAGCAAAAGCCTTCTTCCGGAAAGCGCCTGCGGGTTCCAGCGGACCTTCGCCTTGTGGGGCAGAAGGAGGGTCCATTCGCCCGTTTCGGTCGCGTCGCGTATGAGCTTTTGACCGTTTCGGATGAGGGCTGGCAGGCTATTCGTCATAGGCGCTGGCGGCATCGGGACCGCGCCCTCCGAGCCAACGCACAGCATAAGCTTCTGGGTGCCCGCGGTGATGTCGAAGCTCCACTTACACGCAGCCTCCCTTTCGCGCAGCGTTCTCCCGCCGCTGGGAACAAAAAGCGTGCAGGGCTGACCAACCAAAATCCAGTAGCCCCGTCCGGGCAAAAGCTCGCTTGAGGGTTCGTACGATCCCGTCGACGGGTTCCACCAGACGACCTGGGACATAAGCCGCGCCTCATCGGGCACGACGGCAAAGTCCGCCGTGTCGGATACACCGCCCACAAGATACCACCCGCCAACGGGGAGCACGCGGGCGTACTCGGGAATGTGGTAGCCCGTTATCCCGACGTCTTGGTCGGTGTAGCTTATGATCCAGTACCCCCACCCGATGCCGAGGCTGTCGACGGGGTAGAACGTTGCCGCTTCGGCGTCGAAGGTGACGCAGGGCGTTCCGGCTGTGGGGAAGACGTCCTCGAAGGCGAGGCTTCGCGGCAGTACAGGCAGGCTTACGAGGTTCCACGCGGCAAAAAGGTGCAGGACGGCTGTGTCGGCAGCCCAGCTCGAGTCGTAGAAGAAGTAGGGCTCGCTGTAGCCGCTCTCGTTGCCCCAGATGTCGATCGTCGCGATGTGGAAGTATCTGTTCGGCGAGCCCGTGAATATCGACCGCGGCAGGCGGATCCTGTGGGTGAACACGGGCTCCTCGACGTTTATGAGGAGCGGGTCGCGGGTGAAGAGCCACGAAAGATCGGCGGAGTGCTCGAGCCTGTAGCTGTTGCCGAACCCTCCCGTGCCGAAGTCGCTGGGCGTCGTGTCGCTCCACTCAACAACAACCCACATCTCACCTTCGGAGTACTCGGTGTACACGGTGTCTATCCTGACGGGAATCGGCGGCGTGTCGTCCGCAAATCCCCGGGTGGCGCCTGTGGTGCTGGCGTTGCCGAAGCTGTCGACGGCAACCACAGTGTAGTAGTTATCGTGGAAGTTGTTCGCAGGGTTGGGGTTGTCGTCGACCCACTCGTAGTACGTTATGAACGGCGAGTGGGGCACGGTGGCAACAGGGCTGCCCATGTCGCCGGGCGAGGAGGAGCGATATATGTCGTACTCCATTATCCCGACGCCCGCGTCGTTCGACGGCGCCCACCAAACCTTTATGTCGACCGTCCCCGTGGAGTCCGCCACCGATTTGACCGAATCGGGGGAGACGGCAAGGGGCGGCGTGCAGTCGAAGCGGGTGCTTACGTAGTTGGACGGCGCAGATATGTTGCCAAGCTCATCATACGCCACCGCCCTGAAGTAGTACTGCGTCTCCTCAAGCTCGTCGAAGTGGATGACGAACGAAAGCGTGTCCCAGTCGTTACACATGCTGTCGTCGGGGTTGTGGAGGATATCGTCGTGGACGGGGAAAGGACCGTAGAGGTGATATCCCACCGAAAAGTCCGGCGTCAGGGCGCGCTCTATCTGGATTTCGGTCATATCGCAGAAGCTTGTGTCGACGATCCTCAGGACGACGCTGTCGCACCTGTGCCACACAGGCAGCGGCAAGAGCATAGGCGGCGCGATGCCCTTGTCGACCGTCCCCGTGTCGACGTTGCTGCCGCACCAGCTCCAGCGACCCAGGCTGTCGAAGGCAACGACTATGTACATATACGTCTTCTCGTCCGAGAGGTCGATGTCGGGGTCTGTTGGGCAGTCGTCGCAGAACTCGTAGTCCATGTTCGTTCCGAACGTATCGCCGACGTGATACGTCCATAGCAGGTGCTCGGTGTCGGAGGTGTCGTACGGGAGGAACTCATCGAGCCCGTCGGGGTACTCGATCCTGTAGAGCTTGTAGTAAGCCACGCCCACGCCGCAGTCGAGCTCCGCCTCGTTCGAGACGTAGAAGTGGACGTCGAGTGCTCCTGGTGCGTCGGGCGTGCTCGCTATGGGCGTGACCGTCAGGCTGTCGACGCACCCGGGTCCGGAAAGATCACAAAGCTTCGGCGGGCTGTCGCTCCAGGTGGTTGTGTCGTGCTCCCAGAGCGCCCGCGCGGAAAAGATGTAGCTGTGGCAGTCCTCAAGCGGCGACCAGTTGTAGCTCGGCATCGCCGTCCAGTCCGACACAAGCGTGTCGCCAGTGCTCAGGTCCACAAGCCTGTACTGATACATTATCCCGCAGCAGGGGTGGCAGGCGTCGTTGTTGACCTCGACGGTGTAGGAGGTTGTCGTAAGGACGTTTGGTATTTCCCTCAGCACTGCGCAAAGCATTCCGCCGCTTCCGCAGCAAAATCCCGGACCTGCGGTGTAAACGGCTTCGATGATGTTCCCCGTCGTCGGCCAGTGTCCGCGCCCGAGGGAGGGCACGCCCGCGCTGTCGTACGGAACGACGGCGTAGTAGTAGTACCTGTCGGGCTCGACGTCGTAGTCGTAAAAGCAGTATATCTCCGAGCCGTCGTTCGGAATGAAGGCGATATCGGGCGTGGATGGTGTTATGTAGAGCAGATCTGAGTAGCTGTTCGACCTGTAGATGGCGTATCCTCTCACGCCGGATGCGTTGTCGGTTGCGCGCTGCCACACAAGCTGGACGTATAGGGTCGAGTCGTCGAGTCCTTCGCGGCAGTGCGCAGCATCGAAGAATGGGACGGTTGTGGGGCTTTCGAGGTCGTGGGTGATTACGAGGGGATCGGACCACTCCGACGTGTCGTCGCCGCATACTGCCCTGGCGCGGTATTCGAACACCTCGCCGTCCAGGGCGCCCGAGAAGACGAACGAATCGGCAGAAACGACGGGTGAGACCTCCTCCATCTCCGCCCGCCCCGAGATGACGTGCCGCCAGAACTGGTATCTGACGCCGCTCGAGCACACGGCGGCGTTGGAGGTGGCGCAAACGCTGTCGATCCTAAGGACAATGGCGCCGAAAGGTGCGTAGCGAAAGCCGGGGTACTCTAAAGAGGCGCACATAGGCGGCGGCTCCTGCGAAAGCGCCGGAACCAACGATAACGCCAAAACACACCCAAAGATCAAAGCGCTCCTCATAAATCGCCCCCTTATCTTAATCGAGCTCGTTGTCTGTTGAAATTCCCTTAAAGATATTCTCCGCCCCTTTGTGTGCAAACGAATTTTTATATTCCGCCTTTGGTCTGGGCGCTTGCGGTTTTGGCTAAAAGCCTTGCCCCATCGGCGATCGAGCGCGCGTACCTGCGGTAGCTTTCAAGATAACGCCTCTTCACAGGAGGTTCTGCGGGGAAGGCGTACTTTTCGGGGTTTACGAACTTGCCCTTCACCTTGACCCTGTAGTCGAGGTGTGGACCCGTCGCAAGCCCGGTCGCGCCAACGTATCCTATGACCTGACCGCGCCTGACCCTGACGCCCCTGCGTATCCCCTTGGCGAAGCGCGAGAGGTGACCGTACATCGTCTCGATCCCGTTCGGGTGCTTTATGTGGATGAACTTCCCGAAGCCTCCTTTCCATCCCGCGAAGACGACGACGCCGTCGCCGGACGCCACAACGGGCGTGCCAACAGGCGCTGCGTAGTCAACGCCAAGGTGAGGTCGGTAGATCTTGAGAATCGGGTGGAACCGCCTGTGCGAAAAGTGCGAGCTTATCCTCGTGTACGAAAGCGGAGCCTTAAGCAAAGCCTTCTTCATCGATTTCCCTTCAAGGTCGAAGTAGCCTTCCCTGCCCTCCGGGTCGCGGTACCAGACGGCGACGTAATCCCTTTTGGGGGTTATGTATTCCGCAAGCAGTATCCTGCCCACGCCTATTGTGCTGTCGCGGAAGGAAAGCTTCTCGTATAGTATGCGGAACCTGTGCCCGTTTCGCGTGTCGGTGACGAAGTCGAAATCGTAGGCGAGGATATCGGTGAACCTCATTATCGCCTCGGGCTCGATGCCGGCTTTCCTCATCGACTCCCACAGCGTGTTTTCGACAACACCTTCGGCTGCGAAAACGGTTCGCACGAGGGGCACGGTGTCCTTCTGGGCGGCGAGGGAATCGCCCAGACGGCGCACGATGTACCTCTCCCACGGGGACCTCACAAGCTCGAAGAACCTTGCGCCGCGGGGGTCATACTCGAGGCTGTATCTGTCGCCCGGGAAGATCTTGCGCATATCAAGCACCCTTTCGAGGGGTTTGCGTATCGCCTCGACCACGGCAGGTGGAACGCCCTTGTCCACAAGCGCCCAGAAGAGCGGTTGGTTCGGCTGTATGATCCCGCAGCAGGCGCACACGAACTCGCCCTTTGCTGGGGGCGCAGCGCTTTCGACCGAAGCCTTATCCGTTCTCCCCAAAAGCGCCGTTCCCGCTCCCAGAGCGAGCAGAGCCGCCGCCACAAAGCCTATTTTCAGCCTCCGCACCCTCATCTTAACGTGTCGGAGAAGACGGTCACCCTGAAGAAGTGGACGTCGGTTTCGGGCGAGCGCCAGCTTTTGGAGAACATTCCCGCCTGCAGACACGCGCGTTCGAGGCGCGCCTGCGGCGACATATCGGAGGCTTCGCCGGGCAGAAGGACCCCGACGTTGGCGCCGCGGCGAACGTAAATCCCAACCTCCGGACCCGGAACCGAAACGTCGTCGACGGGCTCCGCCACACAAACCGAAAGGATGAATCCGCAAAGCCCTCCCCGGCTTAGCTTGCACATTCGCACCGGCAGAAGTAGCATCGAGGCGAACCTGCGCACAGCATCCGGAAGCGACATGTTCGTGAAGAGCTCTCCAACGCGCGCAATTGTGCTGTCGCCGTCGGAGACCGATATAAAAACGCCCCCCGAGATTCTCTCAAGCGGCGTGGGGATTTCGGGCTCGGGCTTTCCCAAAACCGTTGCCGCCGCAAGCTCCCAAAGCTTCCTGCCCCAGGCGGGGGATATCTGGACTTTTTTCGCCGTGCGCCTCGGCGACGACGTAAACCACGCAACAGACGCTAAGCCCACCCTTTTTGGTGCGGGCAGCCCCACAGTCGCCGCGTGGCGCAAAAGCTTTCCGCAGCTGGCGCCAAGTCGTTGTGCCATAAGCACCGCAAAAGCCGCACAGCACGGACACGAAAGCTGCGCGCGACCACAGCCTATATCCGACCAAAGACGCGAAAGGTCCATCGCCTGAAGGTCGACTATCGCGACTTTGTCGAGCCGACTTATCTGAGGGAAATCCCCCGCCGCTGCGAGGTTTGTGACGCCCACAACAAGCGCTCGCCTTTCGCCCAAAACGGACGAGAGCGTGTCCGAAAGCTCGTAAAGCTGCCCAAGACTCAGCTCCCCAAGCTCCAGAAGGAGCACGGGCTTGTCGGCGAAGATATACTGGATGAAAGGAAGCTGATACCAGAACTGGTCGGGGGGGCAGGCTGCATCTTTTACGACGAAATCGAGCTTTTGCGCAAGGAGGTTTGCCGCCCTCTCTTCGGCGGGCAGCACGCCCAGGGGCGTTATGAACTTCTCGGAGATGGGGATGACTACGGCTGAGTCCTTTTTGTCGCTGCGCACGGCGATGACAATGCAGTCGACCTGTGCGGAAAAGAGCGTTTGATAAGCCGCCCCGAAGACGTTTCCCGCAAGGATATAATTTTGGGCGGGCACAAGCAGCGCGACGACATCGCCCGCCACAGGCTCGACGGGGAAGGCGGTCAAAAGCCCCTCCACCTGCCTCCAAAGCACAGACGGATCTGTTGGGAAAAGCCCGTCGCGACTACAGCAGCTTTTTCCCCACACACTTGCGAGGTGGAAAAGACACAAAAGGAAGACAGCGGGATGGAGCCGCCATCCCCCTATTGCGCTCGTTCGCCGCGACAAAATCTCCCCCTGCGCCTACTGCTGCAAAAACAAGCGCAATAGCTTTTTTCGGCACCTCCCGCTATACTTTTAGGAAGGACAATTTATTATATAAATCGCCTAAACGCCCCTGTCAAGGGGAAAATGGCTCGCTTGGAGTTTGACTTAACACGACGATTTTTGTTTTTTTATTTTGAGGGGTCTGTAAGGAGGGAGTTATGAGGAGGCTTTTGTTTTTGGTTTTGTTTTTTGCGTCGGTTTTGCTTTGTGGTCCCAGGTATTTTCGCGGTCGCGTCGACGACTGGGGCAGAGCTGAGCTTTTAGCTCTCGACGACGTCGAGTCCGCAGAGGGCGAAATGCCCTATTGCGCTGACCTGCTTTCGTTCTACTTCGCCCCCTGTGGTGATTGGCTTTGTTTTCGCGTGGGCTTCGTGTCGCTTCAGTCCATAACCCGCGAGCCCCGGGAGAACCTTTGGATGTCTTGCGGCGTAAGCCTTGGCATGCGGATAGTTGGCGCGGAGGACGAGGTTTACGTCAGGGTTTTTGGCGACGGTTCGGCTCAGGCTTTCGACCAAAACGGCAAAGCCCTTCGCGCGCAGGCTCTGGTGTCGTTTAGGCTCGATATGGTCGAGGTGAGGGTGGAGAACGTCTTTCGGGAGGATGAGGTTGGGAGTCTTTGTTTTGAGGTCGAAAGCTTTGTTTTGGGCGAGCTTTGCGACGTTTTGTATGCCGATGCCGCAAAGCGCCTTGAACCTGGTGCGCACTGCGCGCTTATGCACCACGGCAACCAGGGGCTTGGCTACACCGAGGCGTTTCGCGGCAGAAGCGACGACCCCGATGGCTCGGGCTACGACGAGATCTTAGAGGCGCACGACGCCCACAACATCCCCGTCAACATCCACATGGGCGGGCTTTTGCAGACCGCAGCGGCGTGGTACGACCCCGACTTCAACTCTTGGATCGCAACGGGCGTTTCGGAGGGATGGATCTGCATGATAGCGTCGGCGTACTCGCAGCACATAATGCCCTTCGTCGTCGACGATATGAACGCGTGGTCGGTCTACATACATCGCCAGATGACCCATTTTTACTACGGCTACTGGGCGACTGTAGCCTGGGTTCCGGAGCGCACGTTTTTGGACGGTCCCGGGGGCAGGTATCCCAACGCCGGCGTAAGCGATTGGCTTGGCGACAACTTCGAGGCGAACGACATCGACGCCGTGATACTCGACGACGACGTCCACTGCGCGGGATACGACAACCACCAGATCCACTTCATCTCCGGGACGTCCCTTCGGCTCATACCGCGCGACCACGACTTCACCGGCAGGCTCCACGCGGGCGACGGCGCAGGCGCGCTGGCGATACTCGAGGGGCTTGCCGCAAGCCCCGAGGGCGATTACAGAATCGTCGTCTACGCCGACGACTGGGAGATGGCGGCGGAGATAGGTGAGTGGGCTTCAACAATGCCAAACGCCAAGGAGACCTACGATTGGTTTGTGAACAAGTGCTGGGAGGAGTCGAGCTGGCTGCACACCTGGAAGCTTACAGATGCCGTCCTGAACCCCGACTTCAACGGCGTCACGCTGACCTTCACCCCGGGCTCACACGTTTCGATAGGCGGGACCGACGGCTACGGCGGCGGAAACAACGGCTGGTACACCCACTGGGCGGGCTACCCATCGCCCTCCGACAACCACTCCCCGCAGTGGGACTTCGGAACCATCTGGTACGATGCATACACGAATCTCTCCTCCGCGCCGGATAACAACATCTCTCAGGCGGGTTGGTACGTTCTTATGACGAATCTTTTCGAGACGGGCTGGCACGACGGCATGGGCGGACCGATCTCGGGCTGGGAGATGAAGTACTCGACGCACATAAAAAACGCCAACGTTTACGCCGAGGGCGCTCGATGGGCTTCCGGAGAGTACACACAGCCCGTTGGCGCCTTCTTCGCCGACCTCGACCACGACGGAAACGATGAGCTTGTCATATACAACGACAGGGTTTTCGCCGTCTTCGAGTCGATAGGTGGGAGGGCGGTTTGGATATTCGCGAAGGACGGAGCGAACAACGCGTCGATCGTTGGCAACTGCAACACCTACTGGGAGGGCACCGAGGGCGACTACAACGACGCCAACCACATAGCCGCCCTCTCCGACGTAAGCGTTGGCGGGTGGGACTACGAGCACTCCTTCTACGACTGGGAGATTTTGGCCTCATGTTCCGACTCAGCCGTTATCGTCCTCAGGCACGACCAGCTGCGGAAGAGGATATCGGTGTACCCCGGCGAGCCGTACCTCAGGTGCGAGTACTTCACCCGCGACAAGGAGACGTACATCAAGGCTGGCTTTACGCCTGATCTTGTGAGCCTGCTTTGGGGTCCCAGCGTTCAGCGGATCTGGCGGCTGGGTCAGTACTGCGGCTTTCGCAACGCGAACAACGACGCTGTGGGCGCCTTCATCCTCGGCGGCGGTGGAGCATCGCATTCACACGAGCTTTCGTCGACGCTGCTTAAGGGCGATGAGATCAAAGGGAAGGGCACGTTTGGCTTTTACCTTTACTGCGGCTGGCAGTCGGCGACGCCCGAGGGGTATGTTGCCGCCTTCGACGACCTTGCGGCATCGCTCGGCGATAACTTCCCGCCCGACGCGTACAGGGCTATGTACAACCCCGGCACCGACGTCCTCACCGTAACGTTTACCGAGCCCGTGGACGTTTCGGTTGTGAACCTTTCGGGCATAGGCTTCGACGAGGGCGCAGATGGCACGGTCGAGGTTTGGCTTTCGCCCTCGTGCGTTGTGCAGAACGCCGTCGACCACACAAGGCTCAGGATAAAGCTTTCGCCGCTTAAAGCCTCTTTGGTCGAGGCTCTTTCGCCCGAGAACCTCATCCTTGCCCTTGCCGCAGGCGCCGTGCGCGACACCGCCGGAAACCCTTGCCGACAGCTCTCAAACGGACCTGATCAAGTGCCTATAACCGTTACGGGGAACCTATCGATAACGATAGACGGCTACCTCGACACGACCGAGTGGGCGTCGTGGTGCAACGTTGTGGACGACCCCGACGACGACTCCGAGTGGGACCCTGCGCTAAACGAGATCTGGGGGATATATATGTATTGGGACTCGCTTTACGTTTACTTTGCGATCCACGGGATTCACGAAGCCGAGCCCAACGACAACGCCTGGCTCCTTTTCCTCGACACCGACTACGGCGGCACCAACGGCTGCTCGGACCTGAGAAACATAGACAACTGGGACAGGAACGTTTACTTCACAAGCGAAAGCGGCTTTAAGTGCGACTATCAGTACGGTTCGTACCGCGGCTGGACGGGGGATTTCTGGCGCATCCTTTCGCCCACAAGCTCGGAGCGCGTTTTGGGCGAGTTCTGGTGCGAGACTGATCTTACCTCCCCCAACCCGTGCAGCGAGCTTGCGGTAAGCTGGGATGAGCTTTACGGCTTGGGTCCGGGGATGGTTCCTCCCAACACCCGCATAGCGCTTGTTGCGAGCATAGCAAGCGACATCGAGCTTGGGGGCGACTCTGCCCCGAACAACGTCTCCGCCTTTTTGCCGAACATCGACACCGCCGCGGTCTTCGTCGTCGATAACGACGGCGACGGCGTCCCCGAGCCGATATCCGAGATCCTATCCGTGCGCGAAGGCTCCGGAGCCAAGCCTGCGCTTTCCCTCAGCGTTTTCCCGAACCCGTTTAACTCTGTCTGCGTTGTGCGCTGTGCCTTCGACGACGATGTGGGATACGTCTTGCTCCGCGTTTACGACGTCGGCGGGAGGCTTGTGCGGCGGCTTTTTGAGGGGGAAGCCTCGTGCGGCGTGCACACGTTCGTGTGGGACGGCACCGATTCCCAGGGCGCAGTCTGCCCAAGCGGAGTCTACGTGATATCGCTTTCCGCAGACGGCGCGCACACGACCGAGGAGGTTTTGGTCGTGCGGTAAAGGTGGACCTGACGTTGCTTTAAGCCGCCTTCTCCAAAAGCCTTTCCCATTCCTCTCCCGCGAGGTGTTTCAGCACGGTGGCGAAGTCTTCGGGCAGGGGCGCGCAAAACTCCATTGGCTTTGCCGTGATGGGGTGGACGAAGGCAAGCCTCCAGGCGTGCAGCATCTGCCGCGGCGCAAGCGAAAGAAGCTCCCTTGCCTTTTGCCTGTAGGCTGGTTGTATTCCGCCGAGGCGTTCCTCGCGCCCGCCGTACTCGGGATCTCCGAAGACGTGGTGCCCGATGTGGCCTGCGTGGACGCGGATCTGGTGCGTTCGCCCCGTGTGGAGATGTGCGGAAACAAGGTCGAGAAAGTCGAAGGAGGCTATGCGCCTGAATGTCGTCTTCGCCGGAAGACCGCTTTCCACAACGGCGCGCTTGAGGGGGTTTTTGGGGTGATGCCCGATGGGCGCATCGACTTCTACCTCGTCCTCGCGCAGATGACCCCACAAAAGCGCCACATACTCCCGCCGAATCTGCCGCCTGGAAAGCATCTCGGCAAGCCTGAGGTGGGAGGCTGAGTGCTTGGCGACGACGAGAAGACCCGATGTGTCCTTATCGAGCCTGTGGACGATCCCGGGGCGGAAGTCTCCTCCTATGGGCGAAAGCTTTTTCGTGTGGTGCAGGACGGCGTTAAGGAGCGTTCCGCTCCAGTTGCCCCGGGCGGGGTGAGTGACCATGCCGGGCGGTTTGTTGACCACAAGCAGGTGCTCGTCCTCGTAGATGATGTCTATTGGGATGTCCTCCGGCAGTAGCCGGAATGGCTCTTGCTCGGGGATGTTGATCTCAATCGTCTCACCGCCGCGGAGGATGAAGTTGGGCTTTGTGCCCTTGCCCAGAACGCGGATCATCTTCTCGCGAATAAGCTTTTGGATCTGGTTCCGCGAAAGACCTATCCCCTGCTGGACGAGGTAGACGTCTATCCTGCAGGGGATCACGTCCTCGGGCACGTTGACGACTATGTGCTTGGTCTTGGGCATCAGCTGCGCAAAAGCGCCCAGATCTTCTCCGAAAGTTCATCTATTCTGAAGGGTTTTTGTATGAAGTCTTTTGCGCCCACCTGCAGGCAGCGCCTTAGGGTCTCCTCCTGCGCGTAGCCGCTAAGCATTATCACTTTTGCGTTCGGAGAGAGGGCAAGCATCTTCTGAAGCGTCTCGAAGCCGTCCATCTTGGGCATTATCACGTCGAGTATCACGAGGTCTATCTCGTCCTTTCGCTTTTCGAAAATTTCGAGCGCTTCGGCGCCGTTTTCGGCGGGCAGCACGTTGTAGCCACGCCCCCGGAGAAGCTCCGTAAGGAGTCTTCGGACGACGTCTTCGTCGTCGGCGACGAGGATCGTGCCGGAGCCCTCGTGCCTATGCTCCCCCCTCTCCGCCTTCTTTGGCTTGTGCACGGGCTCCTTCGATGCGGGGAGCAGGACCGTCACGGTGGTTCCTGCGCCGGGGGCGCTTGTGATCCTTATGTCACCGCCGTGGTCGTGGACGGTGTTGTACGCGATGGAAAGACCCAAGCCCGTGCCCTTGCCGGGCTCCTTGGTGGTGAAGAACGGGTCAAAAACCCTCTTTAGTGTCTCCTCGTCCATCCCGACGCCTGTGTCGGAGACCGTGAGCTTTACGTACTCCCCGGGCTTGAGACCGGAGTATTTGGGGTCGGAGCCGTCTATCCACACAGTTTCGGTTTTCACGGTGAGTGTTCCGCCCTCGGGCATGGCGTCGCAGGCGTTGACGCACAGGTTCATAAGCACCTGCTCGATTCGGGCGATGTCGCCCGCGATGACGGGCTCTTCATCCGAAAGTTGGGTCTTTATCTGAATCTTTCGTGGAACGGTTTTGCTTATTATCTCCACGACCTCGCGCACCGCGTCGTTTGCGAGGAAGGGCTCCTTCTGCAGTGGACCTCTGCGGGCAAAGCTTAGGATCTGCCGCGTAAGCTTTGCGGCATCGAGGGCAGTTTTTAGGATTTGCTCCACGTGTTCGAACGCCGGGTGCGAGGCTGAAAGGCTCTCCTTCACAAGCTCCGCGTAGCCTATGATGCCGTTTAGGAGGTTGTTGAACTCGTGGGCGATGCCGCCTGCAAGACGACCTATCGCCTCAAGCTTTTGAACCTGCAAAAGCTTTTGCTCTAAGGCTCTTTTCTCCCTCTCGGCGACGACCTGCTGGGTTATATCCCTTGCGATGACCATTATCGCGGTTTTTCCGTCCATTTCGAAGGGTGCGGCGGCGATTTCGACGAAAGCCTCTTTGCCCGTGGGGGATACGAGTCGCTCCACCAGTGGCGGCGCGGGTTCGCCGGTTTCGAGCATCCTGCGAAGCCGTTCTTTGACGACCTCCACCCCCTCCGGTGGCACCCAGTCCCAGATCGACTGACCGAAAGCATCCTCGGGCGAGGAAAATCCTGCAAGGCTTAGCGCCTTGCGGTTCATCGATATGATCCTTTCGCCGTCGTGGAGGATGAACGCGAAGGGCGCGATGTCGAAGATAAGCTTGTAGATTTTTTCGGTTTGTCTGCGGGCTTGCTCCGTTTGCCTCCATTCGGTCAGGTCCTGCAGAAGGGCGACGACCTCGCCTTCGTCTGTGGGTGCGAACCGCGCCCTGATGAACCTCGTTCCGCCGTCGATCACGGGCCAGGGTATCTCGCGTTCGACCACGCGGTTTTCCTCGATGGCGCGCCTTGCGGCGTTTGTGAGGTCCTCGGCTACGCTGCGCGGGAAAACGTCGAAAACGCTTTTGCCGAAAGCGTCTTTGGGGCGCAGCGCAAGAGGGTCCCTCTCGCCGGGCTCGAGAGCGGATATCACACCGTCGCCCGTCAAGTACAGGATTGAGTAGGGCAGCGTGCTCAAAAGTCCCTCGAGCCGAGCCAGAAGCTTTGCGATTTCGCCTTGCCCGCCCGGTTCAAAAAGCCTTTCGCGCGCCCTCGAAAGCAGGGAGCGGAGATCCCAGCTTCGTTCGCCGTTTGCCCCCATAGCGCATTAGTATAAGGCTGGCGCCCTTTTGGTCAAAGGAATTTTTCCTGCGCAGAGTTTACGAGAGGAGGTCTTCCACCGCCCTCCATATCGCGGCGTACTTTTCGACAAGCGCCCGGTCGCCTATCTCCACGGGCGACCTCCCCTCCGCCAGGGCGTGGATTATCCTCACGTCGAGGGGGATTTTCACCGCCACGGAAAGCTCGTTTTGACTGCACCAGCGCACAATGCTTGCGGCGAGGCTTTCGTTTACGTCGAACTTGTTTATCGCGACGACGGCTGGGATTCGGAAGTGAGCAAGGAGCCCTGCGATCCGCTGGAGGTCGTGGAGGGCGGTGAGCGTGGGTTCGGTCACAACGATGGCTGCGTCGACGCCGGTGACCGACGCTATGACCTGGCAGCCTATCCCTGGCGCGCCGTCGATTATCACGAAGTCTGCGCCCGAGGCGTTCGCCTCCTCTATGGCGAGTTCGCGCAGGTGGGTGACGAGTTTGCCCGAGTTTTCGCGCCCCGGGGAGAGCTTTCCGTGCCAGAGCGTGCCGAAGGGCGTCTTCGACTTTATGACTGTGCCCGCCTGGGTGGGGGTCATCTTTACGGCGTCTTTTGGGCACACAAGCTGGCAGACCTTACAGCCTTCGCAGGCATGGGGGTCTATTTCGTATTGGTTGTCGGCAACGGCGACTGCGCCGAAGCGGCAGTATGTTCTGCACAGGTCGCAGCGTATGCAAGCGCTCTGATCGATTTGCGCGACTGCGCCTTCGGTGAAGGTTTTTTGCTCAAGCGGCTGCGCGGCGGTGACTATCGCCAGGTTTGCCGCGTCCACGTCGGCATCGACGAGGACCTTGTTCGGCACAAGCCGCGCCAGTGCGGCAACAACCGTCGTCTTGCCCGTTCCGCCCTTGCCGCTTACAACGGCAACCTGCTTCACGCTGACATCTCCTTGAGCTTGCGCCAGAGTTCGGCGAACCTTTCGCGCCACCGAGATGATGCCTCAGCGGGCGTTTGACCGCGCGAGTACCACCGCGCGATCTTGTCGTCGTAGGGTATCTCCATAAGGACGGGGATTCCCCGAAGCTCCGCGAACCTTTTTACCTCGTCTGTGCCGATGTCGCTTTTGTTCACGACCACGGCGCACCGTTTGCGGAGGGCATCGGCTGCAACGAGGGCTTCTTCAAGGTCGTGGAGCCCGAACGGTGTGGGCTCGGTCACCAGAAGCACGATGTCGGCGGGTCGTATAGCCTCCACCATCGAGTGCGCTGCGCCCGGCGGACAGTCTATTATCACATCGCCACCATCGAAAAACGCGGGGAGCATCCTTATAAGCGGCGTTGGGGACGATTCCCCCACCAAAAGCTCTCCCTCAACAAGCCTCACGCCGTCTTTGTTGCCGAGGCGGATGTAGCCTATGTCCCTCGGCTCTTCGCTTATCGCTTTCTGCGGGCAGACTATGGCGCAGCCGCCGCAGCTTTTGCACATCTCGGGAACCACGAAGACCTTAAGCCCCCTGAGGACGACGATGGCGTTGAAGGCGCAAAATTGCGAGCACTTCTCGCAGAAGTCGCACTTTTTTGCGTTGATCTTGGGGAATGGGAGCTGGGCTTTTTTTACGGTGTGTCGTTCGGCTTTGAGTAGTATGTTGGCGTTTGGTTCTTCGACGTCGGCGTCGACAAGCGTCACAGGCGCGGCGACCAGTGCGAGGGAGACTGCGACGGTGGTCTTTCCCGTCCCGCCTTTGCCGCTGGCAACGGCAACCGTCATCCAAAGCTCTCCCTGCAGATGTTCTCCTCGCTCGGTGGGGCAAGCTCCCCCTTGTGCCAAGACTCCAGTGCGTCTGCGACCTTGCCCTCTGCGCCCACAAAGACCTTTACGCCAAGCTCCGCAAGCATCGCCGCCGCCTTGGGTCCAAGCCTTTGGCAGACCAAGACGTCCACTTCGTTTTGAGCCAAAAGCTCTGCGGGCTTTAGGGCGCCGCCGAAGTGCTCGCCGCAGTTGTTGAGGCATGTGACCTCACCGGTCTGCGTGTCGTAGATGACGAACTTAGGCGCTCTGCCCATATGGGATGATATGAGGGCATCGAGACCTTCGCCCTCGGCGGGAAAGGCTATCTTCATCCCGCTTCTCCTTGTGTTTTGGGGCGGGTCGGTGAAGCTCGACCCGCCCCACATGGGTGCAGGAGCTATTTCTTCTCCTCAAGCTCCTTTATTCTTCGCTCGATCTCCTCAAGCTCGGCGCGGAGGTCTTCGGCGGCTTGCTTCAGCGCCTCCTTCTCCTGCTCGGGAGAAACGGGAGGCTGAAAGGGGGCAGGATATGGTGCAAAATAGCGCCACCTTATCCAGCCGGGGAGACCGGTGGCGTAGTACCAATATCTGTGGCGCCAGCCTCTGCCCCATCCGCCGAATCCAAGCCACCTGCCTCCGCCGCCGGGAACGACGTAGCCGGGATGGGGATATCCGGCGCAGTAGCCAAATCCCCTTCCCGTCATCGGTCCAAGACCCCAGGGTCCTGTTCTATCTCCTGCCGGCATCTTTCACCTCCTTTTTTACCATCTCCTTCCGTGCCCAAAACCTCTTCCGCCCGAGGGCGTTATGGCAGGCGGGAGCTTGCCAGTCCTCAGGGCGTCTATGGCTTCCCCGACGGTGGAGTATCCCGCCGAGGAATATGTTGCGACGCCAGCGGAGCGCAGGATATTTATCGCGTTCGGTCCGAATGCACCTGCGACCACAGCCCCAACGCCGTTGTTCACAAGCATCTGCGCGGTGCTAACACCTGCACCACCCGGAGCAGCTACGTTCGGGTTAGATATAACCGAAACGACCTGGCCGGTATCCAGCTCGACGAGCACAAAGTTCTGAGCCCGCCCGAAGCGATGATCAAGCGGCGCATTAAGGTCGTTGCCCATCGCCGCAAAGGCTACGATCATCGTCGCCTCCTGTTATTGGCATATGCTCATAATAAAATAGACCGCGCCGACGGCTTGTCAAGGGTTTTTTAGCCCCTGAATTTTGGCGAGCCCTTCTCGTATCGGACTCTGTCCACAAGCGGTGGGAGGACCCTCAGGACGTAGTCGATCTCCTCTTGTGTGTTTGTGTGCCACAGCGCGAATCGGACGGCGGAGTCTATAAGCCTTTTTTCCACGCCCATAGCTTCGAGCTGAGGGATCGTTTCGGCGAAGGGTTTTCCCGCCCACACGGCGACGCCCTGCATATCGAGCGCGAGGGCTATGGCGCCCCGGTCGACGTCCTCGAAGGCTACCGTCAGAACGCCTGCCACGCGACTTTCGCCGCCCAGAAGGACGATGTGGGGGAGATGGAGTCCCAAAAGCTCCCAGAAGTATTGGGTGAGGCGGGCGAGGTCGGATGATCTTTCCTCTATGTTGGCGAGGGCGCTTTCGAGGGCTTTGGCAAAGCTTGCGGCAAGGGGCGCGGGGAGGTGTATGCTGGCTTCGATGCCGACGGTGGCGTCGCAGAGCGCGCCGAAGAGCTTCCCCTCAACGAAGGCGAAGTCGGCGCCGAGTTCGGCAAGCGAAAAGGGCATTCTGCCCACAAGGGCAGAGACGTCGCAGTAAAGCGGCACGCCGTGGCTGCGGCACAGTTGCGAAAGCTCCCTTACGGGCTGGATCGTTCCGGTGGTTCTGTCTGCAGCCGAGGCGACGACGAGACCGATGTCCCCCCGCTGCAGCCTCTTTTCAACCCAGGCGAGGTCGTACGTCCAGCCCGACATCGGGAAGACCTCGACGGCGGCGCCGGAGGACCCCAGGGCGTCGCGCACCGCGCCCCACTCGATGGGTGAGACGAGGACGACGCCGCGAGCCTGCGGCAGGATAGGTCCCATTGCGAAGGCGCATTTGCCTCCGGCGGCGCCCAGAAGCTCGCAGACGCGCTCGGAGGAAGCCTCCACCGTCGCCTTGCTCCACTGACCCCACTGGTGCAGCGCACCGGGGAGACCGAAGCGGTCGACCCAGTACCGCGACAGAACGTCCACCGCCTCCGCGGGCGGCGGAGCCGACGAAAGGTGATCGAGGTAAACCGCGGCGTAGCGCATAAAGCATCCGTCCTCGTCCCAAACTACTTTAATCGGTTGGCGATCGCTTGTCAACGGCTTGACTTCCGGGGGATAAGCACTTAATTTTTAAAAAATTGAGTGAGGGAAGGGCGATGAGGTTTTCGGCTGCGGCGCTTCTTCTTTGGATATCGCAGGTTTTCGGCTTTGTTGTGCGCGGCGTTGTGGTTGATGAGAACGGCAATCCCATCCCTGCGGCGCACGTGTACCTGCCGGAGCAGGGCGTTGGCGCCTGCGCCGATATCGACGGAAACTTCCTCATAAACCTCGTCTCCAACGGCGAAAGCGGACCCATCGCCTCGGCGGAGAGAGGCTTCGCAGGACCGGCCGCTATCTACCGCTTCCAGGTGTCCGCCGTGGGGTACGCGCAGAAGGACACGCTTATTACGATAACGTCCGACACTACGCTTCGATTTGTTTTGCCTTCGCAGGCGGTTGTTGCCGAGCCGGTTGTGGTTTCGGCGTCGCGGGTGGAGCAGAGACTCCTCGACGCGCCAACGACCACAACTGCCGTCCCCGGCGATGCGCTTGCCAACACCGTGGTCACAGGGCTTGACGACGCCATGCGGTACGTCCCCGGCGTGGCGATGAACAAGTATCAGATCTCGATCCGCAACAGCTCGGGCTATTCGCAGGGCGCCGGAAGCCGCGTGACGATGATGATAGACGGCGTGCCCGTCCTTGCCGGCGACACCGGCGAGATTAAGTGGGACGCCCTGCCGACCGCGGCGGTAAATCAGGTTGAGGTCGTCAAGGGCGCGGGGTCATCCCTCTACGGTTCCGGCGCGCTTGGCGGAGTTGTCAACGTGATCACCCAAACGCCGCGAAAGCGGACGCTTAAGCTGTGGACGAAGCTCGGCGCATACGACAAACCCTATTGGCCTCAGTGGGATTGGTCGGACAGGATTCGGACCATAAAGAGCGCGGGCTTTCTTTGGGGCGGCAGGCGCAGAAAGATCGCCTATCTCCTCACCGCCGACGCGACCCAGAACGACAGCTACCGCGAGGGCGACGACTCCCGCAGGGGCAAAGCCTTCGCCAAAATGCACTGGGACCTGTCGCACAACAGGTCCCTCTCCGCCTTCGTCGATGCCGCTTACGAGGACCGCGCGAGCTACTTCCAGTGGAAGAGCCTTGAGGAGGCTTTGCGCATCGACCCGCAGCGCAAAAACGACCGCGTGTGGTCGACAAAGCTCTTCTCCGCCGTCACATACCGAGGCGACGCGCCGCAAAGACGCCTCTTCTTCAAAGCCAAGCTCTACCACATCTTCGGCAACTGGTCGAGCAGAATTTACAATACCGACCTTGATCAGTACGAGTGCGAGGCATCTTGCTCGAACAAGCTCGGCGCAGACGCGCAGGTGATGTTCACGTGGAAGAAGAACCTGTTCTCCTGCGGTGCGGAGGCATCCTTTGCGACGAACAACTCTGTTACATTCGGCGACCACATAGGCGCCGGCGGAGCGCTGTTCGCACAGGATGAGATAAGCTACCTCCACCCGCTCGTTTTGACCGTTGGCTTTAGGTACGACGTCTTCTGGGTCGACTCGGCGGATGTGGGCGTTTACAGTGGGTTGAGTCCGAAGGTGGCGGCGGTGTATCACCTCTCGGAGCACTCGGCTTTGAGGGCAAGCCTGTCCTCAGGCTTTAGGATACCGACCATGGCGGAGCTTTTCACGAGGACGAACGCAGGCGGAATAATCCGCGTCCAGCCGAACGCAGGGCTCAAGCCCGAGCGGGGATACACCGCAGAGCTTGGCGCAAACTACATTAAAGGTGAAAACCTTGTAGATGCCGCACTCTTTTACAACTACTACAACGACATGATAGAGCCCATAGCCATATACGGGACGACGTTCCAGTTCAACAACAGGCGCGAGGTGAGGATTTACGGCTTTGAGATAACCGGCAGGGCGAGCATAAAGGGTTTCAACCTTTCGGCGAACTACCTCTACACCGACTCCCGCGACCTCGACGCGAACGAAAAGCTCCCCTACCGGCCCGATCACACGGCGTCCCTGACGGCGGAGTATACCGTCCTTGGGCATCTGACCCTCTCCCTTGCCTGGCGGTATCGTTCGGAGTTCGAGTACGGGCTCTACACCGCCGACCCCAAGGTTGACCAGAAGGTTTTGGACCTTCAGGCGAAGTACTCGGCGGGTAGGTTGAGGCTTGCGTTCAGGGTCAACAACGCGCTCAACTACTGCTACACCGACATCGAGAGGAACCTTGCCCCCATAAGGCACTTCGTTTTCACCGCGGAGTTTGACGTTTACTGAGTCGTATGCCCTATCGCGGTCCCGAAAGACGGCGCCGGAGGCGCATCCCCATTGCGGCGAAGATATTCGCTGGCTTTCTGCTCGCTTTGGTCTTCACCGTTGCGTCGAACCTGTTTTTGATCCAGAGCATGCGCTCCCTGCGGCTGATCGCGTGTCGCATCGGCAACACCGTCGGGCGCGTTGCGACGGAAAGGGAGCTTGTTGAGGAGCTTGACGGAATCGACAAGCTCTACCTTGCGTATCGAACCGCGCTGGGTCAGAGGTTTAAGGACAGCTCCACGAAGCGCTACATATCTTCTGCGCGCAGAAAGCTTGCGGCAAGGCTTGAGGGTTTTCGGGCGCGCATCGATTCGCTTGCTGCGCAGACCGAAGGTGACATCCCCGTTGCGGCTGATCTGGTCGACACGCTTTTTGCGGCTCTCTCGGCGCTCGACGACGACCTCTGGCGCAGGACCGTCGACCGGGCGCAGAGGGCGCTTTGTAGCGCCGTGGACGATGAGCAGAGAAAAGCGGATGAGCTTATTGCGCGCTCCCGCAAACTCACAAGCAGGGCGGCAAGATATGGTGTCGTTTTGCTTCTGTCGATGACGCTGCTTTCCGTCTGCGCGGCTCTTGTGATAGCCAGGAGGATCGCCCGCCCAATAGCCCATCTTCGCGAGGCGACACACTACGCCAGGCTGGGCAAATACAACCGCCGCGTGCCGCTGACGACGCGGGACGAAATCGCAGACCTCGCCGCAGACTTCAACGCAATGATGGACGCCCTCGGAAAACTCGAGAAGATGAAGGCTATGTTTTTGGCGAGCATAACCCACGACCTGAAGTCTCCCCTCTACCGCGTGAAGCTCGGGCTTGAGAACCTGGTCGACGGGCTGCACGGAGAGCTTTCGCAGGAACAGAGGGATGTCGTTGCGCGCCTTATGGGCGATGTCGAAACCCTATCGAGGCTCATCCACGACATCCTCGACCTGCAGAAGCTTGAGGACGGCAAGTTCGATCTGCGACTTGAGTCCGTGGAGCTTGCGCCCTTCATAAGGGATACCGTCCGCAGGCACGCCATAAGCTTTGCCGACAAGGGCGTCGGTCTTACCCTCCGGATGGACGTTGGGGATGTCGTCGCAAGGATCGACAAGAAGCAGATGGAGCGCGTTTTCGAAAATCTTCTCTCCAACGCGCTGAAGTTCACGCCCAAGGGCGGCAAGGTGACGGTCACAGCTGCGCACAGGAAGGACGTCGTTCACATCTCCGTCGCCGATACGGGTCCCGGCATACCGCCCGATGAGATCGACAAGGTTTTCGACAAGTTCTTCAGCGGCGGCAAGGGCAGGGGCGTTGGTGGGACGGGCTTGGGCTTGGCTATAGCGAAGCAGATAATAACTGCCCACGGCGGTCGCATTTGGGCTGAGAGCAAACCCGGAAGCGGCGCCACCTTCCACTTCGTTTTGCCCGTTTCGTGAGGGCTGAGATGTCGCGCAACTTCGGCATGTTCTGGTCGGACGTCGTGGTGGGCGCTTTCGTCTTCGCCTTCGCCGCGGGGGCTTATATCCTGACGCTGTGCCCGACGATTGCGCTGTCCGACTCGGGCGAGCTTGCGGCGGTTTGTGCTACGCTTGGCGTCGCTCACCCGACGGGGTATCCCCTCTACACCCTCTTTGGGCGCGTTTTCGTCTCCGTTTTCGCGGCGCTTCCGCCTGTGCTTGCGACAAACGCGCTCTCCGCCCTCTTCGGGGCGCTGGCAGCCGTGGCGATGTTTGCACTCCTGAGGGGCGTGGGGTTCTCCAAGCCCGTCTCGGCTGCGGCGGCGCTTTGCCTCGCCTTCGGAAAACTTTTGTGGAACGAGGCGGTGGTGACCGAGGTTTACGCCATGTCCACGTTTCTGCAGTGGTCGGCTGCGGCGGCGCTCTGGAGATGGCGTGTAACCCAAAACCCGCGCATCCTTGTCCTTGGGGCGTACATAACCGGTCTTGGCTTCGCGCATCATATGAGCATGCTTTTCTTCGTTCCGGCTTTTGCGTTTTTGCTCTGGGACGGCAGGCGCGCGCTTGGGATGAAAGCTTTGCTTTGGGCTTTTTTCGCCTTCGCGCTTGCGCTGACGCTTTACCTTTATCTGCCCGTCCGCGCATCGGCTGCGCCAGCGCTGAACTGGGGCGATCCGAAAACGCTGCAGAGGCTCCTCCGACACCTTACGGCCTGGCAGTACCGCGTTTGGATGTTCTCCGGCGGGGGTGAGCTTGCGTCAAGCGTTAAGGAGCTTTTGCGTCTCATCTTCCTCAACGGTGGCGGAGTTTTTTTGGTTTTGACGGCGGTGGGCGCGGTGGGAAGCGCGGTCAAAAAGCCAAAGTTCTTCGCCTTCCTTGCGCTCATCGCCGCCGCGGACGTCGCATATGCGGTAAACTACCACATTCCAGATATCGCCCCGTACTACATTCCGCTTGCCGGCGTTTGCGCGGCGCTTTCGGCGGGAGTTGAGCTTCTCATTGGGCGGAGGTGGTTTTCCGCTGTCGCCGTTGCCGCCGTCGCCGCGGCGATGGCTGCAACCAACGCCAAAGGGTGCGACCGAAGCGACGACTGGTCGGCGAGGGAGTATGCCGAAAACGTGCTCCTCTTCCCGCCGCCCGGGTCGCTGCTCCTTCTGGGCAGCTGGGACATGTACTCCCCGGGCATCTACATGCAGCTTTGCGAGGGGCTGCGACCCTCGCTTGAGCTGGTCGACGTATCGTTGCTCAAGCGCTCCTGGTACGTTTCGGAGCTTTTGGGTCGACATCCCGAGGCGTCGGCGCAGATGGAGGCTTTCGTCGATGCGGTGAGGCCCTTCGAGGCCGGCGAGCCGTACGACGCCATGCGGCTTCAGAGGGCGTATGAGGCGATGATATTGGCAATGGTGGGCGGCTGGCGCGGCGCGGTCTACGCGTACATCCCGCCGAAGACGGTGTCGTTCCGCCTCGACGGCGTTCCCGAGGGCTTTTTGATGCGCGTCGACGGCGGAAAGGGCTACAGAAGGCTCCCAGCCGCTCTCTTTGAGGTCGATGCCACGCTTAGAAGGCGCGCCCTGTGGGACGAACGACAGAAGGTCGTCTACAAAAGCTATCCCAGGTTTGCGCTTGCGAGGGCGGCTTACCTCCACGCCCTTGGGAGGCTTGCCGAGTGCGAGGAGTATCTGCGCTTCGCGCTGACGTTCGAACCGCGAAGCGTGGAGATCCTGAAGAACCTTCTCGTCGTTCAGGTTGAGCGTGGCGACTACGCCTCGGCGTTTAGGACGGTTGAGCTTCTGGAGCCGCTTTTGCCCCCCGGCGGCGCGGATATAATAAGGCAGGACCTCGCGAGGCGCGCCGACTCGGCAAGGTCGGCTAAAGCTTCGGCGGGCGGTAGATGACGTCCACAAGGAGCTTTCCGACCTGCGCAAGGGAACGGGGGGAGCATTTGTCGGGGGTGTCCTGAAGCGTGTGCCAGTAGGGGTAGTCGAAGTCGATCAGATCCACCGCCTTCACGCCCGCGGCAGCGAGGGGGTGATGGTCGTCGATGACGGGTCGCCCGAGGGAATCCCTGAAGGCTTCGAGCCCAAGCTCCTTCGCCCGCGCCCAGAGCGTCTCCATCACATCGGGCGCGAATTTCTCCGCCGAAAAGCGCTCCTTGGGGATGCAAAGGTCGGCGTCGCCTATCATGTCGAGCAGAACGGCGAACCGCCACACGGGCTTCACGATGTTGCGGGCGAAGTATCGACTCCCCATAAGGTAGCGGTCGAGATCGCCTTCGTGTCCGTAGTCCTCGCCGTCGAAGAGGACGATGTCCACCCCAACGGGCGGGGGCTTTGCGTGGATTATTTCGGCCAGATGCAGCAGCACAGCCACGCCCGATGCGCCGTCGTTGGCGCCGGGGATCGGTTTTGTGTGGTTCGACACCTCGGGATCGCGGTCCGCCCAGGGGCGAGTGTCCCAGTGGGCGCAGAGGAGAATCCTGTAGCTTTTGCCAAGCCCAAACCTCGCAACGACGTTCGCCATGGGGAGAATCTCACCCTCGTATCCGAGCTCGGAGAAGTGCTGGAGGTACACGGTGTCGGCGAGTGTGTCGAGGAATTCGACGAGCCACCGCATAAGCGAGTCGTGCGCGCTGCTTTTTGGGGGGCGCGGTCCGAAGCGGCACTGCGCCACCAAAAGCTCGTATGCGCGCTCGCCGGAGAAACCAGGAACACGCTGGATGCTCGCCTCCCTGCCGCAGCCGGCCAAAAGCACGCCCAAAAGCGGTGCAAGCCAAAGGCGTTTCAAGCGCATCCCTCCCTGCGGTCCTGCCCGGTCGGTTTCACAAGAAGGATGATAATGGGCGTTGCGGCAAGCGCCGCCCACCCAACGACGTCGCCTATGCGGTCGTAGAGGGTTTTGTGGTCTGTGGCGAATATCCTGCCTGTGAGTATCGCCTTCGTGAAGATGCCCGTTTTCCTCACCACCCTCCCGTACGGGTCGACGAACATGGAGACGCCGGTGTTGGCGCACCTTGCGATCCAGCAGCGGTTCTCTATCGCGCGCATCACGTTGAACATTGCGTGCTGGAAGGGTCCCGATGTGCGTCCGAACCAGCCGTCGTTGGTGATGTTGACGAGAAACTGCGCCCCGGCGTTCCTGAAGCGCCTGCCCAGCCAGCCGAAGATCGACTCGTAGCAGATGAGAACGCTGAACCTCACCGAGTCGAACTCGAAGACGGTAAAGCTTTCGCCCCTCGTGAAGTGGCTTCCGCCGAAGTTCAGCCGCCTGAGCCACGGGAACGTCTCCTGAAGCGGAACCTGCTCGCTGAAGGGCACAAGCTGAATTTTGTCGTAGCGTTGGTCGTAGGAGCCGTCGGGCATGATCAGGATGGCGGAGTTGAAGTATTTTCTTCTGTCACGGTCGTCGAAGTCGAGGGTGCCCGTAAGCGTTGGCGTTTTGATGTCCATCACTGCCTCGACGATTGGCGAGAACATCGACGGTCTCAGGCGGTGGTAGCACGCCGTTGCGGTTTCGGGCAGGATGCACAGGTCGGCTTTGCCGTCGACGCTTCGGAGCATGTCGGCATAAAGCTTTGCGTTTTTGCGGCGGAAGCTGCGCGTCCACTTCTTGTAGGGGTCGACGTTCCCCTGCAGGAGCGCCACATCGAGGGGCTTGCCGTCGAACTCCCGCCTGAGGCTGTAGATACCGTAGATCGCCGCGCCGCCGAAAAGGAGCACAAGCGCAAAGACCGAAAGCCACCAAAGGCGCGGCAGGGGTCGCCTGAGCAAAAAGTAGAAGCAAACGTTTATCGCAACCACCCAAAACGACACGCCGAAGCTCCCAAAAAGCTCGGCGAACTGGATGAACAGCGTGTAGCCCGTTTGCGTGTAGGCGAGGTTCATCCAGGGGAACCCCAGCCTTCCCCACGAGCGCACAAACTCCACAGCGACCAAAAGCACGGGCGCCACAAGGACGGCAAGGTCTTTGCTCCTTCGGGCGATCGTGTGGTGCAGCGCGGCGTAAAGCGCCCCATAGAGAGGCAGGAAAAGCGAAAGCGCAACAAGACCAGCCACCGTGGGGATGTATATCCACCAAAGCGTTCCCAAAGTAGCCACAAAGCCCCAGAGGTACCCAACAACTCCAGCTTGCTTAAGGCTTTTTGCCTCCTCGAGGGCACTCCAAAGTGGGATGAGCATAAAATATGCAAGGAATCCCAGGGGCAGGGGCGGGAAGCTTGCCGCCCACATAAGCCCCGAAAGCAAAGCCAAAAGCGCCCTCCTGCTCCCAGAGGACATCGAAGCTCCCCACAGGTTATCGCTCAAAACTTTACTTAAAGCTTCGGCTGCTCGACGTGCAACGAAAAATATTTGCAAAAAATGCTTGACGTCCGAGGGCAGAGCTATAAGATAGATAGGCTTGAAAGGCAGGAGGGAGGTCATGTCGTCCAACTGCACGTCGGGAGGTCCCGCCGCCGAGTCAGAACTCACACCCCAACCCCGCTTCTCTGAGGTCACCCCCACGGTCGATGGTAAGCTTGTTTTCTTCTACGATTGGTGTAAGCACTGCGGGCTTTGCGTGGTCGTTTGCCCGACGGGTGCCATAGCAGAGGATGAGAGCGGCAAACCGTATATGGCCGAAAACGAAAAGTGCAGGCTGTGTTCGCTTTGTTGGCGCATTTGCCCCGACTTCGCTATAATCCCCAACCCTAACTGGGAGGGCAAGTGACATGCCGCTCAACAGAACCACCCCCGAAGGCTACCCGATAATGTTCATTCAGGGCAACGACGCCTGCGTTTACGGCGCAATACACGCCGGGTGCAGGTTCTTTGCTGGCTACCCCATAACGCCCTCAACCGAGATAGCGGAGGGCATGGCAAGGGAGCTCCCCAAGGTCGGAGGGGTCTTCATACAGATGGAGGACGAGATCGCATCGATTGCGGCGATCATAGGTGCTTCGGCTGCTGGCATGGTTTCGATGACGGCTACCTCGGGACCTGGGTTTTCGCTTATGCAGGAGAACATCGGCTACGCCTATATGGTTCAGCTTCCTGTTGTCGTCGTCGACGTTCAGCGCGGCGGACCATCGACGGGGCTGCCGACCATGCTCTCCCAGTCCGACACCATGCAGGCTCAGTGGGGAACCCACGGCGACTACACCGCAATCGCCATTGCGCCATCCTCCGTGCAGGAAACCTACGATATGATCATAAGGGCGTTCGAGCTTGCCGAAAGGTTCAGCACGCCCGTTGCGTTCCTACTGGACGAGCTTATCGGTCACATGAGGGAGAAGGTTGTGCTAAACCGTGTGAATAATCCTGTTCCTGTGAGCCGTCACGAGCCGAAGGTTCCGCCGGAGTGGTACCTTCCCTACAAGCCGGACGACGAGTTCATCTGCCACCTTGCGCCTTTCGGCAGAGGTTTTCGCTACAGCATAACCGGTCTTACCCACGACCGCGCAGGCTTCCCAACCTCCGTCCCCTCCCGCATCGCCGACTGCCTCGACAACATGAGGCAGAAGATAATGAAGCACAGGGAGGAGATCTGGGACTGGAAGGAGTACTACATCGATGGGGCGCGGTGCGTTGTGGTTGCTTACGGCAGCGCGGCGCGAGCCGCCAGGGGAGCGATAGAAACACTCAAGGTCCAAAACGTCCCAACGGGACTTATGGAGCTTAAGACGATCTGGCCCTTCCCCTACGAGCCTTTGGCGCAGATAGTTGAGCGGAGCGGGGCTTCAGTCGTTATCGTCGCCGAAAACAACATGGGGCAGATGATCCACATGGTTCGCGAGGCGCTGCCCCACGACATCAAAGTTCTGGGATGCAACCGCTACGACGGGCACCCTCTCGAGCCCGACCAGATCGTAGAAGCCGTCAAGGAGGCGCTATGATAGAGACGTCGGAGGTTCACAGCTATCTTCGCTGGCGCTATGTGTTCCCAACGGTTTGGTGCGCGGGATGTGGCATCGGCACGGTGGCGGGGGCGATAATAAGGGCGCTTATCGAGCTTAAGATTCCGAAGGATAAAGTGGCTCTTGTCTCGGGCATCGGTTGCTCAAGCAGGATGCCTATATACCTCGACCTGAACACCCTCCACACCACCCACGGCAGGGCGATTCCATTTGCGCTTGGTATAAAGCTTGCCCGGCCCGAGATGAAGGTTATAATCGTCTCCGGCGACGGCGACGCCTTGGCCATAGGCGGCAATCACTTCATACATGCCGCCAGGCGCAACATAGACCTCACGCTTGTGCTCATCAACAACTCCATCTACGGCATGACGGGTGGGCAGGTAGCCCCCACAACGCCCCTGGGCGCTAAGGCTCACACCGCGCCCTACGGCAACATCGACCCGCCCTTCGACGCCGTCCAGCTTGCGCTGGGCGCAGGCGCCACCTTCGTCGCAAGGGGAACAACGTACCACATCGTGCAAACCACAAATTACATAAAAAAGGCTATCGAGCACGAAGGGTTCGCGATGGTCGAGGTCGTAAGCCAGTGTCCCACGCTTTACGGCAGGCTGAACCAGATGCCTGATCCCAAGGATATGCTTTTGTGGCAAAAGCAAAATGCCGTTCCCCTTTCGAAGGCGAAGAACATGTCGCCCGAGGAGCTTGAGGGGAAGATAATTACGGGGATATTCCGCGAGGAGAAGCGCCCCGAATACACGAAATCCTACTGGGACCTTGTTGCCCGCATCCGCGGGGAGAAGAGCTAAAAGGAGGCGAGGGAGATGTCGGGGAAGAGGTTTGGGAAGATGCTACCCGACCACGTTCGCCGGTTCGAGATAAGGATTTCGGGCGCCGGTGGGCAGGGCATAATATCGACGGGGATGCTTTTGGGCGAGGCGATCGCCATAGGCGACGGCAGGAACGTTGCGCAGAGCCAGTCGTATGGACCGGAGGCGAGGGGCGGAGCCTCGAGGGCGGATATCATCGTAAGCGACGAGGAGATCTACTTCCCCGAGTGCCACAACATCGACCTTCTTGTTGCCTTCACGAAAGCCGCCTACGACAAGTACTGCAATCAGCTTGAGGAGGACGGCCTGATAATAGCCGACGAGAGCGCTTTCAACGGCGCGCCGAAGAATGGCTGCAGGGTCGTCGTGGTGCCGTTCATCGATACGGCGCGCAAAAAGTTCGGAAAACCCATCGTCGCAAACATAATCGCCCTCGGTTTCCTGTCGACATTTACGGGGATAGTCTCGAAGCAGTCGATCCGCGACGCCGTCGAGGACAGGTTCAAGGGCACCCGCTACCTCGATATGAACGTCAAAGCCCTCGAGCTGGGATTCGAGATGGGCGAGGAGTACCTCAAGAAGTACACTTCGTAGCCTCCCTGTCGGGTGCGCGTTTTGGCTTGCAGGTGCGCGTGCTGGGTCCCTTTGGTGGGGACGGCGGAGCCTTGTGGGGTTTCCCCGCGACAATGCCTGTCTTAATGAGCGATTGGGCGGGAGGCTCAGGCATGTCTGTCGGTCCGCTTGGCTGCGGAGAGGCTATCGCAAATACACCACCCGCGCCAGTTCGGTTTTGCCCCCGGCGTGGAGTCTTATTAGGTACACCCCCGTCGGCGCCCCTTTGGGCGACCACGTGGCTCTGCCGGAGCGGGGGATCGTGAAGCGATCCACGGCGCGACCGAAGATGTCGAAGACCTCGACCTCGGCGCCCGGGGCGCCCACCACAACGCACGCGTCGTTGAACGGATTTGGGAACGCCATAAGCTCAGCCGCAGGCGGCGAAAGCTCGCTTACGCCGCTTGAGGCGATGCAGAATCGGCACGAGTTTGTGTGGTTCTCGTTTCCGAATGCATCGGCGGCGGAGAGCCTGAGGGACCCATCCCAGCCGGGCCAGGGGAAGACGCTCCAGAGGATATGGGTCGTCTCCGCCGGAACCACAGCCAGCGTGTCGTCCTCCTGCGTTATCCAGACCGTTCCGCCGGCGGCGTTGCTGTCTTCGATGGTCCACGAAAGCTCCACGCTGTCGCATGCGGCGAACGTGTCGGAGTAGTCGGGGCAGGAGGGCGCAATCCACGAAAGCCTCGGCGGAACGTTATCGAGGCAGAACTCACGCGATACGTAAAACTGTATCCTGTCGAAGAGCGCCACCTTATAAACAAAGCCTCTGCCGTAGTCGACGACCCAGAGGTTTACGCCGTCCCAGGCGCAGCCCTCCGCGCCGGTCGCAACCACAACCTCGCCGGTGGGTATCTCGTAAACGATCGACTTGGTCTTCACGTCGATGGCGTAGATGATGTTGTCGTTGCTGAAGCACCACAAAAGCCCCAATCCCCACGCAAGCCCGTCGGCGCACGTCGCTGGGATGTCCGCGCCGAAGTCGGAGAAGAACATGGTGTCCACAAGCGAGAAATCCGACGTATCGAGCGCGACGAACGTTCCGCTGCAAAAGCAAACCCAAAGCTTCTCACCATCGAACGCTGCGCCGGCTATGTGGTTCTCGGTGCCGGGCAGATCCCACCAGTCGCCGCGAACAACGTGCGATTCCCCCGTCTCGAAGTCGTATTCCTTAAGAAGGACCCTCGTGTCCTCCGTCCAAAATAGTCTGTCGCCGGCGAAGGCGATATCCGATGGTCCCACCGTCACGGTCCCGACGAAGAAGGTGTCGGTGGGGACCATGTCGGGGAAGGCGTAGGGCACAAGCCAGCACTCGTGGGTCAAGTCGCTGTGGAAGAGGACCCAGAGCTTCCCGTTGTGGTATGCGAGCCCAAATGCGTTCACTTCGGGGTGGAGCGTGTCGTGCACCGAGAAGGAGTCGACTAGCCTGAAGGACGAAAGCATAGAATCGTACACCGCGAACCTGAGCCTGAACCCACAGCGCTCAACCTCCCCGATGTCGCTTGGCGCATGCCACAGAAAGCAGTGCCAAACGCCGTCGTAGGTGGCGTCGACGTTCCAGCCGTAGTTGGGCGCCGGGTATGACGAGAGCGTGTCCAAAAGCGTGATAAGCGGTATCGACCAGGTGGTCGAGTCGGGCCACATCCCCTGCGCCGCAACCGCGACGGTGCTGTCGTAGATGTTGTGCGCCCTGTAGCATATCCGCACAAGCTCGCTTCCGTCGCGAAGCTGCTCGACCGATATACTGTCCACAAAGCTTTGGGCAAAGCCCAGGGTGCAGAACGAAAGGAGCCACAGCGCTGCCACAAATGGCGCCCTCATCTTCTATCTCCTCCCTTATGGGGACGGGACGGTGAGGCATCCGTCGGTGGTGTAGATTGAGTCGAGCGAGATGACGACGGAGTCGCCGTCGGCGGCGGACCAGCTTACGACGGCGGTGTCGCCCAGCCACGCAACCGAGCCGTCGGCGCCGGTGATGTGGTAGACGTCGCTCCCGCCGCCGGCGTGGTACACCACAACGGTGAAGTACACGCGGCTGTGGTCGATCGTTCTGCCGGTGGTGTCGGCGATGGTGAACGAGACGGGCTGCGGGTTGCACGAGCTTTGCCTGAAGCAGTTCGGGCTGGGGCAGCCGACCTCCGCAAGCGCAGGCGCACAACCACCCTCGAAGTAATAGGTGCAGCAAAGCGTATCGACGTTCGGACCGCAGTCGGCCGGGTCAACGGCGTCGGAGGTGTAAAAGCAGATGGTGATCTCCCCGGGAACGATGGGGGCGTAGAAGTTCCGTATGTCTCCTGCGAGCACGTCGAAGGAGAAGAAGTACTGTTCTTCGCCGCAGTCGCAGTCACCGAGGGGCGCGAGGTCGGCGCAGATGATCTGGTATCCGTGGAAGTCGGCGAATGGGAACCCGTCGGTTCCGGTAAGGTTTGTGTCCGCCTCACACGGCGGTGGCCACCCTATACCGTTGGTGAGCGTTACCGTCATAAGCCCAAGCCCGGGAAGCGCCGTTACGGGCAGAAGCCACGACGGCGAGCTTATCTCCGCGTACATCGGCATAAAGCCCGACATCCCCGCGCCCTCGTCGTAGGCGAAGGCTTCGACGTGGATGACGTCCGACTCCGTTATCGTCGATTCGCACGGCGGCGAAAAACCCGAAACCACGTTCACCACAGGCGGCGTCCTGTCGACCGTTATGGAGCAGTGCTGGCTGTACCTGAGCCCGCAGCCGGTCACGTCGGCGGCGTCGGCAACGAAAAACTCCACGGTCTCCCCCTCCGCCCAGGGCGTCGAGGGAACGTAAACGAGCGTCTGGTCGGAGGGATTGAACGTAAGCCGGGGATCAGGATAGCTTATGTACTCACCGCCGACGTAAATCACGATGCTGTTGGGGTCGACGGGGAAGCATCCATCGAACTGGAAGACGATCCTCTCGCACGCGGAGTATACGTCGCAGTGCCTTGGCTCGATGACCGTTGCGTTGATGCCGGGGCAGCCGCAGTCCTCCACGAAAAGGCAGCCCAAAAGCGTGTCGGTGTAGGCTCCGGCGCTTATCGTTATCGTGAAGCAGTCCTCGCAGCCGTGGCAGCCCTCGACCTCCGTTATCGGCCAGTTCACCACAGCCGAGTCGCCGTTGGCGACAAAACCCGTATGCTGGATAGAATCGCTCGGAACGTCGAGCGTTATGCACGAAAAGGGGTTAAGCTCCACCGTTATGTCCGAAAGGTCGCCTCCGGTGTTGTTGTGGATCGTCACCGTTACCGCGGTGAACTCCGCAATATCGTCCGCCACCGCCTCGAGGACGTCCCCAAGGCTTGAGCTTTCGATGTCGAACCACCTTCCACCGGTAGCAGATGTGGCGGGCTCCATCGGGTGCCCCGAGGGGCTCACAAGGTAGATCCTCACCGTGTCGCCGCCTGTGGTGGCTATGCTTATGAGGTCGGAGAGGGAGTGGTCGCTGTCCTCCTCGGTTTCGTCGGTGATGCAGATTACGACCTTTTCGCACGTGTCCGGCGAAGGCACGAAGTACGTGTCTATTGCGGCGTATGATGCGTCGATGGGGCATTCGAACCCACCTTCGGCTCCGTTGAGGGCGGCGATGACGTCCGAGAAGGCGTCGGGGTCGTGGAACAGCGTGTCGCCGGCGGGAAGATTGAGGTCATCGACGAAGGTAACTATCCCGAACGCGCCGTCGTATCCCTCAGCCTCGAGGTCGTAGGCGAACTCGCCTATCTCGGTGTAGAGCTCGTCGATTTTGTCCGACATGCTCCCCGAGGTATCGACGACGAATATCACGTCTGCGCATCCCGTTTGCGTTGAGCAGACGACGGCGGGTGTATCCCACGCGTCGGTGGGGGTTTTTACTGCGAAGTTCGCCTCTACCTCAAGCCCCGTGTGAGGCAGGGAAGTTGTGCACCAAAGCGGCGCAGCCAACGCAAAAACGACCCAAAGCCTCAACATACAACCCCCCACTTACTCTCCACAAAGCCCCTCCGCCGACCATCAAGCAAGCTTATGCCCTGCTCGAGCCTGCCCATGCCGCAGTCGCTTGGGCTTGTATTAATGGCGAGTGCGAGATTACTCTGCCGTCTCGGTTATGACCTGGTCGATGGTGGTTATGCCCTCGAACATCCTCGCTATCGCTTCCTGTCTCAGCGTCGTCATTCCCTGCTGCGAGGCTACCTCTTCGATCTCGAGCGCCGACGCCCCTTCGATGATGAGCTTCTGAAGCTCGCGGGTTATGGGCATCACCTCGAACACGGCGATACGACCCTTGTAACCTGTTCCGCCGCACGTGGGGCAGCCGCGACCACGATAGAACTTAAGCCCCTTCTCCTTGACCTCATCGGGGTCTATTCCGAGTATCTCGAGCTTTTCGGGCTCGGGCTCGTATTCCTCCTTGCAGTCGTTGCATATTCTCCTCAAAAGCCTTTGAGCGATAACGAGCCTAACCGCGCTTGCAACCAAAAACGGCGGAACGCCCATATCCACAAGTCGCGTTACCGTCGAGGGGGCGTCGTTGGTGTGGAGCGTGGAGAAGACTAAGTGACCCGTGAGAGCTGCCTTTATGGCTATGTCGGCTGTCTCCTGGTCTCTTATCTCACCGACGAGGATGATGTTCGGGTCCTGGCGCAGGAATGCCCTGAGCGCCGAGGCGAAGGTAAGCCCTATCTCGGGGTGCATCTGGACCTGGTTTATGCCGTCGATGTTGAACTCGACCGGGTCCTCGGCGGTCATTATGTTAACATCGGGCGTGTTGAGGGACTGGAGGGCGGAATAAAGCGTTGTGGTTTTACCTGAGCCAGTAGGACCGGTCACAAGGATCATCCCGAAGGGCATGTGTATAGCCTTTTTGAACTCTTTAAGCGCTCTCGGCGGGAAGCCGAGCTTAGTCATATCGAGCATAAGGTTCTGCGGGTCGAGGATTCGCATAACTATCTTTTCGCCGAATATGCAGGGTAGTATCGACACGCGCAGGTCGATGGCGCGCCCGAAGGCTTGAATCTTTATCCTGCCGTCCTGGGGGAGCCTGCGCTCGGAGATGTTGAGCTTGGCGAGGATCTTGATTCTTGAGGTTACCGCATGCCTGAGACCGTAGGGCAGCTGCAGAACCTCGCGCAAAACGCCGTCGATGCGGTAGCGAACGCGAAAGCGCTTCTCGTAAACCTCGATGTGGATGTCGGAGGCTTTCATCCTGATCGCATCGAGGATGATGGAGTTCACAAGCTTTACTATCGGCTTGTCCTGGACAGCTCGCTGAAGCTCCGCGTCGGAGATCGTCTCTTCCTCCTCCTCGACGATCTCCATATCCTCCGATACCTCCTCCACAAGCTCATCCAGGGACTCACCGCCGCCGTAGTACTTGTCCAAAGCCTTCTGAATCGACTCGGCAGAAGCCATCACGGGCTGGATCTCGTAGCCGGTGACGAACTTGAGGGTATCCATAACAAAGACGTTGGTTGGGTCGCTTGTGGCGACGAAGAGGATCTTGCCAACCCTTATCGCCGCAATGACGTTGAACTTGCGCGCAATGTCGACGGGTATCAGGTTTACGACATCCGGGTCGAGTTCGAGGTCGTCGAGCTTTATCGTCCCTATGTTGAGCTGCTTGGCGAGAAACTCCTGGATGACGCTCTCGTCCTTTATGAACCCAAGTTTGAGGAGGATTTCGCCCAGCTTGCCGCCGTGCTCCTTTTGAAAGGCGAGCGCCTGCTCAAGCTGCTCCTTCGTTATCTTGCCCGCCCTTATAAGCATCTCGCCTAAACGAAGCGCCATATCACCCTCCTTCGCCTATCAATTTATAGTATACACATTCCTGGCTTGACTTACAACCCTCTTTTTGTTCTCCGCTTTACGGGTTCGGTTGCGGCAAAATCGATTGCCTAATGCCCACTTGCGCTTATTTTTGTGGAGGATTGAGGCGCTTTTTCTTTATCGGGGGGTGTGATGGTATCCCATCTTCTGCTTGTGGGTGCGACGACGCTTGTGTGCTACTATCTGGGCGAGGCGACGCGAAAGCTTCGCCTGCCGTCGATAACGTGGTATATGCTCGTAGGCGTTGTGTTGGGACCGTCCGTCCTCGGGTTGTTCCACGAAGAGCTTTTGGAAAGCCTCACCTTCGTCACCGAGATTGCGCTGGGTTTCGTAGCCCTCACAATAGGGATGGAGCTTAACTTGTCGCTTCTTAGGCGGTATGGTTTGGGGATCATCCTCATCATTCTTTTCGAGTCGTTCATGGCTTTTTTCGCTGTCACGGTTGCCCTCTACCTCTGGACGGGAGATCTTCCTCTTGCGCTTGTTTTTGGCGCTATGGCGCCGGCCAGCGCTCCCGCGGGAACGGTGGCGGTTATACAGGAGTACAGGGCGAAGGGCAGCTTGACAAAGGCGCTTTACGCGGTCGTTGGCTTCGACGACGGGCTTGCGATACTCATCTATGGCTTTGCCGCTGCGGCAGCAAGGTGGCTGCTTCTGCACGAAGCCGCAATGAGCACAAAAAGCGTCATCGCCGGGCTTTGGGAGCCTGTACGTGAAATTGGGTTGAGCTTCGCTATAGGGGTCGTGTGGGGGTTTGTGTTCAGGTTCATGATGAGGAGGATTCGAACTCCGCGCTACATCCTCACCGTTGTCTTCGGGTCGGTCCTTTTGATAACCGGGCTTTCGACCACGCTGCACATATCGCTCATCCTCACAAACATGCTCGTGGGATTTGTCTTCGTCAACACAGGGCGCGAGAGGGTTGTGCACAGGGTAAGCGAAAGGATCACCGAGTCGATCATGCCGATAATATTCATCCTCTTCTTCTTTCTTGCCGGCGCGCACCTAAAGCTTGGACAGCTGCCAAGCCTTGGGATGATAGGTGTGATTTACATCGTCTTTCGCTCGCTCGGTCTTATCGGCGGCGCCAAGCTCGGAGCCGCAATAGGCAGGATGGAGACGAAAATACGCAAATACCTCGGTCTTGGGATCTTGTCGCAGGCGGGGGTTGCCATCGGTCTTTCGCTTGTGGCAAAACAAAGGCTTTCGGCTATCGCAACAAGCCACGCGATCGCCGTGGGAGAAGCTGTCATAACCACCGTCGCCGTTACGAGCATATTCTTCGAGATCATAGGTCCTATCCTCACCAAGATAGCCCTCGAGAGGGCGGGTGAGATAGGCAAGGCGCAGCTTTCGGAGGGAGCAAAATAGCGGTTGGAGGTGCCGATGGGGGATATAACCAAAGCTCTTTGTCGGGACTGCTGCACCGTTGATCTGCGTTCGCGGCAGAAGGAGGACGTTCTGCGCGAGCTTGTGGGTTTGGCTAAGCGCGCGCAAGCCCTTAGGGACATCGACGAGGAGGTCGTCTTCGAAAAGCTCTGGCAGCGCGAAAAGCAGGGTAGCACGGGGATAGGCGAGGGTTTAGCCATCCCTCACACGGCGATCCCCGGGCTTGGGGATTTTGTCCTTTTGCTCGCGGTTTCAAAGAAGGGCGTCGATTTCGATGCGCTCGACGGGCGAAAGGTTCACATCTTCGCGCTCCTTCTGGGACCCGAGGGGATGCCCAAGGCTCACCTTCAGCTTTTGGCGCAGCTTTCGCATGTGCTGAAGGACGAGAACACGCGCAAAGCGCTTGCAAAGTCCAAAAGCGTAGAGGAGCTTTGCGAGAGGTTCCTCGCCTCGGCGGAGCTGAGACCCAAGCCCGAGCCCAAGGGCGCCCCCGGGGGCAAGCTGGTGCTCATTATGGTTGAGGACAGGGAGTACTTCGACAGCATAGTCGAATATCTTGCGGAGCTTGACCTGCGCGCAGCGGCGATAATAGACGGGCGCAACTTCTCAAGCGTCCTCGTGCAGATGCCCCTTTTTGCCGAGTTCCTTTACTCCGCTCGAAGCGAGGAGTGCAGGATCATCGTCGTCATCACCTCGGACGAGGTTCTCTCCACTCTTGTGGCAGGCGTGGAGCGGATCGCGGGCAGCGCAGAGGAGTGCTGCGGAATAGCCATAGCTGCCCTTGATCTTGCCCTCGTCAGGGGGAGGATCGAGGTGGTGTAATTTCGCTGAAGGCGCTATGGACGTTGAGGTTCGCATAAAGCTTGTTGATGGAGGAAAACTTCCCCGCAGGATGAGCGCCGGCGCCGTTGGGTTTGATCTTTTCGCAAGGCTCCCCGAGCCGCTTGTACTCAAGCCCGGGCAGCGCGCCCTGGTGCCCGTCGGGTTCGCAATAGAAGTGCCCAGCGGATACGAGGCTCAAATAAGACCCCGAAGCGGTCTTGCCGTAAGGACGGGGCTTGTTGTTCTGAACTCGCCCGGCACCGTCGATCCCGACTACAGGGGCGAGGTCAAGGTTCCCGTGGCAAACTTTGGCGACGAGCCCGTGGTCATCCGCGACGGCGACAGAATCGCGCAGATGGTACTAGCGCCTGTAGCTTCTGCTCGGCTCGTCCCGACCGAAAAGCTCTCGCCCACAAAAAGGGGCGAGGGCGGCTTCGGAAGCACAGGGATCCGTTAGACCTGGGGAGGGATGATGGCTTTTGTGATTTTCGTAGTCGTCATTTTGCGTTTGGCTTTTTGTGCGCCGTTTCAGTCGGATGAGCTTACGCTTTCGGGCTGGGCGCCCGCCGTTGCAATGGGCGGGATCAGAACGGTCGTCGACCCAGGCGGCTTTGCCGCGCTTACGAATCCGTCCTTTGCGGCGAGGGCAGGTGATCTGAGGCTTTGCGCGGGCGGCGGAAGGTTCTTCTCGGGTCTTGTGGACTTTGCGACGGCAGGCGTTGTCGCAAAAAGGGGCGGCTGCGGGCTGTCCTTCGCTGTGCTTGTGCTCGGCGGTGACGACCTGCTTCTGACGGAGCTTGCCGACCCGCAAAAGCCCCTCTCCGCCGAAAATCGACCCCGGGTCGTGGGCAGGGCATCGCACTACACCGCGGCGCTCGCCTTTGGTGCCGGGCGGATGTTGGGTGATCTTTCGCTTGGGGCGTCGGTAGAGGTTGTGCGCAAAAAACTTCCCGATGTGGGTGCCTGGGGCGCATCGGCGAGGGCTTCGGTTATGTGGGAGCACTCCGGGGGGCTTGCGCTCTCCGCCGTCGTGGAGAACGCGCCCGTATTCTGGCTCCGCTGGAGCGATGGCGTCACCGAGCTTGCCGCGCCAAGGCTTTGCGTGGGCGCAAGGTATCGTCTGGACGTCGCGAAAAACGTCGCGGTTGCTTTGGCTGGAGAGGGGAGCTTTTGCCCCGACGACGGCTTCGGTCCGCTGCGGTTCGGGGTGAAGGCTTCGTGGAGGGAGGTTGTGGGCTTTTCGGTGGGCACCAGGGATGGCAACTTCTGCGCCGGCGCGCAGGCTAAGTTCGGCTCGATTTCCGTCGGCGCCGCGACGAACTTCTCTGCTGCGTTGGGCACGTCGTACATAGTATCGGTCGGGTATGAGAGGTAGGGCGGTCATTTTGATGGTGCTTGCGGCGCTTTGTGTGCGCCTTTTCGCGCGGGCTTCCGCCGATGTGCGCGAGGACTTCTTTTGGCGCGCGCTTGACTTGCCGGCGTTCGAAAACCCCGCGTCTATGTCCTCCGAGGTGGCGTTCGCCGACTTCCTGTTCGAAGCGGGGCTTTACTCCGACGCAGCCGACGAGTACGACCGCGTGGCGAGCCTCTTCCCAATGGACCCCGTGTCGGACTACGCGTCCTACCAGCGGGCGCTTTGTTTGATGCGTCTGCGCCGTTTCGACGAAGCCGCAGAGCTCCTCGACAGGCTCGGGTACCGCGCGCTCGACAAGGAGGTGTCTTATCGGGCGAGGCTTTTGCGCGCCCTTTTGGAAGTCGTCCTCGGCGGACCGAGGCAGGGCGCATTCATCCTGTCGGATCTTCTGAGGAACACGCCCGAGCAGTCCGTCGAGGTTCTGTATTGGCGCGGGTGGCTCAAGCTTTTGGACCACGATTTCTCCGCGGCGCGGAGCGACTTCGCAAAGGTCTGCGAGTCGGACGTGAGAAACCCCTACTACTCGCCGCGCGCCTACGGCATCCTGCGCTGGCTCGATATGCACGCAAAAAAGCTTGAGCAGCGCTCGCCGTATTTGGCGAGGTGGCTTTCGGGGCTTGTGCCGGGCGCAGGGCTCGCTTACGCGGGGAACATACCTGCCGCGCTGAACTCCCTCGCCCTAAACGGCGCCCTCGGATACCTGACGCTCTCCGAGCTTCTGGCGCAAAGGTACATCCAGGCGACCACCCTTTTCCTGTTCCTGTGGAACAGGTACTACTTCGGCGGCATGGTGAACTCCGGCGCTGCGGCGGAGATGTTTAACGCTTCCCGCAAGGACGAGGTTTTGTCGGTGCTTATGGATGCCTTTTTGGGCGAGGGCGGCGCCGAGGGCGGGTCGTGCGAGGACGAAGCGCCGCCGAAGCAGAGGTGGTACAACGGCGCAAGCGTTGCGGCAAGGTGGATGCTTGCGACATACGGCAAGTACATAACGACGCAGGACGCACAGCGCTGTCAGTTCAACCCCAGTTGCTCGCGCTTCGCCACAATTGCGTTTGAAACAAGAAATCCCGTAGCCGCCCTGCTTATGACCTCCGACAGGCTGCAGAGATGCAACCCTTTCGCCCACCTGTACTACCCCCGCGACGAGGAGGGCTTCCTCCGCGACACCCTGTGGGGACCTTAGAAAAACCTCTTGCGAATGTTGGCGCAGGAAGTTAATTGCGGTGTCGAGCTTCAGAGAGGGGGGATTTGTATGATGTTGGAGAGGACGGTTGCGGGCTTTTTGGATGATCTTGCCTCAAGCGCGCCTGCGCCCGGCGGGGGCGCTGTTGCAGCGCTTTCGGGAGCGCTCGCGTGCTCGATGGTGTCGATGGTGTCGAACCTCACCCTCGGCAAAAAGCGCTACGCCGACGTTGAGGACGAAGTTCGAGAGATCCTCGATCGCAGCGAGGAGCTGCGAAAGCACTTCCAGGAGCTCGTTGAGCAGGACGCGGAGGCGTTCAGCGACGTCATGGGCGCCCTGCAGATGCCGAAAGCCACAGAGCAACAAAAGCTTTTGCGCCAAGAGGCGCTGGAGCATGCGCTCCAGAAGGCGGCGTACGTTCCCCTGAGGACGATGGAGAACGCCGCCGAGGCGCTTAAGCTCGCCCACAGAATCGCGCAGATAGGCAACAAAAACCTCGTCTCCGACGCCGGCGTCGCCGCCGTGCTCGCAGAATCGGCGCTTTACTGCGGATGGTTTAACGTCGCCGTTAACCTCGCAAACATAAAGGACGAGGAGTTCGCCGAAAGGCTCGCCACCAAAACGCAGGAAATCCTCGACCAGACAGACGGTCTCCTCGACGAGACTATGGAGATCGTCGAGTACAGGATTTACGGCGAGGGGTGATTTTTCGCCGATGAAGAGGTACGTCGACCTTCACATCCACTCGAGCTACTCCGACGGCAGCTGGACGCCGGCCGAGATAGTCGACAGGGCTGCGAGGTACGAGCTTGCGGCGATATCGATAACCGACCACGACGCCGTAGGCGGCATAGCCGAGGGGATGGCTGCCGCGCAGAAAGCCGGCATAGACTTCGTCCCGGGGATCGAGATATCCACCGCTTGGCTGCACGGGCGAATGCACATCCTCGGCTACTTCATCGACCCCGATGCTCCCGCGGTGCGCTCACTTCTGGACAGGCTCCAGGAGTCACGCAGGGGAAGGATCTACAGGGTCTGCGCAAAGCTTAAGGAGCTTGGCAAGCCCGTTGATCCCGCTTTGGTCTTCGAGCTTGCCGGAGACGCCGCCTCTGTCGGCAGACCGCACATCGCCAGGGCGATGGTCAAGCTCGGGTTCGTTCCCACCGTGCAGGACGCGTTCGACCTCTACCTCGCCTACGGCAAGCCCGCCTACGTCCCGCGCTGGGCGCCCGAGCCCAAGGAGGCCATCGAGATCATCCACCGGGCGGGCGGAGTTGCCGTCATCGCACACTGCCCCGTGACCGAAGGTTGCATGGAGAGAATAGACGACATCCGCTCCCTCGGCATCGACGGCGTCGAGGTCTACTATCCGCAGCACAAGCCGCACCAGGTCGAATGGCTCAAGGAGTATGCGCGCAAACACAACCTCGTGATAACCGGCGGGTCCGACTGCCACGGCCTCACCCGCGGCGAGCCACTTTTGGGAATATATAAAGTGCCCTACGAGGTGTACGAGGGGCTTTTGCAATATTACGAACAACGCGTAAAGGCGACAAGATAACCCCGGGAGGTTGTTATGAGGGAGCCTGAACGGCTGAAGCTTGCGTTGCTCCCAACGCCCTTCTACCGCTTGGAGCGCACAAGCGAGCTTTTGGGCGTTGAGGTCTGGGTGAAGCGCGATGATCTCACGGGCACCGCCGAGACTGGGAACAAGATCCGCAAGCTCGAGTATCTTGTTGCCGAGGCTTTTGCCCAGGGCGCCGACACGCTTATAACCTGCGGCGGGGAGCAGTCGAACCACAGCAGGGCGACGGCTGTGGTCGCAAGAAGGCTTGGGATGGACGTGCACCTCGTTCTCCGCAGAACCGGCGAAGGTCCAACGGGCAACTGGCTTTTGGATCTGATTCTGGGCGCGACCTTCCGGTGGGTTACGCCCGAGGAGTACGAGCGCCGCGACGAGATCCTCGCCGAGGAGGCGGAGGCGCTCCGCCTTTCCGGAAAGCGACCCTACGTCATCCCCGAGGGCGGCTCGAACGCGCTGGGGATATGGGGCTACGTGAACGCTGCGCGGGAGTTTTCCGCGCAGATCAAGGAGGCGGGCTTTGAACCGGATTTCGTCGTAGTCCCGTCGGGAAGCGGCGGAACCTACGCCGGGCTCTGGATCGGGTTTAAGGTCTTCGGCGTTGGGGCGAAGCTTTTGGGCATAACCGCTGGACCAAAGCCGCAGGAACAGCGCGAACACATACAGAAGATAACCTCCGACTTCGCAGAGCGCTTCGGGCTGGAGCAGACTCTTGACCCAGCCGAAATCGACCTTGTGGACGGCTTTTGGGGCAGAGGCTACGGCATCATTGACGAGGATGTCGCCTCGTTCATAGCCGACTTCGCCAGGCGCGAGGGCATTATACTCGATCCCACCTACACCGGCAAAGCCTTTCGGGCGGCTTTTGAGCTCGTCAAAAGCGGAGAGATCCCGCAGGGGAGCACGCTCGTGCTTTGGCACACGGGAGGTATCTTCGGGATCTTCCCGAAGGGACAGTTCTTCAGGGAGATGTACTTCTCCGGCGAGCGGGTGAAGTGATATGTCTGCCTGGCTTTTCGCAATATCCGAGGCTTTTCGCTCGCTTTGGCGGCACAGGTTCGTGACCTTCCTTTCGGTCCTCACGATAGCGGCGGCTTTGTTTGTCCTGGGGCTTTTTGCCACGGTGGCGATAAACTTGCGGGGCGTCCTTTTGGCGATGCAGGAAAAGCTTGTGGTCGAAATCTTCCTTGCGGACGATACGACGAAGTCCGATGTCGTCGATATGCTTCACGAGCTCTCCTCGACCGAGGGCGTTTTGGACGTTGAGTTTGTGACGAAAGCCGACGCCATGCGCAGGTTCTCGGCGATGTTCGGGCGGGAGTTCCTCGTAGGACTTGAGGAAAACCCCTTCCCGCCCTCTGTCGTTGTGCGGCTCAAGCCCGGCGTGGGCTTGGCGGAGCTGGCGAAGAAGATAGGGGAGAGATACAGGTCCTTCCCGCACGTCGTTGAGGTCGCTGTTCCGAGCGAGGTTGCGGCAAAGCTCTCGAAGGCGCTCAGGATCTTCACCATCCTCACCGTCGTGTGGGGCTTGATATTGCTTTTTGGCGGTGTCGTCGTTGTTACGAACACGATAAAGCTTGCCATTTACGGCAGGCGCGCGAGCATCGAGATAATGCGCCTCGTCGGCGCCACCGATGCCTTCATAAAGCGCCCGTTTTCGGTGGAGGGGTTCGTTGAGGGGAGCTTGGCGGGCGTCGTCGCCGCTTTGGCGCTTTGGGGGCTTGTCGCCGCAACAGGAAGGCTTTCGCCCACCGTCCAGATGCCGCCCAGGGCTTTGATGTACGGCATTGCGCTTTTGGGGATGCTTTTTGGCACCATCGGCAGCCGGGCGGCGGTGAAGAAGTTTCTGTGATCAGGCATCGGCAAAGCCTGCGGCTGCCCATTTGCACCAGCGCGCTTGCCGGCGCCTACGCCTCCGCGGCGCTCTCGACCTCGAAGCCGGCGTCCCTGATCTTCCGAACCAGCGTCTCCCTGGCGACGTCGCCGTCGACAAAGACCTTCCTCTCGTCCACGCAAACCACAACCTGGTCCACGCCCGGAACCCTGCGAAGCGCACTCTTTATGGTGAGGCGGCACTCCTTGCAGCTTACCGCGGGCACGCGGAGAGAGTGCCTCATCCCCTCAATCCCCTTCTGCTTGCGCTTTAGGCTGACGGCAACAAGCAGGAGGAAGACCACAGCCGATGGCAGCCGCAGCCACAGGGGGAGCTTTCCGCCCGAAAGAGCCGCAGACTGCGCGTTGGAAGGGGATATCAGGATATCGGTGGCTATTCCGACGCCAAGCGCGACCATCGTTATCGCCCAAAGGTATGCGACCAAAGCCTTTTTGCCCAAGCTCTTCGCAACGAAGGCAAGGGTTATTGTGTTTGTGGCTGGTCCGGCGATGAGGAAGACCATAGCCGCGCCGGGCGCAAGACCCTTCGCCATCATCGCAGCCACTATCGGCACGGAGCCCGTGGCGCAAACGTAAACGGGAACGGCAACGGCAAGCATCAGAGGATAGGCTACAAGGGGGTTTGAGAGTATGTTTCTCGATATATCCTCGGGCACCGCGGCGGATATAACCCCGCCCACACAAACGCCCAAAAGCACCGTCTTGCCAATATCCCCGGGCAGAACGCGGAAGCCGTAGTTGAAAAGCTCGGCTATCCTGTCGACAAGGGGGATGGAGTGTTTAGCCTGGCAGATGGGAAAGCTTTTGGCGGTCTTTTCTCCGTCGCGGATGGCAAGCATAACGGCGCCGATCAGGACGCCAGCCAAAAGCGCCGCAAAGGGTCTTATTATCGCGAAGGCGAGCCCGAGGAAGGCATATGTGACGAAGATCGAATCTGCGCCCGTTGTTGGCGTCGAGACGAGGAACGACATCGTCGCCGCGCGGGATGCACCGTCCTTCCGCAAACCCGCGGCAAGCGGTATCACCCCGCAGGAGCAGATGGGAAGCGGTATCCCCAAAAGCGTCGCCTTGACAACCGAAGCGAACCTCGAGCCTCCCAGATGCCGCCTGATGAATGCCTCGCTCACAAAGGCGTGGATGACGCCCGAAACCAAAAAGCCCACCAAAAGCCACGGGCTTATGACGAGCAAAAACCTCCAGATCTCCTCGAGTATGTGCCAAACGAGCCTCACGTTCTGATAATGATTTATCTTGTTGTTGTGTCAAGAGGAATTTTTGATGGAAGAGGTTGCTTTTAGTCCACAAGCCATAGGCTGTCGACGAGGCAGCGTTTGTTTGCGGTAAAGCACGCCTCGACGGTGTACTTTCCCAGCGGGAGCCAGCGCGCAGCGTTGTCCTTGCCAGTCCAAAACGACCTGAACGGGATCGAGTCCTTCGGCGGTATCGCAAGCGGCGTGAGGACCTGGATAAACATTACCCCGTAGTCGGAGCGCCATACTGGTCTTGCGCCCCGGTATATGGTGAACCTTGCGCCCAGGGGCGAGGGCAGAGTTACGCGCAGGGTGTCTGGGGAGGGATTCTTTACCCAGAGTGTGAGCCAAACGGTATCGCCCGCAACAAGCTCCCTTGTGGAAAGCGCGAGGGAGAGGGTGGGCAGGACTTCGCCCCCGCCTTCGGAGTCGTTCCTTCCGCTTTTGCCGAGCCCAAGGGTTATCGCGATGGCAAGCAGCGCGAAAGCCCCAAGCGTCAGAACGAAAGCCTTCATCGCGCAAACCTCAGATTAACCCAAGCTTTTTGCCCACCTTCTCGAGCTTGTCGAGCGCAAAGCAGAGGTCGTCGTCGGTGTGAGTTGCCATAAACGAAAGCCTTATGAGGCATTGGTTCGGCTGAACGGCGGGCGGAACCACAGGGTTGACGAAAACTCCCTCGTCCTCGAGCATCTTGTTCATGCGCAAAACGGTCATCATGTCGCCGACGATTATCGGGATTATGGGCGTTTCCGTAACGCCTATGTTGAAGCCGAGGTTCTTTATCTCCCGCTGCATGAACTTGGTTATCTGCCAGAGCCTTTCCCTTCGCCACGGCTCCTTTTTGATGATCTCCAGCGCTTTTTTGGCTGCAGCAACTGAGGCTGGCGGCGGGCTTGCGGAGAAGATGAGCGCGCGGGAATGGTGCTTGAGGTAGTGTATCACGGGCTCGTCGGCGGCAACAAACCCACCTATCGACGCCAGCGACTTGCTGAACGTTGCCATAATGATGTCGACCTTGTCGGTGAGTCCGAAGTGTGCCGGGGTGCCCTCTCCGTTTGGACCCAGAACGCCCAGCGCATGCGCATCATCCGACATCACGGCTGCGTTGTACTTCTGCGCGAGGTCGACTATCTGCGGCAGCTTGGCTATGTCGCCGTCCATCGAAAAGACGCCGTCGACGACTATCAGCTTGCCCGCCTCGCGCGGAAGCCTTCTTAAAAGCTGCTCGAGGTGGTTCATATCGTTGTGGCGAAAGCGCAGCATCTGACCCTTCGAAAGAAGCGCGCCGTCGATTATCGAAGCATGGTCGAGCTTGTCGGTTATGACGTACTCGCCCTTCGTCACCAAGGTCGAGATGACCCCTTGGTTGACCATAAACCCGGTTGAGTAGAGCAGTGCGGCTTCCTTGCCGACGAAGTCGGCGAGCTCCTCCTCAAGCTCCCTGTGGATCGATAGCGTTCCGTTGAGGAAGCGTGAGCCCGCGCAGCCTGTGCCGTACCTCTCAAGCGCCTCCTTCGCAGCCTCTATCACCCGCGGATCGTCGGTTAAGCCCATGTAGCTGTTCGAGCCCATCATCAAAACCTTCTTTCCGTTCTCAAGGGTGACCCAGGTGTGCTGTCCCGTCGTTATCGGCCGGAAGTACGGATAAAGCCCCATCCGCTCCACTTCGCGCGCAGCCGTGTAGTTGTAGCACTTGTCGAAAAGCGACATATCCACCCCCTTCCGTAAGCCGCCGGCATCCCTACAAAAATAAATGCACTGTTAGCCTTGGAAAAGCACTTTTCTACCTAAGGAGCCTGTCGGCGAGGTGGCGATATCTCCCCCACAGGTACTCCGGCTTGGGGTGGAAGAGGGAGCGGAGGATGTTCTTCCTCGTCCCCGGTCTTTCCGACTCGATCCGCCGCAGAAGCCCCTTTATCCATTCCCGCTCGGTGTTCCCCGCGAAGGGGCAGTTCTTTTCGATCGTTGGGAACGCTCGCAGCAAGGCGTAGCGCTTGATGTATTTTTCCTCGACGAGGATCATTGGTCGCACTATACGGAAAAGCCCGCCGAAAAGCGGCTGGTTCGGCAGGATTGCGCTTATACGCCGCGAGAGGAGGATGTTCAGGAAAAACGTCTCCAGAAGGTCGTCCTGGTGGTGACCCAAGGCTATCGTTTGGGCGCCTATGGAGTTGGCGAACTCCAGGAGCGCCTTCCGCCTCATCCGCGAGCACGTGAAGCACGGTGGGAATGGATTCCGCTCGCTTCTTGTGCGCTCCGAGATCTCGTGGCACCTTATGACCGAAAGCTCCATCCCCCTCTTTCGGCAGAAGTCCTCGAGGGCGTTTATCCTTTCCTGGGGTATCTCGAAGAAGCCTGCGTCGACCATAGCGGGGACGAACCTTACTTTTTTGCGCCAGCGCTTGGCGAGTTCGTGGAGTATGTCGACGAGCGTGGCGCTGTCGGCTCCGCCGGAGAAACCGACTACCACGCTCCCCTCGTCGGGGAACATATCGAACGCTGCAGCCGTCTTCGCCACCCGCCGCAGCAAAACCTTCTTGAGCTTGTTCGTCGAAAGCATATCAGGCAAGCTTGACCTCTCCGTCCTTCACGATGGGGACGATTTCGTCGGCGTCGATGGCTGATGCTGCGGCGAGGTCGTCCCAAAGCCCGAGCTCGTTGCCGAGGTACGATCCGTGGACGGATGCGGCGAAAAGCTCGCCCACGTCGTCGCCGAAGCGCCGCCGAACTATGAGCGCTATCCTCGTTCCGTCGTCCAGCGGGCAGACGGGGACGCCCAGTGAAGACAGCCTTTCGAAAAGCAGACCCGCAGCGTAGATGTCCTCGAGGGATGCTCCGCCCTCCTTCCCGGCGCAGGCTATGAGGATCCTTTTGGGTTGTCTTTGGGCGATGAGGCTCGCCGCAGCGCCGACGTTGCGGAGACTGACCAAAACGCTCTCCCGCGCAACCCGCTCGACCTCGCTCATAAGGACGCTGCCGTTGGTGGAGGCATAGATAAGCGTTTTTCCGCCGACCGCCTCGGGCGTGTACTCCGAGGGGGAGTTGCCCAGGTGGAATCCGGGCACCTTGCGCCCACCCCGCTCACCGCAAAGGAGGGCATCTCCTCCGAGTTCTTCGTAGAGCTTTTGAGCCTCTTGTATTGACGGTGCGGGGATGATCCGTTTTGCTCCTGCGCGGATGGCGAAAAGGAGCGTCGTCGTCGCCCGCAGGACGTCAACAACGGCGGCGACGTCGAAGTGCTTTCCCCGCCAGCGACAAAGCTCGGCGGGCAGAAAAGCCGTCGTCACAGCGACGCCCCTCTGAGGCTTCATCTCACCTACTTCGAGCGTTTGATCCTCACCGACCCGCCCTTCCAGAACGGCGGCTTTATCGTGACTGCAGGCACGGCGGTGCCACGTATGAGTATCTCGAACGTGTTCCCTGGCTTGGCGAGAGGCGGAGGGACATATGCAAGCCCAATCCCCTTCTCGAGCATCGGCGAGAACGTCCCGCTCGTGACCCAGCCTATCTCCTTGCCGTCCTTGATGACCTTGTATCCGGGTCTGGGAAAGCCTCGCTCCTGCAGCACAAACGACGCCAGCCTCTTCTTAAGCCCCGCAGACTTCGCGTCTATTATCGCCTCACGACCGATGAAGTCGCCCTTCTCAAGCTTCGTTATCCAGCCCAGACCCGCCTCGTAGGGGTTGCAGGTCTCGTCCATGTCGTTCCCGTAGAGGAGGTATCTCATCTCCAGCCTGAGGGTATCTCTTGCGCCGAGCCCGCAGGGCTTTAGACCGACCTCCTGCCCCGCCTCCATCACGGCGTCCCAGATCTTGTGGGCAACGGAGGGATCCATGTAGAGTTCGAATCCGTCCTCGCCCGTGTAGCCCGTCCTTGAGATGAGCATCTTGACTCCGGCAAGCTCCACCTCCGCCGACCAATAATAGTCTATCTGCTCGAGGTCGAAGTTTGTAAGCTTTTGGACGACCTTCTGCGCGTTCGGTCCCTGCACCGCAAGGAGCGCCACCTCGTCGGAGGCGTTGTACAGCTCGACGCCCGAGGGCGGAAGATGCGACCGAAGCCACTCGAAGTCCTTCTCGATGTTTGCCGCGTTGACAACGAGCATGAACTTGTCGGGAAGCCTGTAGACCAAAAGGTCGTCGACTATTCCGCCGTGATCGTAGAGCATGGCGGAGTACTGAACGCGCCAGTCTACGAGCTTCGAGGCGTCGTTCGTCGTCATCCTCTGGATGAACTCGAGGGCACCCGGACCCTTGACGTAAAACTCGCCCATGTGCGACACGTCGAACATCCCCACCGACGTCCTGACGGCTTTATGCTCGGGAACGATGCCCTCGTAGAACATCGGCATCAAAAACCCAGCAAACTCGACCATCTTGGCATGGAGAAGAACGTGCTTCTCGTAGAACGGGGTCTTTTTCGCTTGCTTCTGCTCACCCATCAATGCCCTCCTTGCTACACGAAAAGGACCTTTTAGTATAAAAAGTTTTGCTTCGCAATCCAAGCTTTTTGTGCTCCTGCGGCGTGACTTTGCAGGTTCAATTTTTCCCTTGACACACGCGGCGTGGAGGGTTATTTATTAAGTTGGAAGCGGGAGTAGCTCAGGTGGTAGAGCGCCACCTTGCCAAGGTGGTTGTCGCGGGTTCAAGTCCCGTCTCCCGCTTTTTTATTGGCGGCGTAGCCAAGTGGTAAGGCAGGGGCCTGCAAAGCCCCGATTCACCGGTTCGAATCCGGTCGCCGCCTCTCTTGTTTCTCCTTGTCTTGCTTTGCATTAGCGTTAAAGCCTTCCTCTTGAACTTTGCTTTCTTTTTACAATTTTTTATTAAAGGGGAAGAAGGAGGTGTTTGGACATGAGGCGTGCAGCGTTTTGGGTGGCGTTGGTCGTCTTTTGTGTAGTCTTTGCCACGCCGCCCGATGGGATCAACTATCAGGGCAAGCTATTTGAGGGCGGCGGACCTGTGACGGGGACGAGGGACTTTCGGTTCAGGCTTTACACCGACACGAACGGCGACGGCGACTTCGACGATGCCGCCGACACCCTGGCGTGGACTTCGGGTGACACGGCGGGCGTTTCCGTCGACGATGGGCTTTTCTCCGTCGTCCTCGACGGCATTGCGGACTATCTGGACTACGACAGTTTGTATCTTGCGGTGTTTATGAAGAAGCCCACGGAGAGCGACTACACCTTTTTGGGTTCGGAGCGATTGTGGTCAGCGCCTTATGCGCTGAGCGTTCCCGAGGGAGCTGGTTTGCCTTCTGGCGCAGCGAATCAGACTTTGCGGTTTGACGGCACTTCGTGGGTCGCTTCAAGCGCACTTCAGAACGACGGGACGGATGTGAGCACCACTGGTGATCTCACCGTTGGGGGAGGGGACCTTCGCTTTGGTGCGATTTCGGGTGCGATACACTCTGCAAGCGGCGGGAATCTTTCGCTTTACTCCGACCAGGGCGTTGTGATTCGCGTAGATTCCGACGACAA
>CBEVQY010000001.1:0-169558 GCA_965552135.1 uncultured bacterium | reverse complement strand
ACACAACGCTGTCGGACTGGGCGAAAAGAAAGGCGAAAAGCAAAAACAAAAGCGCGATGCGGAACATATTGCACCTCCCATTTGAAAGATATGGATTTCTCCGGTGGATTTCAACGTCTGCTTCGCGGGGACAAAAACCCGTTGCGGGCGGCAAGCTCGGCGGGGTAATTTCTTTGGGGATGGCGCTTGTGAGGTACATAGGGGTTGAGGGTATGGAGCGTTCTCCGGCGTGGGAGGCGGCAAAGATCCTTAGAGAGGGCGGGGTTGTGATCTACCCCACCGAGACGCTTTACGGCATCGGCGCCGACGCCACAAACGCCGAAGCCGTCCGCCGCGTGAACGAGATCAAACGCCGCAACCCAAACGCGCCACAGATCGTGCTGCTCCTGCGCCAGTGGGTGCAAAGCTTCGTCGAGGACGCAGAAAAGCTCTCACCGCTGCTTGATATCTTCTCGCCCGGACCGCTCACGATGATAGCAAAAGCATCCACCAGCGCCAACCTGCCGAAGATCCTCACCCCGAAGGGGAAGCTTGCGTTCAGGATATCGCCCTCTTGGTTCGTCGAGCTTGTGCTGCAGCTGCTCGGAAAGCCGATAACCTCCACAAGCGTGAACACGAGCGAAAACCCACCGCTTTCCGACCCCGAGCGGATAATCGACGAGTTCGGGGATGTGGTCGACGGGGTTTTCGTCTTCCAGGGCGTTTCGCTCGAGGGCCCTCCCTCGACGATGGTGGACGTTACCGACTTCCCCCGCACGGTCAGGGTAATCCGCGAGGGCGCCGTCCCAAAAGCGGCAATAGAAGACGCGCTGAAACGCCTGAAAAGCGGCGAGATATGATAAAAAGTCCCGTCAAGCCGCACTCAGACGGGACGGAGGGCGTTCCTCACTCCGATTCTTTGCCTAACTTGCGCACCCTTTCGTAGCAACTTTTCGCTTCGTCGAGCCTCCCGAGGCGCTCAAGCGCTTTGCCTTTGAAATACCATCCCCCCGCGTCTTCCGGATTTATCTTGACAACCTCATCAAAGCACTTCAAAGCCTCCTCGTACCGCCCGAACTCGAAGAGCGCCACACCCTTGTTATACCATGCCTTTACAAAGCTCGAATCCTGCTTAATAGCTTCGTCATAGCATTCCAACTCCTCCTCATATCGCCCAAGCTTACCAAGCACTACACCTTTGCCACACCACGCCTCGGCAAGATTCGGGTTCAATTCGACAGCCTCGTCGAAGCACTTCAAAGCCTCCCTGAGCCGACCCAGCTGCCCAAGCAACAAGCCCCTGTTATACCACGCCCTCGCATCGCTCGAGTCTAACCTAACGGCTTCGCCGAAACACACCAATGCCTCGTCGATCCTTCCAAGTCCGAAAAGCACCACGCCCCTGTTATACCATGCCTTCGCATCGCTCGAATCCAACCTTACGGCTTCGTTATAACACTCCAACGCCTCTTCAAGCCTGCCAAACTCGCCAAGCAGGACGCCTTTGCTATACCACGCCTTCGAAAGGTCGGGGTTCAATCTAACAGCTTCATCGAAGCACCTCAGCGCCTCCTCACGCCGCCCAAGCTTGCCAAGCGCTATGCCCTTATTATACCACGCTTTCGCGAAGGTCGGATCCAACCTAATAGCTTCATTAAGGCACTCTAACGCTTCCTTATTCCGCCCCAAACTAAAAAGCGCGGCGCCTTTGCTACACCACGTCTCCGCGTAGCTCGGATCTAACCTGATAGCCTCGTCATAACACCTCAATGCCTCCTCATGCCGCCCAAGTTCAAAAAGCATTACTCCCTTGTTGCACCACGCCATCGCGTAGTTCGGGCTCAGCCTGATAGCTTCATCAAAGCACTTTAAAGCGTCCCTGATGCGTCCGAGCTCAAGAAGCGCCACGCCTTTGCTATACCAAGCCTCCGCGTCGCTCGGATCAGACCTTATAGCCTCATCACAGCACTTCAGAGCCTCCTCATACAATCCAAGCTCGAAAAACAGCGCACACTCATCACGATGTTCCTGCGCGCCACACCAAAGCACAAACAACAAAGCGCAAAACCATACCCGCTTCACTGCTCCCTCCTGCGCTCGGGTTGGCTTGACCTCCTGCAAGGGAGTGCACGCGCCAAACGTCAGACCCAACCCCGCCCAAGCAGCTGTGAAAAACCGCTAAAGCACACAAACACTCTCATCCTGCCAAGCTCTCTCGGCGAGAGGCTTTGCGAAAAGACCGCGGTCAAACCACGTCTCCACCAAAGGCATCAACCGTACCTCTCCCTCAGGAGCTCGTAAGCGTTCACGAGGACGGGGAATATCCTCTCGACGTCCTCTGCGCTGGCGATGTGCGCAAGGGGGCAAATGCCCCACTTCAAACTACCCGAGACACGCTTGGGCTCAAAGCCCGCAGACGAACCCTTTAACCGTTCGAACGGATACCGCAGGATGATCGTAAGTTTCACTCCGGACTTTTTCAGAAACGCGAAAGGAGGTAGAAAAGAGAGGCCACGCGGCGTTTTCCACCCCAGCACACAGTCGTTTTTCGTGTAATACACCACTATTTTCGGGTCGAGCTCTGCTAGCTTTTCTCTGAGCATCTCTATAAGCCTTCGCTGGTGAGGGCTTATTTTGTCGAAGAAGGATTCGAAGTACTCGGATGGTGGTGGGTCATCGGCGGGGTGCGCCACCCTGTCGGCAATCGAGGCTATCGGTCTGCCGTTCTCCACAAGCCTCCAGAAGAGCCAGCCGTTGGGTGCGCTTTTTTCCGCCGCCTTCGCTGCGCCGCTGGGAGTGTATCTCTTGCCCTCATAGACAACCGTGCCGTCCTGCAGAAGCTCAGCCTCGCGGTATCTGCCGAAGTGGTATATGGAGTAAATCGGTATAGGGAACTCGCCTGCCTTTGACTTCCTGGATTTGTCCGCAAAGCTTTCCGGGCGCTTCCGCTGGAAAAGCCCAGCCAAAACCGCCTCGATCTCGTCGAGAGGATACCTTTTGCTGTAGTGCTCGTATATCTCCTTCGCGAGCTCGGTTTTATTGCGGGCTATGTACTCCTCCACCGCTCTTTCCGCCATGCTGCGAAACGCAAAGCGCTGGAGTCTGCCGGATGACACAGAGTCGCGCGACATAAGCTCGAACCTGTCGTCCACACCCTCATCAAAGTCAAATTCCAAAATCAGCTCCCTCCTGTCGTTGGACAATATCTTCCACTGCGCTCCGTTAGTGCACACAAGCCACTTCGCCTCCTTAACAAGCGTTCCGTACGTTTCGACCTGCCGTATGTGATCATCCGAAAGCTTTGTGCCATACTGTTTGACCTCAACAAGCACTGCGGGCACATCCCCGAAGCCTTCGACAAAAAGCGCTATGTCGACCTCCTGCATGCCGCGATAACCCTTTATGGGATAGCCCTTCACAAGAGTTCCATCGAAAAACGACCAGCCAAGTTCGTTCAGCACGGGAACAACGATGGCGTCCACCGTATGCTGCTCGCAGGCTTTCTCTCCAAGATGCCTCAGCGTCTCTCTGCCCCTTTTGTAGACTTCAGCGAGTTTGTTAACATCAATCATCGGTTCCCCCTTCACTCGCCGCCGAGGATCGTTACAATGCAGCTTCCGCCGGATCCGCCGAGGTTTTGTGCGAGTCCGATGTTAGCGCGCTCGAGCTGACGCTCGCCCGCCTCGCCGCGGATCTGCTCCACAAGCTCCACAAGCTGCGCAACGCCCGTGGCGCCAACAGGATGCCCCTTAGCCTTAAGCCCGCCCGAGACGTTTACGGGGATTTTGCCCTCGGGGCGCGTATCGCCACGCTCGGTCATCGGTCCACCCTCGCCGGGTCCGCAAAAGCCCAAAGCCTCAAGCTCGCAGATCTCGGCTATGGTGAAGCAGTCGTGGAGCTCGGCGAAGTCTATGTCTTCGGGTCGGAGCCCTGCCATGTCGTAGGCGCGCTTGGCTGCACGCTCAACAACATCGAGCCTTGTGAGGTCAGCGCGCGAGTGAAGCGCTATCGTGCCCGTCGAATGACCTATGCCCAAAACCTTCACTATGCGGTGGGCGCCGAAGCGCTTTCGCGCCAGATCAAGCGGCGCTATCACGACCGAAGCCGCGCCGTCGGATATGGGGGAGCAGTCGAGGATGCGCAGAGGATCAGCTATCATAATCGAGTTCTCAACGTCCTCGGGCGTTATCCTCATTCGGAACTGCGCCTTCGGGTTTTTGAGGGCGTTTTCGTGATTCTTTACGGCGACCAGTGAGAGCTGTCTGCGCGTCGTTCCGTATTTTTCCATGTGCGCCCTTGCGATCATGGCGTAAAGCCCGGGGAATGTGACGCCGTTGTATGCTTCGAGCTCGTCGTCTGCTGCGGTGGCAAGGGCGCCAACGGCGTCCTCGCTGCTAAGATCAGTCATCTTCTCGACGCCCGTGACGAGGACGACATCGCTGTAGCCCGACGCCACATCAAGCAGCGCCGCCTTAAACGCCGCAGCGCCGCTTGTGCACGCCGACTCGCACCTCATCGCGGGAACACCGACAAGACCAAGGTAGTCGGCCGTAAGGCTTGCGAGGTGCTCCTGGTTGTTGAAAAGACCGCTGCTCATTGCGCCAACGTAAATCGCATCGACCTCCTCAACGCCGGCGTCGTCCATCGCGGCAAGCGATGCCTCGACGACAAGATCCCTAAGCGATTTATCCCAAAGCTCGCCGAACTTCGTCATCCCCACGCCGACTATCGCAACCTCCCGCATCCTTGACCTCCTTTCCCTTCCTGAGTTTCCCAAGCGGGGCACCGACAAAACCCTCAGTCGTCGGGGTTCATTATTATCTTGCCCCTGAAGTTGAGATATTGCCCGTATGAGAGGTATCGCTTGTTTTTCTCTATGATTTCCCTTGTGTGGACCTCCTTGTTTTGGATTTCCTCGAGTCGCTTCGTTGCGCGGAATATGAAGGCATCGCTTCCGGCGCCCGAGCCGAAGGAAACAAGGAGAATCCTGTCGCCCTCTTTCGCCACATCCAGCACCGACGTGAGCCCAAGCGGCGACGAACCGGAATAGGTGTTCCCTATAAGCGGAACCAAAAGCCCCTGCTCTATCTGCTCCCGCGTAAAGCCAAGCCTTTTGCCTATTTTGAGGGGGAACTTGGCGTTGGGCTGGTGGAAGACGACGTATCTGAAGTCCTCGGGCTTCAGCCCGGCTTTTTCCATGATTCCCTTCGCCGCTCCGTAGATGTGTTTGAAGTATGCGGGTTCACCGGTAAATCTTCCGCCGTGCTTGGGGTAGAACATATGCTCCCTGCGCCAGAAGTCCGGGGTGTCGGTCATAAAGGAGAATGTTTCCTCAAGCTCGGCAGCGATGTTTTCGGTTCCGAATATGAAGGCGGCGGCGCCAGCGGCGGCGGAGTACTCGAGCGCATCCGACGGAGCGCCTTGGGATGTATCGGAACCCACAGCCAGTGCGTACCTCACAGCCCCCGACTTCACAAGCTGCGACGCAACGAACATCGCCTCGGTGCCGGCTTTGCAGGCGAACTCGTAGTCGGCGGTGTGGCATTCGGGCGTTGCGCCCAAAGCCTCGGCAACTATCGTCCCGCTAGGCTTAACGGCGTAGGGATGGGACTCAGAGCCGACGTAGACCGCGCCTATCTGGGCGGGGTCGATCCCGGCGCGCCTGAGGGCTCGCCTCGATGCCTCAACCGCCATCGTCACACAGTCCTGATCAGGCGAAGGAACCGACTTCTCCACAAGCCCCAAGCCGCGCTTGTAAGCCTCGGCATCCGCGCCCCAAACCGACGCTATCTCGTCGACCCTAACTCGATTGCGCGGAACGTATGCCCCGTAGCCCACTATACCAACCGCCATCCAAAACCTCCTCCGTTTGACGTCCTCACAGACTAAAACATAAAAGGGGGGGCTACCCCACGCCAAAAATTTTTTCAGTGGTTTTGCAGGTGGGTCAATCACCACCAGCAGCAGCTTCTGAAGCTGCCCCATTGATCCTCGTAGCCGGTCGTCTTAACCTTTCGCGAAAGACCAACGGCTAAACTTATCCCGTGGTAGACGGGGGATGAGAACATCACCCAGTATCGCGCGCCAAGGTCAACGTGGAAGGAGTACGTTCTGAAAAGCAGAATCCCTCCGCCGATGCTTATCCCGAAGGCGCTTCTTGCGGATCCTGAGACCCACTCGTCGTCTTCGTTGTAGTAGTCGCCACTCAGGACTATATGCACACCAAGCCCGCCGCCGGCATAAGGGCAAAAGTCGCCGTGGGAGAAGAGCTTGTACACCGATATGTCAATGGGCATAAAAAGCTCCCTTTCGTCGAAGTCGTAGTATCCCACAGACGCGTTGACGACGAAGTCTGGGGTTTCGTAGAGCCCGAAAGCTTCGCCGCCCATAAGGCTTGCGTTTTTCGCTTCCGATCCCCCGAACGGGACGAATGCCCCAACCTTTGCGCCGGCGGTGTAGTATTCGGCGCGCCTGCGCGGCTCCTCCGTCTCGACCTCGGTGATGTTGTCGATCGTCGCCGCCTCCTCGACGGTTCTTTCGGAAACGAAGGCATCCACAAGGCGCCTTACGACGGCATCGAGGTCGCTTTGGGTTTTGGCGGTGGCGCGAGCGGTGTAGGCTACCCTGTCGTCGCTGCGAACAACGTAGAAGGTGACCACAACCTTCTCACCCATCCCGATGAGGCTTCCGAAGATTGCCCGGGGCGCACCGTTGCGTCGCGCCGCCTCGCCCGCGCAAGCCGCATCGCGACAAACTGCCGTGTCGACCAAAACCTCGTAGCCACGGTCAACAAGCTCCACCTTGAAAAGCTCAAGCGCCACCTCGCTTAAAGGCTCGCGGACGTTGGTGGTCGCAAACGGAAGCAAAACCACCCTCTCCGCCGAAAAAGCCAAGCCAACAACCAAAAGACCGACAAGCACGGCGAAAAAAACCCTGCTCACGGCTTACCTCCTTTCCGCCCTCCGCCAATCGAAAGGCAACATCCGTGCCGCACCGCGCAAAACTCCGCAAGTGCCTTAAAAGAAACGCCCTTTGGCAGATGCCCGCGGGACGAAGGGGTGCACAAAAAGAGTGCAATATCAGCCCTCAGCGCCAAAACCTTCCTCCTCGGAGGGTTTATTGGACGGCTCCGCCTCATCCGAGCTGCCCGAAGTCTCCTCCGGCTTTTCTGTGGCTCCCTCCGTCAGGAGCTTGTAGCGTCTGTACGCCTTGTTGGCGCGCTGTGTGTCGCCAAACTCCTTAAGGCAGTGCCCCAGGTAGAGGTGGACCTCGGGTATGCGAGGGTTTTTCTTGTAGGCTGCGTTGAGGAGCTCGTAGGCTCTCTCGACATCGCCGAGGTGGAACTTTGCGATCCCGAGGTTGACGAGGGTGACCACGTTGCCTTCGTCCTCGCCCAGCACGCTTTCGAGGACCTGAGCCGCCTCGGCGTATCGCTTTTGGCTGTTGTAGATGTAGCCGAGGTTGTTTGCGGCTTTTATGTCTTCGGGGTCGATCTCAAGCGCCCTCTTGAGCGCCTCGCAAGCCTCGTCGATCTCGCCGAGGCGCAAAGCCGCCAGCCCAAGCTTCGAGTACCCCACGCCCAGATCAGGCGCCCAGTCCACCAAAAGCTTTGCGATGCGCTTCGCCGAAGCGAAATCACCGCGCAGGGCAAGCTCGTCGAAAACGCGAAGAAGACGAAGCTCGAGGTCATCCTGCGAAAGGAGCTGGTTTTGCAGCGACTGGTTGTCGGGGACGGCGTCTACGATCTCGAAAGCTTTTTGCAAAATAAGATCCTCTTCCGCCGCATCTTCTCGACCGCGTCCAGACCCTTTGGACGAGCGCACCAAGGCGACGACGAAGACGATGATCCCCAAAGCCACAAGGGCGATCCCGATGTAGAGGTACATTCTTTCTCCTTTTTCGTCTTTGGGGTCCGTGCACCTGCGCTTCGATTCCCTTATTCGTGCCGCCTTCGCTTTGGTGACTCCGTCCGGGCTACCCTGCGGCACAGGAACGGCACTTCCTACCGTTGCTCCCTTCCGGGCCTGGCGGGGTTCAGAAGGCGTCCCTTGCGCAGGACCCGAACATCATCGCCACCGCCGCGAAAGCCGCACACGAACAGGTGAACCTCGGCGCAGGAGTTCAGCCCCGCGTATGCCGGATTTCGGGTTCAGGGGACCGGCAGCCCCCCGCCTAGCACGGACCCCAAACTAAAACTACTAACCAAAAACCAACGTGTCAAGCAACACCGAAAATTCAAAAGCCAGCGTAAGGCGCAAGGCGGGGGTCGTAGACCTCGACGTAAATCTCCTCCCGTAGCGTCTCAACAAGCCTCGAAAGCCTTTTGGCGAACTTGTCCCTGCGGGCAAGCTCGCGCAAAAGCTCGGGATGGCTTTGCGGCGTTATAGGCTCGGGGGGGATGATCCCAGCGATGTAGTACAAAGCCCATCCGTCCTCGTGTTCGACCGGCGGAGTGATGGCGCCGGCGCCGATGGAGTCGACAAAGGCGACAAGCGCCGGGGGCAACAAAGCCTTCGGAAAAGTTCCCAAATAACCGCCCGACTTTGCGGAGGCTGTGTCGGCGGAGTAGCGCCTTGCCATCGCGGCGAAATCGGCACCCGCAACGAGAGAATCGTAGACGGCATAAGCGCGTCTCCGCGCAACATCCGAAGGCGAAGGAAGACGAACGAAAATGTGGCTTATCTCGACCTGCGAGCCCGACCGCCCCAAAAGCTTTATTATGTGATACCCCTTACTGCCCCTCACGGGCTTCGTGAACTCGCCCTCCCCAAGCCTTGATATAGCCTGTGCGAAGCTTTCGGGCAGGTCGCTTATGTGGAACTCCCCGAGCCTGCCGCCGTCGGCGCGGGAGAGCTCGTCGTCCGAGAGGGATTCGGCAAGCGCTTCGAACTCGGCGCAGCGGACGAGGATAGAGTAAATACTCTCCGCCCGCGCCAGGGCAACGCCCCACAGGACGCTTTCCGGCGGCGCATCGAACAGAATGCCGTAAAGCTCAACCTGCTCGGGATAATCGCCGAGACTGTCCTTGTTCTGCTCGTAGTACCTGCGAACCTCCTCATCCGAAACCTCGACGAACCCAACGTGCCTTTGTATGTAAAGCTGCTTCACAAGCCCTATCCTCACCTGTTCGCGAAGCTTGTGCCGGAACTCGGGAAGCTTCAGACCTTCTGCCCTAAGCGTTTCGCGCAACGCCTCTTCGCCGCCGAAGCGGGCGACTATGGAGTCCCACCGCGCGTCGAACTCCTCCCGCAGCGCCTGAGCGTCGACATCGATGCTTTCGGCAAGCGCAGCCTGATAGATAAGCTCTTCGTCGATAAGGTCGGAAAGGAGCCTTCCGTAGAACTGCCACATCTGCGACGAGTCTTCGGGGATGGGCTCGCCCGAGGCGAGGGCAGCCTGGTCGAGGTCGAGGGTCGTTATGGGCTTCCTCCCCACAACGGCGACAACTCTGACGTCGATCGTGCCGTCATCCCTGAACGAAAGCCCGAGGGCGTGCACACACAAGGGAAGCGCAAGAACAAAAGCCAAAAGCGCCCGCGAAGCCCTTGAAAGAACGCCTGCGATCATCCCCCACCAGCCGACTTCACCATCTCGAGGAACTCCTCCTCGGTTATCGTCTTCACCCCGAGCTGGAGCGCCTTTTGGTATTTGCTTCCGGGGTTTTCGCCCACGACGACGAAGTCGGTTTTCCTCGACACGGAGCTTGCGGCTCTGCCGCCGAGCCTGCGCACAAGCTCCTGCGCCTCCTCCCTCGTCATCGACGAAAGCGCGCCGGTGAAGACGAACGTCTTGCCCGCAAAGGGCTTCTCGCCCTCCTCAGCCTCGGGCACCTCGACCTCCACGCCAACGGAGAAAAGCTTTTCGATAAAGCTTTTGTTGTGCTCGTCGGCGAAGAAATCTATTATCGCCTGAGCCGTTGAGGGTCCGATCTCGTTTATCGCCACAAGCTCGTCGTACGTTGCGTTGCGCAGCCTGTCGAGGGAGCCGAAGTGCTCGGCGAGCACCTGCGCCAAATGCTCGCCAACGCCGGGGATCCCAAGCGCGTAAATAAAGCGGTCGAGGGGAATCCGCTTGGCCTTCTGGATGTTGCCCACGATCTTTTCGGCAAGCCTCCTGCCCCACCTCTCCAGCGGAATGAGCTTGTCGGGCGTGAGCGTGAAAAGATCCGCGGCATCCTTTATGAGACCAGCTCTAAGGAGCGTTTCTATCTGCTTGTCTCCGAGCCCCTCGATGTCGAAAGCTTTTCGTGATACGAAGTGCTTTATCGACTCCGCCACCTGGGCTGGGCAGAACCTGTTGGGACAGCGTCTTATAACCTCTCCCGGCGGTCTTGATAGCTTTGCGCCGCATACGGGGCAAAACTCCGGCGGTGTGATCTCGCGCTCGTCGCCCGTGCGCAGCTCCACAACCGGACGCACAACCTCGGGGATGACGTCGCCAGCACGGCGAATCATAACCTTATCGCCGATCCTAACGCCCAGCCTTTGGATTTCGTCTTCGTTGTGTAGTGTTGCGCGGCTTATGGTGGCGCCGGCCACAAACACGGGCTCCAAAACCGCCACGGGCGTCACTGCGCCGGTTCTGCCGACGGACCAAACGACGTCCAAAAGCGTCGTCATAACCTCCTGCGACGGGAACTTCCACGCCACGGCGTAGCGCGGATGGTGCGAGACGGCGCCCAGGCGCCTCTGCTGATCGATGTCGTTGACCTTGACGACGACGCCGTCGGTCTCGAATGGGAAGCTTTCGCGGTTCTCACAAGCCCACTCGAAGTAGCTGCGGACCTCCTCGGGTGACCTGCAGAGCTTGGCGTGCGGCACCAAGGGCAAGCCAGCCCGCTCGATGAACATAAGCTCCTCGTAGTGCGAGGAAAACCTACGCCCCTCGCAGTAGATCACGTCGTAGAGGTACACCTTAAGCGGTCGCTTTGCCGTTATGTTGGGGTCGAGCTGTCGCAGTGAGCCTGCTGCGGCGTTGCGCGCGCTGACAAAAGGCTTCTCTCCCCGCGACAAAAGCTCCTCGTTGAGCCTCTCGAAGTCGTCCCTGTGGAAGACGACCTCGCCCCTGAACTCCACCACGGGAAGCTTTGCCGCCTCCTCGTCGAGGAGGTAGTGGGGGAGGGTTCGAATCGTCCGCACGTTTTGGGTGACGTCCTCGCCCCGGAATCCATCGCCGCGCGTTGCGCCCAGAACGAGTCTGCCGTATTCGTACCTCAGCCGCACCGAAAGCCCATCGAGCTTGGGCGTTGCGGTGTACCAAACCCTCGAGCCGTCGCGCTCACCCAAAAAGCGCAATACCCTGCCGTGAAAGTCCATAAACTCCCCGAAGCTGGTGGCTTTATCGAGTGAGAGCAGGGGCACAGGGTGTTCCACCGTTGCGAACTCCTCGGCGGGCGGAGCACCTACCCTGTGGGTCGGCGAGTTCGGATCGTCAAACTGCGGGTAGCGGCGCTCAAGCTCAAGCAGACGCGCAAAAAGCGCGTCGTACTCCTCGTCGGAAATCTCGGGCGCGTTCTTGACGTAGTAAAGGTAGTTATGACGCTCTATCTCCCGGCGCAGCCGCTCGATCTCCTCCCTCACCTTCTCCAGATCCTCTCCCATCGCTCACCTCGCGGACAAAACACCAAAATCTATCTTATATCGCCCCACTTGCCTTGTCAAACCGTTAGCAAATGTTGTTGCGGCGCGAAAAAAGGATTTTATATTCCAGTTGCACTACGGGCACGAAAGGAGCTTGATGAGCGTCTTTTGGCGCAGCGCCGTCTCGGTCATCGTCGCCTACCTTTTGGGCAGCATCCTGCCCGCATACATCATAGCCAAGCTCAAGGGCTTCGATATAAGACAGGTTGGCTCGGGCAATCCGGGGACTCGCAACGCCGCAGAGACGATGGGCTACGCCGTCGGCGTCGTCGTCGGAATCTACGACCTATTCAAGTCGCCTGTGTCCATAATCCTTGCGCGGCATGTTTTTGCGGCGCCGCTTGCGGTAAGTCTCGCCTGCGGATTCGTCGCCATCGCTGGACATGTCGCTCCGTTCTACCTACGGTTCCGGGGCGGCAGAGGGGGCGCCGCGTCCGTCGGCGTCATCGCATACTCCATCGCCGCACTCATAGCGCAAAACTGGAAGTTTGCCGCGGTATTCGCGTCAGCGCTTATAGCCCTTATCGTCGTATTCGCCCTCAGGAACAAAATCCCGCACTCCGAGGAGATCCAAAGCTGGCTTGTACTGTCGCTCATCCTCATCGCCGCCCTGCTCTTTTTCGAGATGAATCCCTATCTTATCACCCTGCTTTTGGCGGGGGTGTACAAGATAGGCGAGCGTCTCCACAACGTCCTCACCCAAAAGCTTCGGACCCTCCCCGAGGAGGAGCGCCCGCTGCTTAAGCGCAAGTGGCTGCGACCATTTGCAATCGTCTTCCCCGCGGGCGCGCTGCTGCAAAAAAAGCCAACGCTTATCCTCCTGGCGACCGTCCTCGCCGTCTTCGTCGTCTTCGAAATCCTGCGCTTCACAACGCGCTTCCAAAAATTCCCGCTCAGATACAAAAAAAGGGAGAAAAGGCACGTGTCGTCGATGGTGATGTACCTTTTCTCCATTTTCCTTACGCTGCTTTTGTTCCCCACACAGATCGCGTCGCTTGCAGTGGTGTTCGTCACATTTGGGGATCTCCTTGCCTGGAGCATAGGCATTTCCGTAGGCGGGAAGGGCTTTTTGGGCAAAACTTGGTCGGGCATGCTGGGATGCTTCTTGGTGTGCGTTCTGGCAAGCGCGCTCTACCACAACCTCGGACTCGTGCCCTTCTGGGTGGGGGTCGTTGGCTCGCTTACCGCCGCCGTCGTGGAAATAGCACCAATCGAGGACGACAACTTCTTTATGTCGATCGTAAGCGCCATCGTTATGACCGTGCTGCTGCGATGGTCAAGCACCTGAATTTTTTGTCTTGACTTCTTTCCCTTTCGACTCAATATAGTATTAAGGGATGCTTCAAGTGAGGGATTAGTAATGAACAATAACGGCAAATGGATTCTTAAGTTATGCATTTTGTTTGTTCTTTTTCAGGCGGGGTGCAGTTCAACAGCTTTCCTCTCCAGAAGCGGCGCGAAGAGGGTGGATGTTGTCGCAGCCACCAAGGCGTCGAAGCCGAAGCCCCGATACTGCGATATGAGGATCCAGATAAAGATAACAAGTCCCCTCGACCCTTATCTTTACACATCGGGCACGGTGACCGTAAGCGGAAAGGACTTCAGCACGACAAAGAGCTTTCCCGTCAAGGTTGGCACCCAGGTGATCACGATACACGACCTTGAGCCCGGTCGCTACGACGTGCAGGTAAGCTACGGCAACTACATCGCCACAAAGTGCGTTATCCTGGGCTGCATATGCCCGGACAACTGGAAGGAGGTCTTCGCCGCACAGGCAATGGAGCAGCTGAAGTCAACCCTCTCCCTTAAGTGCAAAGGTTGTTCTAAGTATTCTTCGGGCTGGGATTATTGGCGTTACGGCAGCGGCGCGCCGTACGGATACAGGTCGACCGGATACAGCTACTGGGGGGCATCCCGATATTACCCCCGCGGCGGAAACCTTTGGACAACGAGCCAAATACCCGAGCTTTTGGGCACGGGCGAGCAAAAGCCACCCTGCTCAACCGTTACGCCCTGTAGCAGAAACGTGTCCTTCGAGCTGCCGAAGGACGCCACCGACTAAAATCAAAGGCTGGGAGGACAAGTTATGAAGCGAGCGGTTTTTTTGTCGATTTGCCTTTTGGCTCTTGCCTGGGGACAGGGCAACTCCATGATACGTGTGACCGATTTCCCCAATCATGAGCTTTGCCCACGCGTCTCCCCCGACGGTGAGAGGCTGGCTTACGCCGAGGTTAACCTTTCGGGCAACGTCCCCGTCGCAAACATAAGGATCTCCACTTACGACGGCAGCAACCCAATGCTTGCCACCAACCGCGGCGTCGACAATCAGCATCCGGCGTGGTTCCCCAACAGCGCGCAGGTAGCTTACGAAAGACAGGTCACCGTTGCGCCCGGCGTCACAAATTACGAGATATGGTCCGTCCCCATAAACTCCCTCAACGGCTCCAGGCTGGTGCAGAACAACAACAACTTCTGCTGCATGCCCGATATCTCCCCGAAGGGCGATGTGGTCTTTGTGTCCTCGGGCAATATGACGAACCCGTTCCCCGCCTTTCCGCCGATGAGGTACGGCGGTATACCTCCTGCCGCAGCGGCGATGTCGAGTTTCGTCATAGCCGTTCAGCCCGCGGGGGCGAGCGTCATCATAAACACGGTGCCGGGGCTTTACCCGCGCTGGGACCCTTCGGGCACAAAGGTGGCATACTGTGCGTGGAACTCGTCGACGAACTGGGACATCTTCGTCGCCGACTACGTAGAGGGCGTTGGGCTCTCCAACTTCAGGCAGGTAACGTCCGACCCCGGGGATGAGTTTGCGCCGGCGTGGTCTCCCGACGGGAACTGGATCGCTTACGCCTACGCTCCACCGGGCGGAGCCCCTCCCGTCAACATCTTCATAGTCGACGTAAACAAAGGAACGACGATACAGGAGACCTTCGAGAACGCCGTGACGAGCATGCCTGACTGGGCGAAGACGCCCGCAGGCGAGTTCATCTACTGCGAATCGAACATCGACGGCGACTTCGACATCTACCGCCTAAGACCACTTATATCGACGACGAGCCCGTCCATCCCAACGCCGCCGACCTCGCCTCCGCCGCCGGGGCAGATGCCGCCAACCATCACAACAGGTGCAGGCGGCGGACCAAAGGTGCCGCAGATCAAGGTCATCGTGCTGAATTCATCGAGCAACAAAAGCGCACCGGAGGCGCAGGGGTTCGCCGATAGGGTCGCCTCGTTCATTGCAAAGTGGGATACGCTTGTGGTCGTAACCGGCATCCTCAACGGCGCTGATACCGGAGAGCCGCACGTGTACTACGCGCAGGACACGCTGAAAAGCTACGCCGACAAACTCGCCCTCTACCTCGACGGCCTCGTGACAAGCGGCGTCATAGAGACCTCGGTGGACTTTACGTTCTACCCGGCCGAGCCGCTGGAGTCCTCGCCCTACAAGGTCGTCGATGCCGACATAGTCGTTGAAGCGCCGGCGAACTGAGGCGTAAAAGATGAGACTTTTTGCGAAAATCGTCGTCCTTCTGCTCCCTGTGGTGGCTTTCTGCGGCGACCACCCTTACGGAGGAGCGCTTTTAGGTCCTCCGCCGGGGGCTAAGGTTATGCCCCAGCTGCCCAGAAAGCTCCGCGTGGCTGCCCTGCCCGAAAGCCTCGACTGGCGAAACCACAACGGATACTGCTGGGTCACCCCCGCGAAGGACCAGGGGCAAAACTGCGGCTCGTGCTGGGCGTTCGCCTCGGTCGCACAGTTCGAGGCAGCGGTCAAAATACTTTCGGCAAGACCAAACCTGCCCACAGACCTCTCCGAGCAGGAGCTCGTATCGTGCGACACCAACTCCATGGGCTGCCTGGGCGGATACTTCGCGATGGAGTATATGTCGCAGGTGGGGCTTGTGGACGAGGACTGCTTTCGCTACGACGAAAGCCAAGACGCATCGACCACTCCACCCTGCTCGCTCATCTGTCCCGACGCCCCGGCGCGACGAAACTACAGGCTCAACACGGCTGCATACAACACAAACTTCAGCCTCGACGACGTAAAGGCGGTCGTGTCGGTTTGCCCGACGTATTTCGTCATCTGGATCTACAGCTCCTTCCTTTCGCTCGACTCCCTCGGTAGGGATACGGTTTGGCTTCCCGATACCTCCGACGAGGGCGACACGATCCTACTTTGGGGAGGGCTGCCTGCGGCGCACGCAATGCTTTGCATCGGCTGGAACGACCGCGAGGGATGTCTGATCTTCAAGAACAGCTGGGGCACCGCGTTCGCCGAAAGCGGATTCTGCAAAATAAGCTACGCCTGCCTCGACACAGCATTCCCCAAGTGCGTTTGGGCGGACCCGTGGATCTATCCCGTCGAGTCGCTTGGGGCGAAGACCGCCTTCGTCTGGAAGACGACGTACGGCTCAGTGATAAAAGCCGAAACGACCTTCTCCCCCGTCGACCCAGGCTCGCAAAGGCAGATATCCACGCCGCTTTTCTTCGAGAAGGACAAGAAGTGGTACATAGTCGAGGGCTGGGAGTACGAGAAGTTCTACATCGACGACACCGTCTCCGCCTCGGGCGACGGCAACGCCTTCTCGACCACCCTCGACGCGCCGATGACCGTGGAGTGGACGTGCGCCGAAACCACAGCCGCAGCAACTGAATGCCTGAAAAACGAAAACATCATTATATACCCAAACCCATTCTACCCCGCGCAGGGCGAGCTTACCATATCGTTTATGCTCTGCAAAGACGGCATCGTTAACGTCAAGGTCTTCGATGTGGGCTATAACCTCGTAAGAACGATAGTCGAGGGCGAAAAGCAAGAGGCTGGGATTAAGCTTGTCACCTGGGACGGCACCAACCAAAACGGCGATAGGGTTGTGCCGGGCGTGTACTACATCGTCGTCGAGAACCTCGGCGGCGAGTTCGGAGTAGGCAAGGTGGCTGTCTGCAGATGAAAGGGCTTACCAAAATCCTTTTGGGCGCTGCAGTTTTGGGGATTTGCCTTGGGGACGTTCCCGGCGGATATGCCGGTGCGTTTTTGTCGCTTCCCAAAGCCGCGTCCGCCGTTGGCGTGGGCGGAGCGTGCATAACCTTCGACCCGGAGCCGGCCGCACTGTTCGACAACCCCGCAAACCTCGCAACGATGAGACTCATCTGCGCCCAAGCTTCGCTCGAAAAGCTCCCGCTTGCGGCGGAAAGATACTCCCTGGCGGTGTCCGTTCCGTGGGGGAGGTTCAGGTTCGGCGCGGGGTACATCCAGCACTCGGTGGGCGAGATCACAGGCAGAGACGCCACGGGGAACGAGACCGAAAGCTTCAGTCATAGGTCGTATGCTGCGGTCTTTGCGGCGGGATATACAGCAGAAAGCCGCAAGCGGCTCAAGCTCCCGTGCAGGACGAGCATCTGGCAGGTGGGCTTTGGGGCAAGCTTTCGCGTGCTTGGGCAGAAGTTTTCGCTTGAGGGCAGCAAGGCAGAGACCGGATATTCAGTCGACTTTGGCGCATCGGGGCGATACTGGCTTTGGCGGTGGGGGATCCTTTTGAAAAACGCCCTGGGGAGGATGAACTGGGCGGACGACAGTCACTCCATCCCGCCGTGGTCGGTGGTATTTGGGGTTGGCGTGGAGTACTGCGAATCGGACTGGTTCGAGGGTTCGGTTGAGATCATCTCGAAGGCGAAGGGCAGGCTCAGGTGGCGCTTTGGCGGTCAGTATTTGGTCAGGAGGTGGTGCGCTCTGCGCGCAGGCATCGACTTCTACACCGGAACGCCGCCCGCAAGCGACGAGCTACGAATCGCCGCAGGCGGCGCTGTGTTCCAAACGCTTTTGGGGATGCCGCTGGAGCTATCGTTCGCGCTCCAGTACATCGCCGCAATAAAGGGCTTCGGCGCATCGTCGGCGATCTCGTGGAACACATTCTCCCCATAGCCAAAATTCCCCTTGCACACCCACCAAGCGCCTCCGATTATTTAAACTCGGAAAGGGCGCAGGAGGTGAACCATGCGGGTCGCGCTGCTTGGGTTCTTAAGCTTTGCGCTTGCCTTCGGGCAGCTCTCGCAGCTTTTCAACCCGTTTGTGGGGATGAAGTCGCCCCAAGAGGTGGTGGTAAAGTCGGGCTCGTGGGCAAAGTACAGGATCACAAGCGAGGAGAAGAAGCACTCGGGCGATATGAAGCTTTCGGTTGTCGGCGATGCCGAGTGCGCCGGCGCAAAGTGCGTGTGGTTCGAGCTTGAGCTTTGGGACAAACTCGGCAACCACGACATAATGAAATACCTCATGCGCGGCGACATATCTGAGGGCTCGAAGGGGTATTTCTCGATAATCGTCAAGCACAACGACCAGCCCGCCTACGAGCTCGAGTTCCCCATAGAGTTCGACACGACCTCGCTGAAGGCGCAGACGAAGGAGGCATCTTCGGGCGGGAAGAAAGCCAGCGAAGCCGAAAAGCCCTCGATGGAGATGAACACCGAGGAGGTCAAGGTTCCCGCGGGGACGTTTAAGTGCACCCACGTCACGATGATCGACGAGAAAAGCGGCGAGAAGACCGACGTTTGGTTTTCGCCCGAGGTTCCCATCACGGGGATCGTGAAGCTTGAGGGCAAAGACGGCTACATGGAGCTTTTGGAGTACGGCACCGAGGGCGCCAAAAGCGCCATCACAGAGACGCCGAGGAAGATATCGATCAAGGATTACTTCAAGGAGCAGCTCAAGGAAAGCCTTAAAGAGAGCGCCGAGGAGAGCATCGAGAGGGGGCTTGAGAAGGCGCTCGAGAAGGGCTTTAAGTCGCTTTTTGGGCGCTGAGATGAGGTAGCGCGATGCTTTATTCGATGACCGGCTTCGGCAGGGCGGTGTGTTCGGAAGAGGGGGTTGTGGTATCAGCCGAGGCGAAGTCGCTCAACTCCCGATTCCTGGAGATCCGCCTTCAGCTTCCCGCGCTGCTTTCGGAGTTTGAGCCGAAGTTTTTGGAGCTTGTGCGGCAGTACACAAGCAGGGGGAAGGTTTTCCTTGCGCTTCGGGTGGTTGCCACGGGCGGTTTAAGGCTTTGGGACATCTCGCTGGACGATGCGCTTCTGGACGCTTACGCCGACATCCTCCAGCAGCTTGACGCGCGCCTTCTGCCCGAGCGAACCACCGTCAACCTCGACAGGCTCCTTTGCTTCGACGAGCTTTTCGTTCGCACGCCGAACGTTTTGGCGCAGAGGAAGCTTTTTCGCGTTTCGCTTTGCGCTGCAAAAAGCGCGCTGCAGAAGCTCAAAAAATCGAGGCGCCAGGAGGGGAAGGCGCTTCAGGAGGACATCCGAAAGAGGCTTTATGCCGTCAGAGCCTTCGTTCGCAGGATAAAGCGGCTTCAGGATGTCGGTGCGCAAAGGCGCTACAGGCGTTTCAGGGAGCGGGTTTTGCAGCTTTTGGGGGATGTGGAGCTTGACGAGTCGAGTTTGGCGCAGGAGGTGGCGCATCTTGCTGCCCGCGCCGACTGCACCGAGGAGATAACGAGGCTCGAAACGCACATCCAGAGGTTTCTGGAGGCGCTCAAGAGTCGAAAGCCCGTGGGGAGTATGCTCAACTTCATCGTTCAGGAGTGTCACAGGGAGATCACCACCGTTGGCGCAAAGACCGACGACGTCGAGATCGCCTCTATCGTGATAGACGTCAAAGAGCAGCTTGAGCGCATTCGTGAGCAGGTTCAGAACATCGAGTAATTTTCCCCTTGACATCTTCGCGCTGTTGGGTTTATTTGGGAAGTGGTTGAGTTCTTTGAAAATAGAAGAGCGCGATTTTTGCGCGAACCTCAAGCGCACATAAAAACCCTGGGGGGTTCGCTCCGGAGCTAAGTTTGTGTGGATCAAGGGGATAGTCGATGTTTTGCAAAATGCAAATTCAACTTACGGGGGTTGGTGGGGTAGGTTCGCCGAAATGGCTTTCTGAGCCCTTGAGTATCAAGGGCTCGCAGGGAGACAGTTGCATCGAATTCCCCGATTGATAGGGGGTTGCGACTTTTATTTTTTGATTACGGGGAGAATATCTCACTGGTTGCATCGAATTCCCCGATTGATAGGGGGTTGCGACCATAGTACATGCCAGCCTTCTTTTCTACTCTTTTAAGTTGCATCGAATTCCCCGATTGATAGGGGGTTGCGACATAAGGCGCTTTCTGGACACCCACGAGCTGACGATAGGTTGCATCGAATTCCCCGATTGATAGGGGGTTGCGACAGCCTGAAGTCCTCGAAGAGCTTGAGGCAAAGGAAGTTGCATCGAATTCCCCGATTGATAGGGGGTTGCGACCACATCAACATCTTCTACCTCCTTTTTTTGAGTTTCGTTGCATCGAATTCCCCGATTGATAGGGGGTTGCGACGGTCTGGCTTTCCCTTCTCTCACGAGAGAGGCAAACGTTGCATCGAATTCCCCGATTGATAGGGGGTTGCGACGAATGGGCAATAATTATCATATCTGCCCCTGACATGTTGCATCGAATTCCCCGATTGATAGGGGATTGCGACTTGCAAGGGCCTGAGCGAATTTTCTATCAAAAATGTTGCATCGAATTCCCCGATTGATAGGGGATTGCGACTTGCAAGGGCCTGAGCGAATTTTCTATCAAAAATGTTGCATCGAATTCCCCGATTGATAGGGGATTGCGACTCGCCTGGGGCGACCAACGCCCCAGGCTGAATGACGTTGCATCGAATTCCCCGATTGATAGGGGATTGCGACCAAATAAATATTTACTCATTATGAAACCTCCTTTTGTTGCATCGAATTCCCCGATTGATAGGGGATTGCGACACTATCTCTAAGAAACAGACCGAATGTTTTTCCTTGTTGCATCGAATTCCCCGATTGATAGGGGATTGCGACTGTCAATCCTCGAGCGCCTTGAGGCGCGAGACAACGTTGCATCGAATTCCCCGATTGATAGGGGATTGCGACATTACCTTCCCGCGGGGCTTTGTTGGAAATCCAATAAGTTGCATCGAATTCCCCGATTGATAGGGGATTGCGACCTAGAAAGCACCGCCTCCTCGAAGATGGGAGATGGGTTGCATCGAATTCCCCGATTGATAGGGGATTGCGACCCTGTAATAGTCCCTCAGCTTGATAAGCTTCTCCTGTTGCATCAAATTCCCCGATTGATAGGGGATTGCGACCCCCAAGGATCATCAGGATCCCGGAGGAACAGGCCAGTTGCATCGGATTCCCCGATTGATAGGGGATTGCGAGTGGGGGTCATAACTCATCAGCGCTTCGCAGGGAGTGAATGACCCCCACTGACCCCCACCCCCGATTGATAGGGGATTGGTGGGGGTCATTTCCCTCTTCTGGCGTTCACGCCGTTCTCCTATGTTCGTGGGGATGGAAAGACCCCCACTGACCCCCACCCCCACGTGGGGCAAAGTGCTGGCGCAGGGCGATCAGCGAAGGCTAACGATCACACCTTCGACAGGCGAACGCCAAGGGCATGCCACAAAACCTGCTCGACCGTCTCGACGGGAATAAACTTTATCGTCTCCCTGATCTCGTCGGGAAGCTCGGGCAGGTCTTTTTTATTGTCGGCGGGAATGATAATCTTTTTTATGCCAACCCTGTGCGCCGCAAGCGACTTCTCCTTCAAACCCCCAACGAGCAAAACGTCGCCGCGAAGGGTTATCTCGCCCGTCATGGCGATGTTCTGACGCGGCGGCTTGTTCAAAAGGCGCGAAACAAGCGCCGTCGCTATCGTTATGCCAGCCGAAGGACCGTCCTTCGGTATCGCACCCGCAGGAACGTGGATGTGGATATCGCTTTTCTGGAAGACTTGCGAATCTATGCCTAAAGCCTCCGCCTTCGAACGAACGTATGAGAGCGCTATCTGCGCCGACTCCTTCATAACCTCGCCGAGGCTGCCTGTGAGGATAAGCTTGCCGCCTCCGGGCAGTGTCGTCGCCTCGACCATAAGGACCTCGCCGCCAAAGGGCGTCCACGCAAGACCCGTGGCAACCCCGGGCTTGGGCTCGTCCAAAAGCTTTTCGCGAACAAACTTCTCCGGTCCAAGCATCTCGCGAACAACCTTCGACGTCACCCGAAGCGACGTAAACTTACCCTCCGCCAAACCCTTCGCCGTCTTGCGGCAGATGGAAGCTATGGCGCGGTCGAGGTTCCTGACACCCGCCTCGCGGGTGTAAAAGTTTATTATGTCGCGAATAGCCTTGTCGGTGAAGGTAAGCTGCTTCTTCGTAAGACCGTGGTTCTCGAGCTCGCGCGGTATGAGGAACTTCTTGGCTATCTGAATCTTCTCAAGCTCGGTGTAGCCGGGCAGGTGCAAAACCTCCATCCTGTCCAGAAGGACGCGGGGGATAGGGTCGATGTAGTTCGCCGTGGCGATGAATATGACCTTGGAGAGGTCAAACGGCACATCGAGGTAGTGGTCGAAGAAGGAGTGGTTTTGCTCTGGGTCGAGGACCTCAAGGAGAGCGGAAGCCGGATCGCCCCTGAAGTCCTGACCGATCTTGTCGATCTCGTCGAGCATGAATACGGGGTTTTTCGCGCCTGCGCGCTTTATCCCCTGGATGATCCTCCCCGGCAGAGCGCCGACGTACGTCCGCCTGTGCCCGCGGATCTCAGCCTCGTCCTTCATACCACCCAGCGAAATCCGCACAAACTTGCGACCCATAGCACGCGCTATCGACATCCCAAGCGACGTCTTGCCAACGCCAGGCGGACCCACAAACAAAAGAATCGGCGACTTAACGTCGGGCTTAAGCTTCCTCACCGCTAAAAACTCGAGGATTCTTTCCTTGACCTCGTCGAGGTCGTAGTGGTCCTCGTCGAGTATCTTGCGCGCCTCGGCTATGTCGATCCTGTCCTTCGTCTCGATGCTCCAGGGCATCTCCACAAGCCAATCGAGGTAGGTGCGCGAAACGGTGTACTCGGCGGATGCGGGGTTCATCTTGGCGAGTCTGTCGAGCTCCTTGAGCGCCGCCTCGCGAGCCTCGTCGGGCATACCAGCCTCTTCTATCTTCTTCCTCAGCTCCTCTATCTCCTTGCCCGTGTCCTCCTCGCCGAGCTCGCGGCGTATCTGCTTGAGCTGCTCCCGCAGGAAGTATTCCCGCTGCGCCCGCTCCATCTCCTGCGCCGTCTTCTTCTGAATCTCACGCGTAAGCTCAAGTATCGTAAGCTCCCTTTTGAGGAGGTCTATCACTATCCTGAGTCTCTGCTTTGCCGAGAGCTCCTCGAGCACGCGCTGTTTTTGGTCGGGGGGGATGTTTAGGTTTGCCGCGACGAGGTCGGCGAGCCTGCCGGGGTCTGTGGTGTTGACGGCGGCAAGGCGAAGCTCGTCGGGAAGATAGGGCGCAGAGGAGACGACTTTGTCGAAAAGCTGCAGCACGGTGCGCATAAGCGCAGCCTCTTCCTCGTCGTGGGCAACCTCGTCCCAAAGCTCCTCGACCTCGCCGGTGGGGTAGGGGTCGGTCCTCTCAAGCCTAAGGAGCCTCACACGCGCCTGCGCCTGTATCAGAAAACGCATCGACCCGTCGGGAAGACGGATCATCTTGAGTATCACCGCCTTGCAGCCAACTGAGTAAATCCTTTGTTCGAGTTCTCCCTCCTCCTTCTGCGGCTGCTTGCGGGCAAAAACCGCAAGAACCTTGTCCTTCGAGAGGACGTCGTTTATCATCTGCACAAGCGAAGGCGCGTTGACCGTAAGGGGCGCTATAAGACCGGGGAAGGTGACAAGCCCCTCGGGCAGCATCAAGATGGGCAAAACCTGTTTGTTGCCTTTGCTCATGGCTTACTCGACCTTTATAACCCTTTCGGCGTTTTTGTTCTTCGAGACCTCTATGCGCAAAAATCCGTTTTTGTACGAAGCCGCAACCTCTCCGCCCACGAACTTCCTGGGAAGGCGTATGTTCCGCTCGAAGGGACCGTAGTTTATCTCCATGTGGTGGAACACCGGCGACTCCGCCGGAAGAACCTCGATGCGGTTGCCCTCGATGCGGATAAGATCCCCGTGCTGGGTTATGTTTATGTCGCCTGTCGAAACGCCCGCTATCTCGACTATTATTATCAGCTTGTCCTCCGTCTCGAGCACGTCCACCGGCGGATGCCACTTGTTAAGCTCATCCATAAGGGATGGCAGTCTCATCTGCGCAAATCCCGCCAAAAGGCGCATTATCTCGCCCTCGTGCGACCGCCTGTCCTTGAGAACTATGCCCATTTCCTCCCCCACCTTTCTTTGGACGCTTACCTGTTAGATAAGCCACTTGCCCCTTTGGTGCAAGAGGAAATCGCCAATTCCCCTTGCGTTGCCGAGGCGTGTCGGTAAATTTGAGAAAACGGGCACAAGAAAGGAGGGCAGGATGAGGCGTGCGGCGTGGCTTTGCGTTTTGGCAGCTTTGGTTTTGGTCACGGGTTGCGGCGAGGAGGAGTGGACGGCGCCAGCTCCGCCGACGAATTTCTCCGCGACGGCTGGCGATGCGGTGATCGTTGTCTCGTGGGACCCCAGCCCCGATGCCGACCAAAGCGACTTCGTGGGCTACAACGTCTACATATCCACCGAGCCCATAGCCTCCCTTGGCTCGGACGAGGTTGAGGAGTACAAGGTCAACTCCTCGCCCCTTTCGGATGGCGACAGCCCCTACGAAATAACATCCGACGCCTCCGGGCAGCCACTGCAGAACGGGCAGGTCTACTACGTGCACATGCGCTCTGTGGGCGAGCACGACGGCTCGTACGAGGCGGGGGATCCGACAGAGGAGATCGAGGTGACGGTTTCCGTCGTCGTCGACCCGCCGCAGACGCTCACCTACATCACCGGCGAAGAGGACGTCCAGCTCATCTGGACCCCCTCGCCCGATGCAACAAACCCCGACTTCCTGGGCTACTACGTCTACATGTCCACCGACCCCACCGACCTCGACACCATCTCGCCCTCAACGCCTTTGGTTTCCGACACAACGGTGACGATAAGCGGGCTTTCGCAGGATATCCGCTACTACTTTGCCGTGCGTTCCGCAATGATCCTGGATGGTGATACCGTGCTCTCTGTGCTTTCGGACTACGTCCACACGTCGCCCGTGGTTTTTGGCGAGGGGATGCTTGTGGAGTACATATCCGACTCGACCAGCGGCTTCGACTTCTCCGAGGGCGTTGCGCTTGAGCTGACGCTCGCCAACGAGCCTTACATCGACATCTACCTCGGCACCCTCGAGGGCGATACCACTGGCAGACTCGCCCTCAAAAGCCCCCATCTTCTGGGCGACGACTGGACGCTCCAGTCCGAGATCGTCCGCCTCGGCACCGACCAGCTCGACGACTACCCCGAAGCACCCGAAACCGGATGGACACCGTCCAACGAGGCGATAAGCGGATACGTCTACGCCATAAAGACCCCCGACAACCACTACCTCAAGCTCAAAATAACCGCCACAGGCTCGACGTCCGAGGGCTACAGGACGATAAGCTTTTCGTACGCCTACCAGACCATAGTTGGCTACGACCACTTCTGAAGGGAGAGGGAGATGTCGCTTAGGGTTTTGTTAGCGTCGGCGGAGGTATATCCTTTTGCTAAGGTTGGCGGTCTTGCCGACGTTGCGGGGTCGCTTCCGAAGGCGCTGAGGCGCCTCGGCGTTGACGTCCGCGTCGTTATGCCGTACTACGGCGACGTCCAGAGGCGGTCGGCTGAGTTCGGGATAAAGCGGCTCGATGTGTGCGGCGTGCCCGTAGTCGTCGGCGACTCCGTTGAGACGTTCGACCTCTTCGCCGCAAGCCTGCCGGGAACAAGGGTCCCCGTCTACTTCGTAAAAAGCGAGCGGTTCTTCGACAGGCGCGGGATATACTTCGACCCCGACACGAAGCGCGACTTCCCCGACCAAGCCGAGCGGCTCGTCTTCTTCTGCAAGTCTGTGCTGCAGGTTGCGCCGGCTGTAGGGTTTGTCCCGGATGTGCTCCACGCAAACGACCACCACACTGCCCTCCTGCCCGCATACCTCAAGCTCGCATACGGCGACCACCCCGTGTGGAGAAGGACGGCGTCGGTGCTCACGATACACAACATCGCCTACCAGGGCGTTTTCGAGAAGAACGCCCTCAGGCTTATGGGGCTGGGCGAAGAGCTCTTCTACCCAACAGGACCGTTCGAGTTCTTCGGCAAGGTCAACTTCCTCAAGATAGGGATCCTCTTTGCCGATGCGGTCAACACGGTAAGCCCGACCTACGCAAAGGAGATACAAACGCCCCAATACGGCGAGGGGCTTGAGGGTGTGCTTTCGTCGGTATCGCACAAGCTTTTCGGCATCCTAAACGGCGTCGATTACTCCGTTTGGGACCCGAGCGTCGACGCGAAGATCGAGCACAACTACTCCCCCAAGGACCTCTCCGGCAAGCGGAAGATGAAGTCGGTTCTGCTTCGGGAGGTTGGGCTTCCCGACGAGCCCGAAAAGCCCGTTTTGGGCATGATCGGCAGGATGGCTTATCAGAAGGGGTTCGATATAGTTGCGGAGGCGTTGCCGCGACTCGTTGAGTTTGGCGTAAAGCTTGTCGTTTTGGGGTCGGGCAAGCCCGAGTACGAGGAGATGTTCCGCAAGGCGTCGCGGGACTACCCCCGCCAGGTGGCGGTTTGCACCGAGTTCAACGACCCCCTCGCCCACAAGATAGAAGCTGGCGCCGACATGTTCCTCATGCCCTCCCGCTTCGAGCCGTGCGGGCTCAACCAGCTCTACTCCCTCCGCTACGGGACGGTTCCTGTGGTTCGGCGCACGGGCGGGCTTGCCGACACCGTCATCGACGCCGACGAATTCCCCGACAGGGGAACGGGATTCCTCTTCGACGATCCCACCCCTCAGGCGCTTTTGTCGTGCATCGAGCGCGCACTGGAGGCTTTCCGCGACAAAAAGCGGTGGGAGAAGATCATGCTGCGCGGGATGAGGCAGGACTTCTCGTGGGAAGCCTCGGCGCGAAAGTACATCGAGCTCTACGAAAGGGCAATTCAGCTCCAAAGGCAAAGCTGACAAGCAGGGGGTTTTTTGCTATGGAGCTTTCGGAGCTTTTGGAGATCGGGTTTAAGTTCCACGGGCACAGGTGTCCCGCCATGCCTTTGGGCATAAGGGCGGGGCTTTTGGCGCTCGATACTTTGGGCGTGAGGCGGGCAGCGAACAAGGAGCTTTTCTGTCTTCTCGAGAACGGACCTGCGCACGCCACCATGTGCTTTGGCGACGGCGTCCAAGTCGCAACGGGCTGCACCTACGGCAAGGGGAACATAAAGCGCCTCGACTACGGCAAAAACGGCCTGATACTTGTCGAATGCTCCACGCGTCGAGCTGTCCGCGTGGTCGTAAAGCCCGAGTTCCAGAAGAAGGCTTTGTCGTCCCAGTTCGTAAAGCTCCGCAGCCTCGGATACCAGCCGCAGGATATACCTCCATCCGTCGTCGACCCGCTCATAGAGAGGATCGTTTCTGCACCCGCCGAGGAGCTCTTTAACGTGTCTGACGTGTTCACCTTCGAGGGCACGTTTGGGGGTGGAACGTTCGAGTGGTACGAGTGCGAAGGCTGCGGAGAGGTCGTCTTCGCGCACGGGATCAGGATAAAAGACGGGCGAAAACTCTGCATTCCTTGCTTCGAGGGAAAGCGGCTATGACCTGGGCTGTTCCACTGGGCTTTTTCGCCATAGCCTTCGTTTTCTCGATGCTAGGTATGGGCGGCTCGCAGCTTTACATCCCGATACTCTACTGGGTGGGGCTTGACTTCAAAACGCAGGCTATACCGCTTGGCATGCTGCTCAACGTTGTAAACAGTTCCTCCGCCGCGTTCACTTACTGGCGCGCGGGGAAGATAGACTGGCGAGTTGCCCTCCCCTTCGGCGCGAGCATGGTCGTCTTCCCACCGCTGGGGACGTGGGTGAACGTGAAGCTCCCCACAAGACCCATCATCGTCATATTCGCGCTCTTTACGGCTACCGCCGCGCTTCTTATGCTTTCGGGCTGGCGACCGAAAGCCTCTGGGCTTTCTCCTGCAAAGCGGACCGCGCTCGGACTTTCGGGCGGAGCCGTCCTGGGATTCTTCGCAGGACTCATAGGGAGGGGTGGCGGAAGCTTCGTCGTTCCGTTGCTCTACATAGCGGGGCTTGATCCCAAAGCTGCTGCGGCGACATCGGCGTTTGTGGTAACCTGCTCGGGGACGTCGAGTTTCGTATCCCACATAGCCACCGCCGCAAAGCCGAACTGGACGCTCTGGACGGCATGTGCAGCCGCCGTGCTTGCGGGAAGCCAGAGCGGCTCAAGGATTATGGCGCACAAAATGAAGCCCCGGGCGGTGAAGATCGTCTTCGGCGTGGTGCTTTTGCTGGTGGCGGCAGCCCTGATCGTGAAGGAGTACATCTGAGGAGGCAGCTATGCCCAAGGTTGCGATCGTTCAGGGCAGCAAGAGCGATGAGATGCTCGGCTCTGTCGTCGCCGACGTGCTCAAAGAGCTTGGCATCCCGTTTGAGAGGTTCGTCATATCGGCTCACAGGACGCCCGACCGCCTCGATGAGTTCTGCCGCAGGGCGGAGGAGGAGTTTTCGGTTGTGATAGCGATAGCGGGGCTTTCTGCAGCCCTGCCGGGGGTCATAGCATCCCGGACGAAGCTTCCCGTGATAGGCGTTCCCGCCGAGGTTGGTCCTCTGCGCGGGGTCGACGCGCTTCTTTCGATGGCGCAGATGCCCTCGGGCGTCCCCGTCGCGACTATGGGCATAGGCGTTGCAGGAGCCAAAAACGCTGCCCACCTCGCCGCAAGGATCCTCGGCGTTGAGGGTGGCGGTTGATCTGCGCCAGCCTTGCGGTTTTATGCCTTGCGCTGCGCCGCCAAAACCGATAAAATGAAATAAAGTCAGCAGGTGGGAGGTGTTTATGAGCGGACATTCGAAGTGGGCGCAGATAAGGCACAAAAAAGCCGCCATGGACGCCAAGCGCGGGAGGCTTTTTACGCGGCTTATACGTGAGATAACGGTTGCGGCGCGTCTGGGCGGCGGTGATCCCAACGCGAACCCGAGGCTCCGAAACGCCATCGCCGCCGCAAAAGCCGCAAACATGCCCGCGGAAAACATCGAACGCGCCATAAAAAAGGGCACGGGCGAACTGCCCGGCGTGGCATATGAGGAGGTCGTCTACGAGGGATACGGTCCCGGCGGCGTCGCCATTATGGTCGAAGCCATGACCGACAACAAAAACAGAACCGTCGCCGAAATAAGGCACATATTCTCCAAATACGGCGGGAACCTTGGCGAGACCGGCTGCGTCTCGTGGATGTTTAGGAAATCGGGGCTCATCTACATCCCCGTGGAGGGAACGGATGAGGACAAGCTGATGGAGGTTGCCCTCGAGGCAGGAGCCGACGACATCAAGCAGGAGGGGGACTACTACGAGGTCTACACCGCCGTGGGGGATCTGTACTCGGTGCGCGAGGCGCTTGAGGCGGCTGGCTTCACCGTGGAGTCTGCCCAGATCTCTGCGCTGCCCCAAAGCACCGTGAGGGTCGAGGGGAAGGATGCGGAAAGGCTTCTGAAGCTCCTTTCTGCGCTCGAGGAGCACGACGACGTCCAGCGCGTCCACTCGAACATGGACGTTCCCGACGAGATACTTGCGAGCGTAAGCTAAACCTCGATGGACGCGGCAACCACAGACCAAAAGTAACTTGCGCACAGGGGGATGGGATTTATTTTTAAACCTCTTGGCTGGGGGGGCGTATGAGGCTTTCGACAAGGTTTAGATATGGGACGAGGGCGCTTGTGGAGCTTGCGAGGATGGGGTGTTCGTCGCCTGTGTCTATACATTGGATCGCTTCGCGTCAGAGGATTTCGCCGTCGTATCTTGAGCAAATTTTGGCGCGGCTTAGGCGCAAAAAGATCGTGAAAAGCTTCAAGGGTCCGGGCGGTGGCTACTGCCTGGCGAAGTCGCCGGAGGAGATAACCCTTTGGGACGTTTACTGCGCCCTGGAGGACAGGTGCAAGCTTTTGAGGTGTCTTGCCGACGGCAGGGCAAGCTGCAGACGCGCAGGCGAGTGCGTGACAAGGCTCTTCTGGCAGATGTTGCAGGAGAGGATCGATTCGTTCCTCAGGGGAACTACCCTCGCGCAGCTTCTGGAACAGGACGAGAAGCTTCGTTCGGCAGGACAGGCTCGGCGCAGGGGAAGGAGGAAATGACCGACGCATTTTTCGACATAGCGCTTTTGGAGCAGGGCGAAAGCGAGCACCGCTTTGTGTGGAACCCAAGGCAGCTTGAGCTTTCGTACCCCGGCGCAAACTTCGACGACGACGTTGTGCTCCACCTTGTCTGCATGCGCAGGGGGCTTGAGATAAGCTGCACAGGCTGGGTGACGACGGAGGTAACCCTGACCTGCTCCCGCTGCCTCAAGACGTTTACATATGCTCTCCGCGAGCCTGTGGCGTTTTCCGTGAGGCTCAGGGCGGGGGCGCCGCTTGTGGTCGAGCTTTGGGACGAAGACGTCGTCTCGGTCGACCAGACGGCGGGCAGACTCATCCTCTCGCCGCGAATCCACGACGCAGTTATACTGGGCATCCCAACCCAGCCCCTATGCTCGCCCAACTGCAAAGGGCTTTGTCCCGTCTGTGGGGCAAACCTGAACGAGGTCGACTGTGGACACACGCCCCAGACGAACATCGACCCAAGGTGGGAAAAGCTAAAAGCGCTTTTGAAGAAACGTTGAACCAAAAAGGAGCAAGAACGGTGAAATACGTCGTCATCACACTCTGGCTTATGGCGGGGCTTTTGCTTTTGGGCTGCAGCAACGACGAGGGCACAGGCGGCGAAGGTCCCCAGGTCGAGACTTTGCTGGCGTCGGATTACTTCCCTGTTGAGGTGGGCTGGCAGTGGACCTACGTCGATTCGTCCTCAGAGGGCGTCGACACGTCGGTCAACGTGATAATAGCCGACACTCTTATGGACGGCTACGAAACCTACATCGCTCTCGAGGACACAGAAACCGTATACATCCAAATCCGCGAAGACGGAGTGTACGAGATCAAGGACCCTATGAGCTTCAAGATGCTGCCCACAAGCTTCAATATCGGCGCCACCTGGACCATAATCTCCTACGACTCCACGTGGGAGGAAGGGGGCGTAACCAACAGGATGAGCATGGAGATGACCGGCTCTGCCGTGGCGCTGGAGGCGGTGTCTACTCCCGCCGGCGATTTTTCGGATTGCGTGAAGCTGGAGCTGACAGGAGAATTAGAACTTGTCCAAAGCGTTGGCGGTACAGATATATTCAGCTACACCGAGTCGATTCACGGCTACAGCTGGCTTGCGCCCGGCGTTGGGCTTGTGAGATCGGAGGACCTTGAGGGCGGGGTGGTGTCCGTCCTCATTTCGTACGCCTTCGAGCCACCCTCAGCTTTACGAAAATAATCAAGGAGAGGCTTGCCATGGCGCTGCCGAAGCGACGACACTCGAACACAAGGACGCGCAAGCGCAGAACGCACTGGAAGCTTGAACCGGTGGTGACCGTTGAGTGTCCCCACTGCGGGGAGCCTATGGTTCCACACAGGGTTTGTCCGCACTGCGGTTACTACAACGGCTTGCCTGTGGTTGCGGCGAAGGGTAGGAAGAAGGAGAAGTAGCGACGGGCAGGATAAGGTACTACACATCTCGGTTGGCTCGTCGTTGGCGCCGGGAGCTTGAGCGTCGTTCGGTGCCTGTGCGCGTTGCCCTCGACGCTGCGGGCGGCGACAGAGGTATGAAGGTCAACGTCGACGCCGCCATTGCCGCCGTGTCGGCGCAGGAGGGGCTCGAGGTCGTCCTCGTCGGACGCGAAGAGCAGATCAAAGCCATCCTGCGAAAAAAAAGATTCAGACCGAAGGAGATAAAGATCCACAACGCCTGGGGCGTTGTCTCCATGGACGACGATCCCCTGCGCGCCGCCCGGGACGAAAGCACCTCCATAGTTCAGGGACTTGAGCTTTTGCGGCGTGGCGAGGTCGATGCCTTCGTGAGCGTTGGCAACACGGGGGCGATATCCGCCGCGGCGTATCTGCGCCTCGGAACGCTTCCGAACATCAGGCGAACGCCGATTTTGGCGATCTTCCCGACGATGGCGGGTCGCCCCACCGCCATACTCGACGTGGGCGCCAACGTCGACTGCAAGCCAGAGCACCTCCTTCAGTTCGCCGTCCTGGGCTCGGTCTACGCCGAGTGCATCATGGAGCGCCCGAAGCCGCGCGTGGCGCTTTTGTCGATAGGCGAGGAATCCACAAAGGGCAACGCCGCCGTCAAAGCCGCACACAAAATGCTTTCGCAGAACGCAGAAAGGCTCGGGATAAACTTCGTCGGGAACATAGAGGGGCGAGACATCCTCGCAGGCAGCGTCGACGTCATCGTCTGCGACGGGTTTTTGGGGAACATCCTCCTCAAGTACACCGAAAGCATCTACGCCCTTGTGAAAACCCTTTTCAAGAAGGGCAGGAGGATTTCGTTTCTTTCGCTTTTGGGCGGCGTTTTGCTTTATCCGTCGCTTCGTCGCACGCTGCGCGACTTCAACTACGCCGAATACGGCGGCGCCCCGCTTCTGGGAGTGAGGGGAAACGTGGTTGTGGGTCACGGCATAAGCTCGGCGAAGGCTATTGCAAACGCCGTTTTGCTTGCCCAGCAGATGGCTTTGGCGAACCTGCCCGAAGCCATGCTCCGCGCCACGGAAAAGCTGGAGGGACTCGACAATGACGTCAAAGATACTGGGCACAGGGTCGTATGTGCCGGAGAAGGTGCTTACAAACGCTGACCTCGAAAAGATAGTTGACACCTCCGACGAGTGGATAACGACGCGCACGGGGATAAAGGAGCGGCGCGTCTCCGAAGCCGATGTGCCCTCATCAGAGCTTGCGCTTAAGGCAGCCCAAAAAGCCCTCGAGATGGCTCAAATACCTCCCCAAAAGCTCGACCTCATCCTTGTTGCGACCGTCACCCCCGATCACATGTTCCCCTCGACGGCGTGCCTCCTGCAGCACAAATTAGGCGCAAGGAAGGTGATGGCATACGACCTTTCGGCGGGCTGCACGGGCTTTATCTACGGCGTGATCCAGGCGGACAAGTTCATAAGGTCCGGTGCTGCGAAGTACGTTCTCGTCGTTGGCGTTGAGGAGCTGACGAAGATAACGAACTGGACCGACCGCAGCACCTGCGTCCTCTTCGGCGACGGCGCCGGCGCCGTCATCATGGGACCGTCGAACGATAACGCGGGCATTATGGCAACATACGCCGCATCGGACGGCTCCCTCAAGGAGCTTTTGTACCAGCCCGCCGGCGGATCAGCAATGCCCGCGTCGAAGGAGACGGTGGAGAAAAACCTCCACACCGTCGTCATGCTGGGCAACGAGGTGTTCAAGCACGCCGTAAGGTCGATGGAGGAGGCGGCGCTTAAGGGCTTGGAGCTTGCGGGCTTAAGCCTCGATGAGCTCGACTGGCTCGTGCCGCATCAGGCAAACATAAGGATCATAGACTTCCTCGCCCGCAGGCTTAAGCTGCCTATGGAGCGCGTTGTTGTGACCATCGACAAGTACGGCAACACCTCGGCGGCGTCCATACCCATATCGCTCGACGAAGCCGTTCGCGACGGGAGGATAAAGCCCGGTGACAACGTCCTCATGGTCGCCTTCGGGGCGGGATTCACGTGGGGAAGCGTTGTGATGAGGTGGTGAGCTTCCGCATCAGGCGCCCGTAGCCGTCCATCGGGGGCGCGGACGTCTGCAGAAAGGCGGCGCCGCAGCGATGTCCGTGAAACGAACCGTCGCAGGTATATCCGCAAAGCAGAGGGCTAACGCAGGGATGTCTGCAAGACGGGGCGCTGTCGCAAAAATGCCCGCGGGACGAAGCACTGCTGCCAAGCTCCACCCTGCTGAGGCGTCGGCGGACAACGCCCCCGTCACGGCTTTGGCGCCCGTGCGGCTGATCATCTTAGCGCCACTGCACATGCAGCCTGGGCTTCTCGATAAACGCCTGTGAGGATTTGCCCGGAAGCCCGAAGGCGCCTGCGCGCAGCATCGATGGGGTGTCTCACCTTCTCGATATCATCCCCGCGAGCGTGTAGAGCACAGCCATCCGCACCGCGACGCCGTTTGTGACCTGCTCGAGGATGACGGAGTCTTCCGAGTCGGCGACGTCGGGGTCGATCTCGACGCCGCGGTTAAGGGGACCCGGGTGCATTATGATGTGGTCGGGGTCGAGCAGCTTCACCCGCTTCGCGGTAAGCCCCCAGAACATCCTGTACTCGCGCAGCGACGGAATGTATCCCGCCTTCTGGCGCTCGAGCTGAAGCCTGAGGACGTTTACGACGTTTGCGCCCGCTAAAGCCTTCTCCACGTCGGTGTAGACCTCCACGCCGAGGACCTCGGGGTGTGGCGGCAGAAGCGTTTTTGGACCACATATCGCCACCGAGGCGCCAAGTTTCTTCAGGCCCCAGATGTTGCTGCGGGCAACGCGGGAGTGCCTGATATCGCCCAGGATCACGACCCTGAGCCCGCGGAAGTAGCCGAACTTCTCGCGGATTGTGTAGAGATCAAGCAGTGCCTGCGTTGGGTGTTCGTTTGTTCCGTCGCCCGCGTTTATGACGGGAACGCCCGTTGCCCTCGCGATGTAGTGCGGCGCGCCAACGCTCGAGTGGCGCATAACGACCATATCGACCTTCATCGCCAAGATGTTTTGCACCGTATCGCGCAAACTCTCGCCCTTCTGAACGCTCGAGACAGCCTTCGAAAAGTTGACCACGTCGGCAGAAAGCCTTTTCTCCGCAAGCTCGAACGATATCCTCGTGCGCGTGGAGGGCTCGTAGAAGAGGTTTACCACCGTAAGCCACCTAAGCGTTGGGACCTTTTTGAGTTCTCGCTCGAGGATCTTGCGAAATGCCTTCGCCTCGTCCAGAAGGAAGGTTATCTCCTCCGCGGAAAGCTCCCTTAAACCCAGAAGGCTTTTGTGGCGGAAGGACATTCTCCGCCCCTTGGCTTTGCGGTTTTGCCAAACTTACTAACGCCTCGGGGCGTCGTCAACACCAAATTTCCGCAACGGCTACGCGCCGCCGAAAACGATGCCCAAAGCATCATCGACGGCGGAGACGGGCAATATCTCCAGCCCCTCCAAAACCTCCTTCTTGATCTCCTCGAGGTCCTTCTCGTTCTCCTTCGGGATTATCACCCGCCTCACCTTGTACCTTTTTGCGGCAAGGAGCTTTTCGGGCAGCCCACCTACGGGCAGGACCCTGCCTGTGAGGGTGATTTCGCCCGTCATAGCTAAATCGTTTGGGACGCTTTTCCCCGTAAGCGCCGATGCCAGCGCGACGACGACGGCAAGACCTGCGCTCGGACCATCCTTGGGGACCGCACCCTCGGGGAAGTGGATGTGCACGTCGTGCTTCTCCATCTCAGACGGTGGGAATCCCAGCTGCTTCGCCCGAGACCTCACAAACGACATCGCCGCCTCAACCGACTCCCTCATCACATCGCCCAGCGAGCCTGTGGATTTGGTTTTGCCGCTTCCGGGGATGAGTAGGACCTCGACGCGCAAAAGCTCACCGCCCGCCTGCGTCCACGCAAGCCCAAGCGCCTCGCCGGGAATAAGCCGCTCGGGAACGGGCGAAGAAACATACTTGGGCACGCCAAGGTAGCCCTTTATGTCCTCCCTCCTTACGACGAAGCGTTTGCGGCGTCTGTCGCGCGCTATCTGAACCGCTATCTTGCGCAAAATAGCTGAAATCTGACGCTCAAGCTCCCTTACGCCAGCCTCGCGGGTGTAGTGACGTATGATCTCGAGGAAGGCGTCGTCCTCGATGGTGATTTTGTACCTCTCGAGCCCTTTGAGCTTAAGCTGCTTGGGCAGCAGGTAGTCGCGCCCGATGATAAGCTTTTCGTTCTCGAGGTAGCCGGGTATGCGCAAAATCTCCATTCGGTCCAAAAGGGGCGGCGGGATGCCCTCGATGGTGTTTGCGGTTGTGATGAACATAACGAGCGAAAGGTCGAAGGGGATTTCGATGTAGTTGTCCATGAAGGAGTTGTTCTGGTCAGGGTCGAGGACTTCCATAAGCGCTGCGGCGGGGTCACCGCGAAAATCCTTGCCGATCTTGTCGATTTCGTCGAGCAGGAAGACGGGGTTCCTCGTCCCGGCTCTTCGCAGCCCTTGGATGATCTTTCCTGGCAGGGCACCGACGTAGGTTCTTCTGTGCCCGCGGATCTCGGCTTCATCGTGCAGACCGCCCAGCGAAGCCCTGACGAACTTGCGCCCAAGCGCGCGGGCAACCGACTTGGCAACGGAGGTCTTCCCAACGCCAGGAGGTCCCACAAGGCAGAGGATAGGTCCGCGGGGGCGGCGAGACAGGACGTTTTCGTAAGGCTCCATCGCCCAGCGCCTCAAAAACTCTTCGAAGTCCTCGCCAGGACGACGCCCCTCAGAGGGACCGTGGAGAACCATAAGCGCTATGTGCTCAAGTATGCGCTCCTTTATCTTCTCAAGACCGTAGTGGTCCTCGTCGAGGATCTTCTCGGCTTTCTTTATGTCGGTGCAGTCCTCGGTCACCACAAGCCAGGGGAGCTCGATGAGCCAGTCGATGTAGTTTCTTATCACCGCCGCCTCGGGGGACGTGGGAGGAGTGCGAGTAAGCTTAACAAACTCCTTTTCCACAACCTCCCGAACGCGCTGCGGGAGCTTTGCGTCTTCGATCTTTGCCTGAAGCTCCTTAAGCTCCTCGTCGTAGCCTGTGCCCTCCTCGCCAAGCTCCGCCCGAATAGCCTCAAGCTGCTGGCGGAGGAAATACTCCTTCTGGCTGTCGTCCATCATCCGCTGGACCTTGCGCTCGATCTTCTCCTTATACTCGAGTATCTTGACCTCGCGGGCGAGGATGCGTATGAGGATGTTAAGCTTTTGCTTGACGGTGCGAGTCTGCAGAAGACCTTGCTTGTCGCGGAAGTCTATCTGCAGCTGGGCGCAGATGACGTCGGTCGTGTAGTTCGGGTCCTCGGTTTCGTCGAAGACGCGGATAAGCTCCTCGGGCAGGTGCTGGGAGAGGCTTATGTACTTTTCGAAAAGCTCTTTTGCTTCGCGCAGGAGTGCTTCGATTTCGGCTTCGTCGCCCGCCGTGGACGGCTCGAACGGCTCCACCAGCGCGTCGATGAAGTCTCTGTGGAAATGGTACCTTACGACGCGCGCCCTCGTCTCGCCCTCAACGAGGACCTTAAGCATCCCCGACGAAAACCTCATAACCTGCACAACCTTCGCCACAGTCCCGACGTGGAACATATCGTCCGAGGATGGTGCCTCCACCCGCGGGTCGAGCTGGGCGACGAGGAATACCCTCCCGTCCGCAGACGACGCATACTCCACCGCTCTTATGGAGCGCTGGCGACCTACGAGGATGGGCGTTACCGTGTGAGGAAAGATGACAACGCCCCGAAGGGGTATCACAGGCAGAAGAATGCTTTCGTCTCCATATGCCTTTCCCATAGCCATCGCTCCAATGCTCCAAGGAAGATAATCGACGAAAGCGCGCTGTCAACGCTTTTGCCACAAGAACGCTACTTCACTATGATGCCTATCCTCCAAAGCCTTATGCGCGGCGGTATGTGGAGAAGGCTTTTTACGAGGGATAGATATATGTCGAGTATCGACCTCACGCGCGGCGGTCTGGGACCGGGGTTTATTGAGAAATACACGAAAAGCGGTCTTGCCTTGACGTTTTTCAGCGGCAGAGGACCCCAGAAGCGGGAGTCGTCGGAGTTATCGCGGTTGTCGCCCATAACGAATATGTGTCCTTTGGGGACGACGTATGGTCCGAAGTTATCGCGGGGCGCATAGCGCGCTGGGATGATGCGTGGGTCGACGTACTTCGCCTTGGGCGGATCAGGAAAGCGTCGCCCGTTGACGTACAGGACCTTGTTCACTATAAGCACCGTGTCGCCTTCCAGGGCAACGCAGCGCTTTATGAGGTCGCGCCCGGGTATCTTCGGGTGGCGGAAGATGACCACCTCGCCGGGTCGCGGCGAACGAAAGCGGAAGGTTATCTTCTCCCCCAAAATGAAGTCGCCCACAAGGAGGGTGTCCTCCATGGACCCCGACGGTATGTTGAACGCCTGCACGACCGTTGCGCGGAGGATAAGGGCTATTCCAAGCGCCACCAAAAGCGCCTCGAAGCCACTGCGCTTCGGACGGCGCGAACCGCCCCTCCCTTTCGATTCTCGCCTACCCATAGCACTTAAAGATATCCCGCGCCTCTGTGGCTGCAACTCAAAATTCGAAGCGCTGCCTTGCGAAGCCGGCTTGTTTTCAAGATAATGTTAGTCTGTGGCGTCGGCTTTGTCGAAAATATTTGAGCGCAGCGCCGCCTTAGCCGAGCTCCTTGAGCGCTTGGGGACGGGTTCCGTCAGCGTCAGCGGGCTTTGCCGACCGCTTTGGGCTGCGCTTGCCGATGTCATCGCACGCCAAACGCAAAAACCTGCCGTCGTCGTTGTGCCGCAGGGCGAGTTCGTTGCCGCACGAGCAGACGCACAAACCGCATCCGGAAAGCGCGCTGCACCGTTCCCGGAGTGGGACATACTCCCCTACGAGCACAAATACCCCGCCGCAGAGCTCGTCGCCGAAAGGATTTTTGCTCTCTGGAAGCTCCTTGTCGCCCCGGCTCCAGTTATCATCACGACCCCGGCGGCGCTTATGTGGAAGACCATACCCCCCAGCGCCCTGCGCGAACAGGCGTTCCGCGTCGGAAAGGGGATGGAGATACCGATGGACGAGCTTGCAACCCGGCTCGTTAGAGCCGGATACCGCAGGGAGCAGCTCGTTGAGTTTTTGCAGACTTTTGCCCGCAGGGGGGAGATCATCGACTTCTTCTCGCCTGCGCACCCCGATCCCGTGCGGGTCGAGTTTTTCGGCGACGTCGTCGACCAGATAAGGCTTTTTTCAACGCACAACCGGCGCTGGATAGGGAGGGTGGGCGAGGCGCTCTTTGTTCCCGCCGTGGAGGGGCCGGTCATCGGCGAGGCGACGCCCGAAGGCGTCGCGAGGCGGCTGCGAAGCGACGCAAGGAACAAGCTGCCCCAAAGCGCGGTCGAGGAGCTTTTGGCGAGAACGGCGTTCGACAGCAGGTTCCCGGGCGAGATATGGTTCTCGTCCTTCTTCGAGCCACAGCCGGTGCCACCCGCGGAGGTCTTCGAAAAAGCGGGGGCGATCTTCATCTCCGTGGAGCCGGAGGATCTTGCCCGCGAGGTCGATGCATTTGCCGCAAAGGCGCGCGAGCTGCGGGAGCGCGTGGCGTGGGAGGAGCTGCAACCTCCACCGCCCGAAGAGATCTTCCAAAACGCGCAAGAGCTGAAAAGGCGTCTGCTTGGGGCGCACGTGCTCGTGAGGGAGGTGCCGACCACACCCACCACCATCGACTTCGGGGCGAGGGAGATCGTGGCAAAGGAGGACCCCATCGAGCTCCTCGACCAGCTTGCGTCGCTTGCGGCGGAGGGGGAGGTCTTCGTCTTCACTGCGTCGGACGCGCAGCGCAAGCGCATCGAGCGCAGGCTCGGCGGACGGCTCCCCGTGCCGGTGCGAAAGGGGACCATATCGCAGAGCTTCGCCCTGAAGGATGCCCGTGTTGCTGCACTCTCGGGAGACCAGATCCTTGGCTTCTCGAGGGCGATGTTCCAGCCGCCAAGCTACCACCAGGGACGCGCAATGCTGGCACACTACGGCATCGAGCCCGGAGACCTCGTCGTCCACTCCGAATACGGAATCGCAAGGTTTTTGGGGATAAAAACCCTCGACGCAGGCAACGGGAAGACGGAGTTCCTCCAGCTCGAATTCGCAGACGGTGAGAAGCTTTACGTCCCGATAGAGGATTTTTACCTCGTCAACCCCTACATAGGTCCTTCGTCGGCGCGGCTTTCGAAGCTTGGGGGCAAGAGGTGGGCTGCATCTAAAGCGCGCGCACGAAGGAGGGCGTTTGAGCTTGCGGGAGAGCTCGTCAGGATATACGCCCTACGGCAGATAAAGGAACGAGAACCCTTCCCGCCGGCGCCTGAGTGGGAGGAGGAGCTTGCGAAGACCTTCCCCTACGAGGAGACGCCCGACCAGCGAAAGGCAATAGAGGAGGTTTTAAGTGATCTTGCCAAGCCCAAGCCGATGGACAGGCTTTTGTGCGGCGACGTTGGCTTCGGCAAGACCGAGGTTGCGCTTCGGGCAGCCGTAAGGGTCGTTGCCAGCGGAAAGCAGGTAGCGGTGCTTGTGCCAACGACCATCCTCGCCGCGCAGCACTTCGACACCTTCCGCAAAAGGCTTGCCAACCTGCCCGTGAGGGTCGAAATGCTGTGTCGGTTCACCCCGCCAAAACTTGCGAGCCGCATCATCGAAGACCTCGCGGAAGGAAAGGTCGACATAGTCGTGGGAACCCACATGCTGCTTACAGAAAGGGTCAGGTTCAGGGAGCTTGGGCTTTTGATCGTGGACGAGGAGCAGTGGTTCGGCGTTCGACACAAGGAGAGGCTGAAAGCGCTGCGGGCGGAGGTCGACGTCCTCACGATGACGGCAACGCCGATCCCGCGGACCCTCTACTTCTCCATCTCGGGGCTTAGGGACATATCCCTTATCGAGACGGCGCCGAGGCTGCGCAAGGCGGTGTTCACCCAGATCGTGCCGTGGAACCTCGAGCTTTTCGCCAAAGCCGTCTACAACGAGCTTGAGCGCGGCGGACAGGTATTCTTCGTCCACAACCGCGTCGAGACGATAGGGGGCATCGAAGCGCTGCTCAAGAGGGCGATGCCCGACGTGAGGATAGCCGTCGCCCACGGCAAAATGCCCAAAAGGATGCTTGAGAAGACCGTGCTCGACTTCCGCGAGGGGAAGTACGACCTCCTGCTTTCGACGGCGATAATCGAGTCGGGCACCGACATGCCCCGCGTGAACACGATAATAATAAACCGCGCGGATCAGTTTGGTCTGGCGCAGCTTTATCAGCTGCGCGGGCGCGTTGGCAGGTCGGATGTGCAGGCGTATGCGTACCTTGTGATCCCACCCTACCGCTCCCTTTCGCCCGATGCCCGCAAGCGGCTCAAAGCCCTCCTCGAACACACGCAGCTCGGCAGCGGTTACCACCTTGCCCTCAAGGACCTCGAGATCCGCGGCGCCGGGAACCTCCTGGGCAAGGAACAAAGCGGCTTCGTTGAGGAGGTCGGTCTTGATCTGTACTCGAAGATGCTCGCCGAGGCGGTGGCTGAGCTTAAGGGGCAGCCGCCACCCGTCTTCGAGCCAGTGCCATTCTCCATCGACTTCGACGCACTGCTGCCGCCAGAATACATCCCGTCGTTCGAAGAGCGGCTCGGATACTACCAAAGGCTCTTTACCGCCGAACGCGTCGAGAAGGTGAGGGTGATCGAGGAGGAACTTTCCGACAGGTTCGGAAAGCTCCCCCCCGAGGCTCAAAACCTCGTGTCGTTCGTGAAGGCGCGAATACTCGCCACAAAAGCGGGCTTCAGTTCGGTTTCCTTTAGGGGGAGGTGGGTTGTGCTTTCGTTTTCGCCGGAGAGGCTTCCCCTTGCGAAGCTCGACGAGAGGCTTCGGGGATTTCAACCACCGCCCGAGCTCATTCCGCCGCGCGAAACAGGGGCGGCGATAAGGCTGCCCAAAGCCTGCGACGTCCAAACGACTTTGCGCATCCTCACCTCGCTCCTTACGCGGCTCGTTGAGAGCTAAAGGCTTTGCGACCCAAAGGCGGCTTGCTTATCTTTGTCGTCGATGTCGTTCTGGTCCGAAATAGAGCGGCTTTTGCCCCTGGTCGAAAAGCCCGGACGCTACATCGGCGGCGAGCTTGGCAGCATAGTCAAGGATCATGAGGGAAAGCTCCGCTTCGCACTCGTCTTCCCCGAGGTCTACGAGCTTGGCGCAAGCCACTTCGGGGGTCTTGTGATTTACAACATCGTCAACAAAGACCCCGAGCTTGTCTGCGAAAGAATCTACATGCCCTGGCACGACATGCGCAACCTTATGCGGCAGCGCCGAATACCTCCCCTAAGCCTCGAGACCAAGACGCCCATATCGCAGTTCGACGTTGTTGGCTTCACGCTTGAGAACGAGCTTTCGTACACAAACGTCCTCGAGATGCTCGATATGGGCGGCATACCGCTTCGGTCGTCTGCGCGGGGCGAGGGTGATCCGATAGTCATCGCTGGCGGGAGCTGCGCCTTCCACCCCGAGCCTGTGGCGGAGTTCTTCGACGCAATCTACGTCGGCGACGCCGAAGTCGCACTCGTCGACCTGCTGCACTACGTGAAAAGAAACAAAGGCGCCCTGCCCCGCAGGAAGCTTTTGGAGGGGCTTTGTGAGTTCCCCGGCGTTTACGTTCCGTCGCTTTACGGCGTTCGCTACGACGGGGGGCGTTTCGCGGGTTTTTCCGCCGAGGGCGGTGCGCCGCTGCCCGTGAAGGCTGCAACGGTGCCGCGCCTGGAGGACGGCTTTTACCCAACACCACCGATCGTGCCCTGGGTCGAGGTGGTTCACAACAGGCTTCGCGCCGAGCTCGCCCGGGGATGCGGAAGGGGTTGCAGGTTCTGCGAGTCGGGCTTCACCTACCGACCCCTCAGGGAGCGCCCCGCGGAGGCGGTTGTTGCAGAGCTTATGCGGAACTTCGCCGCAACCGGATGGGACGAGATCGGACTTCTGGCGCTGTCGACAACGGACTACTCCGACCTCGATGGTCTTGTTCGGAGGCTTGGCGGCTGGGTCAAGGACAACAAGCTCAAGTTCGCCCTGCCCTCGGTGCGAGTCGAGCACGTAAGCGACGAGCTGCTCGAGCTTGTGGGCTATGGTCGCAAAAGCGGGCTTACGTTTGCGCCCGAGGCGGGCACACAGCGCCTGCGAGCCGTCCTAAACAAACCCCTCGACGAGGATAAGTTCTTCGAGACGCTCGAGCTCGCCTTCCGCAAAAAGTGGCGCAGCGTAAAGCTATACTTCATGTTCGGCCTGCCCACCGAAACCGAGGACGACCTCGACGGTCTCGTCGACCTCGTCCGCAGGGCGGATGCGCTGGCGAAGCGCTACAAGGCAAAGCTTAAGGTGGCGCTGTCGCCCTTCGTCCCCAGACCGCACACGCCGTTCCAGTGGGAGCGCCAGCTTGGGGCGGAGGAGCTCCGGAGGCGAGAGGAATACGTCCTTTCGCGCCTCCCGCGGCGGGTGGAGGTTCTGCGGCGCAACCCGTACGTCTCCATCCTCGAGGGCGTTTTAGCCCGCGGCGACAGACGCTTCTGCGACATAATCGAGCTTGCCTGGCGAAAGGGCGGAATTTACGCCGCATGGAGCGAGTTCTTCGAGCCGCGGATCTTCCTCGAAGCTTTGGAGGAGGTCGGGTTCTCCCTGGAGGGTTGCCTTGCCGAGCGCGCCGAGGACGAGCCTTTGCCGTGGGACGTGATAGACAAAGGTCTTCGCCGGGACTTCCTGCGTGCTGAGCGCGCGCGGGCGATGCAGGGGAAACTTACCCTCCCCTGCTGGACGCGGGATTGCGCTCGGTGCCGGTTCTGCGATGTCCCGCAGCAGGTTCTTGCGCGAACATCCGCGGCGAGCGCTGCAACATCGTTCGGAAGGCGACCCCGAAGGGAGCACAAAACGCCCCTCGTCTTCGCACCGGTCGTGAGGGTTCGCTACGCGCGGCGCGGGCTTATGCGCTTCCTGGGACACCTCGACGTGCTGCGGCTGTGGGAACGCACGCTGCGAAGGGCGAGGTTCCCCGTCGCCTTCACCGAAGGGTATCATGTGCACCCAAAGCTTTCGTTCTCTCCGCCGCTCCCACTCGGCGCCGAAAGCGAGGCGGAGTATGTGGACGTATTTCTTTCGGGCGCCGTGTCTGAAGCGAACATACACGCCCTCGCGAGGGCGCTGCCCGAGGGGATGGAGCTTCGCGGATATCAGCCGTTCCACCGCAAGCCGAAGCCACTTCAGGCGTCCGTTGAAGCGGCGCTTTGGGAGTGTGAGGTCGCTGCAAGCCGAAGCCTGGTCGAAGACGCGCTCAACTGGGTGACGCAACAGGGGAGCATAAGCTTCCGCAGACACGAAAGGACGGTCGACATAAGACCGCTTATCCTCGCCTGGCGCATCGATGGCGGAAACAAGGCGCGCTGCAGCTTTAGCCTCGTCCTGCGCGCCGGCGACAAAGGCAGCGGAAGACCGCAGGAGTTCCTCATCGCAGCGGGTATGAGCGAAGAAACCGCCCTCTGCGGAAGGTTTGTGCGCAAAGAGCTTTTGATCCCGGCCGCTGAGGGATGGAAAACCCCCTTCGGCGAGCCCTTCGAAATCGACCGCTCGTTCAGGCTGACCGCGAAAAGCTGATGCCGCGCCCGCATCTGTACGTGCCCGGAGGGACTCGAACCCCCAACCACCGGATCCGAAGTCCGGTGCTCTGTCCAGTTGAGCTACGGGCACCCGTGTTTAGTATATCGCTTCCGCGGGCGGTGTCAATTCGTTTGTTCCTCGAGCCAATCCAGCGCGCTTTTGGCGGGCTTGAAGTCGGGCCTTAGTTCCAGCGCCTGTTCAAGCAGGGTCTTCGCTTTCTCAAGCTCGCCGCGTCTGGTGCAGACGGCGGCGAGGTCAAAGAAAAGCTCGGGCTTTCGCAGCCCCAGCTCCCGGGCTCGCGTTAGATTTCGCTCGGCTTCGTCTATTCGTCCCTGCGCCAGCAGGACCGCCCCCAGCGCCGCGAATCCCTCCGCAAAGCCTGCATCCTCAAGTACGGCGCGCGTCAAAAGCTCCCTCGCGCCCTCAAGCCTGCCTTTGGAGGCGTAAAGCAAGGCGAGGTTGTAACACGCCCAGCAAAAGACTCTTCCCTCCGATGCGCCGACGCCCGCCTGCTCGCTGTAGATCGCGCCGAGGTCGTAAAGCTGAACCAAGGACCTGCCCGGACGGCTGGTGTAGAGCTCCACAACTTTTCGGAAGAGGCGCTCTGCCTCTGCCGTATCGCCCGCGGCGAGCTTAACGGCTCCCGCCACGTTGAGGAAGCGCGGATCATCGCCGAGGTCCGGGAGAGCCTCGTCGACGATGGAGTCCGCCCAGGCGTAATAGCCTGCGGCGTACAGCGTGAGGACGAAGTTGAACGCCACATCGGGCATTTCGCCGCAGCGCTCGTATGCGGTTTTCCCCGCTGCGATGGCGCCGGTAAAGTCGCCGCGCAGCCTGCGGATGACCCCTATGTTCGACAGCGCGCGGCACACCTCGCCGCCGACGTCCACCTCGCGAACGAACTGAGCCTCGGCGGAGTCGAGCGCGCCGCGGGCAAAATACAACGCTCCCATGTTGAGGTGAACACCCCTCGCGCCCTGATCAAGCGCCAAAGCCCTTCTGTATTCCCGCAGCGCATCGTCCCATCGACCGGTGCGGAAGTATATGTTCCCCAGGGCGAAGTAAGACAGGGCGTCGTCGCTTTTGCGCCAGCCGTAGGGGTCGGCTTGCGCAAGCACCAAGAGGGCGGCACAAAGCAGGGGCGGCAAAAACCTCCGCGACCGCACAGCGTCCACCACGGCGCCAACGCCCGCAGAGGCAGGGAGCACAAGGAGCGGTATCATAGGCAGCCTGAAGCGTGCGCACACGAAAAACGCAACCAAAACCGCGCCGTATGCCGCAGCGAGGGATACGATGAGCCACCTGTGCTCCATCTCCCCAAAGGCGAACCCGACGAAAGCCAAGGGCAAAACGACCCCCCAGCCAAGCCAAAGCAGATGCGCAAGCGGGGAGCGCTTCATGAGGAAGTAAATGTTCCCGTTGTTTCCGATCTCGGGCGCGGTGAGCAGGAGCACCAACTTCTTCGCCGCAAGCGCCAGCGCCTTTGTGGGCTCGTTCGTCCAGAAAGCCAGGGCTTTTTTCGCAAAAAACCTCGAAATCTCCGATGGTTTGGGTTTGCGCCCGAGGCTTTGCTTTGCCAGGGCGGCGCAGCGCCGATACTGCCAGTTCCTGCCGAGCTCCGGAACCACTGCCGACGCGCCGTCGCTTTGGGGATTGTTACCGATGTAGAGGTTTATCCCGCCCTGAGAGGCTATAAGCACAAAATCCCCGTTCGCCACGTTCGCAGCAAAGACCGGCAATATAGGGATGAAAAGCCCCACAAGCATCCAGAGCGCCTTTCCCTTCATCCACCGCCACAGCCAAACGACCCCTATCGGCGCGAAGACGAGCGCGGTGGGTCTTGTTACCGCCATCACGCCCAAAACGATGCCCGTGGCGGCAAGCACTCCGGCGGTGCGTTTCTGGCGCGCCAGATGGAGCATCCACAAAAACCACGGCACCATCGCGGCGAATACGGCGTCCAGAAGCAGCCGCGACTCGAAGAACACCTGGAGGGGCATAAGCGCCCAAAGCGCGGTCGCCAGGATGGCGAGGCTGCGTTTGCGCAAAAGCCTTTGCGCGGTCCAGTACACGGGCAGGGCGGATGCGAGCCCGATGGTGTGTTGAAGGATCCTCGGCGCCCAGCCTCCGTCGCCGAAGATGGCGTAGATCGCGCCAAGCAGGTACGGGTAAAGCGGCGCCCTGAAGAAAACCCCGGGCGGAAAGACCTGACCGCAGGCAACAAGCTTTGCCCAGAGGTGGTGGTAAAGCTCGTCGAGGAAAAGCCCCGACCAGTACGGGCTTTTCGCCCACGCCAGCAGGTGGATCAGGCGCTCGGCGGCGCCAAGGAAAAGAATAAGGGAAAGCCACAAAAGCCTGCCACGATCCTTCCCACGATGCGCTGTCGGCATCAGTATCCTATCGTGCTTTTGAACCTCCTGTGCGCCCAGAAGTAATGGTCGGGATGGGCGCGGACGCCACGCTCGAGAACATCGGTGAAAAACTGGGTGAGGGACTTTATGTCATCCTCAGCGTTCCCCGAAAGCTTCGGAGGCAAAAGTCTCTCGACTATCCCCCTGTGGGTGAACCCATCGGCGTTTCGGACGATGTATCCCGCCACGATGGGGCATCTGGTTTTTGCGGCGAAGGCCGCAGCTCCCCGAGGCGTCGACGCGGGATTTCCGAAGAACTTGACGACAACGCCGTCGGCACCGGCATCCTGGTCGGAGAGCATAGCCACCATGCGACCTGCGCGAAGCGACCTCAAAACCCCGCGCGCAGCCACGCCTATGTGGATGATGCCTATCCCCACGGACCTGCGCACCGCGTTCATAAGCTCGTCGACGAGGGGGTTTTTCTGCGTTCCGACGAGGAAGTCGATCTTATACCCGGCCTTCGCCAGCGCAGCGCCGAAAAGCTCCCAGCTGCCGAAGTGCCCTGTGACCAAAATCGCGCCCCTGCCCTGCCCCGCAAGCTCGTCGAGAAGCTCTTTGCCCTCAAGGCTGACGAGCGACAAAACGCGATCCCCAAGCTTCGGCAATAGCGCATACTCCACAACGGAGCGGCAGAAGAAATCGTAGGACCTTTTGAGGATCTCGTTCGCCTCACGGTCGCTGTACCTATCGCCGAAGCAGAGCTTAAAGTTCCTCTTGGCCACCTTCCGCCGCACACCAAGCGCCCAAAGCGCCCTTCCTATGGCTCCGCCCAGGGCGACGGCTGCTTCGTGCGGCAAAAGCCGAAGCAAAAAAACAAGCGCACGAAGAACTATGTACTCCAGCCAGTGCTTGAGCTTTGGACGTCTGCGCGAAGTCATATCCCCTGACCGAGCCTTTCGGCGAGGAAAGAGGGCAGACCCGCGGAGATGATCTTCTCCTGAGCTCTGTCGACCGGGTAGAAGAACCTTATGAACTTCACCGTAAGCTCATCGGCGTCGAAGATCACAACGCACCCTCTTGGGTCTCCGTCGCGGGGCTGACCAACGCTGCCGACGTTTATTATGTACCTGTCGTCGGGGGTAAGCTGCAGCAAAAGGCTCTCTTCGTTGAAGGGGATGCTTATCCCAAACGCCCCGCCCTTTTCGCTGAAGACCGCGGGAACGTGGGAGTGCCCCACAAAGCAAATTCGTTTCTCGAAGAACTCGAACTGGCGCAGGGCGTCGCCTGGGGTCAGTATGTAGTTCCAGTCCTGGGGTCTGTGCGGGGTCGAGTGGACGACGCACCAGGACTCATCGGCGTAGGAGAGGTCCAGGTCGGCTAAGAACTTCCTCTGATGGGGCGGCAGAACGTTCGAGGTCCAGACTATAGCCTTTCTGCCGTAGATGTTGAAGTATGTGATGTCGGTTTTTCCGACGGCAGCCCAGTCGTGGTTTCCTGCAACGACGACATCCGCGGTCTTTTGCACAGCCTCGACGCACTTTATGGGGTCGGCGCCGTAGCCAACGAGATCACCGGCGCAAACAACCCTGTCGACCCCTTCGCGCGAAAGCCTCGAAAGCGCCACCTCGAGCGCCTCGAAGTTCCCGTGGATGTCGGAGATAAAACCTACCCTCACCCATCCTCCTTCGAAACAAGCCCCATCTCCCTAAGCTTTCGCAGCGCGGCGTCGAGGACGCCGTTGACGAACTTGGAGCTGTCGGCGCTGCCAAACTCCTTCGCAAGCTCCACAGCCTCGTCTATCGTCACGCGATACGATATATCAGGGAAGTCGAGGAACTCGGCTATCCCGAGCCGCAGGATGTTCCTGTCGACGACGGAGATTCGATCTATGTCCCAGTTTTCCGCGACCTTTTGTATCACGGAGTCGGCGAGTTTTTCGCGGTCCACGGCGGCTTTAACAAGCCTTTGCAGGAACTCGCGCGCCGACTTCGGAAGCCTCGCGTGCCTGAGGACATCGGCGACAAGCTTTTGCGGGTCGCTCTCGCCGCTTATTTGATGCGCGTAGAGCGCCTGCAGCGCAGCGCGCCTCGCCATGTGGCGCGGCGAAAACCTCCGCGAAGTCGGTGCCATCGCCCTCACTTAAGACCAAGCTCCTTCTCGCTAAACTCAAGAACGGTGTAAACGTAAAGCTCCGTTTTGGGGTCCTTGTAGCACTCCGGCTCCAGATGCGCCTTCTGGACGCAAAGCTCCCTGAGGAAAGCCTCTTTGTCGGGAATCTGCCCCCACACCTGCGGCAGAAAGACGCCGCTCTGCCAGCCGCGCTTGACGTAAACACCGTGCTTGAAGGGTTTTATCTCCTCCCACGAGCTTATCCTTCGCAGGGGCGAGAGGACGGAGATTTCGATGTCTATCTCGTCGATCTCGTTTGGCTGCACGGGCGGGAACCTGTAGTCTTTAGTTGCGGCGGCGATGGCCATGTCGCGCACGGCAAGGTATAGGGGCTCCTGCGCCACCATCTGACCGATGCAGCCCCGAAGCATCCCCTTCCTGTGCAGCGTGACGAACACCGGCGCATCCTCCACAAGCTTGGGGTCGTCGGGTTTCGGCGGCTCGTAGACGACGCCGTCGTGAACGTACTTCTCGATCGTCGTCCGCGCAAGGCGCAGGAGGTAGAGCTTTTGGTCGCGGGTGAGGGAGTACTCCTGTGTGCCGGGCAGCGCTTCTGCGGAACCTCCGCCGCCCTCGCCCGAGGAGGTGCCCCTTCCGTCGCCCATCACAAATGCCACGGCACAGTATCCGACGACGCCGTGCGCGGCGGTTTGAGGCTGCGTGTCGCCCGAGTTGGCGTACTTGAGGAGAATCGCCTTCGTTGCGCCCAAGCTCGACGCAACCCGCATCGCCACAAGAACGCCCGCCCAGCCACAAAACGCACCAGCCGAGGGAATCCAGCTCGAAAGCCCATCGATGTCGCCCGAAAGAACGTAATCGAGTGTGCGCTTGTCCACAGAAACCGCCCTGTCGTACGGAAGGTAATGGCTCATATCGGTCGAAACCACAACAAACGTCCTACCCCAATCGATGTCCGCGGAAAGAAGCGCGGAGGTCAGGGTTTCGATCTCTGCCTGCGTTTGGTGCGAGAAGGCTATTGGGACGATCTTGAGGTCGTTGTCGAGGACGTACTGCAGGAAAGGCAGCTCCATCTCAAGCGAATGCTCGCCGTAGTGGACCTCGCGCCTGTATTGGATCGTGTTGGGGGCAAGGGATATGATCCTTTGCGCGAGCTCCTCGTCGACCTTAACGCGCCCCAAAGGCGTTTCCCAAAAACCCTTAGCCCAAACCGATATGCCGCTCCAGCTCGGAGGTCTGTGGGAAAAGCCCACAAGGATCACGGTGTTGCCTTTGTATTCGTCCTTTCTCTGCAGGAGCGCCTTGAAGGCGTATGCGGCAACGGGTCCCGAATAGATGTACCCAGCGTGCGGAGCGATAAGACAGAAAATCCTTCCGTCGATTTTGGGCACATCGGCTTTTTCGATGAACGCCTCTATCATCGCCCGCAGCGAGTCGGGATCGCCGGGATACCACGAACCCGCCACAGCAGGCTTCCTTATGTCCTCCATACCGACCTCCTCGCTGCTTTTCGCACAACCAGACATAAAAAGAAGCACAAGCATCGCAACACCAAAATACTTCACCTCGCCACCTCCGACTGACAAAACAAAATATCCCCAAGGGCGCCTTTTCGCAAACCTCTTTTCTCAACCTTCGCTTGCAAAGACTTTGGGGACTAATATTTTTTGTTTAAAAACTTAGCGCTACGGGGTAAGGAATTGAGGCGGTCGGTGGTCATAGAGGCGGTTGTGTTTTACATCTCGCTTATCGTTCTGGCTTTTCTCGTCGTCAGGGCAATAATCTCCGACGCCGAGCGCATCGCGCTTCAGGACGCCACCCGCCACAGGATCGCACTCGTGCAGGAGGCGATGAGCGGACTGAGGACGCTTATCTCAAGCCTTGTGGGAGATGCGGTGTATCTTTCGACCATCCCGGAGGTGCAGAGGCTTGATCCGCAGGAGACGCGCAGAAGACTCGAGATGATATACCACTCCCGCTCATCCCTTCTTGCGTCGGTCACGCGGCTCGACTCAGCGGGGGTTGTGCGGGTCACCGTCCCGTACTCCGCCTACGAGGGCACCGACATAACCGACCAGCCGCACATAAAAAGGCTTTTGCGCACCCACAAGCCGGTCATAGGCGGTCCGGTACGGACCGTGCAGGGCTTCGACGCGATAATTGTCCACGTCCCCACCTTCGTCGACGACTCGATCTTCACCGGTTCAGTCGCAACGCTCGTTTCGTTCGACAGCCTTGTGGCGAGGTTTTTCGCGCCGCTTTTCGAAAAGCTTGGCGAGGGGGTTTGGCTTGCCGACGAAAACGGCACTGTGCTCGTTCACTCCAGGTACCCCTTCGGCAGAAAGATAGGCGAGATTTACGGCGACGTGACCGATACGTCCCTTATCCACTTTCTCGAGAACTTTCCTCCCCCAGGCAGCGGTTGGCTCTCGTACCGAAGCGCCGCCGGCGGGAGAAGGATTCTCTGCTGGTACAGCAGCCCCGTTGGCTTCGAGCGCTGGATCATCGGCTCCGACTTCGACGCACAAACCGCTCTTTCAGCTATAGCCCCGCTCAAACGAAAGCTTTTGATAGCTTTGATCGTAGCCCTTGTCGTTGCCCTTCTGGGCGTTTTTGTCACCGCGCGCCAGATAGCGGCGAAGGCGAGGGCAGAGCAGGAGGTAGAATACCTAAAGCTTATCAACGCCCACCGCGAGAAGCTCGACTACATCTACCGCTTTGCGCAGGGTCTTATAGGCTGCGACTCGGTGGATGCGATTTTGCGCAGGTCAACGGAGGCTGCGGCAAAGGTCTTTGGGCTGCCGCTTGTCGTGGGATGGCAGTACAACCCAAGCGAGAACGCACTCGAACCGAACGCCTATGTTGTGGACAACCCAAAGCTTTCGGACGAACTGAGCTTCGCAAACGTAAGCCTCCCCAGTTTGGCTGTGGGCGTCAGGTTCAACGGCGTGGACGTGCGCAGGGTGTCTGCACACATGACGATACCAATCGACAGGTTCACGTGCGAAAACCCATCGCTTGTCGTGCTGGTCCACACACTCAAGGCGCTTTTCGAATACACACACGTGGTCGTCCTGCCGCTTAGGTACGAGGATATGTTCTTCGGCTGCCTTATGTTCCCAAGCGACGTCGACCTTGGACCGCAGTCGGAGCTTGTCGAGACTTTCAGGGTCGCCGTCTCTCAGGCGCTCTACATAAGGCACATCCTCAACGACCTTATGACGACAAACAGAATCCACAAAGACATCCTAAACACGGTCGACAAGGCGATCTTCCTTGTGGACGCGAACTTCACCGTCCTTTCGGCATCGCCCGAGTTCTACAGGATATACGACGTTTCGGGCAACGCCGTTGGCAAAAACCTCTTCGACGTCGCCCCGTTTCTGAGGGACCTGGGCAGGGAGGAGATCTACCGCGAGGTGATCCACACCAAGCGCAGCATCGACACCGAGGAGACCTACATCCGCCGCAACGGGAGGCGCCAGTTCACAAAGACCAAGATAATCCCCATAGCCCAGCCGGGCGAATCGGTGAGGAGGATACTCACCATAGTCGACGACGTGACCGAGTTTCGCCTTTTGGAGGAGCAGCTCAAGCGCACGGCAGAGGAGCTTTCGAGGCGCAATCGCCAGCTTCAGAGGCTTGCCGTAACCGATGAGCTCACAAAGCTTCGCAACTACAGGTACTTCACCGAGCAACTGCCCGTCTACATAGCGCGGCACCGCGCGGAGGGAAAGAAGCTTGCCCTGCTCTCCATGGATCTCGACAGGTTCAAGGACTACAACGACACCTACGGTCACCCCGCCGGCGACAGGCTCCTTATGGAGGTAGCCGAGATAATCCGCGGCTTTCTTCGGTCCGACGATTTTGCTGCGCGCTACGGCGGCGACGAGTTCGTCCTCGTCCTCTCCGACACCGGCGCCGAGGAGGCGCTCGACGTTGCGGAAAGGCTCTGCCGACACATATCGTCGACGCCGTTTCTGGACGGCTCGGGAGCAAGAACGGAACACATATCGGCGAGCATAGGCGTTGCGGTCCTCGAGGACGACGTCCCCGACGCGGAGGAGCTCATCCGCCGAGCCGACACAGCCCTCTACGTATCGAAGGCGCAGGGGCGAAACCGCGTAACGGTGTACAAGGTGGGGATAGAGCAGAGTGCGAGGTAGCTTTACATTAATCCTGCTTTGCTTTTCGACAGCCTTTTGCATCCGCTGCGGGACGCCGCAGGCTCTGGAGGACTTCATCTCGACCAAGGCGGTCAGGCTGCCGCCCTCGATGCAGGCAAGCTACGGCACAAAGCACTTCAAGGTCTGGTACGACACCACGGGCGTCAACGCCGTCTACCCCGGCGACGCCGACGAGGACGGAGTCCCCGACTACGTGGAGGCTGCCGGAGAGTACCTCGAGCACGCCTGGCGCATCGTCGTCGATTCACTCGGCTTCCGCCCCCCTATTCCCGATACGGCGGGCATCTCCGACACATCGCTTGCCGGCGGCGACGCAAGGGTGGACGTGTATCTGGTTGCGATGGGCACGGGTGTCTACGGCGAAACGCAGCCCAGAGTGGTCGACACAACGGAAAACAAGGCAACGGCTTACGTAAGGATCCAGTCGGACATGACCCGCATCCCCGGCTATGCCGACGACCCATACCCCGCGCTTGCCGTAACCTGCGCCCACGAGTTCTTCCACACCGTCCAGTTCGCATACTTCTACCCCTTCACCCCCGACGATGCCGCGGCGTATCGCTGGTGGATGGAGCAAACTGCGGTCTTCTGCGAGGAGCTCTGCTTCGACGAAGTGAACGATTACTACTCCTACGTGTCCGAGTTTCAAAGCGAGCCCTGGGTTCCATTCAACGCCGACGACGACGTTGCGTACTACGGCGGCGTTATGTTCCCCCTCTTCCTTGCGGAGCACTTTTGCGAGGGTTCGCGGCTGTCGGGGGAGCTTATAAAAAGCATTTGGGAGCGCTGCGAGGATGAGCTGCCGCTTTACGCCATTTCCGACGAGCTTGAGGAGCGCGGTTCGAGCCTAACGGAGGCTTACGAGGAGTTTGTCGCCTGGCGCGTTCGCGTTGGGGAGTTTTGGCGCGAGGGGTTCTTCGCCGAGGGGGCGAACTACCCGCTCCCGGCAGCCTCGGACGCGGAGCCACCCTTCTCGCAGGAGGGCGTCGTGGCGCCCTTCGGCACAAACTTCTTCAGGCTCGACTATGCGCTCGTCGAGGGCGGCGTAAGCGGGAAGGTCGTCTTCGAAAGCGGCGTCTCGGGCGCGCTTATCGCCGTTCCCGTTGAGCTTCCCGGCGACGAGGCGGCGCCGTGGAGGAGAGCCGACCCAGCGCAAAGCATCGACATCCCGGGGCGATGGCAGTACAGGGCGATATACTTCGCCGTTCTGCCCGAGGTTTCGCCAACACCCCAGGCGCGCTTCTGGTTCGACGTCACCGAGTGCTCCGCGGAATCGTGCCTGGTGCCGATATTCGCGCAAAACGAGATCAACGACCCATACCCCAACCCATGCGCGACAGGCAGCGTAACGTTCCCCTTCCGGATAGCGCAGCCCGCGGAGGCGTCGGTTGTGGTCTTCGCCGCCGACGGAGCGCTTGTGTGGCGGGCGAAAAGGGAGTTCAGCTATCCCCAAAGCGGCAAGATCACCTGGGACTGCAGAAACCTTGAGGGGAAGCCTGTGGCGCCAGGGGTCTACATATACGTCGCCGCCGTGGGGGATGAGTCGACCAGGGGCAAGCTTCTCATAGTCCGCTGAGCCTGGGCACAGCCGAGCCTATGCCCTCCACCCACAGCGCGCTCGCCCGCCTTGACCTGCAGGCTCGGACCACCCTGTCCGGGCTCGGACCGCCTCATCTGGGCTGCGGCTTTGTGCGGGTGGCGCCGACTCGGCTGCGTTAGCCGCCGTACTCGAACTCGACTTCGCCCTCGACGTCGTTGGCGCGGTCCTCGACGGTGACGGTGTACTGCGTTCCCTCGGCAAGCGGCTGCGGATCGCCCGACGACGGCACCTCCTGCACAGCGCCCTCGGGAACGACGCCGTAAACCACAGGCGACTCAAAGCCCCCCTCAGATGTTATGCGCCAAAGGGTCGTCGAACCGTCGGAGACCTCGAGCTCCTTCATAGCGTACTGGGGCGACCAGAAGATCGTATCGCCCTCGACCCAAACGCGCACGCCGAGGAAGACGTGGAAGTCGAAACAGCGCTGAACCACAAGGGCGTTGAAGTCTTCGCTCCAGTACGATTCGTCGAGGTCGTCGTTGAACTTCGTGTAGTTCGTTGCGCAAAGCCTTATTGTGTGAGGACCGCTTCCGTCCCAGTCGAAGAACTCGCTGCCGCTTGCGTCCTCGAGGTCGAGGTAGGCGCCGCTCTCCATTATGCCCTGCATCGGGCTTTCGGGCGAAAAGCAGGTTATATAAATCCCGTTTGGAAGATCGCCCTCTACGTTCCAGTTCACCGTTATGTCGTTGGAGACGAGTGTATCGCCTATCGGCTCGGGGTCGGGCAGATCGCAGAAGAACATTGCGGTCACATCGCAGTCGGGGACCGTTGTTGAGTCGGTGTATGTGTGTCCATCGGCTTCGGCGGTGAAGACGACCATATCCCCAGGCGCGAGCGACAGCCTGCCCTCAAGCAGCCAGCTCGTCCAGTGCATCTCGCAGGGGTCGGCAAGCTCGACACCGTTTACGGTGAAGGAATACTCCGACGGCACCTCCCAGTAGGATTCGGAGATCTCTTCGTAGCATCCGCCGAACGCGAGCGCCTGCGCGGAGTCGGGAAGGAGGATGACGCAGGCATCGATCCTGTGTGGTCCTGCGGCGGTGGGTTCACCACCGCCTCCTCCGCCTCCGCCCTCTTCGCTTGCGCAACCCCAGAAGGCGATAAGCGGAAGCAAAAGCACCGCAACGCTTAAAAAACGCCTCATGATCCACCCCCTCGGTTTTGCGCCAAAGGCGAGGCTCTACTGCTGCTGCGCCAGCCTTTGGGACATATCCTGCATCCAGCGGGCGATCTGTGACTTGTGCCGCGCCGCCTTGTTCCTGTGGATGACACCTTTCTTGAGCGCCTTGTCGACCACAGAGTACATCCTGGCGCAGGCTTTCCTAAGCACGTCCATCTGGTCCTCGCCCTTTATGTTCCAAGCCAGCCTTGCGAGGACATCGTCGAGGGTCTTTTGCGTCCTTATCGCCCTGAGCACAGCTCGCACGGAGCCGCGGATGATCCTGTTCCGCTCGCGGCGCCTAAGGTTCTGGCGCAAACGCTTAAAAACCGTCCTGTGCTTCTTGTAGGGCATATCACCTCACCTCTTATTTGTTTTCCTCAGACCTTTTCTGCACGCGTGCTATCTCGCTGAGCTGCACCGTCTTGGTCGGGTGAGCCGCAAGGTACCTCTCAAGATCAGCTTTTTCGCGGCTCTCGAAGTACGCGTTGACCGAAAGGACTATCCTTCGGTCGTCGGGGTCGGATTCGATCACCTTGAGGGGCAGTATATCGCCTTCGTTGAAGGCTTCGTGAGGTCTGTCGACGCGCTTGCCGAGCTGGGTTACGGGCACAAAGCCCTCGACGCCGTCGGGAAGCTCAACGATGACGCCCCTGTCGGTCATGTGGATGATCTTGCCCTCGGTTTCGGCGCCAACGCAGTACTTGCGACCAAGCTCCGGCCACGGATTCGGCTCGAGGTCCTTGTAGCTTAAGGAAAGCCTGTGGTTCTCGGGATCGACCTCCTTCACGACAGCCTCTATCTTCTGACCGCGCTTGAAGAACTCGCTGGGGTGGTTGACGCGCTTGGTCCAGGAGATGTCGGAGATGTGGATGAGCCCCTCTATCCCCTCCGATATCTCGACGAAGACGCCGAAGGTGGTTATGTTGCGCACCGTTCCCGAGACAATTGTGCCGGGCGGATACTTTTGGGCTGCAACCTGCCAGGGATCAGGCTCGAGCTGCTTTATGCTCAGGGATATCTTGTGGTTCTCCTTGTCGATATCGATGACCATGCACTCGACTTCTTGACCAACCTCGAGGATCTCTGATGGGTGGTTTATGCGCTTCGTCCACGACATCTCGGAGACGTGGATGAGTCCCTCTATTCCCTCGGCGAGTCGGACGAAGGCGCCGTACTTGGTGAGGCTCACAACCTTCCCCACAACCCTTGAGCCTATGGGGAAGCGCTGGTCGATGTTCTCCCAGGGCGAGGGCGTAAGCTGCTTGAGCCCAAGCGATATGCGCTGCTTCTCGCGGTCGTACTTGAGGATCTTGACCTTTATCCTGTCGCCTATCTTCACCATCTCGGAGGGGTGGTTGATCCTCGTCCACGACATATCGGTTATGTGCAGAAGCCCGTCCATCCCCCCAAGGTCGATGAACACGCCGAAGTCGGTTATGTTTTTGACGACGCCCTCGCGTATCTGTCCTTCCTGGATGGTTCGCAGAAGCTCCTGTCGCTGCTTTTCGCGCTCCTCCTCGAGGATGATCCTGCGCGAGACCACGATGTTGCGCCGCATCTTGTTTATCTTTATCACCCTAAACTCCATCTCCTCGCCCACGAGGGCGTCGAAGTTTGGTACGGGTCGCAGCGCTATCTGAGAGCCGGGCAGAAAGGCATCGACCCCCAAAAGGTCAACGACCATGCCGCCCTTTATGCGCTTTTTGATCTTGCCCTTGAGGGGTCGTTTGGTTTCGTATGCCTCGCGTATGGTGTCCCACACCCTTATGAAGTCGGCGCGCTTTTTCGATATCACAAGCTGTCCGTTTTCGTCCTCGAGCGCCTCGAGGAAGACCTCGATCTCCTGGCCGGGCTCGGGCTTTTGGTCGCCGAACTCCTCGATGGGAACGATCCCCTCCGACTTGAAGCCGATATCGACCATCACGTCGGCGCCGCGGACGGCAACTATCTTGCCCTTAACTATCTCCCCTTCCCGGAGGATGGCGCTCCCGCGGGTGTAGAACTCCCTGTCGCGCTCAAGCTGCTCAAACTCAACATGCGACGTCTCCTCCTCAACGTCGCCTTCGGCGATCAAAACCTCGCCCTCATCGACGTCCCTTTCGGGCTCAAGAACCAACACCGCAAAATCGTCGGCTTTTGGTTTTACCTCCTGCATGCAAATCCCCCCTTACTTCGTAGGATAAGCGCTCCACAGGAGCGTCTGTTGTCAATGCCTGCCGTTGTGTTCCTCCTCCTTTTCCTTCAAAAGCTTCACAAGAAGCTCGATCTCCTCGTCTATGGGCAGATTCGAGTTGTCGATGACGATGGCGTCGGGGGCTTTTCGAAGCGGAGCGACCTTCCGGGTGCTGTCGAGTCTGTCGCGGTTTATGATGTTTTGCATCACCTCATCGAGGGGTAGGGGTTTCCCCATCGCGATAAGGTCCTTAAGCCTTCTTTTGGCGCGCTCCTCGACCGAGGCGACGAGGAAGATCTTAAGCTCGGCGTCAGGAAGCACAACGGTGCCTATGTCTCTTCCGTCCATAACGACGCCGCCGTCTTGGGCGAGCCTGCGCTGAAGCTCGACCATCCTCTCCCGGACCTTCCTGTGCCGGCAAACCACCGACACCGCCCGGCTGACCTTGTTGGTACGTATCTGGCTGCTTACGTCCTCGCCGTCGACGAAGGTTTTCGCGCCGCGCTGGTCGATCCGGTGGCGGTCGAGAAGCTCGACGAGCGCATCCTCGTCGTCCCAGGGGATGCCCTCCCTCAGCGCAAGAAGCGTCAGCGCGCGGTACATCGCCCCCGTGTCGACGTATCTGTATCCAACCCTCTCAGCCAACATCCTCGCCGCAGTGCTTTTGCCTGCTCCCGCAGGACCGTCTATCGCCACTCGTATCCGCCCCATAGGCGTTGGAAATTATATGGGACTCTTTTTCGCTTTGGCAAGACTTTTTTGCATTTGCACTTGACATATCACCCCCGCGGGGATAGTTTCTACGCCGATGGTGGAGGTGCTGGCATGCGGATAACGACGATAAAGAACCTAAGGCGCCGCCGCAAACACGGCTTTCGCGCCCGTATGCGCACCAAAAACGGAAGGAAGGTTTTAGCGCGCCGCCGCGCCAAGGGAAGAAAGCGCCTCACTGTGCTCACGCCGCGAAAAGGCGCAACGAAGTAGATTGGTTAACCTGTTGTAAAAAATGCTTGACGTCCTTTGTTTACAAAGGTATTTTTATCATAAAGGCTTTATGACAACTATGATCGCAGAATTTCTCGAGCGTTTGGGGCTTACTCGGAACGAGGCCGAGGTGTACGTTGCGCTCCTTTCGTTTGGTGAGGCCACCGCAGATGAGGTCTCGAGGAAATCGGGACTCAGCCGACCCACGGTCTACAACGTGCTGCGCAGTTTGGTCGACAAGGGGCTTGTCGCCGAGGTAGTGAAAAAGCCCTTGAGGTTTGCCGCCCTACCTCCCCGAAAGGCCTTAAGCGAACTCTTCCAAAGAAAGCTTTCCGAAATAGAGAAGCTCAGGGAGGAGCTGCCCCAACAGTTCTCGGCTTTCCTGGAGCAAGCGGAGGAGCTTTACAGAAACGTCTACCCCGGTGGGTTCGACCTGGGACGCGATATCGTCGTCCTCAAAGGCATGAAGACCGTGGTCGACGTGATGGCAAGGATAAGAAGCAGGGTGAGGAAAAGCGTAAGAGTCGTTGCCAGGGTTCCCTTCGTGTCGAGCGATGACCTCCAGGCAATAGAGGATCAAGCCCAAGCCCAAGCTCCTCCCCTCGAGCCTGCACCCGTCGAGTTTAGGCTGATCTGCGAGTCGAGGTTGGCTGAGGTACCCGAGTTCGTCGAACTGATCGGCAAAATAGAAGAGGAAGAGGGGATAGCCTGCCGCCACGTGCCTACAGTCGATGTTGAGTTCACCATATACGACGACTTCGCCGCACTGCTCGAAATCCACGACGAAGGCGACCTCGAAAGCTGCAAGGTGATACTGATACAAAACAAGCAGCTCGTGAAGCTTTTGATCATAGCCTTCGAGGCGATGTGGGAGAAGGCAAGCCCCTTCAAGCCACAGTCTTAGCGCTTAAACATAAAAACGGGAGGGGATGGCGATGCGTTTGATCAAGACGTGGTGGCTCCTTGGAACGTTTTGGGTCTTGGCGGCGGTTTTGACCGCGCTGACCTTCGCGCAGGTCCCGCGGATAATGAACTACCAGGGGATGCTGGCCGACGCCTCAGGTGCACCCATAACGGATACAACCGACTCGGGATCAGGCTGCGCAGGAAGAGTTCTCGGCTTCTTTATATCCGATACCGACTCGAACACCCTCTGGACCGACACCGTTTGCGTTCCCATCGTGAACGGATATTTCGATGTTCAGCTCGATCTTTCCACAAACGGCGGCGACACGTTGAGGTTCAACCTGCCTTACTACATACAGATAATGGTGGACCACAACGACGACGGCGACCTCAACGACGCGACCGACCAGATACTTGTGCCGCGCGAAAAGCTGGCGCCCGTATCCTACGCCTACCGAGCGATATACGCCGACACAGCGGATTATGCGCCCTCAGGCTCCCAATCTGCGCCCTCATCCTGCTCTGATCTCCCCACGTTCGGCGGAACGATCTCCTGGACAGAGGTCTATGTAGACACATTGCCCGACACGCTGTCGGTGGCCCAATACGAATGCATAAGCAGCCCCTTCCCCGCCACAACCTGGCACGCAGCCGTGCACAGATGCCTCTCAATCGGCGGAAGACTGTGCGACCAGTTCGAATACATAGCATACTCGAGAACAACTCACGAAAGCAGCAAAGACTTTTGGGTAAACATGATGCGCTCTACGTCAAATGATGCTTATTACTGCAGGCGCGACAGCTGCGACGCTCTATCCAGCCACAGCGAAGAAGATTACAAACACCGTTACCGTTGCTGTGTTTTGGAAAACTGAAGAGGGAGGTCTTCAATTTATGACTTACGGAAGAACCGCGTTTGGGAGTATTCTTTTGCTTTTCGTGACCTCGGCCTTTGCGCAACTTCCCCGGACGATGGCCTATCAGGGGAGGCTTGCGGACGCAGATGGCCACGTTATAACCGACACGACCGATTCGGGCTGTGGGTGCGCGGGCAGGCTCCTCGGTTTCTTCATCACAGATGCCGACTCTAACCTCCTTTGGGCGGACACGCTCTGCGTGCGGATAGTAAGTGGCTATTTCGACGTAAGGCTTGACCTTTCCGCAAACGGTGGCGATTCCCTCAAATTTGGCCGCCCGTACTACGTCCAGCTCATGGTGGACGGCAACGACGATTGCGACCTCTCCGACCCCGAGGACGAGTTGCTCACCCCGAGGGAGAAGATCGTGCCGGTTCTCTTTTCGATGAGATCGGTCTACTCCGACACCGCCGACTATTACGTCGTTCGGCACGACTCCACGCTGTCTGGTGCAGGAACGCAGGACAGCCCCCTCTCCGTATCCTCAACCGCTCTCGGCGACTGCTGCCCAAGCGGCGTCCTCAAACCCTTTAAGGATCGCACGCCGCGTCCCGGCTGGACCTACGCCGGGTTTTACCAGGCCTACGGCGGCTGGGAAAGGAAAGCCAACATGCCCACAGCCCGGTATTGGTTCGGCTATGCAGCCGTCGATGGAAAGATCTACATCATGGGCGGAAGAACCACCACTACAGTAGGCACTAATGAATGCTACGACCCCGCCACAAACAGTTGGACGACGGCCTGCGTCATGCTTTCCCCCAACTGCAGGTTCGCCGCTGCAGCCGTGGGCGGCAAGATATACGCCCTGGGAGGAGACGACGGCTCTTACAGCAACCGCAACGAGGAATACGATCCCTCAACGGACAGTTGGACATCGAAGACCTCGATGCCCACAGCCCGTTTGGGCGTAGCCGCCGACACAGCGGAAGGGAAGATTTACGTCTTCGGCGGCGCAAGTTCCACGGGCTATCTTGCCATAACCGAGGAGTACGACCCGTCATCCGACTCGTGGGCCACGAGGGCGAGCGCGCCAACAGCAAGATACTACCTGACTGCCGCCGCGTGCGGGGGAAAGATATACGTAATAGGCGGCGAGAGCGCAAGCGGTGAAGTCGGCGCCAACGAGGAGTACGACCCCACCACCGACAGCTGGACTGTAAAGGCCCCGCTACCCGTCCCGTGCTCCCAGTCGGGCGCTGCTGAATTGGGCGGAAAGATTTACGTCATCGGCGGCTTGTCGGAGGGCGACCCGTTGGACATTAACTACTGCTACGACCCGTCGACGGATTCGTGGAGTTCGGAAAGCCCCCTGCCCACGGCGCGGCGTGGATTGTGCGTCATAAGCGTGGGAGGCGGCATCTACGCGATAGGCGGCTACGGCGAAGGCGGCAGAACTGCCGTAAACGAAAAATACGATCCGTCTAACGCCGTGTTCTTCTACTGGTTCTGGAAGGATTAGCAGGGGAAACCCGGTGGGCTCCCCCTGTTTAGGTCTACCAGTTTTCGCACAGAAGCTCGAAGTAGGCTTGAGGGTGCGCGCATGCAGGGCATTCTTTGGGTGCTTCCGTCCCCTCGTGGATGTAGCCGCAGTTGCCGCACTTCCACCGAACGGACCTCTCCTTCCTGAAGACCGTGCCGCTTTCGACGTTCGCAAGAAGACCCAAGAACCTCTTTTCGTGTTGCCTCTCGGCGACCGCGATGGCTCTGAAGACCGCTGCGATCTCCGCAAAACCCTCCTCCTCCGCCACCCTCGCGAACTCCGGGTACATCCTTGTGTGCTCGTAGTTTTCGCCTGCCGCTGCCGCCCTGAGGTTCTCGGCAGTGTTCCCTATCACCCCCGCCGGGAAAGAAGCGACTATCTCCACCTCGCCGCCCTCGAGGAATTTAAAGAGTCTTTTGGCGTGTTCCTTCTCGTTGTCGGCGGTCTCCTCGAAGATGCGGGATATCTGGATGTAACCCTCCTTGCGCGCCTGCGAGGCGAAGTAGGTGTATCTGTTCCTCGCCTGCGACTCACCGGCAAAAGCGGCGAGAAGGTTCTTCTCGGTCCTCGTGCCCTTGATGCTCTTCATAGCTTTCCTCCTTTCACTTATCCTTGGCTGGCGCGTAGCAGCAGCATTTGGGCGATACGACCTTCCCCTCCTTACGAAACTTGGCTATGAGCTTCGACACCTCTTTGCTGTCGAGTCCTGTTGCCTTGGCTATAACGCCCGGGCGGACGGGCTTGCCCGCCTTGCGCATAGCCTCAAGCACCACCTCCTTGTGATCTCTCCCGCAGCTTATTGCCTCCTCCTTTTTGGGTTCTACGCGGTTTGTTCAAAGCAGTTTGGCATTGCGCCCAAAAAGAACAGGTTTTTCCCGTCGTATCCGATTCTGACGGGCACGACCAGAACGCCCTTCTCCACGGCTGCGGCGAGGGCTTTTGCGAACTTTGGGTCGGTTTCCGAGTTCGGCGCGAAGCATGAGGCATCGGCTCTGAAGACGAGCACAAGCACAGCTGCGCCCTCGCCCGATGCGGCGATCCGCGCGAGCTCCTCCACGTGCCTCCGCCCTCGGGCGGTTGGGGCATCGGGGAAGAGGGCGACGCCGCCTTTTGCCAGGGTGCAGCCCTTGACCTCGATCCAAAGCCGCTCGCCGCCGGGGCGGAGCAGCAGAAAATCGAGCCTGCTTGCACCGTGCCGGACCTCAGCCAGAACCGAAGACGCCTCACCGAAGGGGCTTAGAACGGGATCGGCAAGTATTCGCTCGGCGATGCGCCTGTGATAGCCCGAGTGCACGAAGACCCAACCCCCGTCGGCGCCTGCGGCGAGGATGTCCCATTTCGTTTTCCGCGTCGTCGCGGTGGCTCTGCGCAGAAGGACCCTGTTTCCCGGGCGAAGCAGCTCCGTAAGCCTGCCCGGGTCGTGGATGTGGGCGTCCGTGGTCGTGCCGTTCAGGGCGACCGCTGCCAGGAAGCGGTTCAAGCGCCTGACGAAGATGCCCTCGACGTCGCTTGGAACCGAAAGAAGCGGCAAAGGCACCGTCACCTCCGCCAAAGCCCGTGGACGTTGCAGTGCTCCCTCACCTTGAGCATCTCCTTGCACTCCTCGCACACGGTGAACTTTGCCTCGGGCGCGTCGCCGGGCTTCAGGAAGACGCGCCTGACGCAGTGGTCGGTCACGACGTCGATCCACTCGATGAAGTGGCTCTCCTCCATCGGGTGGGGCACAGATCCCACCTTCACCGTGATGAAGCCTTCGCCCTCCTCAACCACGGGCACGTGCTTTTCGGTCTTCCAGTCGGCGGTTTGTTCCTGCAGAAGCTTCATGGGCTGTCCGCAGCATGCAAGCTGCCCCGCGCCCGGATGAAGGACCTCGACGATGTTGCCGCAAATTTCGCACTTGTACATCTGGAGTCTTTCGGTCATGGCGCCCCCCTTTTTATCCCTGAAGCTTTTTGTGACAGAGCCACCAGTCGAAGCACTCGATTTCGCCGCGCTTGGCGGCCTCGAGGCGCTCCTTTGCAGCATCTACGTCCGTTGCGGGCGGAATGATGACGTTTTCGCCCACAAGCTCGTTCTGCGGCCAGTTCGCGGGCATCGCAACGCCGTGACGGTCGGATACCTGAAGAGCCCTTACGGCGCGCAGGATCTCATCAACGTTCCTGCCGAGCTCCTGCGGACAGTAAATTATGGCGCGGATCACGCCCTTCGGGTCGACGATGTAGACGGCGCGAACGGTGTTGCTCCCCTTGGCGGGGTGGATAAGCCCCAAAAGCGCCGAGACATCGCCGAGGTCGTCGGCTATCACGGGGAACTCTATCTCGACCCCGAGCTTTTGTTTGATCCACTCGATCCACTTTATGTGGGAGAAGACCTGGTCGACGGAAAGCCCCACAAGCTCGCAGCCGAGCTTTTTGAACTCGTCGTACCTCTTCTGGAACGCCACGAACTCCGTTGTGCAGACGGGTGTGAAGTCGGCGGGGTGGCTGAAGAGAACGAACCACCTGCCCTCGAACTGATCCGGCAAGGTCATCCGCCCACGCGTCGTCTGAACATCGATGCGGGGGAACCTATCCCCCAAAAGCGGCGTTTCCCAGTACTCCTCCTCGAGTTCGTATTCCTCTGCCGCCATTCTTGCACCTCCTCGTTTTGGTTTGGGTTTTACACGCGCCCTCTCGTCAAATATCGATTACTTCTTTGTGTTTTTCGGCGATCTTTTGCGCCAGTGCGTCGACTGCGGCGAGGTCCTCCTCGGAGGGGTATCCCCGCACGACGACGGGATCGAGGAACTCAGCCCTCAGGCTCCCGAGGGTCGACCTGAGGACCTCGACGCACTTCCCGCCCCACCCGTACGACGTTACGACGGAGATGAGCTTCGTCTTCGGTTTGAGCGCGGCGATGATGGCTGCGGCGTAGAGCGCCTGGGGGTGGGGTCCTGCGAGGACGGTTGGCGTTGCCACAACGACCGTGGCGGCGTCCACAAGCGACATCGCAAGCTCGCCAAGATCAGTTGCCGCAAGCCGGAAGGGCAGAACCACAACGCCCCTTGAGGCAAGCGAGTCCACAAGGCGGTCGACGAGGGCTTCGACGCTGCCGTGCATCGACACATATGGAATCACGACCTCGTTCTTGACCGCGTCGGACGTCCAGTCGAGATAGGCGTCGAGGATGAAGCTCGGGTCGGAGTAGACTGGTCCGTGGCTTGGCGCCACGATCTTCGGTGAAAGGGACTTTACGCGCTCGACGTGCCTGCGGACGGTTGTGCGGAAAGGCATCATTATCTCGGCGTAGTACCTTTTTGCCGCAAAAAGAAGCTTTGGTGCGGACTTTGCGAAAAGCTCGCTTGTGGCCAGGTGTGAGCCGAAAAGGTCGCACGTGAAAAGTATCCCGTCCTCGACGATGTAGGTCAGCATCGTCTCGGGCCAGTGAACCCAGAGGGCGATTATGAACCTGAGCGTTTTCCCGCCGAGGTCTATTTCGTCGCCATCGCCAACCTCGACGAACCTATCCTGCGGGATTGGCAGAAGCCGCGAGATTATGTCGCGACACTTCGCGTTGGTCACGACGGAAGCCCCGGGAAAACGCTTCAGCACGTCGGGGAGGGAGCCTGAGTGATCCTGCTCGGCGTGGTTTGCGACGACGTAGTCTATGCGCTCCACACCCAAAAGCTCGAGGTTGCGCAAAAGCACGCGGGTCTTTTTTGGGTCGACCGTGTCGATGAGCGCAGTCTTGCTTTCGCCCCTCACAAGGTATGCGTTGTAGCTTGTGCCGTCGGGGAGGGGGATAAGCTCATCGAAAAGCCTCCTGTCCCAGTCGACTGCGCCAACGCTATAAACCCCTTCAGCTATCCTCCTCGGAAGCATCGCGGGTCTCCTTTAGGTTTTGAGCATAGTCCTTATGTCCTCCTCCGGATCGCCTATCAGCCTTATGTCCCATCGCGCCTTAAGGACGGAGAGGATCTCGCCGTTCACCCAGGCGGGGATTATGGGTCCTATGTATATGCCCTTCACATCCAGCGAGAGCAGGCTCCAGAGTATCGCCACGGCCTTTTGCTCCATCCAGCTTAGGACGATGGAGAGCGGCAGTTCGTTTATGGACGTTCCGAAGCTTTGCGCGAGGGCTTCGGCTATCTCTATAGCGACTATGGAGTCGTTGCACTGACCGAGGTCGATGAGCCTGGGAATTCCCTCTATTTCGCCCAGCTCGAGGTCGTTTATCCTGAACTTTCCGCACGCAAGCGTGAGAACCACGGTGTCTTTGGGCAGCTTTTGAACGAACTCCCGGTAGTAGCTTGCCCTTTTGTGTGGCGAATCGCATCCGCCCACAAGGAAAAACCGCCTTATCTTGCCCGACTCAACAAGCTGCTTGATCTTATCGGCTAAGCCGAGGACGGTGGACTTCGAGAAGCCCGTTACAAGCACCTGGCCCTGGGGCTCGTCGTCGAGATCAGGCAGCGAAAGAGCCTTCTCTACGACCGGGCTGTAGTCGTAACCCTCGATGTGCCGCACGCCCGGAAGCCTTGCGGGCCCGGTGGTGAAGATCCTCTCGCGGTAGTCATCGGTGGGGATGAGAACGCAGTTTGATGTGCCCAGTATAGCCGCAGGGTATCGTGAGAAAAGCTGCCTTTGATCGAACCAAGCTTTTCCGAGGTTGCCGACGAGATGAGGGAATTTCCTAAGCTTGGGGTAGCCGTGGGCGGGCAGAAGCTCCGAGTGCGTGTAGACGTTTATTCCCGTTCCTTCCGTCTGCTTCAGAAGCTCATAGAGGGCCTTAAGGCCGTGGCCCGTGACGATTATCCCCTTGCCCTTGACCGTTGTGGTTCTGACCTCGGTCGGTTTCGGCTCGCCGAAGGCGTCTATGTGGGCTTGCTTTAGGAGTTTCATCGTCCTTATGTTCATGCGCCCGGCCTCGACGGCAAGCTCCACAAAGCTTTCGGCATCGAAGTTGACGTTGGTGAAGGTTGCGTAAAAGGCGCGCTCCAGGAAAGCGTCTATCTCGGGGTCGGAGTATCCCAGCTCCCTTGCGTGGTACAGGTACGCCGACATCCCCTTGGCGGCGAAAATGAGGTTATCCTGAAGCCTTGCGAGGGTCGGTCCCTTCCCGCAAACGCCCTTAAGCGTGCATCCCTTGCCCTTAACCGTCTGTGAGCACTGATAGCAGAACATCTTAAGTTCCGCTGCGTCCACCGTCTTCGCCTCCTTTATCTTACGGGTTCAAACGCCGATTTGCTTGCGCCGCAGATGGGGCAAACCCAACCCGACGGAAGTTTGTCGAAGGGTGTTCCGGGATCCGCCCCTGAGCTCGGGTCGCCTTCCGCGGGGTCGTATACATATCCGCAAACGGTGCAGATGTACTTTTGACCTTTCGCGCCCTCGTTCTTCTGCGGGGCTGCGTACGTCGGCGCGTTTTTGGGCGACCTGCCGCCTTTGATCTGGTGGTAGTAAGCGTACGTCATCGGCGGCTCGTTGGAGAGGAGCTGTGCGTCGACGACCTCCCCCACGAATATCGTGTGCGTTCCGGCATCGTGGGACGAGGAAAGCTTGCAGTCGACATACGCCACGGCGTTATCGAGCACTACGGGCGCGCCGGAGACGCCGAGCTTGTAGTTCACCCCTTCGAACTTGTTAACCTCCCGTCCCGACCGGAAGCCAAACTTGCCTATAAACTCCATCGGCGTGCTTTCGGCGAGAACCGAGATGGCGAAGACGCCGCTTTCCGCTATAAACTCGTGGGTCAGGTTGGCTTTGTTTATCCCCACCAAAACCTTGGGGGGTTCGGCGGTTATCTGCACAACGGCGTTGGCTATCTGTCCGTTCAGGTCGCCGCCCCGCTTGGAACTCACGATGTAAACTCCGTAGCTCATCCTGAATAAAGCCTTCCTGTCCATTGCGCCTCCTTTCTATTTTGCTTCGGATTTTCTCCGGCAGTTTCTGCAGATGCCCCTGAGGCAGATCTCGCAGCTTTCCACGAGATGTCCCTCCACAGTCCCCTGCGCGCAGACGGGGGCATCGAGCTCGACATCGTACACCTTTCCGCATCGGTTGCACTTGAAGTGTGCGTGGTCGTCGGTGCGGATGTCGTATCGGAACTCGTTCCCCTCGATGGCGAGTTGGCGCAAAAGCCCGCGCTCGACGAAAAGCTTTAGGGTGTTGTACACGGTCGTCCTCGACAGAGTTGGTATTTCGGGCGCGAGGGCGCGGTAGATCTCCTCCGCCGTCGGGTGGATCCTGTGGTTGAGGAGGAACTCGAGCACCTTCAGCCTGTGGAAGGATGGGTGAATGCCCCGCTTCGTCAAAAACTCCTTCAGGTCGGCTTCCCTCACTTAAACACCTCCCCCGTTTGTCTGAACCACAGGACGAAGTCGAGATGCGCCATTGGTATTCCCAAGTGCTCTGCCCACGCGCGCATCTTGTTTTCTGTCTCGACGTAGCGCTTTGGCGTGAGCGCTTTGGGCAGCTTATCCACAACGCCTGCTGCAAGAAGGCTTTTGAGGACGTGCCTGTCGAGAATAGCCAGATCATCCCCCCAGCCGATGTTCCTGAGGAAATGGCTCGCCTCCTTGTATCCAAAACCCTCCACCTTTTCGACGAGCCACCGTCTTTGCGCGGCGACATCGGGCAGGAGGGCGAGGTTGCCCCTTATATCTATCCTCCCCCGGCGCGTAAAAAGCCTGCGGGCAGCCACTATGCGCCGCGCCTTGGTCCTGTGGAACCTGACGCCCGAAAGCATGCGCGATATCTCCTCCCACCCCCCCGAAAAAAGCACCCCCGAGCTCAAAAGCTTCTCCAAAGCCTTCCAACACGCCCCAGCCCGCGACTGCGGAGTAAGGATACAGAAGGCAAGCTCCGCGAAAAGCTCCTGCTCGGTCCCCTCATCCCAAAGCTTTTTGAATTCAGTCAACCTTGCAACAATATCACTTTTTATCTGAGAATAAACCTGGACGATTTCTTTGTCAAAACTTTTTCCCGTCACCTCTCGACCTCGGCCAAAGACGACCACGGGGAAAGCTCACCAGCGTAACGTCGTAGCCTTCCAGGAGGTAGGCGATGTTCTCGAAGGCGTAGAGGTCAAAGCCGTTTTTCACGGCGCGGTCGACGATTGATTTTATCGGGAAAGCGACGAAGTATTCCCCCTCTCCCCTTCTCCAAACCGTCATTCCTGAGGGGTCCTCCCATGCGCGAACGAATCCCTCCGACCACTGCATAAACGGGGGTTCCCGACCAACGATGAACAAAAACGGCGCGGGCGCCCTAAAGCTTTGGATGGTGTTTCGCATCGCGGTTATGTCGCTTCGGCGGCGAAGCTCGTTGAGGTAACCTCCGGGCATCAGGGTGGGGCAAAGCTTTGGACCTCGGTAGGGGTCGATGGGGTAGATATCGACGAATCCCGCGAGCACAAGCGCACCCAGCAAGAGGGCGAAGGACCGTCTCGGAAGCGCTTTAGGCAGCGCGATCGCCCACGCCGCCGCGGCAGGAAGCAGATAGGCGGGCTCCACAGGGAGGAACGCGAAGAAGGCGACGTAAAGCCCGCTGCACGTCAGAACGAACCCTGTCAACTTGCCTTTGGGCAGCCTCAGCCTCGGCAGAAGCGCCAAAAGCGCTCCGCTTGCGACGAAACCGAAAAGCTGCCCGCCGCGGTAAAGGAACCACTCAAGCCGCTCCAGTGCGGAGAATCGCGGGGGATATCCGCGCAGGAATCCCCACCCGTACCGCGCAAGCGGGAGGGAGTAGAGTGCGGCGACCGCTGCGAGCATAGCGGCAACTGCGAAAGTTGCTTCGGTTTTGCGCCACCGCCAGATCGGCTCGCCCGCCGGCGGTAGCGCCAGCGAAGCCAAAACAAAAAGCCCGTTCGTAAGCCTCGCCCCCACTGCGATCCCCCAGAGAAGCGCCGCCAGGGCGCGCCTGCCCCGCAAAAGCGCATAAAGACCGAAGATCAAAAGAAAGTTCCCGAGGGGATAATCCATGCACGTTGCGGCGGAAGCGAAGTTTGTGGAGCCGGCAGCCCACGCCGCTGCCGCCGCAATGCCATCGATGCCAAGCGCATCGGCGCAAAGACCAACGCCAAAAACGCCAGCCGCCCACAAAACCGAAAGAAACAGGTTGAACGCATGATAGTTCCCAAACGCAGCGGCAAGAAGCTCAATCGCGGGGAACCCCGGAAGCCGAGAAGCCTCGTAGATGCCCGACCTGCGCAAAGCCCTGCTTGCAAGCCAAACCCTGAAGCCATCATCGTCGCTGGAGGGCTCCGGATGGAGCACATAGGGGAGCTGCACAAGCACAAGCAAAGCGGAAAAAAGCGCCAGAAACAGCGGTTTTCTGCGACGGTGCGAGCTCATCCCAACGCAGCCTGCATCGGTGCGCTTTTGAATATCTCATCCGAAGGACAGGTCGGCAAGTTAAACGAAAGCCCTTGCACCCCGCGGCAGGGCAGGTAATATTATTCTGTGCCGATGCGCACGAAGTACATAGTCGTCACGGGTGGAGTTCTTTCGGGTTTGGGGAAAGGGATCGCCACCGCAAGCGTCGGTCATCTCCTGTCGAGCAAGCTCCGCGTCGTTCCCGTCAAGTGCGACGGATACCTCAACACCGACCCCGGCACGATGAATCCGATCGAGCACGGTGAGGTCTTCGTCCTCGACGACGGCGGCGAAGTCGACATGGACTTCGGACACTACGAGCGCTTTCTGGGCGTAACCTGCAAAAGCGAGTGGAACCTCACCATGGGCAAGGTCTACGCTGCGATCCTGGAGCGCGAAAGGCGGGGCGACTTCCTCGGGAAAACGGTCCAGCTCATACCCCACGTGACCGACCAGATAAAGTCCCACTTCCGCAACATAGCCCAGCGCGAGCGAGCGGACATACTGCTCATAGAGATCGGCGGGACCGTTGGGGATATGGAGAACGAGCTTTTCATCGAGGCGGTGCGCCAGCTCGGACAGGAAGTCGGTCCCGAAAACATCGTATACATCCACCTGACCTACGTTCCCATCCCTGCGAACGTCGGCGAGCACAAAACAAAGCCAACCCAGCAGAGCGTAAAGCTCCTCAACGAGCGAGGGATACGTCCGGACATCATAATTGCCCGCTCGCCAAAGCCGCTGCCGCAAAAGGTGAAGGAGAAGATTTCGCTTTTCTGCAACATCCCGCCCGAGGCGGTAATATCGGAGGAGGACGTCGAGACGGTGTACGAAATACCCATCCTCTTCGACGAGCAGGGGCTTACGGAGCTTTTGCACAAAAAGCTTGGGATATACTCTCCCCCCAAGCTCGACAGGTGGAAGAAGCTCGTCGACGCCATAAAGCACCCGGAGCGGGAGGTTACAGTTGCGATCTGCGGTAAGTACACAGCGCTCCACGACTCGTATGCCTCGATAATCGAGGCTTTAACGCACGCCGGCGCCCACCTCAGGACCAAGGTCAACATCCTCTGGCTCGAGACGACCAACATCGAGTCGGGCGCTGTCTCCGTCGACGACGCCCTGCGCGATGTGGACGGGGTCATCGTCCCCGGCGGGTTCGGTGTGCGAGGGGCGGAGGGGAAGATCAAGGTCATACGCTTTTGCCGCGAAAACAAGATTCCGTTTTTGGGCATCTGCTACGGGATGCAGCTTGCCGTGATCGAGTTTGCGCGGAACGTCTGCGGGCTGCGCGGCGCAAACACCGCCGAGGCAAAGGAGGAGGGCATAAAGGTGCGCCACCCCGTGATAACCCTCCTGCCCTCCCAGCTTAAGGTCGAAAAGAAGGGCGGAACGATGCGCCTCGGCGGCCAGGACGTAAAACTCAAGCCGGGAACGATGGTTCATAAAATCTACCGCCAGCGGAAAACGATACGACAGCGCTTCCGCCACAGGTACGAGGTCAACCCCAAATACGTCCCACTGCTCGAGGAGCACGGTCTCGTTTTCTCAGGGTACGAGCCGAAGGAGAACATAATGCAGGTGATGGAGCTTCCCACCCACCCCTATTTCGTTGCCGTCCAGTACCATCCGGAGCTCATCTCGAGCCTGACGAAGCCCGAGCCGCTCTTCTATCACCTGGTCAAGAAGGCGCTTGCGAGGCGCAAAAGCCACAAGGGCTAAGCGCCGACGAAGCTCTGTTGCGGGCTCCCCGATGGGCAGCCGTCATCCAGCTTGAAGAGGCAATCAACCAGCAACGCGGGCACTTGCCAAGAGCGACCCTATCGCTCTCCCAAAAACCATCCGTTGCGCTCCATCCAATCGCCTCTTGCAGGGACTGCCCCAGCCCAACGACTATTAGGCGCCGCCGGCCCGATACACACAGGCAGCGACGCCCTCAATCCAACGCGCGCATGCAGGGCGTCGCCGACCCGGCAGACAGCGGCATCGCCAGCCAAGCGAATTGAGGCGTTGCCGGTCCAACAAAGCGAAGATGAGATGCCGCCGGTCCAGAACGTGCAGCTTAACCGCGCCGCCCAACGCGTGTAGCCCGCCGGGCGAGGGGCTCGCTACGGCATGTGGTACTTCGCGACGACGAGGACCCTGATCCTGACCTCGCCGAACACCGAGGTCGACGTGGGCGCGACGAACTTCATCCAGAGGTGCTCGGTGTTGTCCGCGCCGGCGTACGGGGGCGGCAGGAGGTTCAGCCCGCCGGGACCGAAGATCTCCTCCGTTGCCCACGTGAGCGTGAACTTGACGTAGTCGTTGGCGGGCACAAACGCCGTTGGGGGCGTAGGCTCGTCGGTGAACTCCGCAAGCAGCGTGAACTTGTCGGGACCGTAGTAGTACGACGGCGTCCACCCGCTGGGGACGACGGAGTAGACCATAAGCCCGAGGTCGCACGGGACGTTCCCGACGTTCACAACTACGACCGAGTCGTCCGCGGTCATCGTGCGCGACTCCCCGCCCTCAAGCGTGTCGAGATGCCACTCGTAAGGATCCGTCGGGCGAAGCGTTATGCTCAGATTCGCCACGTCCTGGGTGTAGTAGGCGACGTGCTCCACAGGTCCGGTTATCGGACCTATCTCGTGGACTATTGCGCCTCCGTCGTCCCAGTGGTCGAAGATGTAGACCGAATCGACCCCCGACGGGAAGTCGGCTATGTCGTACTCCGAGACGCCTATGGTTGCGACGGTGTCGGGTCGGCTCCAGAAGTCGAACTGCGAGACGCCGCGGATTATCGTTGTGTCGTTGAACATGAAGTATCCGTAGGGTTCGGGCGGCTCTTTACGCAGGCGCACCCGCAGCCTCTGGTCGTAGTAGGCGATGAAGTATGTGGCGGAGCTTATCGTGTCGGTCCAGTGTCCGCGCTCGCCGCCGTCGGACCAGTGGTCGAAGAAGAAGCGAGCGGTGTCGCAGTCGCCGAGGCACGAGTCGGCAAAGCTTGCCTCGATATAGTGCGAGTCGCCCGGCGTCATCCACAGAACAAGCGAGCGCGAACAGGCGCTGTCGACGCAGCTGTCGCCAACCATCGTGCCGTACACGTAGCTGCTGTCCCAGTAAAGAACGCTGTCGACCATAAGCCAACCCGTCTCGTGGACGGGGTTCTTGGCGAAGACGACCATTATCTGCCTCGTGTAGTACGCCACAAACGACGTGTCGGTGTGTATCGGCCCGACCAGGTGGACCGTATCTCCGCCGTCGGACCAGTAGTCGAAGATGTACCTCTCGCCCCAGGCGGCGCTATCCACGCTCGGGACACCGATGTAGTGGTAGCTCCCGTCGCCCCACCAGTCCACGACGACCGCGGTGCTGTCGTAGTAGTGGCTGTCTATCAGTATCCAGCCGACGTTGTCGGTGGATGGGTTCTTGCTTACCGTAACCTGATGCGCGGGCGCGTAGTGCGCCGTGAGGGTGTAGTTATCGTTGACGATGACGTATGTGCTCGCCATAAGCGTATCGCCCACAACGCCGGAGTCGTGGGGTGTGTAGGTCCACAGGTAGAAGCCGTAGTATCCGTAGCTTCCGCAGTCGACAGGTGTCTCCGTCTCTATCCAGGCAGTGTCGCCCGCGGAATACCAGCCCTCGCCCGTCTGGACGGGCTCGTAGTCGTCGGGAAGACCATCGTAGTCGAGGGTGATGTAGTACTGCTCCTCCCAAAGCCACCACAGGTCTGTGTTGGTGTCGATGACGAAGACGACCACGTTTGTGCCCGACGTATCGAGGGAATCTATTGCGCCCGCCACCTGGAATCCCAAAAGGTCGTGGCGCGTCGTCGAGTCGGGCTCGTAGGCTATGGTGTCGACCGTCGCCTCCACAACCTGACCGATGAGCCAGTACGTCGTCCCGTAGGGGATCGGGTCGTCGTAGGGGCAGTGGACGACGAGCCTCACGACCGTATCGGCGGGATACCAAAGCCAGGTTATGCTCGTGGGCTGCGTTATGACGAACTCGAAGTCGGTTTGGTGGCTCGTGTCGGGGAGGTCCCCTGTGCCGACGTAGCCTATGCAGTACATCGAATCATCCGGCGGACCGACGTAGACCGGGTTTTCGGTCATCGCGCCCGAAACGAGGCTGCTTTCGGGATACCAGTGCTCGCCGTAGTTGGGCGTTGGCGTGTCGTATTCGCTCGGCCAGCCCGAAACGGTGAACCTATACTCGATCTGCCAAAGCCAGGTGAGCGTTGAGTTTTCGTTTATCGTGAAGTCGACGGAGTTTGTTGCGCCGGAGGGTGGCACAGATCCCGTCCCAACCCAGCCGATGCAGTGCGCCCTTATGCCGTCGGCAAGCTCGACGACGTCCTCCACCGTGGCGTGCACCTCGCTTCCGGGGATCCAGTAGGTCGTTCCGTAGGGGTGCGGGCTGCCGTAGTCGGAGTACACATCCAGGCGAACCGCAACGTCGCTCCAGCGCCACTCTATCGAGCTGTTCTGTGTTATCGTGAAGGCGAAGTCCGTCTGCGGCGAGACCGAGTCGAGGTCCCCTGTGCCGAAATACCCGATGCAGTAGAACGTGTCGCTCCCCTCAACAACGACGGGGTCCTCGATGTAGCCCGTAACGTAGCTTCCCGCGGGGTACATGTAGCTTCCCTCGGGCGGGTGGGGCGTGTCGTGACCGCCGGGGTTTACGACCGTGAACCAGTACACTGTCGACCAATCCCACCACAGGGAGCACGCCTCCCAAATGGTGAAGTTCACGTGCGTTGAGTCGCCTATGGGTGGCAGGGAGTCGCCGGTGCCGTGCCAGCCTATGCAGTGGATCACGTCCGAGCCAACGACCACCGAGTCGTCGACCGTGGCGTCCACGGTATCGCCCAAAAGCCAGTACGATATCCCGTAGGGGAACGGGTCGTCGTAGTCGGAGAAGACGAAAAGCGGTGCCACGCTGTCGGCGTGGTGCCATTGCCACTCAAGCGTTCCCGGCTCAGTTATCACGAGCCAGATCTCAGCCATTGGCCACTCCTCAGGCACGCAGCCCGTGCCGCGCAGACCGGTGCAGTAAACCGTGTCGGTGCCGTCGAGGTCGACGGAGTGGGTTATGCAGCGGACGGAATCGCCCTCGTTGTACCAGTGATCCCCGACCTCGGGGTACGGATCGCCCCAAACGGTGGGATAGGTGTTCGTGGTTATGTGCAGTCTGTACTGGTGCTGCCAGTGCCAGGTTATCGATGAGGTGTCGTATATCGTGAACGATACGGCTGTTCCGGTGCCCGAGGCTGGGACGTCGCCGGTGCCGGTCCAGCCCGTGCAAACCCAGCGCTCACCGTAAATCGAGTCGACGTCGGCGGGGGAGGTGACGAACGCCGTCACGTCGGTGCCGGGGATCCAGAAGCTCGTGTCGGAGGGGATGGGGCTGTCGTGGTCGGAGTAGACGTAAAGCGGCGCAAGATAGTCGCTCCACTTCCAGGTTATGTCCACAGGGCAGTTGAGGGTGAGGTTGAAGTCGTAGCTTGTGCTGTCGTACGGCGGGAATGTGAGGCACGTGTCGCCGTTGAAGAAATCGGGGTGCCAGCCCGTGCAGTAGACGGTTGTGCCGGTGTCGGTTGTGTCGATCGTGCTTTCGAGATAACAGTGGATGTTCATGCCGGCGTTGTACCAGTACTCCCCGGTGTCGGGATGGGGGGTATCGAAGTCGCTGTATATGCGAAGCCTGTACTGGGTTTGCCAGTTCCAAGTTATCGTTCCCGACGAGCTTACCACCACTCCACCGCAGTAGTTGGATGCGCCCGACGGGGGCACGCAGCCCGTGCCCGTCCAGCCTGTGCAGGAGTATCGTATGCCCTCGGTGGTGTCGGGCACATCCACCGCAGTCGTCCACAGGTCGACGACTTCGCCGCGCGGGAAGTAGTTCCAGCCCACGGGCGGAACGCAACCCCACTCGCCGTGGTCCGAGACGACGAGAATGCTTTCGGCGTCGGCGCGGTTGATCCAGCGCCAAACGATGCAGGAGGCAGCCGTTATCTCGCCGCTCCAGTGGGTGCCCCAGCCGCTTGAGGGAACCGAGCCCGAGCCGAAATAACCAACGCAAACGTAGTCGCCGTCGGTCGGGTCCACGGTGGCGTCTATCGTGTCGCCAACATCGACCCAGTAGGTGCCGTAGGGCGGGTTCGGCGAGTCGTAGCCGCAGCTTGTGCCATCCGTCTCAACCGTGCAACGAACCTCGAAGGTGACCTGCTGCTTGAAGTGCCAGATCCAGTTGGTGTTTGTGGTCATCACAAACGTCACGGAGTCGCCGCTCCCCCAGCAGGTATCGGATGGGACGCACGGCGCGCCCTCCGCGCTCCACATGTAGCACGTATCCCTCATCGATGGACCGAGCCCAACCACCGTTGTGGCGAGCTTCACGGTTGCGTCGGCGCCGGGTGTGACCCACGTCGTTCCGGCGCCGGGCGAGGCACCAGCAGCGCCCAAAAGCCAGTCGGAATAACCCGGCACGCCGTCGAGCACCGCGTGCACAACGAGCGCATACTGCGGCGCCCAGTGCCAGTCTATCGAGCTTGGCTCCTCTATGACGAAGACCGCTGTGTCGTTTATCCCATCAGGCAGCGACCCGGTGCCGCTCCAGCCGGTGCAGTACATCCCCGAGTACGGCGACTCGACGGTCGCAACGACGGTGTCGCCCTCGTTGAACCAGTGCGCGCCAACCGATGGGTTGGGGTTGCCGAAGTCCGCGTCCATCGTGTCGTTGCTCACCCAGAACCGATACTGCGTCACGTAGACCGCCGTAAGCGTGTAGGGCTGATCCATGAAGACGTCGGTGTTGGCGCACGTCGGGCAGCCAATTACAGCGCCAGCGGGAGAGCTCTCCCAGTGATCAAACACATACCTCACCGAGTCGGTGTCGGTGCCGTCGTCGCCGAGGATCGAGTCGGTCGAAATCGACGCCATCGTGCCGGCGTTGTACCAACCATCCCCCGACATGGTGGGCTCTATGGGCGTTCCAGTGTGGTCGAGGGTGAGGCGATACTGGACGTCCCACCTTGCCTCCTCGGTTATCGGGTTGTTCATGACGACGACGTGGGACGTATCGGGTCCGGTGTAACTTCCCGCACCTGTGCCTATCCATCCCGCGAAGCTGTAGCGGATGCCGCCTGTGGAGTCGTAGCGCGTAACGCCGAACTCGGCGCTGGCACCCTCATCGTACCAGCCCTCGCCCCAGGGAGAGTCGTGGTCGGAGTTGACCTCGAGGAAGTACTGGCGGTTGAAGTACGCCACGAACTCCGTGTCGGATATCACGGTCACGACGTGTGATTCTGCTCCGCCGTCCGACCAGTGGTCCCAGACGTACCGTGTGGCGCCGAACACCTGCGGCGTGACCGCGGTGATAACGTGGTCCGTCGACGGCGCCCAGCCTATCACGGCGGGCGAGGAGTACGTGTCGCCGTCGGCAACCACAAAGCCGTAGCCGAAGTCGTTGCGAAGGGTCACGGATACCACGTTCCCGTAGCGAATGGACGCCATAAACGCCGACGTAACGCACGGAAACTCGGTTGGGTCTCTGGCGACCCAGCCGAGGGTGGTGAAGTCGCACATCTTCAGGCGGCTGGCGCAGTCGACCCACGGCTCGTATGTGCCGCAGAGGTCAACCTCGTAGTAGGAGACGCCTCCGCTCCAGTACTCCTCGCAGCAGGTGGTGTTGTCGGGGCAGGACGGACCGACGAGGATTATGCTCGGCTTCCACTGGTGGTACGCGCCGGGGATGTACGGACCTATGCCGTCCACAACGCCGGAGGCGCCCTCAGTGATAAGCCACCTCTGCTGGGAGCTTATGACCTTGGGGTTTTCGTACTCGTATATGCTTCCGCAGTCTGTCCAGTCGACCATATCGGCGGTGCCGCCGAGGTTCTCGCCGTCCTCGTACCGCTGCAGAAGGGCAAACGACGGAACGCTGTGCGTGCAGGCGCACGAGCCAGTGTCGGGGTTGAGCTTTTGCGGACGACGGAACTGGGCGTACCACTGATGGTAATACGTGGGCGCTATGGTCCGGCTCATCACGTAGCCCGAGGGCTCGGGGGTGTGCCACCTCTCGTGCGTCGCGCCGGGCGGATAGGTGGGGGTGTACTGATAAAGCCCGTGGACGTTCGCCCAGGTGGTCGTGTCGGTGTTGGCAACGCGAACCCACCAGAAGTACTCGTAGGTGAACATGATCCCCTCAGGAGGCGTGTGTGTACAGGCGGGCGGATTGCCCTTCGTCACCGTGAACGTCGTCCAGTACTGGTCGTAGTACGTGAGGGTATAGGTCTGTCCGGGGGTTGCCGGAGTGAACGTCGTGTCGTGCCCGTCCTCGTTCAAAACCCAGCGCTCCGTCGTGTCCGATCCGCTCGATATGCCGTCGACCGTTATCGACGTGTAAGGGTCGTGATAGATGATCCAGTAGCCCTCGTTTATCTCCCTGCTTATGGGCACACCGAAGGATGTGTAGCTTATCGTGACGGTGCCGCCCATCGGGTTGGCGAGGGTATCGTGCAGCTGGATCACGACGTTGGTGCGCCACCAGGTCGCCGAGTTGAAGTAGATGTCGCCGTCGGGGTCGGTCTTCGTGTCCCACCAGTCGATATCAAGCCGCCTTATCGTGTCGGGTAAAAACAGCGACACATCGGGCCAGTACTGGTTGTCGTTAAACGTCTCGTGGTTGACCTTGTGCTGGTCCGATCTCATCGTCGCGCCGCCGTCCTCGGACCACACGCAGTAGATGTCGTAGTCGCCACCGCGGGCGTCGGTCCAGGCTATGAACGGGTTGTTCGCAAGGTCAAGCCCTATGCGACCCTCGTAGGAGTCGTACGTGCCTATGTCTATCACAAGCGGGTCCAAGAACGACGCGCCTCCGTCGGTGGAGCGGGTGTAGTAGACGTCGTAGTCGACCCACGAGAAGTTGTCGGTTATGGAGACGTGCGGGTTTCCGTCGCTGTCTGTCTGCAGGCAGCCCGCAAAAGTGTACCCATCGGCCACGAAAGTCTTGGAACTCACCGAGGGAGCGTAGAACGGGTCTATGACTTTCTTAAAGTACGCCGTTGCCTCGGCAAGCGACATGAACCCCGCCTCCGTGTACGCGCAGTGTAGCTCGGCGCCCGGACCGCTGCCGTAAACGTCTATCCCAGGGTTCCACCTGTCGACGAACCAGTCGTTGACGATCTCAATCTCAGGTCCGAAGGTCCCGCCCCCGTTTATGGAGGCGCGATAGCAAACCGTATACCACGTGTAGTCGAACCAGAAGGGTGGGAGACCACCGGTGAGGAGAATGTAAACGATAAGCAGGGCAAGCGATATAAGATGCCCCTCATCAGCCTGCGAGTAGTAGGCTACGGCGACCTCGTTGTCCTCGTCCACGGCGATGTCCGCCCCGCCCTCGTCGTACTGGAAGGAGAAGATTATAAGGTCGATGTCGTTGTTGGCGATGGGGTAGTAGGTCGAGAAGGTAGCGCCGCCGTTGTTGGAGCGGGAGTAGTACACGTCGCCCTCGTAAACGGTGTCCTGACCAAGATACGTCCCCGAGGTGTCGTAGATGTCGTAGATGTGCATGTCGATGTAGTTGTATGCGACGTGCACCCTCGTGTTGGACGGGCTCGTCCCGCTGCAGACGGCGATCCGGGGCATGAAGTTGGTGCCTATGTTGTCGACTATCACCGCCTCCGACCACGTGATGCCACCGTCGGTCGACTTGGAGAACATTATCGCGTTCGTGTTGGGATCGAACTCCTCGCCCCACACGGCGTATATCACGCCGAAGGTGTCGGTTGCGATCGAAGGCTGCCTCTGTGGGTTCGTCCAGGGGATCGAGACGAGGTGGTCCGAGGCGTCGAAGCCGCCGTAGTCGAGCGCTTCGGCGGGCGAGGAAGGCGCAGCTCCCCGCAAAAGCTTTCTGCCGGCGCCGTAGTGCTCAACCGCCGCAGGAAGCGTCACAGGAAGCGGTCCGTAGAACTTCTCAAGACCGGGCGGGAGCCTGCGCGGCGGCAACAGGGGCGACTTGGCTACGCCGCGAAGCCAGCTTTTGTAGACAAGCTCAGCCAAAGTGGGCGGACGACGATAGCTCGCATCGGGAACTATAAGCTTCGGATGATGAGCCGAAAAACCATCCGACGACGCAAGCTTAAGCTCGTAGGGACCAACAAGCTCATCCGAAGGGGAGAACCTTAAAGCAAAAACAAAGGCACAAGACAGAAAAACAAACAAACTTGCTCTCCTCATCAAACCCCTCCTTTTCGCTCGATTTAATAAAAATAATCGTCATTTGCCTTAAGTCAAGGAAGAAAGGGCGCACTCCTCTGCTTGGGTAAACGTATTCGAGCTTGTCTAAAAATAGCTTGACGTTGCATCCGAAGGGGGCGATATTTGTAGGTTCTTGGTGTCCACGCTTGGCGGGAGGTTTTAGAGATGGAGGAATTTTTGGAGATCAGATGGCACGGCAGAGGGGGTCAGGGAGCGAAGACGGCTGCGACGTTTCTTGCAGCTGCAGCGATAGGCGAGGGGAAGTACGGTCAGGGCTTTCCCGAATACGGTCCCGAGCGGAGGGGCGCGCCGATGCGGGGATTCACCCGCATCTCGACAAAGCCCATCACGCGGCACGACCCGGTTGAGTCCCCAAGAATCGTCGTCGTTTTGGACCCAACGCTTCTTGACGTCGTCGACGTCACAGAGGGCGTGCCCGACGACGGCGTTATCATCGTCAACACCGCGAACGACCCGTCGTGGGTGCGGCAAAAGCTCGGACTGCCCGCGGGAAAGTTTAGGATATTCACCATCGACGCCACAAAGATCGCAATCGACGAGCTTGGAAGACCGATCCCGAACACGCCGATGATAGGCGCCCTCATAAAAGCCACGGGGATACTGAGCATAGACACAATTTATGCCGACATACGCAAAAAGTTCGCCGGAAAGTTCCCGGAGGAGGTGATCGAAGGGAACATAAGGGCGGTCAAGCGAGCATACGAGGAGATAGTGGGAGAGTAAGGAGGCGCAAAGATGTCTGAGCAAAAGAAGGGTTGGAAGGAGATCCCAATAGGGGGACTTATAGTTGAGCCCGGCAACTCGGAGAAGTACCTTACGGGCGGCTGGAGGACGTATCGCCCGGTCCTCCACGAGGACAAGTGCATCCACTGCATGATATGCTGGATTTTCTGCCCCGACTCGTCGGTTATAGTCAAGGACGGAAAGATGAGCGGCTTCGACTACGATCACTGCAAGGGTTGCGGCATTTGTGCGAACGAATGCCCCAAGGGGGCGATAGAGATGGTCCTTGAGCAAACGTGAAAAAAGGAAGGTAAAAAGATGGCGAGGCGAAAGCTTGCTTTAACGGGGAACGAGGCTGGTGCGTGGGCGTTCAGGCACGTTTCGCCCGACGTTGCTGCAGCCTTCCCGATCACGCCGCAGACGGAGCTTATGCACAAGTTCGCCGAGTTCGTTGCCGACGGCGACGTCGACACCGAGCTTGTGCTTGTGGAGTCGGAGCACTCCGCCATGAGCGCCGCCGTTGGCGCATCGGCTGCTGGTGCAAGGGCGTTTACGGCCACCGCCGCAAACGGTCTGGCGCTTATGTGGGAAATCCTCTACATCGCTGCGTCCACAAGGCTGCCTATCGTTATGGCGGTGATAAACAGAGCGCTTTCCGCCCCTATAAACATCCACGGCGACCACTCCGACACAATGGGCGCAAGGGATGCAGGATGGATACAGATATACGCCGAAAACTCGCAGGAGGTCTACGACAACATCATCCAAGCCTTCAGGATCGCCGAGGACGAGAGGGTGCTTCTGCCCGTTATGGTTTCGTTCGACGGCTTTATCATCTCCCACACGACCGAGGTTGTGGAGATCCTCGACGAGGACGAGGCTTTGGAGTTCGTCGGCGCCGAGCGAAAGCCCCACTTCTCGCTGCTTGATGTCGACAATCCCGTCACCGTCGGTCCACTCGACCTGCAGGACTACTACCTCGAGCACAAGATGCAGCAGATCGACGCCATGACCAAAGTCCCGCCTGTGATAAAGGAGGTCGGCAGAGCCTACGGCGAGCTTACAGGCAGGTACTACGATTTCCTCGAGACGTATCGCTGCGACGACGCGGAGGTGGTTTTGGTTGCTCTTGGCAGCACTGCGGGCACAGCCCGCGTCGCCGTCGACAGACTGCGCGAGCGCGGAGAGAAGGTGGGGCTGGTGAAGATAAGGGTTTTCAGACCGTTCCCCCACGAGGAGCTCGCGGAGCTTCTGGAAAGGTTCAGGGTCGTGGGCGTTATGGACAGATCAGCCTCCTTCGGCGCCCAGGGAGGTCCTGTGTTCATCGAGGTCAGGTCAGCCCTCTTCGGAAGACCGAACCCGCCCCTCGTCGTTGACTACCTCTACGGACTCGGCGGAAGGGACATCCGCGCAAAGGAGCTTGAGCAGATCTTCGAAGAGCTCCTCTCCTATCGTCAGACGCCGCCTCAAACGCTCTTCAAGGTCTGGGGAGTTCGCGAATAAAGGCGCAAGGAGCATCCTGATGGAGCACGAGGAAATAAGAAAGCGGGCGAAGCGCAAGGCAGAGGCAATAGTGGGGTTTGTGTCCCACCTTGTGACGTACATCGGCGTAAACGCAGTCCTTGCAGTCATAAACTTTGCCACAAGCCCAGAGCACCTTTGGTTTTGGTGGGTTACGCTCTTTTGGGGAATCGGTCTTTTCTGGCACTTCCTGGGCGCAGTCGTCCTCCAGGGCTGGCTTGGAGAGCTTGAGGAGAGGATATACCGCAAGGAGCTTAGGCGCGCTTTAGGGCAGGACTTCGAAAGCAAGGAGGTATAGATAAGATGGCGATCAACCTCAAGGAGCTTGCTGGCAGGAGGGATCTTTTGGCGCCGGGTCACAGGGCGTGTGCTGGCTGCGCAGGAGCAGCCATCCTCCGCATGGTGACCCACGCCGCAGGACCAAACACGGTGATAGGTCTCGCAACGGGGTGCATGGAGGTCGTAACGACCATCTACCCCTACACCGCCTGGCGGATACCTTACATCCACAACGCCTTCGAGAACGTTGCGGCAACGATCTCCGGCGTCGAGGCAGCCTACCGAGCCCTGCGGCGCAAGGGCAAGGTCGAAAAGAAGATAAACTTCATCGCCGTCGGCGGCGACGGCGGAACATACGACATCGGTCTCCAGGCGCTCTCGGGCGCAATGGAGCGCGGACACAACATGCTCTACATCTGCTACGACAACGAGGCTTACATGAACACGGGCATACAGCGCTCCGGCGCAACGCCCCTGGGAGCTGCAACCTCAACCACACCCGCGGGGAAGAAGATCCCAGGCAAAAGGCAGCACAGAAAGCCCCTTACCGAGATAATGGTTGCGCACGAAATCCCCTACGTCGCTCAGGCTGCGCCGCACAACTTTATGGACCTTATGCGCAAGGTCCAGCGCGCGCTGGAGATTGAAGGACCAGCCTTCATAAACATCCTAATGCCCTGCCCTGTGGGATGGCGCTTCCGCGAAGACAAGTCGATGGAGATGTCCCGCAAAGCCGTCGACTGCTGCTTCTGGCCCCTCTTCGAGGTCGAGAACGGAAAGTGGAAGCTCAACTACAACCCCGAAAAAACCGGCAAGAAGATCCCTCTCGAGGAGTGGATCAAGGAGCAGGGCAGGTTCAGGCACCTTTTCGCGCCCGAGAACCGCGGTATTATAGAGGAGCTTCAGCGCTGGGTTGACCGCAGGTGGGAGGAGCTTAAAGCCCGCTGCGGCGTTGAGTGACAGCCTCGCCCCGAGGCGCTGACCGAAACGAAGCGCATCTCCCCGGCTGCAGGCAAGGTCGCTTTGGGCGAGGGGAGATAGCCGCGCAGGAGCCGCGGGGCACATCCCGGAGGGAAAGGTGGAAGGCGGCTTTGTGGTCTCTGCGCCGGCGAAGGTGAACCTGTGCCTCTACATCCTCGGGCGGCGCAGCGACGGATACCACGAGATCTTCTCCATAATCCAGGCGGTTGACTTTGCCGACGAGCTCGTCGTGTCTCCCTCAAGCCGCTTTGAGGTAAGCGTTTGTGGCGAGAGGCTTTCGGGCAAAAACACGGTTGAGGTGGCGTGGGATGTGCTGAGGGAGCATCTCGGCGAGCTCAGACCGCTTCGTGTACACATCCGGAAGCGCATACCGCCCGGCTCGGGGCTTGGCGGCGGAAGCTCCGACGCCGCGGCGTTCATCAAAGCGGCAAACGAGATCCTTAACCTGCGCCTCACGCCGAGCGAAATGGCGGAAATCGGCTCCCGCGTCGGCGCCGACGTCCCCTTCTTCTTCTCGAAGGGCACCGCAATAGTCAGGGGCAAGGGCGAAATCGTCGAGGAGATCGAAGCCCCGCTTGGCTACCACATCCTCATCCTCATCCCGCCCTTCTCCGTCAGCACCGCGTGGGCATACTCCCAGATAAGAAACTCCTTGACAACCCCCGAGGTGGTCAAAAAAATAGAGAAAGCGGGGGGGGTGTGGGAGGTTGTGGGGCTTTTCAGGAACGACTTCGAGCCTGTAGTTTGCGGGCGATATCCTGAGGTTTGCGCAGCGATTCGGCGTTTGAGGTCTTTGGGGGCGTTTCACGCCGGGCTTTCCGGGAGCGGATCGGCTGTGTTTGGGCTTTTTCGCGATGTCGCCGTCCTGCGCCGCGCCGCGGAAGCCGGCTGGGGGAGCTGGAGAGTCTTTAGGACCAAGCCCTGCAGGCTTGAGTCGCACATAACGCGCCCTGGGGCGTAGCCAAGCGGTAAGGCAGCGGACTTTGGATCCGCCATTCGGAGGTTCGAATCCTCCCGCCCCAGCGTTTTTAAGTCTTTTGCGGAGCACAAAAGGGGTTGCAATGGATGACCTAAAGCTTATCATCGGAAGGTCCAACGAAGCCCTGGGCGAAGCCATCGCTCACCACCTCGGCGTCGAAAAGACCAAGCTTTTGCTGAGCAACTTCGCCGACGGCGAGATAAGGATCCAGATCCTCGAGAACATACGCGGGAAGGACGTGTTCATAATCGAGTCGACGCAACCTGCGATCTCGGGCAGGCTCGAGCAGGTTCCGGGCAGGGACGAGAAGGTTTTCGTTCCGCAGTCGGTGCAGCCTCAGGGCGATAACCTCCTCGAGCTCCTTTTGCTTTTGGACGCCACACGCCGCGCAAGCGCCCGAAGGGTCACAGCCGTCATACCCTACTTCGGCTACGCCCGGCAGGAGCGTAAGGACAGACCGAGGGTTCCCATCTCGGCAAAGCTTGTTGCCAACCTCATCGTTGCCGCAGGCGCCGACAGAGTCCTGACCATCGACCTCCACTCGCCGGCTATCCAGGGCTTCTTCGACGTCCCCACCGACCACCTCATCTCCGACTGGGTCTTCGTGAACTTCATAACCCAGCAGATGCCGAAGTACCTCGACATCCCGACGCCCGTGCGAGGCGGTGATCTGGTCATCGTTTCGCCCGACATAGGCGGGGTAAAGAGGGTTGAGAAGATTGCGCAGTATTTGGGCGCCTCGATAGCCATAATCTACAAGCGCCGCAGCGCCCCCAACGAGGCGCAGGTGGTCGATATCGTCGGCGAGGTTAGGGGGAAGGTTGCGATAATAGTGGACGATATAATCGACACGGCGGGCACCGTCGTCAAGGCTGCCCACAAGCTCCGCGCAGAGGGGGCAAGGCTCGTTGTAGCAATCGCAACACATCCTCTCCTCTCATACCCCGCCGTCGACAGGCTCGCCGATTCCGAAATAGACCTTATGGCTGTAACCGACACGGTGCCCCTAAGCGAGGAGGCGAAGTCGAGGCTTTGCCCGCATCTTCTTAAGGTCATATCGGTGGCGCCGCTTTTCGCCGCAGCCATAAAGTGCATCCACGAGGAAAGATCTCTAAGCGGTCTTTTCAAAGCCGGAAGCGAGCTTTTCAGCTCGGTTTAGCCAGCAGGGGGGAGACGATATGAAAGGCATACCGCTTAAGGCTTACCCAAGGAGCGAGGTTGGTAGCCGTGCATCCCGCAGGTTGCGGAGACAGGGCTTTGTGCCCGCCATCCTCTACGGACCCGGCGAGGAGCCCGTGCCGCTTAAGATCCCCAAAAACGAGCTCTCACACGTCGTCCACGCACGCGCAGGCGAACACGCTATGGTGGAGTTACACATAGAGCGCAACGGGGGGGAAGACGTCGTCCTCACTGTTATAAAGGAGGTCCAGCACGACCCCGTCACAGACCTCATCATCCACGCCGACTTCGTCCACATCCACCCCGGTCGCCCAATAGCCTTCAAGCTGCCCGTGGAGTTTGTGGGGACGCCCCTGGGGGTCAAAAAGGGAGGGGTATTTACCGCACACCTCGATGAGCTCGAGGTTATGTGCACCCCTCAGGACGCCCCGGAGGTGATCGAAATCGACGTAAGCAACATCGACCTGGGCGAGTCGCTCCACGTGAAGGACGTCTCCGTCCCCAACGTCAAAATCCTCAACGATCCCGACGAGGTCGTTGCGACGGTTGTGCGTCCACGCGGCGTTGTGGAGGCGAAGGAGGAGGCTGCGCCCGAGGAGACTGCGCCCGAGGAGGAGGGCTCCCAGGAATGAGGAAAACGCTCCTTATATTTGCTGCGCTTGCTCTCCTCTCACCCCACAAAAGCGTCGCACAGCTGCCATATCCGCTTGAACAATACCGGCGCTACCTCGAGCAGCAGAGGGGCACAGGCGTAAGCGGTGGAGTTCAGCGATATCAAACGCCGACTATATACCCCCCCGAGACCGTCGTTGTTGCTCAGCCTGCGCCCCAGGCGCCAAAGCCCGCTCCGCCCGAAACGCTGCCGTACTTCGACGAACCTGTGGTCATAGAGGGTGAGACGGTTCAGGTGATAAGGAAGGCTACTCCACGCGTCCTCAGGCGCTACGGCGAGGATCTCTTCGCCAATACGACGGCGGTGCCATTTACGGCACAGCTGCCGGTATCCGAAGAGTACGTGCTGGGAAGCGGAGACAAGCTCCTCCTCAACCTCTGGGGCGGCGTGAACGGTCAGTATGAACTCACTGTGGACAGGGAGGGGAAGATCTACATTCCTCAGGTGGGTGAGGTTGCCGTTGGGGGTCTTAAGCTTTCCGCCGCCGAGGCTGCCGTGAAGCGAGCGCTTCAGGCTGTGTACTCCGATTTCCAGGCGAGCCTTTCGGTTGCAGCGGTGAAGACGATAAGGGTCTTTGTCGTTGGGCAGGTGAAGCGTCCGGGGGTTTACGACCTGCCCGGGCTTTCGAGGGTAATGACCGCCCTCGTCGCCGCAGGCGGACCGGACTCAGTGGGCTCCTACAGGGACGTCAAAGTCTACCGCGGCAACAGGCTTGTCGCAAGCCTCGATGTCTACGAATTTATACGTCGCGGCAAGGCAGCCGGCAACATCCAGCTTGCCGCAGGCGACGTCGTCGTTGTGCCGCACTACAAGGTGCTCGTCAAGCTCCGCGGCAGGGTGAAGACACCCGCCGAATACGAGCTTTTGCCCGGCGAGACCATAGCCGACCTGATAAGGCTTTGCGGCGGCACGCTCCCCGACGCAAACACGAAAGCGATCTTCGTGGACAGACTCGAAAACGGACTGCACAGGTCGCTGACGATCGACCTGACCGACTCCTCCCAAGCCAAAACTCCACTTGAAGACGGCGACGATATATCGATCTTCCCGGTCAACCCGTACAGGGAGAAGATCGTTTTCGTCGAGGGCTATGTGCCACAGCCGGGGGCGTACGGATGGTTCGAGGGGATGCGCGTGGCAGACCTTTTTAAGGGCGACAACGCACTCTTTGACGACACCTACCTTGCCAGAGCGAACCTGCTTCGCTTGATGGGGGACGGTAGATATCGCCTGATGCCGGTCGACCTTGGCAAGGCGCTTGAGGGGGATTCTGCCGCAAACATCCCCCTTAAGCCGCACGACAGGATCCAGGTCTTTTCGAAGCGGCGTTTTCTGGACAAAGAATACGTCGCAGTGGGCGGCGCCGTGCGAAAACCGGGAAGGTACGAGCTTTTTGAGGGAATGAGGGTCTCTGATCTTGTTTTCCTTGCGGGCGGACTTACGAAATACGCCTACCCCGACAGCGCCGAGCTCGTTAGAATCATAGAGGGGCGTGAGACGAAACTTGAGGTCATCCCCTTAGGTGATATCCTTCGCAACCCAAGCGACCCAAGAAACCTAAAGCTTCAGGACGACGATTATCTCTTCGTCCGCTCTGTGCCGAAGTGGCGAAAAAATCAGTTCGTCACCGTTCTTGGGGAGGTTAACTTCCCGGGCAACTACGCTCTGCTCTCCGATGACGAAACGCTTTCCCACATAATAGCTCGAGCTGGCGGCGTGACGGACGAAGCTTTCCTCGAAGGTGCGGTGTTTATTCGGCCACGAATAGCGGAGGAGGTTGCCCGGAGGAACGTTCTGCGCGTTATTCGGGGCACGCAGCAGCTAACCCTCGACACCCTCGGCAGAATCGACACAACCGCACTGATATTCAACTGGAACCCCGCGGATCTCAACAGGGTGATCCTCGATATGGAGGCTATCCTTGCCGGCAAGGACGACATAAAGATGGAGCCCGGCGACACGATATTCATTCCGCGTCGACCCGACGGCGTGAGCGTTACGGGCGCAGTTGCGTCGAACGGAACGGTCAAATACCGCAAGGGCAAAAGCGTCAGGTATTACATCAAGCGCGCAGGGGGGCTTACCCGCAACGCCGACAGAAGCGAAATAAGACTTGTGAAACCAAACGGCAGAGTCCTTAAGGTCTCGCTCGGCTTCAACGATGTCTCCCCAGGCGATATCATTGTCGTCCCTCAGCGCATAAAACGCGAAGTCAACTGGCTCGCTTCGCTTAGAGATGTAATCTCGATCCTCTCGGGGGTCGCAACCACCGTCTACATCCTGCTCAAGCTGTAAACATGGGAAGAGCGGTCTCCATATTGGCGGTTCTGGTCAAGCATAGGCGCGTTTGCGCAGGGATTATAGCTGCCTCTACCGTCGCCTTCCTGGTCTACGCGATTCTTTTGCCCAACAAATATACGGCTTCGGCGTCGCTCCTCCCCTCAGGACCAACCAGCGGACCTTTGGGACTTATCGCCGGGTTTTTGCCATCAACCCTGGAACAGCTTGCGACATCCTCGGGAATCTCAAGCCTCCTCTTCCCTGAAATCTTAAAGAGCCGTCAGGTGGTTCTCGCAACCGTAGATGCCCCGTTCGATTCTGTCTTACAGCGTAAAACGGGCGCTTCGTCGATGCGTTCCCTGTTTTTGTGGCGAAGCAATGACAAAGCTTACAAAGGCTTTTTGGGAAAGGCTAAAGTAACCTATTCAATAGAAAAAGGCATTGTGACTTTGAGCTTCACGTCGAAGGATCCATACCTTTCGTACTTTGCGGTGAAGACGTGGCTTGAGAAGCTTGAGTGGTTCCTTCAACACAACATGCAGACTCAAGCCCGCAAGGAGTACGAGTACCTTACGGTTCGTCTTCGGGAGTGCCTGAATCAGCTTGATGCTGCCCAAGAGAGCCTGCGTGTATTTGTCAGGACCCACAAGAACTACTCCACTGATCCTGTCGCGAATATGGAGTACGAGCGTCTTCGCGTCATACTCGATGCCCGCAAGGACGCTTACCGCTATATCGTGCAGCAGCTTGAGTCGGCAAGGCTTAATATGGTAAAATCCGTTCCCAGCGTCAACGTGCTTGATCCGCCCGAGGTGCCGCGGACCAAGACCGGACCAAGACGGTCGTTCGTTCTGGCCGCAGGGGTTGCTTTAGGGTGCATCCTTGCGGCTGCTTACGTCACGCTGGCGGAGAGGTGGGACGCCATCCGCTCCGTCTTCCTCAGACGAAAATAAAGGAGACATGGTTTTAAGACTTCTTAATAGACTGCGTCGACTCCCGCAGTGTGTTTTAGCTTTCATCGTAACTTCGCTCTCTCTTTTCTCCGCCCTGGCGCTTTACAAGTGGCAAAAGTTCAGGTTCCTTCTGCTTTTGTTTGGCGTCTGTATACTTGTGGTGTCCTTTGTGGCGTCGCCCGCGCTTATATCTGTGCTGACACTGTGGACCGTGCAGGTAGCGCCCATGTTTGTGTCCTTTAAGTTCGGCGGGATGTTCGTGCGCCCATCCGACCTCGCCGCCCTTTTGATCCTTTGCTCCCTTGCCTTCGACGTCCAGGTTCGCAGAGTTTACGATTTTGTCCGCAGACTCGGCGCTGTGGAGGCTGCCGTTGGATCATATATTTTGGCGCTCATAATCGCCGCCGCGATAGGGATTGCGAAAGGGCAGTACGGCAGCGCGTTCAGAAGCGACTTCTTCCGAGGTCCTATGCACTTCATCTGGGTTTTTGTTTTCAGATACGTTTTCACCTATTGGGGCAACCTGGAACGATTCGGGCGGCACTGGCTTTATGCTGCGCTTGCAGGAGCTGCCGCGTTCGCGTTCAAAATCGTCATGCATATCACCACGGTGGAGGTGGTGGAGTTCCGAACCGCAAGGATATGGGGTTTTAACCTCTTCATCTTCAGCATGTCCACTGCGCTCACCTTCCTTTTAGGACTTTCCGTCAAAAGAAGCTGGTGGCTTTTGACTTTGGCTCAGCTTGCTCTGCTTGTCTACTCAAGATTCAGAACTTTTATAGCTGGCATGGCTTTTGCGATGATATTTTCCGCTTTGTTCTATGCGCTTAGCCTTCGGGGAAGGGCGAGGACCGTCTTCTTGCTGCGCTTTGCCGCGGTTTTCGGACTGGCGGGAATTGTTGCAGTGATAATCATCCCCGCTTTTTTTGCCGAGCCAACGTCGCCATTTGTCTTCGCCTTAAAACAATCGCTTATAGTTTTCGCAGAACCGCAAAATCTGCGGTTCGTCCCCTCCCTGCAGGCAAGGTTCATAGAAACCATAGAGGCTTTGCACAAGCTCAAACAGTCAAGCATCCTTTGGGGAACAGGCTTGGGAACGACTTTTGCGACCATGAGGGGCTTTTTCTTCATCGACAGTTTATATCCTCTCATTCTGTGCAAAGCGGGGGTCGTAGGGCTTGCAGCTTTTTTAAGTATTTGCGTAACTTCACTCGTGGTGGGATTTAAGCTTATGCGCAGGATTGAGCGCGTCGACTCCGGTTTTGTGCGTTGTTTCGCCATTGTGGGGCTTGCCGCGATACCCACAGCGCTTGCGATGGCGCTCACAAACTCCCATCTTTGGATCTCGCCTACGGCTATAATCTCGATGTCTTTCTTCATCGCCTTTAATTCGCATCTATGGTCAGATCTGAGGGTCAAGAGGGTGTAGTTACGGGTTCGGCTGCCCGCAGCGCCGCAACGCTTTCTGTGCTGAGGGTTGCGGCGCGGCTTGCGGCGCTGGTGCGGCAAGTGCTCATCGCAAGGATCTTCGGCGCAACCGGAAAAACCGATGCGTACTTCATCGCCTTCCAGCTTTTCAATATGCTCTCGCTCTTTTTCGGTGCGGGACTCACGCAGGCAATGGTTACAACAGCCCTTCTGGATGCCGAGGTAAAGGGCGGCGCTGCCGCGGCAAAAAGGCTTTTGGCATCGCTGGTGGGTGATCTCGTTTTGGTGGGGGGAACGCTTATAGTGCTCCTGTGCGCAACGGCGTCGCTTTGGATCCCCGTGGTGGCGCCGGGGTTAGCTGCCCAATCGAAGGAAAGCCTGACCGGACTGACGCTTTACATGCTTCCTGCGGCGCTTGTTTCAGGAGCGTTCTTCATCCTTGCAGCCGCGCTGCACGCGAAAAGGTCGTTCGTCGTGCCGGAGATCGCTGCCCTTACGATAACCGTAGCAGTCATTGCAGCGCTCGTTGCCTTCCACAAGAGCATGGGGATATATTCGCTGGGGCTTGGGCACGTTCTGGGAGCGCTTTGCGCAGTGGCTGTAGTCGCCGCAGCCCTGATACAAAAGGGATTTCGCCCCATAGGTAGACCCACGTTCCGCGACCCGCAGGTTGGGGGGCTTGCGGCGCAGTGTGCGCTGGCGGTTGCGTTCAACGCTGCGGCGCAGGCGTTCAGGGTGTTCGAACGATTCCTGGCGTCCTTTCTGCCCGCGGGCAAAATAACGGCGCTCTCCCTGGCGCAGATGATCGTGGGCGCCACAGTGTATCTCTTCGTGCAGCCCCTCTTCGTTGTGGTTCACCCGAGCATATCGGAGACCTCCTCGGCTGGAAGGACCGACGCGCTTGCGGCGCAGCTTGAGGAGGTTGCACGCTTCGGGCTATACCTTTTCATCCCCGCCGCCTTCGGGCTTTTCGTTATGGCAAAGCCTGTCGTCTACGTTCTTTTGAGGCAGGGGCGTTTCTCCCTCGCTGCCGCAGCCGATACCGCCGCCGCGATCAAAATCCTCGCGATCGGGTTCGTGTTCCAGGGGTTCAGTATCTTCCTGGGGAGGGTCCTTGCCGCCGTGTGGGACACCAAATCCCTCGCAACCACAGGCTCGGCGGTGTGGCTTGCGGCGATGGCCGCGGACGTCGTCATGCTCAGGATCTTCGGCTTCCTCGGGCTTGTCGCCACCTTCGCTGCGGCGTTTGCCGCGCTCGACCTCGTCTTCATACTACGGCTGCGAAGGAGAGTCAGAATTCGTCTGAAGCCCATCGCCGGGCTTGTGGCGAAATCGATATTCGCCGCCGCTGCGGTTGCCGCTGTTGTTGCCCTCTGCGCAAATCAGATAGACTTCAACGTCGTCGGCTTTGGTGCAAAGGCAACGCGCCTTGCCATGCTTGCTCTGCTCGCCGCTGCCGCTGCCGTGGCGTACTGGACGATCACGAGTCTCCTTTCGGTCCCCGAGGCGCGAAAGCTTGGGGCGATTATCTCCAAAGCGTTGAGCTGAGCAAAACCAAGCCTTTTGGGCTTGACTTGCCGCAAAGCGGCGATATTATTTAAAAACTGGGCGATTGGAAGTCCAAGGAGGGGCTATGTACCTCGTGGGCATAACCGGTTTGATCGCTTCGGGCAAGACATCGGTGGCGAAGTTATATAAAGACATGGGCGCCTATCTCATCGATGCCGACAGGATAGGGCATAAGCTTCTCAAGGAGCCTGCGATAAAGAAGCGCATAGTCGATGCCTTCGGCGAGGGCGTTCTGGACGGCGCCGGCGAGATAGATCGCTCTCAGCTTGCCGCTGTTGTCTTCTCAAGCTCCGAGAACCTTGAAAAGCTCAACAGCATAATGGAAAAGCCGCTTTGTGCCCGCATAAGGGACATAATAGTCGACTTCCAGAAGGGTGGATTTCCAGGTGTTGTCGTTTTGGATGCTGCGCTTTTGCCCCGCTGGGACCTGGCGAAGGCGATGGACCTCATCGTCATAGTCGAGGCGCCGAAATGGCAGCTTATGAACAGGCTCATCCGCCAGAGGGGGCTTTCGCAGGAGGACGCCGAGCGCAGAATCCAGGCGCAGGAGGAGCTATTCAAAACCTTCCACCCGAGGCACTCCATCATAGTCAAAAACAACGGCGATTTCGCGGAGCTTAAGACGAACGCCATGCAGGCATGGCTTGAGATAAAGGAGCGTGCCCGAGCCAAGGCGCACAGGTAGTCTTTATGCGGGCTGGCTTTCCCGTGGTTCCCGTGGCGCCCGGCAGGGCGCTTTTTTATCGAAATATGAAGAGGAAGTTCCACATAGTGACCTACGGCTGCCAGATGAACAAGTACGACTCCGCCGCCCTCAGGGCGCTTCTGGAGGGTGAGGGTCACATCTGGACCGAATCGCCCAGGGACGCCGACGTGATCATCGTCAACACGTGCGCCGTAAGGCAGCACGCCGAGGACCGCGCCCTGGGAAGGCTTAGGGCGCTTGTCGGGCTGAAGAAGCGCCGACCGTGGGTAAGTGTGGGCGTGATCGGATGCGTCGCTCAGAAGCTGGGCGAAAAGCTTTTGGAGCAGATCCCAGGACTCGACTTCGTCGTCGGAACCGACAGGCTCGACGTGATCCCCCGCATAGTCGAGGGCGATATTCCTGGCGGCGTCTTTGTGGACACAAAGCCCGACTTCACGGGGCTTGGTGTGCCGGCACACACGAAGGAGGGCGCCGTCTCCGCGTTCGTGACCATCATGCGGGGATGTAACAACTTCTGCACCTACTGCATCGTCCCCTACGTCCGCGGCAGGGAGCGCAGCAGAAGCCCAGACGAAATCCTGCGCGAAGTGCGGGAACTTCTGCAAAGGGGGGTGGTCGAGATAACCCTTTTGGGGCAGAACGTGAACTCCTACCGCTTTGGCGACACAGATTTCCCAAAGCTCCTCGGGATGGTAGCGGAGCTTGAGGGTCTTTTGAGGCTTCGGTTCGTCACGAACCACCCCAAGGACTTCTCCGACGCCGTCCTGGACGTGGTCGAGGCGCACAGGGACGTGATTCCGCCGTCGTTCCATCTCCCGCTCCAGTCCGGGAGCGACGCGATCCTGCGCGCCATGAACAGGAGGTACACCGCCGCATACTACCTCGACCTCGTGGAGCGCATATACCGCCGCTTTCCGGATGCGGCGATAACGACCGACATAATCTGCGGCTTTCCCGGCGAGACCGAAGCGGATCACCGGGCGACGCTCAATGTGATGCGCAGGGTGGGCTTTGCGGGGACTTTTGCGTTCAGGTACTCGGTTCGCCCTGGGACGGCGGCGGCAAAGCTGCCCGACGACGTGCCCGAAGACGTCAAGATAAGGCGCCTCAACGAGGTCATCGCCCTTGGGATAGAGCTTGCCAAGGACTTTTCCCGCAGGCTTTTGGGCACCCTGCAGGACGTTTTGGTGGAGGGAGTTGCCCCCAAAAACCCCGGCATGCTCCGCGGGACCGCGCCCTCGGGCAGAACGGTCCTTCTGTCGGCTGCGTGTGGCGCGAAGCGCGGGGAGATCATCCCCGTCGAAATAACCGAAGCCGGCACGTGGGTTCTTTGGGGGAGCGTGGTCAAGGGCGCCTTTGCGAGGCGATGATGGATCTGCACGAAAAGCTTTCGCGAGCGCTCTCGGGCGAGGTTATAGCCGCTGTGGCAACCCCCCACGGTCGCGCAGCGCTGGGAATCCTGAGGATAAGCGGCGAAGGCGCAATAGACGTCGTCCAAAGGTGCCTGAGCCCGTCGCCGCCAATAAGCGACTTCCCGCCAAACAGAGCGTCGGTCGTAAAGCTAAGGATCAACGGTGTGCACGAGAGGGCCGTCGCCACCGTGTTCAAAAAGCCCAAAAGCTACACCGGCGAGGATATGGTCGAGCTTTCGCTGCACGGCAACCCCGTCCTTTTGCGGCTCGTCCTCGACAGGCTCACCTCCTGCGGTGCAAGGCTCGCCTTCCCCGGAGAGTTCACCCTGCGCGCGATAGCGAACGGCAAGATGAACCCCATCGAAGCCGAAGCCGTTTTGGCGACGGTTTCGGCGCAGACGGAGCGAGCGCTCTTCGCGGCGAGGCGAACCGCGGCAACATCCCAAAAACTTCGGGAGTCGTGGCGGAGGGTGCGGGACGTCCTCGTCGAGATGGTCGCCTCCCTCGAGTTCCCAGAGGACGATTTGCCGCAGCCCAACATAGAGCGCTGGGTGGATGAGCTTGAGGCGCAAAGGCGCGTCTTGCTCGACGTTCTCCGCAGGGCATCGGCCTCAAGGGCGCTTGACGACGGCGTCGTCGTCGTGATAGCCGGCGAGCCAAACGCCGGCAAATCCACGCTCTTCAACAGGATAGTCGGCGCGGAGCGCGCAATAGTGACGCCCCACCCGGGAACGACCCGCGACATCATCGAGGCGACGGTGGAGATAGGAGGCATCCCCGTGAAGCTGCTCGACACCGCGGGCATAAGGGAGGCGGAGCATCCCGTCGAGGTCGAGGGGATAAGGCGAGCCGAAAGCGCTCTGCAGAGCGCAGACGTCGTCGTGTGGGTGGTGGACGGCTCGGCGGGCGGCAGAAATCCGCCCCCGCTGGAGACGAACAACGTCGTCGTCCTCAACAAATCCGACCTCGGACTGCGCCGCGAAGTCTGCGCGCGCTTCCCAGAGGCGATCCCCATCTCCGCCCTCAAGGGCGACGGCGTCGAAGACCTTCTGGAGAAGCTTGAGAGCCTGGTCGCCGACGTCCCCGCGGACGCCGTTATGCTCACTGCCCGCACCGAAAGCCTCGTCGCCCAGGCTGCCGACGAGCTTTGCGTGGCGGTCGACGCCCTCAAGAAATCGTTTATCGACGTGGCGCAGGCCGTTCTCGAGAGGGCTGAGGGGCTCCTCGCCCAAATCGCCGCGCCGGGCGAGGTGGAGTCGGTGTACGAGGAGATCTTCGAGAGGTTCTGCGTCGGCAAGTGAGGGTGATAGCCCACATAGATATGGACGCCTTCTACGCCTCGGTGGAGCAGCTCGATCGCCCCGAGCTCCGCGGCAAACCCGTCATAGTTGGCGGTGATCCCTTCAAAGGGCGCGGCGTTGTATCTGCGGCGTCGTACGAGGCGCGAAAGTACGGCGTGCGCTCCGCAATGCCCATCAAAAAAGCCTACCGCCTGTGCCCCCACGCGGTCTTCCTGCGACCGCGATTCCAGCGATACGAGCAGATATCGCGCCAAATACGGGAGATCCTCCTGCGGTTCTCGCCCCTTGTGGAGTTCGCATCCATCGACGAGGCATACGTCGACCTCACGGGCACACAGCGCCTCTTCGGCGACCCCGTCGAAACCGCCAGGCGGATCAAGCGCACGATAAAAAAGGAGACGGGTCTTACGGCATCGGTGGGCGTTGCGCCCAACAAGATGCTTGCGAAGATCGCAAGCGACTTCGGCAAGCCCGACGGTTTTGTCGTCGTCCCGCCCGAACGGGTGCGGGAGTTCCTCGACCCGCTGCCCGTATCGGCGCTTCCGGGCGTCGGCAAAAAGTTTGAGGAGAAGCTTTTGAGGATAGGGATCCGCAGGGTTGGCGACGTTCTGCGCTTCCCCAGGGAGCTTTTCGTCCGCCTCTTCGGCAAGGCGGGCGATGCCCTGTTCTCCCTCGCCCTCGGCGAAGACCAGAGCCCCGTCGTGCCCGAGCGTGAGCGGAAGAGCATCTCCGTCGAGCGGACGTTTGAGGTCGACATCGCCGACGCCCACACGCTGCGAAGAAGGCTTCTTCTGCTCTGTGACAAGCTTGCCGAAAGGCTCCTTGCGGAGGGGCTCGTGGGCAGAACGGTAACGCTTAAGGTCAAATACGCCGACTTCAGGCTTGTGACACGCTCTGAGACGCTTTCCTCACCAACGCGCAGCGCGAAGAGGATCTTCGAGACGGCGGCAAAGCTTTTTGAGCGCACCACACCAGCGCCAATAAGGCTTTTGGGCGTGGGGCTATCGAACCTGTCGCCGTCGCAGAAAAACCCACCCGAGCTTTTTTCGGACTCCGATGAAGTCGACGAAAAACTTCTTGAGGCTCTCGCGAAGATCCGCGAGAAATACGGCGACGACGGGATAGTTCGGGCTTTTGTCCTTGAGGGCGGTAAGGGGCGAGAAAAATAAAACTTGCGCTGCGACACAACCGCGCCGAATTTAAATTGGCTTTGGAGCGATGGTGAAGAAGCGCGAAAAGGACCTTTCGCCCATAAGGCGCGTTTTGGTGGTGATGCCCACCTACAACGAGCGCGAGAACATAGGCAGGATAGTCCCTGCGGTTTTGGAGCAGGACGATCGGATCGACGTCCTCATAATCGACGACGCTTCCCCCGACGGCACGGGCGAGATAGCCGACAGGCTCGCCGCCGAAAACCCGAGGGTCAGCGTGATACACAGGGAGGGCAAGCTCGGGCTCGGAACGGCGTACGTCATGGGGTTCAAGTATTCGCTCGAGAAGGGATACGACCTCACCTTTGAGATGGACGCCGACTTCTCCCACGACCCAAGCCGCATCCCCGATATGATAAAGGCGGCTGAGGAGGGGGCTGATCTTGTCATCGGCTCGCGCTGGGTTGAGGGTGGCGGCATCGAGAACTGGCCCAAGAAAAGAGAGCTTCTCTCGCGCTGGGCAAGCAAATACTCCCGCTTCGTCACGGGTCTTCCCGTCCACGATGCCACGGCGGGGTTCCAGGCGTTCCGAAGGAGGGTCCTCGAGGAGCTCGACCTCGACAGGATAAGATCCGACGGATACTCGTTCCAGATAGAGACGAAGTTTAAGGTGTGGCGCAAGGGCTTTTGGATAAAGGAGATCCCGATAATCTTTCGGGACCGCGTCCACGGCGAGTCGAAGATAAGCAAGAAGATAATCTACGAGGCTTTCTTTTTGGTTTGGTGGCTCAGGCTTGAGGCTCTTTTGGGGAAGATATGAGCGGCGAGCCGAAAAAGGTCGTCAGGACCCGCGCAGCCACTGAGGGGATCGACGTCATCGCCCGCACGGCTAAGCTTGCCATCGTCGTCGTAAGCTACAACACCGCCTGGCACCTAAAGCGATGCCTCCTCTCCATCGAGCGGAACCCGCTTACGCTGGGAAGCTTTGTCACCGTGGTAGTCGACAACGCCTCAACCGACGGGAGCCCTCAGCTTGTGCGCGAGCAGTTCCCATGGGTCTACCTGATCGAAAACGACGAGAACCTGGGCTTTGCCCGCGGATGCAACCAAGGCATCCGAGCCGTCGATGCGGAATACTACCTCCTCCTGAACTCCGATGCCGCGCTTATGGGCGATGCCCTGGATGTGCTTGTGTCTTTTATGGACACAAACCCCGACGTCGGCGCCGCGGGCGGACTCATCATAACCGAAGACGGCAAAATCCAGCCCTCAACGCTTGTGTACCCCACCTACTTCAACCTCCTTTTCTCCAGGTCTTCGCTTTTCTCCAAGCTTCCCGTCTTCAGGTGGAAGATGGAGGAGCTTCGCCGCGTTCCCGACGATGTCACCGACGTTCAGGCGCTTGCGGGAGGGTTCCTCATGCTCCGCGCCGAGGCGCTCAAACAGGTGGGACTTCTGGACGAAAGGTTTTTTATCTACATAGAGGACGTGGACATCTGCCGCAGGCTAAAAAAAGCCGGCTGGCGCGTCGTCTTCAACCCAAACGCCCGAATACTCCACGCCTGGGGCGCGTCGTCGAAAAAGCGAAGGAAAAAAGCGTTCTGGTGGCATCACATATCGATGTTCAAGTACTTCCAAAAGCACTACCCCTACCTGCTTCCCCTCAACCTCTTGCTTTTTCTGGGTCTTGTTGCCCACTACAGCCTTTGGTGGCTTTTGCATACCCTAACGGGCTGGCGCGCCTACCGCGTTGAGCATCCCAAAAACGGCGGGGCAGCCTGATGGCGTCCAAAGCCAAATTTCTTGTTGACAACTCCGCGCTGTGATTATAATTTTGACAGCGCTTGTTGGCAGGAGGGCTTAGGGAACCCAAGCAAGGAGGACGAGATGAGGCGAGCTGTTCTGGCGGCAGTGGCTTTTGGCGTTTTGGCTTTCTTGGCTCTTGGCGGTTGCCAGGGTGCGGGAACAGCCGCAGCGCTTAAGCAGCAGATCGACGACCTTGCCGCAAAGGTCGACCAGCTGCGCAGCGACCTCGATATCGCGAAGTCGAAGATAGACGCCCTGGAGAAGACGATAAACGACCTTAAGGCTTCTCATCCCGAGCTTTTCGCACCTCCGCAGGCGGCGGAGGCTCAGCAGGCGGGCGAGAAGGTCGAGCAGACCCAGAAGGGCACCACAACCAAGGGCAAAGCCACAAAGAAGACTAAGACGAGCAAGAAGAAGGGCGCCCGCGTTAAATAATCTCTGCACTCAGCGAAAGGAGGTCTGGCAATGCGCAAGAGGCTGGTCGTTCTTTTGGCGGTTTCGGGGCTTGTGATGCTTTTCGGCTTTGGCTGCGAGCAGCCCTCCGAGTCGATCGAGCCGCCGACGAACCTAACCCTTCACGGCGCAACCAACGAAACCGACCTTGTCCTGACGTGGTCGCCTTCGCCGACGGAGGACATCGACGGATACATCATCTACTTCAACGGCGTCGAGCTTGCCGAAGTCGACGCATCGACGACCACCTACACCCACACCGCCCCCGACGAGCTTGGGACGTATGAGGTTGTCGCCTACCGCGGGGATGAGGAGTCCTCCGCCGCAACAGCGTCGACTGAGCTTGTCGAGGGCACAGGCGAGCTCTACGATCTGGACACACCAACCGACGTTGGCTACAGCGGCTGGGGCTGGAACTGGGACACCGGCGCCGGCGCAAGCTACTCCGTTAACGAAAACAACGCCGACTACATCGACTTCTACTACGACAGCGACAACACCCTCACAAGCGCTGACGTCCTCGATTGGAGCGACTTTACCACGGGCTTCCAGGTCATCGCCGCCGACTACGACAACGTTGGCAACCTGCCCACCGAAGGTTACGTCAACTACGTCGACGTCGGCGAGGGACAGGTCTACGGGATCGTCGTCTTCAAGAACCACACCGACGAGTGGCATTACGTGAAGCTTCGCATCGACTCCTACACATCAAGCCCCCACGACAGGATAACCTTCACGTACGGGTATCAGACCGTTCCCAACTTCTCGCTTATGGACTGAGGCTTTTTGCGGTCGAGGCTTCGAAGCCCGCTCCGGGAGGGAGCGGGCTTTTCGTTTTGGCGCGTTTTCCCCTTGCGGGGCGGATGAGCGCCGGTAAATTTCGCTTCGGGTGGAAGGAGGTTTTTGTATGGACATCGAGGTTCGTCGTCCGAGCGAGAGGGAGCTTGAGGAGCTTGGCGTTCGCAGCTGGCCTGTGTGGGAGTCACCCGTGGCACAGTTCCCCTGGGAGTATGATACCACCGAGGTCTGCTACTTCCTCGAGGGGCGTGTCATCGTCGAAACCGCCGACGGCAAGAGCGTCGAGATCGGCAAGGGCGACCTGGTGCGCTTCCCCAAGGGTCTCAAGTGCGTCTGGAGGGTTTTGGAGCCCGTCCGAAAGCACTACACCTTCGAGGACTGAACCTTCGGGATGTTCATCGACCGCGTCAAGATTTACGTCAAGGCCGGTGACGGCGGCGACGGCTGCGTTGCGTTTTTGAGGGAGAAGTTTCGTCCTCGAGGCGGTCCTGCAGGCGGCGACGGCGGGAAAGGCGGCGATGTGATCATCAGGGTCAACCCGAAGATGCACACGCTGCTCGACTTCTACTACCGCAGGCACTTCAGGGCGGAGAACGGACGTCCTGGCGAGGGCAAAAACCGCCACGGTCGAGACGGCGCCGACTGCATAATCGAGGTTCCACCGGGCACGGTTGTCATCGACGCCGAAAGCGGGGAGCGTCTTGCTGATCTTGTTTCGGGCGAGTTTGTTGTGGCGCGTGGCGGCAGAGGCGGCAGAGGGAACGCCGCCTTCGCCACTCCGGCAAACCAAGCCCCAAGGTTCGCCGAGCCCGGAAGACCCGGTCAGGAGCGATGGGTCATCCTCGAGCTCAGGCTCATCGCCGACGTCGGTCTGGTGGGGCTGCCCAACGCGGGGAAGTCGACCCTGCTTTCGCGGCTAACGAAGGCGCACCCGAAGATAGCCGACTACCCCTTCACGACGAAGCACCCCTGCCTCGGCGTCGCGCAGCTGCCCGACGGAAGGCGGCTCGTGATAGCCGACATCCCAGGCATTATCGAGGGCGCTCACCGAGGGCGCGGGATGGGACTCGACTTCCTGCGACATATATCTCGAACCAAGGCGCTCGTGCTCCTTCTGGACATCCTCGACGAGCCGCAAAAAGCCTACACAACGCTTCTTTCGGAGCTTGGCGAGTACGACCCTGCGCTTCTTGAGCGCCCGCGGCTTCTTGCGCTCAACAAGATCGACGCCGCACCCGGCGAGCTTCTGCAGAAACGATGGGAGAAGGAGTTCCCGGGCGAGGAGGTTATGCTCATAAGCGCCGTTGCGGGCGATGGGCTCGACCGGCTTCTGCAGAGGATCGCGGACCTCGCCCTTGCGCCCCAGTGATCACGCCACCTTTTCGCCCAAAAGCACAGGCGGGCTAACCGGCGTCTCGGAGATGGTCACAAGCTCGGTCAGACGGTCTGCAGCCCATCGCGCCTGCTCCTCGTCCCTGGCGAAGACTGTGGCAACAGCCTCGCCGCGCGAAACCTCGTCGCCAACCTTTTTGTGAAACTTAAACCCAACGGCGTGGTCGATCCGCTCTCCCACCTTTTTGCGCCCGGCGCCGAGCTCAACGCCGAGCATGCCGATGCCGTACGTGTCGAATCCGGCGATCCAGCCGTCATTTTTCGCCGCGGCGACGGCGGTGTGCGGTGTGCGCGGCAAAAGCGCGAGGTCCTCGACCACCCCGGGCTTGCCACCCTGCGCCTCGACGAAGCGGGCAAAGCGCTCAAGCGCATCGCCCGAATCCAGCGCCTTGCGCAGCGAAAGCTTTGCGGCGTCCTCGCTGCCCGCCACACCAGCGAGAACGAGCATCTCCGCGCCGAGGGCGAACGTTATCTCGTGGAGGTCGTCGGGGCGGTCATCGCCGCGGAGGTAGAGGATAGCCTCCTCAACCTCGAGGGCGTTGCCCACACACCGCCCCAAAGGCTGGTTCATGTCGGTAAGCAGAGCCGATGTCTTCACGCCGTAGCGCTTGCCCACGTCCACCATCGCCTCGGCAAGGCGCCTTGCGTCCGAAAGCTTTTTCATAAAGGCGCCGTTGCCGAACTTGACGTCGAGCACGAGGGCGTCGGTGCCCTCCGAAAGCTTTTTTGACATTATGCTCGCGACGATAAGCGGTATCGACTCGACGGTCGCCGTCACGTCCCGCAGGGCGTAAATCTTCTTGTCGGCGGGGACCATCCTTTCCGTCTGGGCGGCGATGAAGAACCCAGCCTCTCCGAGGACGCGGCGGCACTCGTCGATGGAAAGCTCGATCCTGAGTCCGGGGATCGACTCGAGCTTGTCGAGCGTTCCGCCGGTGTGTCCGAGACCGCGCCCCGATATCATCGGCACGGCAACGCCACACGCCGCAACAAGCGGCGCAAGAACAAGGCTAACCTTATCCCCAACTCCGCCCGTGGAGTGCTTGTCGGCTTTAGGCATAGGGATGTCCGAGAAATCGAGCTTTTCGCCGCTTTCGATGTAGGCTTCGGTGAGCGCCAAGGTCTCGGTGGGGGTCATCCCGCGGAAATAGACAGCCATAAGGAAAGCCGACATCTGATAGTCGGGCACTCCGCCGCCAACATACGACGAAACAAACTCCTTTATCACATCGGGCGGAAGCTCCTCCCCGTCCCGCTTGCGCCTTATGACGTCGTATGGAACCATGCGACCCCTCCGTTTTGGGTTACGGCACCTCGATCCGCGCAAGTATGGCGCGAACTATGTCCTCCGAGGTCTTCTCCTCCGCCTCGGCTTCGTACGTTACGATCACCCTGTGCCGCAGGACGTCCATTGCGACCGCGCGCACGTCCTCGGGGGTGACGTAGCCCCTGTGGTCGAGGAAGGCGTGCGCCTGCGCCGCTATGCGAAGGAACATCGTAGCCCTCGGAGAAGCACCCCAGGCAATAAGCGGACGAAGCTCGTCGAGACCAAACTGCTCGGGGTAGCGCGTGGCGAAGACTAAGTCGAGGATGTAGTTTTCGATCTTTTCGTCGACGTAGACGTCCCTGACCACCTCCCTTGCGCGGAGGATGTCCTCGGGGTCGACGACCTTCTGCGCCTGGGGCGGCTTTATGCGCGTGTGGATGCGCATTATCGCCCGCTCCTCCTCCCTGCGCGGGTAATCGACTATAACCTTGAGCATGAACCTGTCGACCTGCGCCTCGGGCAGCGGGTATGTCCCCTGCTGCTCTATGGGGTTTTGCGTTGCAAGGACGAGGAACGGCTTGGGCAGGTCGTAGGTTTCGTCGCCTATGGTGACCTGCCGCTCCTGCATAGCCTCCAGAAGCGCCGACTGGACCTTTGCAGGCGCACGGTTGATCTCGTCGGCGAGGATGAAGTTGGCGAAGATCGGTCCCTTTTTGGGTACGAACTCGCCCGTGCGCTGGTTGAAGATGAGCGTTCCGGTTATGTCTGCGGGAAGGAGGTCGGGGGTGAACTGTATCCTCTGGAACGTTGCGTTCACACACGCAGCCAGAGTCCGCACCATTAGGGTTTTCGCAAGCCCGGGAACGCCCTCGAGCAGAATGTGCCCGTCGGCAAGAAGCCCGATAAAAAGCCTCTCCAAAACCCTGCGCTGACCAACTATCACCTTGCCCATCTCCTCCCGCAGGGCATCGACGAAGGCGGATTCGGCTTTTATCCTCTCGTTGAGCTGAGCGATGTCGACCGTCATCTCAAAACCTCCCGGGTTTTTTCATCATCCCGACACTGCTTCTTTTGCCGAGTCGAGTGCCTCGGCTATTTCGTCTGCGGTGGGGAGCTTGCCCGCGAAGAGGATGTCGTCGCAGAAGCGAAGCACCTTCTCGATGGCGACGAAGCGCCTTCCGCCGAGCCCGCGCTCGCCAAGGAGCGATATCACCTCTTGGGTCGAAAGCTTCAATGCGGGCACTCCGAAGCGCTCGGATATGTATGCCCGCAGCGTTCTCGAGAGCCTTTCGGCAAGCTCCCTCGTCTCGAGCCTCTGGGGCGCAATCCTCGCAAGCTCCGCCAAAGCCCTATCCTCGGGCGTTGGTGGTGGCTTTTGCTCCAAAAGCCTTCGCCCCTGCGATGCCGCAAGCCTCGTCATGAAAACGATCGCCCCTGCAAACGCACCGATCCCCAAGAGGAACAGGGCGAGCGCGACGAAAAGCCCCGTCCGCCGTGGCGGAAGAACGTCAAGCTCGAAGCCCGAGAACCTCACCGCAACGGTGTCGAAGGAAAGCGAATCCCCTCCGGCGGGCAGGGGCGCAAGAAGCCTTATGGTGTAGTCCGAAATCCTGACCCTACCCGCCCGATTCGGGACGAAGCGCATGATAAGCTCGGTTGTACCACTTAGGCTTTCGCTCGATTTCCTCGTGGTGGTCCGCGTTTCGCTGCCCACGAAGGAAAGCCCGAGCGCAAGCGGCTCGAGAAGCGAATCGAAGACGAAGACCAAGGGATTCCCATCGATATCGACGATGTAGTGAACCTCCACCGTGTCGCCCACGCGCGGTTTCTGCGTCGAGATCGACGAGGAGGCGGCAACCTGCGGAAGAACGAACGTGCTTTCCGCAAAAGACGAAAGAAGCGCAAGGGATATAAGCGAAAAAGCGCTCATTCCTTCTTCTTTACCACGCTGTTGAGCTTATTTAGTATTGCTTTTATCGCCCCCTTCGAGACGAGGAAGTATGAGCTTTGCCCCGACGCCGCGGCGATCCTGCCGCCGTCTGTGGTGTCGCCTATGGCAATGTAGTACGAGTTTCCGCCGATGTCGGTGAACTCCGCGCGCAGGAGGGCGTTCTGCTCGTCCCACGAGGTCGTCTCGGGAAGCTGCTTTGTGAACGTCAGCTTGACGACTGCGTCCATCGCCCGCCTGACCCTGTAGAAAGGCACCTCCTCCTTGCCCTGAGGCGTTTTGGCGTGCCACTTCTTCTTCCCCTTCCTGAAGACGTAGGTGCTGTCGCCCACGCGGACCGTCATGCTAACAAGCTGCGTTGCATCGACGTCGACGAGGCGCCGCGAGACGAAACGCCTCCAGTTGGGCTTGCACCACTTGAGAATGTTTGTCTTGTGGACGAGGAAGTATTCGCCTTCGCCCTTCCGCCGCACCTGAACGCGGTTGCCCACCGTGTCGCCGACCTCGATCCTTGTGCTCTCGCCCGCGACGGAGAAGAAGAACTCCCAGCCCGAGGGCTTAAAATTCGAATCGTTTCTGAACGAGTCGACGCGGGCGTAGGTGAAGTTGCGAAGCATCCTTTCGATCTGGTCGACGTCGCCTTTGCCGCTGTCGGGCTTCGTTATAACCCATCCGCCCTCAGAAAGTCTCCCCTCAACCTCAAACCCGTCGGGACCCCGGATGGCGAACATATCGGCATCCTTCACGTCGCAGATGGATCTATCGCGGAGATCGGTTGGGTTCTTGCGAAGCTGACGCCAAACAAGATCAGATACCTCGAACAGGGGCTTTTTCTCGGGCGTGCTGACGTAGACGAACTCGGGCGTGGTATCGCCCTCGGCGTACCTGGCGTAAACGCGCATTGAAAGCTTTGCCCCGCTTTTGGTGTAGAAGGTGATTTCGCCCTCTTTCCTGGCGCCCAGGGCATCAAGCGTTGAGTCGGAGTGGTCCTCTGCGGCGAACTCCGCCGCCTTCGCGCGCAGAAGCGTGCGCAAAAACGCACCGACCATGCTGTTGTCGCCCTTAGCCTCTATCGGCTTGCTCAACCACCACTCCACGCCCTTCCTGCAGATGAAAAGCTCGCCCTGGGGTCTTGCTATCCGCACGCTATCGATATCCTCGACCTCCACGCTTGGGAGGATCGATTTGTCGCGCAGGTCGTAGGAGACCTTAAGCAACTTTCGGCGATACTCAAAGGGCACGACGAGTATCCTCGGGTCGCCCTCAAGCTTTGCGTAGACGCCGCTTTTGGTCGGCGTCTCGTCGCCGAGGAGGAATGTTTTCCCCTCCGCGGTGAACTTGACCCAGGGCTTTGGCGCAAGCCCGTATCGGCGCGGGTCGCCGCTGTCGGAGACGACCGATGTATAGTGCGCCTCAAGCGCCGCCTTCAAAACCTCCTGAACCTCGTCGTTGTCGGCGGGGTAAAACACAGGCGCAACAACCTGCCACTGCTTGCTTGTGGTATCCTGAGCCACCTCGACCACGTCGCTTCTTGTCTCTATGCGAAAGCGGTAGATCCTTTCTACGTTGGGAAGGAGCCTTTGGCTTTCGACCTTTTCCCGCTCCCTTTTCGCTCTGCCCCTCACCTCAAACGCCCAGAACGCAGCCAGAGCAACAACGAAAACGGCGCCCAAGATAGCCGTCTTCCTCCAGTCCATCGCAGACCTCCTTTCGAGTTCGGGGCAGAAGTGTTAGGCGTGTTGCCTCCTCCACCACGCGATCTCGGCAAGGACTATTGCGAAAAACGGCAGCGCCACGACCGAAAGGTAGAAGATCTTCTGCTGTTGGCGCGGCGTAAGCATAAGCTTTCGGTCCTTCGGGTTTTTGGGACGTATCGATATAAGCTTTTCCTGCTTCGCGAGCCAGTCGACGGCGTTTAGCACGAGGTCTTTGTTGCCCGAGAAGGTTATGTACCTGTTTGTTGCGAAGTCGGGGTCTCCGAAGACGACCATTCTCGGTCGCGGTGTTCGCGTGGTCCTCTCGACGGCGCACGCCACGGGAACAGGACCGGCGATATCTTCGTCCTCGTCGAACTGGGCGGTGTGGGTGCGCCACTTCGCCTCGGCCCAGGCACGCTCGGCTGTCTTCGCTATCTCGACGACTCTGAGACCTGGCTGGCTCTTCTCCGACGCCGAAACTGACCGCGCCGTCGGGAACATCGTCGCTATGTTGAAACCCTTCGTTACGGCGTGCGATTTGTCGTAGGTCATCACCATGGGCATCTCGGGGCTTGCGCCGAACATACGACCAACGGGCGAGATATCGACGACGACGTTATCGCCCACGTCAACGCCGAAGTTGTCAAGCCACGCCGCAAGCGAGTCGGAAAAGCCGGGCTCGAGCATAAACAAAAGCTTTCCGCCCCTATCGAAGTACGCCTTGAGTGTGTCGAGCTCGGCGGGAAGGGGGTCCGCTCGCGGACCCATCTCGATTACGACCACCGCATCGTCGGGAATCTTGCCCACAAGCATAAGGTTTAACGTGTCGACGTCGAAGCCCTCCTTTTTTATGGCGTCCTTAAGCTGCGATGCGCCGTCGGCTTCGGTGGAGTAGGGCGAAATCTCTCCGTGACCAACAAGGAAGTAAACTTTCTGCCCTTCCTTAGCCGTCACCTGCTTTATCGCGTTGGTGAGGTTCTCCTCCGTCACGTTCTCGACGAGGGCGTATTTGGTCTCGCTTGCCTTCACCACCGCCTGCTCGTACTTGGTGACGCCGTACTTTTTGGCAAGCTCAGGCTCCCTGTCGGGGTCGACCACGCGGTGATCGACCTTGGGGCTGCGGGCGTCGTACTCCTCCACAAGCTCCTTGGCGCGGGGATTGCGAGGAGAATCGGGGTTGTCGAAAAGGATGATCTCAACCTTCCCGTCAAGCGAGCTCAGAAGCTTCATCGTCTGGTCGGAGAGGGAGTAGAGCTTTTCCTGCGTTAGGTCAGCCCGCGCCTTGTATCGGGCGCCAACTATGTTGCCCAAAAGCAGTATCCCCACGAAGAAGACGACGCCAATCGTTGTGCTTGCGCCTGCTGCTGTTGTCCTTTTGCCGAAAAACTCCCTGGCGCTGCGCCACGAAAGAACGCCCCAAACTATCAAAACCAAAAGCCCCACGCCAAGCGCTATCTTGGAGATGAGAACGAACTCAGAGAGTATCCACGAAAGCATAGCTCCCAGAAAGAGGAGGTCGATGCCAATAACGCCAAGCAGGGTCAGGTACCTGCGCTTCATAGCGCTACCTCCTTATCTCAAGTACACCGAGATATTGCCGACGTGGTAAAGCCCGGGTTTTCTATATTCCCCGCCATCGCCACGACTCCACCGACTGGTGCGTGACGAAAAGCCCAATAGCGCAAAGGGAGACGAAGTAGATGATATCCGAGGTATCGACGATTCCGCGCGCAAAGTTTGCAAAATGGGGCGCAAGACCGATGTAGCCTATCACCTTCGAAAGCGTTCCCTTGGCAAAAAGCGTGCTCCAGTCGACGATCCAGAGTATGAGGAAGAGCGCGAAGGACATAAATGCAGCGATTATCTGGTTTTTGGTAAGCGACGATATAAACTGTCCCAGCGGGACGACTGCCAACCCCAGAAGCAAAAGCCCCAGATATCCTGCCCAAACCGGTCCCCAGTCGAGCCCGTTTGCGGTGAAGTGATGCAGGATGAGCTGGAAGATCAGGGTAAGCGCGACGAGAACGACGTAAAGCAGCATACCCGCAGCGAACTTTGCGCAAACCAGGTGGGTGGTGCGCACAGGGGACGTAAGAAGCAGCTCTGTCGTTCCGAAAGCGCGCTCCGCGGCGAACGAGCGCATGGTTATTATGGGAACGAGGAATATCGCCAAAACGGCGAGGTTGTGGAAGAAGGGGCGCACCACCCACTGGTTCACGCTCATAGGCGGCAGGGGGATGTTATAGGCCTGCTGATACTGAAGCGCCTGAAAACACTGCATCGCAAAGTAGCTCGAGATGTTGTAAAAGAAAAAGCCGCTTACGGCAAGGAAGACAGCGATGATTATGTAAGATGTCGGCGACGAGAAAAACTGAACGAACTCCTTTTTGAATATCGTCCACATCGTTCTCATCGTCCCCTCCTTTTAGGCGACCTGGTCCTCGACGGGTTTTTGCTGCGTCTCTTCGGTGGTAAGCTCGAGGAAGATCTCCTCGAGGCTCGCCTCTATTGGCGAAAGCTCGAGGATGCTCCAGTCCTGGCGGTGTGCGAGCTTTGTTATCTGCTCCCTCGTCTTCCACTGCGGCTCGAACTCGACCAGGTAGACGCCAAGCCTTTCCTGAGGTATGACCTGCACCACCCCGTCGAGCTCAAGGAGCGCCCTGTAAACCTCGTTGGGTGGACCTGTCAGCTCCACCCTGACGGCGTTTACGCGATGGATCTTGCGGGCAAGCTCCTCGGGCGTGCCAACCGCGATTATCCTGCCCTTGTCGATTATTGCAACGCGGTCGCAAGTCATCTCAGCCTCGGGCAGGATGTGCGTCGAAAGAAGTATTGTGTGATCGCCGCCGAGGCTTTTTATAAACTCGCGGGTGTACTTTATCTGCTTGGGGTCGAGCCCTATGGTTGGTTCGTCGAGGATGAGGACCGGCGGGTCGGACACAAGCGCCGCCGCAAGACCTACCCTCTGCCTGAACCCCTTCGAAAGCTGGGCGATGAACTTGTCCCAAACCTCGCCTATCTGGCAAACCTCACGCACGTACTCCAGCCGCTCCGAAAGCCTTTTGCCCGAAAGACCCTTAAGCTCGCCCACAAAGCCAAGGAAGCTTTTCACCTTCATATCCAAATAAAGCGGTGGGTTTTCGGGCATGTATCCCACGCGGCGCCTCACCTCCATCGATTGCTTCACCACGTCGAAGCCGGCGACCAAAGCCCTTCCGCCCGAGGGCGGCAGGTAGGTCGTCAGGATGCGCATGGTCGTCGTTTTGCCGGCGCCGTTTGGACCCAAAAGCCCGAGGATCTCGCCGCGCTTGGCCTCAAAGGTCACGCCGTCGAGCGCCTTGAACTTCCCGTAGTATTTCTCAAGACCCTCAACCTTTATCATAGCCTCACCCCCGGAAAAGTCCTTACGCCCTTGTCGCAAGATACAGGAAGTTTCCGTCTCGCCAAACCACAAAAAGCACGGGGTCACCTTTGCGTATTTGCGAGGCGACGTCGCGCAGGTCGGCTGGCGTGTATATCGCCTCCCTGTTGAGCTCGACGATCACATCGTTTGGCTGAACACCTGCGCGATAGGCTATGGAGCCCTCCTCAACGTCTGTAACGAGCACGCCCAGGTCGCCGTCGTACCCGAGGCGATGCGCGTCGTAGCGCGTAAGGCTCTTTACCCTCAGACCCAGCCTCACGCCCTCCTCCGCCGAGGCGACCTCCTCGCTTGTGGGCATCTCGCCAAGCTCAACGGTTATCCTCTTGCGCTTGCCGTTGCGGATGATATCGAGCTTAACCTTCGTCCCCGGCGGTGTGGAGGCTATCCTTGTGCGCAGGTCATCGACGGACTCGACCTTTTTCCCGTCAAGCGCAACTATCACGTCTCCGCGCTCAAGCCCGGCTTCCTCGGCGGGGCTGTCATCCAAAACGGAGCTTACCAAAACGCCCTTCGCCTCGGCAAGGTCGAGCGCTTCGGCAAGGTCCTCGGTGACGTCCTGGATCATGATCCCAAGCCAGCCCCTGACCACGCGCCCGTGCTCTATGAGCTGCTCCATCACCTGCTTGGCAAGGTTTATCGGGATGGCAAATCCTATGCCGACGTTGCCGCCGTTGCTTGAGACTATCGCCGTGTTTATCCCGATGACCTCGCCCCTGAGGTTGACCAAAGCTCCGCCGGAGTTGCCGGGGTTTATCGCTGCGTCGGTCTGAATGAAGTCCTCGTAGTCGGCGATGCCCATCCTCGAGCGCCCCTTGGCGGAGATTATCCCAGCTGTGACGGTATGCTCGAGCCTAAACGGGCTGCCTATGGCCAAAACCCACTCGCCCACGCGGATCTTGTCGGAGTCGCCGAGCTTTGCGGCGGGAAGCTTCTCGTCGGCGTCGACCTTAAGCACCGCCAGGTCGGTCTTCTCGTCGACGCCAACTATGTCGGCTTCGTACTCCCTGTCGCCTATGTGGACCCTAAGCTCGTCGGCGCCGTCGACGACGTGGGCGTTGGTGAGGATGTAGCCGTCCTCCGAAACGATGACCCCAGAGCCCAACCCCTCCTGCTTAAACCTCTTCTTCCTGTAGCGCGGTCTCCACCTCGGACCGAAGAAGAAGTCGAAGAAGGGGTCGTTCCAGAAGGGCTCCCAGCTGCGCACGGGAACTTCGTAAACCTTCTCGCTCGTTATCGTCACCACCGACGGCATAACCTTTTCGGCGACGTCGGCGAAGACCTGTGACACCTCTGGCAGCTTTCCCGACGCCTCTGCGACAGCTTTGGGAACCGCGTTGAAGTTCGCGGTAAGGACCACGCCCGCCGTAAACCCTGCCAAAATGGCAGCGATTATGCCGATCTTGCGCAACATCGCACCACCTCCTTCTTAGCCGAACGAGCCACCCGCACGAAATTATAGCAAAGTTTGTGCCACAATTTCGCTTTGAGGAGCTTGGCGGCGGGGATATTTTAACCCTGTGCGCACGGGTTGGAAAAGGTTTTTAAGGGTCTTTTTGGGCTTTGCGGTTGCGGGCGTCGTCTTCTTCTTCGTCTTCCGCCGGCTTGCGGCAGGGTGGAGCGAGATCGGCGCAGCCTTGAGGGAAGCCGATTGGCTCCAGGCGCTTTTGGGCGTTGTGGTCATAGCCTTGGCGCTGGCTGTGTCCGCGGCATCGTGGAAGAGGATAATGAAGGACCTGTACCAGACGGAGGTGAGCTTTGCGCAGGCGCTTATCATCATCAACGTGCCCAACGTGTTCCGCTACGTGCCGGGGAAGCTTTGGTTCGTCTTCGGCATAAAGTACTTCTCGAAGCTTTGGGGCATCGACGAGAGGGGCGCCATAACGACCGCCTTCGTTAACCAGTTTGCGATTGTGGTTGCCGCCCTTGTGGTAGGCGGCGTCTTTTCGGGGGTTAGGGGGATGTCGGTGCTGCCGTGGTGGGTCGCGCCCTTTATAGTCGTGGTTTCGCTCCTTTTGATGATGCCGCGCTTCTTTCACTCGCTCGTCTCGTTCTTCTTCCGCCGCAAGGGGATAAGCGGTGCCCGGGCCCCCACGATGAAGCTTCGCACAGCCGCAGTTGCGCTGGGATGTGCCGTTGTGCTGTGGCTGGGGGTTGGGTTTGGGCTCACAATATCGACCGCCGCCTTCCTGCCTCAGGTAAGTCTGAAAGATGCCCCCGCCGTTATGGGAGGGTTCCCCCTGTCGTACGTTATTGGCTACGCCAGCATCGTTGTGCCCGCCGGGCTTGGCGTTCGGGAGGGGGTTTTTATGCTTCTTTTACCGCCATCGCTTTCTGCGGCAAACAGAGCCGCAGCATCCGTCGGAACGCGGATATGGATGACGCTCGCCGAGCTTGTGAACACCGCCATAGCCTTCCTGATCTTTGTGCTGAAGTACCGCAGAAAGTCCGCGTCCTTGTGTTGAGCTTGCGGCTTGTGCGGCGTGCCCGTGCTCCCCTAAAGTCTGTAAACCACCTCGCCCGCAACGAGGGTCATAACGACCCTGCCCTCAAGCTTCCATCCCGCAAACGGCGTGTTGCGGGACTTTGAGTAGAACGAGCTTGGGTCGACGGTCCACCGCGCCTCGGGGTCGAACACGGTAATGTCGGCGAAGGCGCCCGGTGCAAGGCTTCCTGCGGGAAGGTCGAGGATTGCGGCGGGGTTTTTCGACATAAGCTCGACCATCCTTTGGGGCGAGATTATCCCCGTTTTGACGAGCTTCGTCCACACAAGCGCTGCGGCGGTTTCAAGCCCGATGACGCCGAAGGGTGCCTCCTCGAACGGGGCATCCTTTTCGTGCGCTGCGTGGGGCGCGTGGTCGGTGGCTATGGCGTCTATGGTTCCGTCGGCGAGGGCGCTGCGCAGAGCGGCAACATCGTCCTCGCCGCGCAGGGGCGGCATCATCTTGAAGTTGGGGTCGAAGCCCGAATCCAAAACCGCCCGCTCGGTCAGGATAAGGTGATGGGGCGTCGCCTCGCAGCTTACGGCAAGACCCCTCCCCTTCGCCTCTCGCACCAGGGCGACCCCAGCGGCTGTCGTTATGTGCTGGACGTGAAGTCTCCCGCCGGAAAGCTCAAGCAGGCTTATGTCCCTCGCGATAAGCGCCGTCTCGGCTTGAACGGGGATCCCCTTCATTCCCGTCAGCGACGCCACCTCGCCCTCGTGGATCTGCCCACCTGCGGCAAGGTAGGGATCGACCTCGTGCGCGAGGATGGGCACCCCAAGCTGGTCGGCGTATGCGAGTGCGTTTCGCATAAGCTCGCTGTCGGCTATTGGGTTTCCGTCGTCCGAGAATGCGACGGCGCCGGCCTGCGCCATATCGGCAAGCTCGGCAAGCTCCCTCCCCAAAAGACCCTTGCTTACAGCTCCCACGGGATACACCCACACCGCCGCCGTGGCGCCGCGGTCGTAGATGAACGAAACCCTGTCGGCGGTGTCGACGGGGGGGGAGGTGTTCGCCATAAGCACTATGGATGTAAAGCCTCCCGCCGCAGCGGCGTGGGAGACGCTCTCGATGTCCTCCTCGTCCTCGTTGCCGGGCTCGCGACCGTGGACGTGCATGTCCACAAAGCCTGGGAAGACGAGTTTCCCCGAAACGTCCAAAACCTCCGCGTCCTCCGGTGCGCCCTGAGGATCTATGGATTCAACAACACCGTCGACTATGAGGATATCGGCTACCCTGTCGATTCCCTGCGAAGGGTCTATAACGTGCCCGCCGCGCAGCAAAAGCTTCTTCATCCTGTCCCCCTCGGCTCGGTTCCCGCAATATAGTCCCTTCGCCCCTTTTGGTCAAAGACTTCATTCGCCGTATTTGTAGTATGCCGCGCAAGCTCCCTCGGAGGATATCATACACGGTCCCTGCGGGTGCTGCGGCGTGCAAGCTTTGGCGAAAAGGGGGCATTGGGTTGGCTTTGCCACGCCCAGGATGACGTCCGCGCATCGGCAGGCGGGATTGTCGCGGGCGTTGGGGAAGTCGGGGATCCCGAAGCGGCTTTGCGCGTCGAACTCCAAAAACTCCCTGCGCATCTTAAGCCCGGACTGAGGCAGCATCCCTATCCCCCGCCAGTTTGAGTCGCACGGCTCGAAGACTTTGTGCATAAGCTTTTGCGCCGCCCTGTTCCCCTCGGGGCGAACGACGCGGCTGTAGGATATCTCTATCCTCGCCTCGCCGCGTGAAAGCATCCCGACGAGCCTGTAGACGCCGTCGATTACGTCCTCGGGCTCGAACCCTGTGATGACGCCGGGTCTGTGGTAGCGCTCCGCAATGAACCCATACGGCTCAGACCCGATGACGGCGCTCACGTGCCCCGGCAGAATGAAACCGTCCACGCCGATCTTGGGCGACTGACAGATGATCTCCAAAGGCTTCGGGATAGTTTTAAGCGCCACAAACACCGAAAAGTTCCCAAGCTTTCTTTGCTTTGCGGTTACGATAGCCGCCGCTATGGTCGGCGCGGTCGTCTCGAAGCCCACGCCGATGAAAACGACCTCCTTCCCGGGACTCTCCTGCGCGATCTCGACGGCTTCCATCGGTGAGTAGACGACCCTGACGTCTGCGCCCGAAGCGCGCAGGTCGAACAGCGAGCGCCCGTCGACGGGGACCTTCATCATATCGCCGAATGTGACGACGGTCTTTCCGCTTTCGGCGAGCCACAGGGTCTTTGCGATATCGGGCGCCGCGGTGACGCAAACGGGGCAACCCGGTCCCGATATCAGCTCCACCTGCGGCGCAAGAAGCGACCTGAGCCCGGCGCGGGAGATCGAAACCGTGTGCGTACCACAAACCTCCATAAGACGCACACGCCCGTCGCCTACCATCCGCTTTATCCGCCGACAAGCCTCCTCGAAGGCGCCAGCGCCGATCACAAAACCACCTCCGCTGCGCCGAAAAGATAAGCAAGCGGCAGGGTCGCTGTCAATCGCCCACTTTTCTGTTGCATTTTTGAGGTTTTACTAAAATTATTAGAATGTTTTAACAAAAGGGGGGTCGATGAAGGTTTCGCGCACTCTGGAGGATTATCTCGAGGCGATCTACATTCTGGAGGGCAGGTTTGGCTTTGCGCGGGTGAGGGACATAGCGGGTCTTCTTTGCGTGAAGCCGCCCAGCGTTACGGCTGCGGTGCGCAGGCTCGCCCAAAACGGATTTGTTGTGCACGAACACTACGGCTATGTTCGCCTGACCAAGCTCGGCAGGCGCTCGGCTGAGACGATCTACAGGCGGCACGAGGTCCTCCTGCGCTTCTTAACCGAGGTTCTCGGCATCCCGCAGGACGATGCGCTGCCGCAGGCGTGCGGAATGGAGCACTCTATATCCTGTCGGACGAGGGAAGCCCTCGAGAAGCTCACAAGCTTCTTTGGGGCGCACCCGGACGTGTTCGAGATGTGGGTGAAGGAACGGGAGGCTGAGAGGACATGAGGCGCGACGTATCCGAAATAATCGTTGCGGTTGCGGGGAACCCGAACTCCGGGAAGACCACGATATTCAACGCCATAACGGGTTCCGCGCAGAGGGTTGGGAACTGGCCCGGCGTGACCGTCGAAAAGCTTGAGGGCAGGAAGCGCTGGCGCGGCAAGCTGCTTCGGTTCGTCGACCTGCCGGGAACCTACTCCCTCACAGCCTTCTCACCCGAAGAGCGAATTGCACGCGATTTCTTGCTATACGAGCATCCCGACGTTGTGCTCACAGTCGTCGATGCGTCGAACCTCGAGAGGAACCTGTATCTTGTTGCGCAGGTGATAGAGATCGGGCATCCGACGGTCATCGCCCTCAACATGTTCGACCTTGCCAGGGCTGCGGGGATGGAGATAGACGTCGACAAGCTTGCGGAGATTCTGGGCGCTCCCGTTGTGCCAACGGTCGGGACAAAAGGCGAGGGCACACAAAGGCTTTTGGACGAGATCGTGAGGCTTGCACAGGAGCGCTCCCACCCAAAACCCCTTATCTTCGCCGACGATGTGGAGGAGGCTTTGGGCAGGATCGAGGAGAGGTTGAAGCTTGCCGGCGCCGAGTTCGCACCCAGATGCCACATAAGGCGATACGTTGTGGAAAAGCTCCTTGAGGGCGACGAGGAAATCACCCGCGATATCACAGAAAGCTTTCCTCAGAAGGATGAGCTTGTTGCGCTTGTGGACGATGTGCGCGCGGGGCTCGAGAAGCTCTTCGGAACGGACATAAGGTCCGTTATGGCGCAGTCGAGGTACGCCTGGGCTTCGGGGCTTTTTAGGGAGGTGGCGAAAGCCCCGGGCAAGCCCAAAAAGTCGATCTCGCAGAGAATCGACGATATTGTCCTTAGTAAGTGGCTTGGATTCCCGATATTCTTCGCTGTGATGTTCGTCCTGTTCTACCTTACCTTCACGGTGGGTGGCTTTTTCGCCGACCTGCTCGAGTCCGCCTTTACCTACCTGGCATCCGCCGCAGCAGATGCGGTTATCGCCCTGGGAGGATCAAAGCTTTTCGCGTCGCTCCTTTCGGACGGGATCATTGGCGGCGTGGGCAGCGTGCTCGTCTTCCTGCCAAATATCGCCGTGCTCTTCTTCCTCGTGGGTTTGCTTGAGGATTCCGGATATATCTCCCGCGCGGCGTTCCTTATGGACAGGGTTATGCACCGCTTTGGTCTGCACGGCAAAAGCTTTATCCCGATGCTTTTGGGTTTTGGCTGCAGCGTTCCCGCGGTGATGGCAACCCGCACCCTGCGCGACCCCCGCGACAGACTCACGACTATGCTTGTGCTACCATTCGTGCCCTGCTCGGCGAGGCTCCCTGCGCTCGTGCTTTTCGCGTCGGTGCTGTTCCCGCAAAATCCCTCCGTCGTCGTCTTCGGGATGTACGTTTTAGGCATCGTTGCGGCGCTTTTGGTGGCGTTTGTGCTCAAAAGACTTGTCTTGGGCGGGCTTTCGTCGCCTTTCGTGATGGAGCTGCCGCAGTATCACACGCCCGCAATGCGCGTCATACTCAGACACACGTGGATAAGAAGCTTTGCTTTCATACGCAAGGCCGGGACCGTGATCCTTGTGGGCGCGGTGTTCATCTGGCTTTTGGGGAACCTCCCGCCCGGCGTCCCCTACGCATCCGAAGACAGCTACGTCGGCAAGCTCGGCAAGCTCGTTGCGCCGGTCTTTGCGCCGCAGGGGTTCGGCTGGAAGGGGGTGGTGGCGCTCGTCTTTGGCTTCTTGGCGAAGGAGGTCGTTGTGTCGTCGCTGGGGGTGCTCTACGGCGGAGAGGAAAACCTCCCCGATGTGCTTTCGCACGAGTTCCCCAAGCCCACTGCCTGGGCGTTTTTGGTCTTCGCCATGCTCTACACGCCCTGTGTTGCAACCCTCGCCGCGATTCGCTCCGAAGGGGGTGGAACACGCTGGGCGCTCATCTCCGCGGCGGTGTCGTCCGCTGTGGCGTGGGGGGCATCGATGGTGGCTTACGCCTTAGCGAGCGCGCTCTGAGTCTGCGGCCGAGGGAGCGCCCACAAGTAAAAAGACCTCCTCGAGCCTGCCAAGCTTTGCCGCAGGCTCCAGCTCGATGCGCTTGAATATCCCCTCGGGCGGATCAGACACAGAAACGACATGACCTATCAAAAGCCCCTTTGGGAAGATCCCTCCGTAGCCCGACGTTACGATCCTATCGCCCACGGCGACGTCCTCGCCTTTGGGCACGCGCGACATAACGAGCATCCCGCCCGGCTCCGCCTCGACTATGCCGCTTATGCGGCTGCGCTGGTCGATTGCGGCAAGCTTCGTCGCAGGGTCGGTTATGAGCTGGACCACGGCGGTGTGTTTCCCCACGCTTGCCACCTTCCCCACAACGCCCTGGGGCGTAAGCGCCGGCATCGATGGCTTGACGCCGTCGGCTGCGCCGCGGGCGACGACCACAGCCGAGGGATACCGCGCCGTCCCCGTGCCAACAACCTCGGCGACGATGAGATCGTAATCGAAAGCCTCCCGAAACCGGAGCATCCTGCGCAGGCGCTCGTTCTCAAGCTTCGCCTCCCTGAGCCTTTGCAGCTCAAGCCGCGCTCTGGCAAGCTCGCGCTCAAGGCGAAGCTCCCTTGCGAGGTTGTTGCGCAAAACGCGATACTGCCAGTCGACCCAAACGAAGGGCGCATAAAGCCCGTCGCGAACGAGGGAGGAGATGCCATCCCTGAGCCTTTTGGGCAAGCTGTGGAGGACAAGCGCCAAAAGGAGGGCACAAAGAAAAATCCCAAAAACCTTTCCGCTCTCGGAGCGATGGTTCATGACAAAGCTTTTTACTCGCCGTCGAGGAAATTGAGGATTTCCTGCGGGAACTGCGCCTCCATAAGCCTTCGCCGTGCACCCTCCTCCCGAAGCATGCACGAAAGGCTTGCCAGGATCTGCAGGTGGAGGTGGATTGCCGTAATCGGCACGAGTATGGCGAAGAAAAGGTGCACAGGCTGTCCGTCGAACGCATCGAAGTCGATTCCCTCGCTTGACCTTCCGAAGGCGATGGTGAGACCTTTGCACTTGTGGCTTCTTCCGTGTGGGACGGCTACACCAAGCCCCATCCCCGTGCTTGCGAGGCTTTCGCGCTCCACAAGCGCCTCGTACGCTGATTCTGCGTCCTCAACGTTGGGCGAGCGGGACAAAAGCTCCGCAAGCTCGCGCAAAACCTCGTCCTTGCTTTTCGCCGAAAGCTCAAGCTTGACCAAATCGAAGCCGCAAAACTGCGAAAGCTTCAGGTTCCTTGCCGCAAGTTTTCCTGCTATGCTCTTGTCCAAAGCTAAACCTCCTGCCCCTCAAGCGGTTTAGCCTCCTCGGGCAGCATTATCGGGATGTCGTCCCTGACGGGGTATACGAGCTTGCAGGCGTGGCAGATCAAAACCTCCTCGGGCTCCGTACGGTACTCAAGCTCACCCTTGCACTGCGGGCAGACGAGTATCTCCAAAAGCTCCTTCCTGACCATAGCGGCGCCCCCTGCGTGGACCCTAATCTCAAAATTGCAACATTTTCGTAAAACGCAAGGGGAAAAGTTTTCCGCACCCGCACGGCAAGAGACTGTGCGCCTTTTGAGTTGACACCAAACCGCACAGCGGATATTTTTATAAAACTTTAGTTCGAGGAGGCGATAAGATGCGACGCAGGTTTGGACTGTTTTTGTCTTTGCTTTTGGTGGGCGTTGTTTTCGCTGTGCCTCGTGATCCCGCCGAGTATGCCCGCTGGAAGCGGGAGCAAAGCCAGCGCAAAAGCACGATGCTTCTGGGTCCCATCGAAAACGACTACGTCGCCGTTCAGGTCGACAACAGCACAGTCGGCGAAAACGGATGCTTCAACATCGGAACCTCATCGACGCATCCCGTCTTCCCCGATACGTGCCTCTTATACCACTACCCCTGGGACCCCTGGTCATCGCACGCCGTCTTCCAGATAGACGGTGAGTTCTACAGCTACAGCGATCACCCTTCGCCTGCATCGGCGTACACGCTCCTTTCGTCGCCCGACATACCCTTCTCGATAACGACCCTCCCCGGCGATTCATCCTACATCGAGGGGGGATGGATTATAGGGGACGTCACCATACTCCAGCGTCTTCAGCCCGTGTACCTTGTGAACGCTTACGGGGATGTTACTGGCTCTGTTTACATCCGCTACACCATCATAAACAACTCAGCCACGACGACGCATCAGGTTGGCGTTCTTCTTGAGATGGACACGATGGTTGGGAACAACGACCGGGCTCCCCTCGCCACCCCTTACGGTTACGCGGCGGTCGAGCAGGAGTTCGTTGGCGATGAGGTTCCCGCCTACTGGCAGGCTGGCGAAGAGCCTTTCCCGTGGGACCCCACAGACCTTGTGGCGCAGGGGTATCTTTCGGGCTACGACGCCGTTCGCCCCGATAGGTTCCTCGTGGGATGGTGGCCCGACTACGACGACGTCGTTTGGGATTACACCCCAAGCTTTATGCCCTACACCGACAGCGCCGTTTTGATTTACTGGTATCCTCGCCCCGTTGCGCCGGGAGAGACGACGTATGTTGCCACGTACTACGGGCTTGGTCTTCCCGAGCGGACTCCGCCCGATGTGCATTTCGTCGAGCCGCCGCTTTATGACACCGTCGCCTGCAGCGACCAGTTCATACGGGTCGCTACCTTCGACAGCACAGGCATCGACTCCACAAGCTTTACAATAACGGTGAACGGCTCAACCTTCGTGTTCCCCGACCACATCACATCCTACAGGAGCTCGGATACGCTTTACTTCGTCTGGCAGCCCGATGAGGGTTTCTTTGGGAACGTTGAGACGGTGGACGTTTACGTGAGCGTTTCGGACCTTTGGGGCACAAGTTTGCTTGAGCCCGTGGAGTGGCACTTTATCGTCGATACGGAGGGTCCCCGTGTTTTGAGCTGGTCGCTTGCGCCGGGCTGCACCGTTGCAAACCCACGGCAGCCCGTGGACGCCGTCATCGTCGACAACTTCGCGGGGGTCGACTCCGCATCGTTACTCGTGAGCCTGACCACCTCAAGCGGAACAAGCGCACTGCTCTTCCCGGGCGGCGGTCTTAGCTGGGAGGCTGCAACAAACACACTCCACATAAACCCCGCCGATGTTGGAATAAGCTTCGAGCACGGCGACTCGATACACGTTCAGGTGGTTAGAGCTTACGATAAGACCTCGGAGGAGTACTGTGGTCCCAACAACGTTCAGCCCAACGGGCTTTGGTTTTACTTCCGCACCGAGCCGCCCCAGGCTTTCCTCGTCGATCCCCCCGAAAGCTCGATAACCGCGTGCGTCGACCAGAGGATCCTCATCGCCGTCCAGTGCACGCTGGGCATAGTTCCCGACAGCATAAAGCTTTACGTCAACGGCGAGCCCTTCGTTTACGGCGATCCAGAGATAACCTTCTACAACGACACCATAGAGTTCAACCCTCCGGGAACGCAATACTTCAGCGACGGTCAGGTGACGGTAAACCTTCTTCCGCTCTACGATATCTACGGGAGCCCAAGCCCCGAGTACAGCTGGGTTTTCTTCGTCGATGCAACGCACCCAACGCTTTCGAACCCTCTGCCCGCGCCCGGGGTGGAGGTGGAGGACGTTCAGTTCGACGTATCCTTCGTCCTCTCCGATGAGGGTCCGATTCCCGAGGCGGTGTCGGGGCTCGATACGGGATCGGTTCAGGTTTGGGTCACAAACAGCGAGGGCACCTTCGACGTAACGGCGTATCTTTCGCACACCGAAAACCTCTTTGGCTTCAACACCGCCGATGCGTCGCTTTCGTTTCTGGACAACGAGGTTGTCACCGTGAGGGTTCGCGCAGCCGACGCCGTCGACACAGCCTACTGCGGTCCCAACGTGCTCGATACAACGTGGACGTTCGTGATGAGCGAAACCCCCTGCTACCGCGGAACTAACCCCATAACGCCCAACGGCGACACCTACAACGACTACACATACTTCAAGTTCCCCAACATGAGGAGCGCGCGGACGGAGAAGAAGATTTACATCTACGATCGCTACAACCACCTCGTCCGCACGATAGAGGGCGCCGAGGGCGGCAGATGGATTTGGGACGGCACGGACGACAACGGCGACGTTGTGCCGCAGGGGGTTTATATATACTTGGTCGTCGTCGACGGTGAGGTGGTCTGTAACGGGACGATAAGCGTGGCACGATAACCTGACATATCGTTGAGGAGGAGCGATGGCGAGGAAGTTTTTGTGCTTGGCGGGGATTTTGTGTTTGGCGACTTCCCTTTTGTGCCAGGTCGATGAGGGTTCGGCGCGCGGCGTTGGCGTTGGTGGCGCCTACTGCGCCGCCGCACTCGACGGAAACGCGCCCGTGTGGAACCCCGGCGCAATGGACGCGTTCTCGAGGATGGCGCTCGCGCTCAACTACGCCGCTATAAACCTCGGCGTCGAAAACGACTTCCTCCAGGAAGGCGGGCTGGGATACGTCCTCCACCTCGACAGGAAGTTCCGGTACGGATCAGTCGGCATCTCATACGTCCAGTTCCTCTCCGACGTTTACTCGCAGGGCGAGCTTACGCTGGGGTATGCCAAGCGCCTCTGGGGCGTTCCCGACGGGAAGTGCCTTTCGGTCGGCGCGAACTTCACGCTGTGGCGAAGCTGGTTTAACACCGCAAACTTCCACGACTTCGACGAAGCCGATCCGCTCCTTTCTCAGAGCTCATCGTCTATGGTCTTCTCCGCCGACGCGGGGCTGTATTTCCGCCCTGCGAAGTGGCTTGCGGCGGGCGTTGCGGTGAAGAACATCACCCAGCCGGACATCTCGGTCTCCCAGGGCGGCGAGAGCAGGCTTCCGCTTAGGGTGCGCGGTGGATGCGCCCTGCGCTTCGGATCATTTGCGCCCACGCTTGAGGTCGAGTACGCCACAGAGGCGCCCGCGGGGAAGAAGCTTGACCTGCACATGGGCGTCGAGAAAAGCTTTGGTCAAAGCTTTTCGCTGCGGGCGGGGTACAACCGCGCCGCCGTAGGTTGTGGCTTCGGATACACGCACTGGGGCGAGAAGTTCAGCTGGGGGATAGACTACGCCGTAGAGTACCCCCTCGCAACCGAGATGGCGAAAAAGTACTTCACGACCCACCGGGTAAGCTTCAACCTGCTTGTGGAGCCTCCTCCCGTGCCCGTCGAGGACCTCGCCGTGGTCGAGGGATCGATGTCGATCGTTCCCGACAGAGTCGTCCTCGGTGGGGAGGTCGTCATAAGCGCGAAGATCGAGAACCGCGGCGAGAAGACCGAAAAGAACGTGCCGGTGGTGATATACTACCAGGACACATCGGGCAACTGGGTTTTGGCGCTTCCGCTTGAGCGGGTGACGATAAAGCCCGGCGAGGTTTTGACCCTGAAGCGAAAGTGGGTCCCGCCGCGAAACGGAAAGTACACCATCTACATCGGCGTCGACGGATACCCGAAGTATCTGCCCGCCGTTCGTGGCAAGGTCGAGGAGGTGGACGAAGACAACAACACCGCCTTCGCGGACCTGTCCGTCTTCCGAAAGCCCGAGGGCAAAATCGAGCCTCTGCACAGAAAGCTTTCTGTGTCCAAGCTCCTTTTGTATCAGGAGGAGGAGCCGATAATCCCCATAGTCTTTTTCGACAAGAACTCCTCGGAGGTCGACCACAGGTTCGACAGGATGCTCTCCATCGTAGCCAACAGGCTCAAGCTCTGCCCGGACGTTGTTGTGGTGCTTGAGGGGTATTACGACAAAAGCACCGATGACGTCGACAAGCCCGACCGGCTTGCCATAGCGCGAGCGCGTGCGGTCAAGGATCGTCTCGTCTCCCTCGGTGCGCCAGCCGACAGAATCCAGGTCAGGGAAAGCGGATACGATATGAGTGAATCCCGCGCCGGCATACCCGAGGACCAGGTCATCCTGCGCGACAGAAGGATGATGCAGGAGGAAAACAGGCGCGTCGAGCTTTCCGCTTGGTTCGTCGAGGGCAGAGACTTCCTGGTGAAGGTCCCCTTCTCGGGAAGCTCCGAAGAACCTGACAACACCGAGGACCTAAGCAGGTTCCTTTCGACCATGCGCGAGCTTTTGCACCGCAACGAGGAGGTGATAATACTCGTGGAGGGCTATGCGCCCCCCGGCGACGAAGCAACGGCTGATCTTGCCTTCAGACGGGCTGCAAACGTCGCGCGCTTCCTCAAGGAGAAACTTGGCGAAGAGCTCGCCCCACGCGTCTACATCCACCAGCAGTATGAGCCGTCCGTTTCACCGAACGAGGTTTGGGTCTTCCCCAACCCCGAGGGCGTCGTCTACAGACCCAAGGAGGCGGACAGGGTTCTGGAGGACTACACCGTCGAGGGCTCGGAGGAGAACCTCGTCAAGATCGACGCGGAGGTCGACGCCGGCGTCGACAGCTTCGCCGTCCTCATAGTCGATGCGAAGGGGAACGTTGTTCGCACGCTGGCTGCGGGCAAGGGGCAGGTGCCAAAGGGCATCTCTTGGGACTGGCGCGACGAGGCGGGAATGCTCCTCGACTTCGACGAAAAATACTTCGCAAAGCTTGAAGTTTGGGACAAGATGGGCGAGCAGCTCGTTGTGCAGTCCGACACGATGGCCATCGAGGTCACGAAGCAGGGGAAGCGCATCGAAAGCCTCGTTATAGTCATCTTCATGTTCAACGAGGACGTTCCGCAGTCGAAGTTTTTGGAATCCCGGGTTGAGTACGTAGCCCGAAGGCTCATATATCGCGCCCAGAAGGGTCAGTACAGGCTTCTTGCCACCGTCGCCGGGCACACCGACTCCATCGGTCCCGAGTACGCTAACCTTGATCTCTCCCAAAAGCGCGCCCAGCGCGAGCTTGCGAACATAAGGAAGTACATGAAGTATCTGCTCAACCTTGAAACCGACGCCCAGCTTGATAAGTGGCTTTCGGACCACCACGTCGTTCTCCGCACCAGGGGCTATGGGGAGAAGCGCCCCTACAAGATCCACCGCTGGAACTCGCAGCTTGGCAAGGGCGAGTGGGTCGAGATCGGCAACAACGCCCTGCCCGAGGGACGAACCGTAAACAGAAGGGTGCTTTTGGAGATGGAGGCGGAAAAGCTCGCTCCAGCAGAATAAAGACGAAAGGAGAGACGCCATGCCGCTTTCGGCTTGGATAACCTTCGTTATAGTTGCGGGAGTGCTTTTCGGTGGGCTTGCCTGGTCGGTCATAATCGCCCTCAGGAAGAAGTGATGGACAAGCTCCCCGATAAATTCGCGGTCTTAGACACGCTGCGCCGATCGCTTGATAAACTTCCCTTCGGCGTCGCAACGCTCGATAGGGACAGAAACCTCATCTTCGCCAACGCAAAGCTTTTGGAGATGGCTCAGCTGCCCCGGGCGCGCATGGCGGTGAAGGAGCTTTGCGACTTTGTGAAAAGGGTCAACCCCGCCGTGCTCGACGTGGCCCGCAATGCCCTCGACGAAGCAGAAAAAACCGGCTTCTTCGACCACACAATCCGCACAAGCAAGGGGAGGGTTTTGGACTGCACCTTCACCAAGGTCGTCGACGAGGACGGAAGGCACATAGGTTTTCTCATAACCCTTCTCGACGTGACCGACAGGATGCAGTTTGAGCGCAGAAGGCAGCTTTTGCTGCGGCAGGAGCTTGTGGAGAGGTTCTCCTCCGAGATCTTCCACAAACTCAACAACGAACTTATGCTCGTTATGGCTGACATAAGCATTCTTCATCGTCGCCTGCCCGAAGGGCTTTCGACCGAGCTTTCGGGATACGTCCGTGACATAGAGGACCATATCCTGAGCGCTTCGGAGATACTGCAGGCTCTTTCGCTTTTTGTCCGCTCTCCCAGGCAGCCGCCCCGCAGGTTCGACATCGTTGCCCTGCTGCGGCGCGTTTGCAAGGCATGGCGCAACATGTTGCCACCGTCCGTGGAGATGGAGGAAGGCTTCCCCGAAGGGGCTGTGATGGTTGAGGGCTTTCCATCCCTTTTGGAGAAGCTTTTTGAAAACGTTCTTCAGAACGCCAGCCGCGCGCTCGGCGGAAAGGGGCGCATCGTGGTCAAAGCGCACGTCGTTTCGCCCGATGCCTTCTTTCTGGGGCGCTATCCTGAGCTTTCGCAAAAACCCCATGTGGTCGTAATCTTTTCCGACAACGGCGTGGGCATTCCCTTTGAGCTTCAGGAGAGGGTTTTCGAGCCTTTCTTTTCGGGCTGGGATCCGCCTTCGCGCGGGCTTGGGCTCGCTGTGGCGCTATCGATCGCACGTCACCACGGCGGAACGATAGACATCCAGAGTGCGCCGGGCGTGGGAACGACGATAACCGTCATCCTCCCCGCCGATGTGACGGCACAGGCGCTACCCGAGACGTCGTACCCCGAGGGCAGGGGCGAGAGGGTGCTTGTGATCGAAGACGAAGACGCTATGCGCAGCGCGGTCTCGAGAATGCTTGCAACGCTGGGATACGAACCCATCCTCGCCCGAAACGGCGCCGAAGGGATTGAGCTTTTAAAAACGCAAAAGCCCGATGTGGTCCTTCTCGATATGGTCCTTCCCGACATACCCGGGGAGGAGGTCTTCGACCGCATAGCTGAGCTTGCCCCGGGCTGCCCCGTCATCGTCATGAGCGGATACACCTACATAGAGCCCGTTGAGCACGTCGTCGAGCGCGGCGCAGCTGACCTTCTGCAAAAGCCCTTCACGCTCGCAAGGCTTGCAAACTCCATCCAAAGCGCGCTGCGCAGAAAAACCGCGTAGCCAAAAAGTTCTTGCAACAAAGGGTCGTTGCCCCGATATTGTTCCAGCACTTTCGATCCATAAAGAAAAGGAGGACCGATGAGACGACTTTGGCTTTTCGCATTGGCTTTCGTTTTAGCGTTTATCGTTGGCTGTGAGAAGCCCGGCGAGGAAGAAAGGGAAATCCCCAAAGACGACACCGACTGGGAGATAATCCACACCTCCTCCGACGTTATGCCCAACCTTGCCACGGGCGATATACTCTCGGGCGGTGATTTTATAGCCGTTGGCGGCGGCAACGGCTTCGTGGCGATCTCGACCGACGGCGGGCTCAGCTGGGAGAGCCAGAACATAACGGCGATGGACACTATGGGTTTTTCCGTTCTTGCCATCGACTTCGCCGACGAACAGACGGGCGTTTTGGGCGGCGAGGCGTCTTTGTTCTACACCACCGATGGCGGCGCAACGTGGAGCCGGGCACAGGTAAGCGGCGTCGAGATCGACTCAGTCGACGTCAAGGCGGTTCAGTACGTTGGCGGTGGCAGGTTCTACGCGCTTGCGGGACCGTACTTCCTCACCTCCAGCGACAACGGGCAGAGCTGGACGGCGCACTGCATTGGGCTCTTCGAGGAGCTTGGGCTTGGCTCCAACGGGTTTGCCTTCTACGATGCCGACCACGGCGTCATTGTGACGACGGGTAGCTGGGTCTTCTACACCTCCGACGGCGGCGCCACCTGGAGCCCGGAGACGCTTGCCACCGACAAGGTCTTCACCGCCGCGGCAGCGAAGAGCGCCGAAGAGTTCCTGATATGCGGGGAGGAGGGCAAGATCTTCTACCGCAGCGCCGGCGACAGCGTCGTCTGGAGCGGCGCAAACAACCCCCGAACGAACAAGCAGCTATCAAGCATCGCCGTCTTCGGAGACTACGGCATCGCCGTGGGCATCGAGGGCGTGGCGGTGATATCAACCGACGGCGGAATGAACTGGGACACCACCTACGCACTGAGCACCTACGGCGATCAGCTTTGGGCAACCTTCACCCCGGAGGGCGATGCTGTCCTTGTGGTCGGGGTTGATCCCGTGCGCGGAGGGGGATCGGTCAGGATCGGCACGGGCGACCTCTCGTCGTGGGTCGGCGCAAACTACGGCACAAACGTCATCCTCCAGGACGCGGCGTTCACAAGCCCCACCGAGGGGGTCGTCGTCGGCAAGAAGGCAACCGTCCTAAGGACGCTTGACGGCGGTCACACCCTCTTGCAGAGGGTTTTGCCCTACGCCTTCGACATAACCGTAAGCGGCGTCGACTTTAAAAACGGCAGCGACGGCGTTGCCGTTGGCAGCGACGGAGCGATATTCGTCACCACCGACGGCGGCGACCACTGGAACCTCGTGCCCCAGGAAAACATCGACGTAAGCGGAGAGATAGACCACCTAAACCGCGTCCAGTTTGCCGGCGGCGATGTCGTCTACGCGGTTGGCAGCGACGGGATTGTCCTTAAGTCCACCGACTCAGGGCAAAGCTGGTTCGACGTCTCTCCCGGCGTTGCCGCAGAGCTTATGGGACTTTGCTTCATAAGCGAGACCGAGGGCTGGGTCGTTGGCGATGCAGGCGTTATCGTCCACACAACCGACGGCGGTGCATCGTGGGAGGAGCAGTCGTCGGGCTCGAACTGCGCCCTCACGGGCGTATCCTTCGTCGATGCGTCGAACGGCTGGGCGTGCGGGAACATGGCGCTTCTGAGGACGACCGACGGCGGGCAAACGTGGCAGGCGACCGACGTCGAACCCAACCTGTTCACACACTTCCACGACATAGGCTTCGTCGATGCCCAGCGAGGATGGGTTGTGGGCAACTTCGGCTACATCCTCCACACCGTCGACGGCGGCGAGACGTGGTACCGCCAGGCGGAAGGTTACACCGAAGCGAACCTCTACGCCATCGAGGTCCTCGACGGCGCGCACGTGTGGGCTGTGGGCGAAAACGGAACGGTCATGAGGCTTCTGCCCTGAGCGTGACCTGGGTTTGCCAAAGCTCAGCAGCCAGGGGCGCGGCGCCGGAAGGTGTGTGAGGCGGTGCGCCAGGGCGGCGAGGGTCGCCGGGCAGGGCGCCAGGGTGCGCGACTACAAGTCGACTGAGAAAGGCTTCGAAGGGGTGTGGCGTGTCCGTTGAATTCGAAACTGCGCTCAGGAGGTTCATCCCCCGCATAAACCGCTGGCTGGATCGGTATCTCCCCGCCGAGGATAAGCCGCCGCAGACGCTCCACAGGGCGATGCGATACGCTGTGTTCGCCGGAGGCAAAAGGCTTCGTCCGTTTTTGGTGTGCGAGGCGTTCAGGTGGGTTGGGGGACGAGGCAGGACGGTGTATCCCGCCGCCTGCGCCGTCGAGCTCATACACACCTACTCCCTCATCCACGACGACCTCCCCGCCTTGGACAACGACGACTATCGCCGCGGCAAACCCACCTGCCACAGGGTTTTCGGCGAAGCCATAGCGATACTCGCCGGCGACGCCCTGCACGCGCTTGCGTTTGAGCTTTTGGCGAAAACCGGAAACGTCGCCGTCGTCAACGAGATCGCAAAGGCGATAGGCACGGGCGGGCTCGTGGGCGGTCAGGTTGCCGACGTGGAGATGGAGGGCAAGGACGTTGGAGAGGAGGATGTACGCTTCATCCACGAGCGCAAGACGGCGGCTTTGTTTGTGGCTTCCGTGAGGGTTGGCGCCATCCTCGGCGGCGCAAACCCAAAGCAGCTGGCAAGCCTGACGAAATACGCAAAAAACGCCGGGCTCGCCTTCCAGATCACAGACGATATACTCGACATAAAGGGCGACCGCAAAAAGCTTGGCAAAAGCACAGGCGCCGACGAAAAACTCGACAAAGCCACCTACCCAAAGGCGGTGGGAGGAACGGAGAAAGCCCGAGCCATCGCAAAAAGCCTCGTCGAAAAAGCCAAAAGCTCCCTCCTCAAAAGCCACGATAATCGCTTGCTTTACTCGCTGGCAGATTTTATAATAAGGCGGACGTATTGACGGTGGGGGAACGTGGAGGTTGATCTTGTAAAGCTGGGCGACCTTTTGGACAAGCTCTTGGAAAGGTGCAACGGAAGCGGCGTTGGTATAGTGAGACTCGACAGCAGCGAGATCATCGTGCTGAAGAATCGTTCTGGACTTCCCGACGAGCTTCTTGAGGTTGCCTGCGGCGCCGCGGTGGAGATGTTCAGGGGAAAGCTTATGACGAAGATGCTGGACATTATGCAAAACTACAGGCGGGGCGACCCCATTCGTCTCGAAAGCGTTCGCTTCACCTTCAGCGGCGCTTACCACTGGATGACCGTTATAAAGGGCACCTACATCGTTGTTCTCGCCGCGCCCAAGGCCGGGACGAGCGCAGGCTACACGGAAACGGTCTTCAAAAGCTTCCTTTCGCGCATAGGCGCCATCCTGCCGTAAAGCCCCTGTGCTGCCATGACCCCCGCTGACGACATAGGCTCCCGCTTTGAGGAAAGGCATCGCGCAAGGCAAGGGGAGCTTTTGCGGCAGATCGAAACCCCAGCTGATCTAAAAAGGCTTCCCCTGCACAAGCTTCCCGTGCTTGCCGAGGAGGTTCGGGAGTTTATAATCGACACCGTTTCGCGCACTGGAGGGCATTTGGCGCCAAGCCTCGGCGTCGTCGAGCTTACCATCGCTCTCCTCTACGTCTACGACCCCCCGAGGGATAAGATCATCTGGGACGTCAGCCATCAGGCGTATGCCTACAAGGCTCTTACGGGGCGCAAGGACCGTCTCCACACGCTCAGGCAGCGCGGTGGGCTTTCGGGCTTCTGCAAGCGGGACGAAAGCGAATACGATGCCTGGGGCGCAGGGCACGCAAGCACATCGATCTCCGCTGCGCTGGGCTTTGCGACCCACCGCGACCTTGTGGGAGATGACTTCCGCGTTGTAGCCGTAATAGGCGACGGATCACTCACCGGCGGGCTTGCCTTCGAAGGGCTCAACAACGCGGGCGCGGCTGGCACCGAAATGCTCGTCGTCCTCAACGACAACGCCATGTCGATCTCGCCCAGCGTGGGCGCCCTGTCGAAATACCTCACCGAGGTCGTGGCAAGCCCGATCTACCAAAGGGTCAAGGACAACGTCTGGAACCTGATGGGCAGGGCGGGCGAGCTCGGAAAGCACCTGAGGTCGATCGCAAGAAAGCTTGAGGACTCCCTCAAAAACCTCATCGTGCCTGGGATGCTCTTCGAGCACCTTGGCTTCGAGTACTACGGTCCCGTGGACGGTCACGACGTCGTTGAGCTCGTCCACGTGCTGCGCGAGATAAAGGACGTCCGCAAGCCAAAGCTTTTGCACGTTCTCACCAAGAAGGGCAAGGGTTTTGTTCCCGCGGAGCGCGACGCCACAACGTACCACGGCTTGGGCAGATTTGACCCCGAAACCGGCGAGATTTTAAAGTCCTCCGGTCCGCCGTCGTACACGAAGGTTTTCGGCAGCGCTATGGTCGAGCTTGGCGAGCGCTTCGACGACCTTATAGCCATCACCGCCGCGATGGAGACGGGGACAGGACTCGTCGACTTCCACAGGCGCTTTCCGGATAGGTTTTTCGACGTCGGGATAGCCGAGGCGCACGCCGTTGTCTTCGGCGCCGTGACGGCAGCCGAAGGCAGGCGCACCGTGGCGGCGATATACTCCACATTCCTCCAGCGCGCATACGACCCCCTGATCCACGATGTTGCGCTCCAGAGGGCGCCGCTTGTTCTGGCGGTGGACAGAGCCGGCATCGTCGGCGAGGACGGACCCACACACCACGGCGCGTTCGACATCGCATACCTCCGGTCCGTCCCCGAGATCGTGGTCGCTGCCCCGAAGGACGAGCAGGAGCTCAGAAACCTGCTCTTCACCGCCCTCTCTCGGTTCAGTGAGCCGTGGGCTATAAGGTATCCCCGTGGCGCCGCCGTCGGCGTACAGATAGGCGACTTCGAGGAGATACCCCTCGGAAGCTGGGAGGTCCTCAGGCGCGGCGACGGAGAGATCGCCATCCTCGCCACAGGCTCGATGGTTTATCCTGCGCTTGAGGCGGCGGAGCTTGTGCAAAAACGCCTTGGAGTCGAACCAACGGTGGTCAACTGCAGATTCATAAAGCCCCTCGACGAGGACACCCTGAGCGACGTGCTCCAGAGCCACAGGTGCATCCTCACGGTCGAGGAGGGGACGGTTGTGGGTGGGTTTGGCGAGGGAGTGCTGCTGTTCGCGGCGGCGCACAACCTCACACCAAAAATCGCCGTCCACGGCATACCCGACAGGTTCATCGAGCACGGCACGCGAAAGGAGCTTTTGGCGATTCTGGGCCTCGACGCCGCAGGAATAGCCGACAAAGCCGAAGTGCTCATCTCCGCAAAAAAGAGCTGAGCCCTCAAAGCCCGCGAAAGAGCTTGGTCAAGTCGGCGTCCGGGTTTTATTTTCTTAGAAGTTGGTCTTTACGAGGTAGCCTTATGGGGCGGCTTTTCGTCGTTGTGGTCTTCGTCGCTGTCGCGGCGGCGCAGGTCCCCATAACGCGGTGGATCGACCCCGCGGGCGGAAAACCCATAACACCAAAGGAGTACGATGAACGCTTTGGCTTCCCCAAAACCCCGCTGCGGCTCGGAACGGTCCGCCAGCCGAAAGGGTCCAAGGAGAACCTTGTGGACGTGGTCGTCCAGTCCAGCCTCTATGGACCGCTTGAGGACGTCCTTATGCGCTTCTGCGACGACCTCGAGGCCGAAGGGTACTCCGTTGCCCTTGATACGATGAGCTCGGGCTACCCCGAGGAGCTGAGGGACCACCTCGCATCCCTGCTGCCCGATATCGTCGGCGCCGTCTTCGTGGGGAACCTGCCGGTGAAGTGGTTCCGTATGGTCGAGGTGTGGGACCCCTACGAACCAAGCGACACGGTCATCGAGGTCTTCCCATGCGACTTCTACTTCTGCGACCTGGATGGCATCTGGCTCGATGTGGACGACGACGGCATCATCGACGAACACAACCGCTTCACGAACAACGAGGCGGAGATATGGGTTGGGAGGCTCGATCCGACCAAGCTTTCCTTTGGAGATCCGGTCGAGCTTTTGCGGCGCTATTTCGACAGGGACCACGAGTACAAAACGGGCGAGATGCCGGTTTGGGCGGCGGCGCTCTCGTACGAATACGAAGACTGGCACGACTTCTTCTACTACCCCTTCTCCGAGTTCGAGTACGCCGAGGTGGTGCGGGATGTATTCAGCCCAAGCGATTACCTCTCGCGGGTTCGAGGGCGCGGCTTCGAGCTTGTGAACATCATGGCTCACTCGTCGCCCTGGAGACACTACACGGGCGGAGAGGGGCTTGTGTTCAACACCGATATCGCAGCTCTTCCGCCGCGCGCCAACTTCTACCACCTCTTTGCCTGCTCCGGAGCGAGGTTCGTCGAGCAGGACAACATCGGATGCTGCTACCTCTTCTTCGGCGATCGCGCCCTATGGGTTGTGGGGAGCACGAAGACGGGAAGCATCATAACCGAGGTGCTCGACGACTTCTTCGAGATGCTTCAGACGATGTGCGTTGGCGACGCCATGCGAAACATACTCTCTACCGCAGCCGACAGGATACCCGAGTGGCACTACGGGCTTGTCGTCCTGGGAGATCCGACGCTGAGGACGCTCTACGCGAGCCGCGGCGTGGTCTCCGTCGACACGGGCTTTGCCGCGCCCAATGGGTTCCCGCTCGTCACCTTCGGCGCCGCAGCCGACGTCGACGTCGTACCGCAGGACGACGGGGCGGAGATATTCGTCCTCGACGGGGGGGACGAGTGGCTCAGCGTGCACGTCTTTTCGTTTTGGGGCGGCTTTGTGCACGACAACGGGCTTGCGGACATCGTGGCGCCAACGACGGGCGAACTTGCACTCTCGCAAAACCCAAACGACCTCTTCTTCGTGGGCGAAGGAGGCGTTTTGGACATTGTTCCCTTCGACTCCGGCGCGGCCGCGTCCTTATCCCGTGGCGATGGCTATCACTCACACCCGTTCCCCTTCAGCTTTCGCGGAGCCGCCGGCGTGATCTACAGCTGGCTTGCACCAGCCCTGCCTGCACCGCTCAAGGACCTCTACCTGACCTTCCGCAGCGACTCCACATGGGAGGTTGCCCCGGGCTTCGATTTCCGCATAACGTGCGACCGCTTCGACGAGATAAGCCCGTACGCGGTGCTCGATTCGTCGGGCGCGCTTTGGATCTTCTGGTGCGGTCTCCGCCCCGCGGGACCGCAGATATTCTGCGCAAGGCTTTGCGATGGCACGCTGAGCGAACCAGAATCGCTTTCGGCGGGATCATACCCGTCGGCAGTCGTTGCGGGGGACGGTACTGTCTGGCTATTCTTCGTTCGTGGCGGCGCCGTCTGCGCAATGAGGCGCGAAGACACCTGGTCGGAGCCCGAGGTGATCTGGAGCGACCTTGCCGCGCTGAGACCTCAGGCGATCGTGGACGAGACGGGCGAACCCGTGGTCATCTTCCCGGCTGTGCACTCGCAGCGCAACACGGAGCTTTGGGCGCTAAAGCGCCGCGACGACGACTGGCTGCCCACAAGACTTACATTCTCGGACTGCCCAGACCTAAACCCCGACGGCGCAGTCCTCCCCGACGGCTCGCTCCTTTTGGCTTGGATATCGGGCTGCGGAGGGTACATGCAGGCGCGCTGGGGAATATTCGAGATCAACACGAAGGTCGCCGATAGAGACTCTGTAGATTGCAAAGCTCAAAAGGTGGACATCGCGCCAACGCCCTTCTCAAGCCGCGTTGCGGTGCGCTTTCGCGGCAGAAGGCTGGTCGAGGTGGTTGATCTTTCCGGGAGGGTTGTAGCCTCTGCGGCGGGGGACGGCTCCGTTGTCTTCGACAGGCTAAACATCCCAAGCGGCGTCTACTTCATACGCGTCGAAGGGCTGGGGGATTTCCCCGTACTGCATCTGCGATAGATATGGGTCACCCGCGGGAGCTCATAGTATCCGGGGACGTAGCGCGCGCACTCCTTTCGCTTGCCCTGCCTATGGTCGTCACAAACGCAGTAGTTAACCTGTTCAACCTGACCGATATGTACTTCGTCGGCAGGCTTGGGTCAGTTGCGGTTGCCGCGGTGGGGATGGTCGGTGTCATCTCGAGCGCGATGATGACGCTTGTTGTTGGCTTGGCGACGGCGACGCGCGCGATGGTTTCGCGCTACATCGGCGCACAGGACTTCGACGGCGCGCACAGATCAGCTGTCGCCGCGGTGGTCGTTGGTCTGGGGGTGTCGGTTGTCGTCGCCGCGGGCGCCGCACTGGCGGGAAAGCACGTCCTGAAGCTTATGGGAGCGAGGGGTGAACTCCTCTCCGCGGCGAACTCATACATGCTCATCCTCATGTCGGGCGCCTTCACGATGGTGCTTATGTTCGTCATCTCGTCGACGCTCCAGGGCGCCGGCGACGCGAAAACGCCTATGGTGCTTATGGTCTCCTCGGTTCTGCTTAACATCGTGCTCGACCCACTTTTCATCTTCGGCTGGGGTCCGTTTCCGCGCTGGGGCGTAAACGGCGCTGCAGTGGCAACGGTGCTCGCAAGGCTTGCGGGGCTTGTGGCGGGAGCCATCGTCCTCACCAGAGGAGTCAACGCCTTCAGGCTTGATCTGCGACGCTTCAGGACAGACCTCTCCACCATAAAAAAGTTCTTCGAGATCGCCGTTCCGGGCGGCGGGCAGGTCTTCCTCAACACGCTCGTTGGATTTTTGATGATGCGCCTTGCCGCGGGGTTCGGCGTCGATGTGACCGCTGCGTACACCATAGGCATCCGCCTGAACATGATGGCGCTTTTGCCGGGGTATGCTCTTGGCAACGCTGCGGCTGCGGTCGTTGGACAGAACCTCGGCGCGGGCGAAAGACTCCGCGCCAGAAAAGCCGCACTTGTGGGAGTGCTCTACTACGAAGCGCTCATCGTGCCCCTCGGGATCCTTTACTTCGCCCTGGCGCACCAGATCCCAGCGCTTTTCTCGAAAAGCGCTCAGGTGATCGTTCCGGCGACTGCATACCTGAGGCTCATCCCGCTCGGCTACCCACTCTACGCCGTCGGAGCGATACTGCTTAGGGCGATAAACGGCTCCGGACACACAACGCCGCCCTTTTTGGCTGTATTCGTTTCGCTTTGCCTTGTGCAGCTGCCCCTCGCCTTTTACCTTGCTAAGGAGATCGGCGCGTTGGGGATATGGTGGGCGATCTTCGCCGGTATGGTCGGGCAGGGGACGGTGATCGTCCCGTATTTCTTCACGATGAGGTGGGCTAAAACGGGCAGGTGGCAATGAGGGGCAAAGGAGGCTTCGACTACCTTCGCTTTCTGGTGGATATGGGCGAGCGCGAGGTTATCCTCCCCGGGCGCTGTGGGCGTTCGGCGGATGGGGGCACTGCGGGCGAGTTATTGCCAAAGGAGAAGAAGACGCTATCGCGAAAGGAGAAAGAAGAGGCGCTTGCCCAGCTCTACCAAGAGGCTTTGGAGTGCAAGAGGTGCCCGCTTTACGCCACGAGGACGAACCTCGTTTTCGGCTGCGGTCCCGCGGACGCCGAGGTGATGTTCGTTGGCGAGGCGCCCGGCGCAGAGGAAGACAAGCGCGGAATACCCTTCGTCGGCAGGGCTGGCAAGCTTCTGGATACCGTGCTTTCCGCAGCCAACCTGCCCAGGAGGGAGGTGTACATCGCCAACGTCCTCAAGTGCCGCCCTCCGGAGAACCGCGACCCGCTGCCAGAAGAAGAGCACGCGTGCCTGCCGTTTCTGCGAAGACAGATAGAGATAATCGAGCCCAAGGTCATCTGCTGCCTCGGCCGAATAGCCGCCCGCGCACTCCTGCGGACAAAAGAGCCTATGAAGAACCTGCGCGGCATCGTCCACTCCTTCAGGGGGACCCCGCTTGTGGTGACGTACCACCCCGCGGCGATCCTAAGAAACGACAAGCTCCGAAAGCCCCTCTGGCAGGATTTCCAGTTCCTGCTCGAGGTTCTCGAGAAGCAGAGAGGCAGGTGAAGCTCCTATGCTGGGCGCGCTGCTTGTACTCGCCCTCGTGCAGGGGATAACCGAGTTCCTTCCGATATCAAGCTCCGGACATCTGGTTCTCTGCAGGGTTTTGCTCGGCGTCCGCGAGCCCGACGCAACCATCGAGATAGCGCTGCACGCGGGAACACTTTTGGCTATTCTCGCGTTCTACCGAAGGAGGCTTTGGTCCATGGTGCGCGATGCCGCCGGCATGCGCTTCGGGCGTGAGCCCGCAAGAAGACTTTTGCTCATAGCGCTGGCGTCGGTCCCCGCCGGCGTCGTCGGCGTCGCCCTCGGCGACAGGATAGAAGCGCTCTTCTCCGAGCCGAAACTGACCTCCGCGATGCTCGTCGTAACCGGCGCGGTGCTCCTCTCCACGGCGGCGGCAAAACCGAGGGAGCGGTTCCGGTGGAACGCGCTTTCGGCGCTTTTTGTTGGGTTTGCGCAGGCTTTCGCCATCCTCCCTGGGGTTTCGCGCAGCGGCGCCACGATATCTGCGGCGCTTTGGCTCGGCGCACAGCCGGAGGACGCAGCGGAGTTCTCGTTCATCCTCGCCATACCCGCCATCTCCGGCGCAGCCGCACTTAAGGCATTGGAGCTTTTGAGACGTGGCGAGCACCTGCCGGCGGAGGTCTGGGTCGCAGCGGCAGCATCAGCCATCATCGGGATGGCGGCGCTTGCAGCGCTCATCCCGATCCTCAGGCGGGGGAGGTTCTGGTGGTTTGGCTTCTACTGCATCCTCGTCGGCGCGATCGCGCTTACCGCCATTGGCTGACCCCTCCGACGCACCCTCAACGACAACGACGATCTCCCCGCGGGGCGGCTTCTCCGAGAAGAACCGAAGAACCTCCTCAAGGCTTCCGCGCACAAGCTGCTCGTGGAGCTTGGATATCTCCCTCACCACGGCGCACCTCCTCGATGCGCCGAGTATTTCGACGCAGTCGGCGAGGAACTTCGTCAGTCTGTGCGGCGCTTCGTAGAAGACGAGTGTGAGCGGGAGCCCCGCCACGCCGCGCAAGAACCTCCGCCGCCTCTTGGGCGTCGACGGTGGGAAGCCGAGGAAGGCGAATCTGTCGCACCGCAGCGTCGACGCAACGACGGCGGGAACGAAAGCCGTCGGTCCGGGGAGAACCGTCGCCGGAAAACCAGCCTCCACGGCAGCTCGCAGAATAGCCGCTCCGGGGTCCGAAATGCCAGGCGTGCCCGAATCGCTCACGTAAACCACCGTCTTTCCGCGCGAAAGCAGAGACAAAACCTCGCCCACCCTGCGGGCTTGGTTGTAGCTGTAAAGCGACCGAAGCCTCTTTTTTATGCCGAGGTGGTTCAAAAGCTTTAGGGTTCTGCGTGTGTCCTCGCAGAAGACCACGTCGGCGCTCTCGAGCGCCTCCACCGCCCGACGGGTGATATCGCCGAGGTTGCCCACGGGCGTCGGGACGAGTATCAGCCTGGGCGAGGAGTTGTCCGAAACAAGCATCAGTCCGCTTCGCGTATCAGTCTGAAGTTGGGCGCGGTCTGGAACTTGTGGATGAAGTGCAAACGTTCCGCCTCCTCGTCGACGAGGGCGACAAAGAGCACAGCGTAAATCTTGTCCGACGACGCCACCGTCGGGTTGTCGCGGAACGCAACGACGGCAACAAGGTCTCCGGTCTCAACCTTCACCGAGTCGAGGTAGCTGCCGCTGTACTGAGGGATGAGGGTGAGCGTATCGAGCACAGCGGAGGTCACGCCGCGGGCTATAAGCTTGAACTTCGTCTTAAAGGCGTGGGTCCAGTTGCCAAGCTCCACTATGCGGTACGGACTGTGGAGGGTGTATGTGGTGTCGACGAAGAAGTCGATGGAATCGGCGAGGTACTCGTTCTCGGGGGTCCCATACTGCCCCATGGAGTAAACTCCGTACCGCAGCGACCAGGCGGGTCTTGTGTCGAACCTAAAGCCCGAAAAGACCTTTGGCGCAAGGCTTGTGCTGTCGCGCCAAGCGCCGGGAAGTTCGACGTGCCTCCTGGCGCTCTCCGCCCTGTCCTTGAAGGCTATTAGCTCGTACGTGCCCAAGGTTGGTGGATAGTGGGAGTACTCAGTTTGACTCGAGGGCAGCTCCGCCAAAAGCTCGCCGTTGAAGCTTATCCTGTACCCATCGATCACCGAGGGGCTTGGAAGCCACGACAGCACAACCTCGTATTCGTCGTCGCCGAAGGTTATAACCGGCGACGAGGGCGGCTCAGGTGTGTTTGGCTCGATCCCTCCGCAACCCCAAAAGGCAATGGAAAGCACAAAAACCCCAAGCGCTGCCAAAAAAACTCGCATAACAAACCCCTCCGTCTTTCGAAGACCCTTTACTTTATACCCCTGCGCCTGATTCTTTTCAAGCGCTTTTTGCGCCGCCGCTTAAGAGCCGTATAATTTGCCTTGACAAACGCGGGCTTCTTTGTATTTGATATAACTTTGACGGAGAAAGGGGTGGAGATATGCCGAGGAGACGCAAGATACAACGTACGCCGGTGCCTCCCGTGGGGAGCATCGAGAAGCGATGGTACGTAGTCGACGCGAAGGGAAAGGTTTTGGGCAGGCTGGCGACTCAGATAGCGCGCATCCTGCGCGGAAAGCACAAACCCAACTTCACGCCCCACCTCGACGTTGGGGACTTCGTCATCGTCGTAAACGCAAGGCACGTGCGCCTCACGGGCAAAAAATGGGACCAGAAGGAGTACAGGTGGTACACAGGCTATCCCGGCGGTCTTAGGCGGCTGCGCTACCGCGACCTCCTGAGGCGAAACCCAGAGAGGATCATCAGACACGCCGTCTGGGGGATGTTGCCCCACAATCGCCTCGGACGAAAGCTTATAAAAAAGCTTAAGGTGTACCCCGACGCCGAGCATCCGCACCAGGCGCAAAAGCCCGAACCGCTATCTCTGTGAGGAGAGCTGATGGAAAGCAACGAGGTGAGCCATGGGAAGAGAGGGCATATACGCCACGGGTCGTAGGAAGGAGGCCACTGCGCGGGTTTGGCTTTTCCCCGAGGGCAGAGGCAGGATAATAGTCAACGGGCGCAAGCCCACCCAGTACTTCTGCCGCGAGGACCTCGTCATCCACATGATAGAGCCTCTGCGCGCCGTCGACCTCGAGGGCAAGTTCGACATCAAGGCGAAGGTGCGCGGAGGCGGCATATCGGGTCAGGCGGGCGCAATAAGGCTTGGGATAGCTAGGGCGCTTGTGAAGTTCGACCCAAACCTAAGACCCATCCTGCGCAAGGGCGGCTTCCTCACCCGCGACCCGCGTATGGTCGAGCGCAAGAAGTACGGTCGACCGAAGGCGCGCAAGCGCTTCCAGTTCTCGAAGAGGTGACGTTTCAAGCACACACGCTGTCGCGCCGCCGGGGGTCCCCAAAGAGAGCATGCATGGGGTTGAGGCGGCACCGAAGCGACAGCGGAGGTCGAAAACCCCAGCGCAGGAGGTGAAAAGATGCTCAACATCACCATGGAACAACTCCTTGAGGCGGGCGTCCACTTCGGACACCAAAAGAGCCGCTGGCACCCCCGAATGAAGCCCTACATCTTCGGCATACGAAGCAAGATCCACATAATCGACCTGCGAAAAACGATCGAGAAGCTCAAAGAAGCCTACGAGGTTATGCGCAGGTATGCCGCCTCGGGGAGCATCATACTCTTTGTGGGGACCAAAAAGCAGATAAAGGACATAATAGCCGAGGAGGCGCAGAGGGCGGGCGTTTTCTGGGTTTCGGAGCGCTGGCTGGGCGGAATGCTGACCAACTTCCGCACCATCCGCCAAAGCGTGCAAAAGCTGAGGCAGCTTGAGCGAATGTTCGAGGACGAGCAGGTTATGGAGCAGCTCACCAAAAAGGAGATCAACATCCTGCGCAAGAAGCGCGAGAAGCTCGAGACCGTTTTGCGCGGCGTGCGCGAGATGGAGCGACTGCCCGATATCGTCTACATCGTCGACACCGTCCACGAAAAAACCGCCGTAGCCGAGGCAAGAAGGCTTAACATCCCCATAATAGGCGTCGTCGATACCAACTGCGACCCCGACCTCGTCGACTACCCCATCCCCGCAAACGACGACGCGATAAAATCGGTGCGACTCATAACGTCGATAATGGCGGACGCCGTCCTCGACGGCAGAAGCGGAGGGCAAATAGGTTCAGCCTTCGCCAGGGAGGAGCAGGAGCCGCAACCACCCGAGGGCGAAACCGTCGAGGCGGTTGGCGATACGTCCGAGACCCCGCCCGAAGAAAGCCCAGGCGAAAAACCCGAGGAACCCGAAGAGGCTGAACAAGAATCCTAAGGTCCTTCTCGAAACCCATGGGAGGTCGATTATGGCTCAGATAAGCGCCAAGCTCGTCAAGCAGCTGCGCGATATGACCGGCGCAGGAATGATGGACTGCAAGAAGGCTTTGGTTGAGACGGGAGGTGATCTTGAGGCTGCGGTGGAGTATCTGCGCAAGGCTGGCGTCGCCAAAGCCGCCAAAAAGCTCGACAGGGAGGCGAAGGAGGGCAGGGTCGAAGCCGCGATAAACGACGACCACAAGCGCGGCGCGATGGTCGAGCTTGCATCCGAAACCGACTTCGTCGCCCGAAACGAGGAGTTCATAAACTTCGCCCAAAAGCTTGCAAAACTCGCCCTCGAAAACGCCATAAAAAGCACAGAGGAGCTCCTCAACTCCACCATCGACGGCGTTACTGTCGAGGAGGCGGTCACGCAGCTTGTTGCGAAGATCGGCGAGAACATCCGCCCCAAAAGGGTCGCCTACTTCGAGGCAGGGGAAGGCGGCGTGATCTACCAGTACGTGCACCCGGGCAACAAGATAGGCGTTATGGTCGAGCTTTCGGCGTCGCCTCAGGCGCCCGTCGAAGGGCTCCTCAAGCTCGCAAAAGAGATAGCGATGCAAATAGCCTTCTCCAAACCCGTTGCCATAAGGCGCGAGGATGTGCCCGAGGAGATCCTCCGGAAGGAGCGCGAGATATACGAGGAGCAAGCGCGCCAGGAGGGCAAGCCGGAGAAAGCCATCGAGAAGATAGTCGAGGGCAGGCTGCGAAAGTTCCTGCAGGAAAGCTGCCTTTTGGAGCAGGAGTACATACGTGACGCGAAACTGAGCGTTGCTGACCTGATCGCGCAGGCGTCGAAGGAGCTTGGCGCATCGGTTGAGGTGAGGCGCTTTGCGCGCTTTGAGGTCGGCGCCGCGTAGAGGTCTTCGATATGGCGCGGTTCTCGAGGGTTCTGCTCAAGATATCGGGCGAGATACTCGGCGGAGCCGGCGGCTGCGGAATCGACGCCAACCAGCTCCGAAGGCTCGCACGCGAGATCTCCGAGGTCAGGGAGCTCGGCGTCGGCATCGGAGTCGTCGTCGGCGGAGGGAATATATTCCGTGGCTTCGCCGGAACCCACTCCGGCTTCGACCGCGTCGCAGGCGACTATATGGGAATGCTCGCAACCGTCATAAACGCCCTGGCGCTGCAGACGTTTCTGGAGGCGATCGGCGTGCAGACGAGGGTCCTTTCGGCGATCGTCGTCCAGCAGGTGTGCGAGCCGTACATCCGGCGCCGCGCGATAAGACACATCGAAAAGGGCAGGGTCGTCATCTTCGCCGGAGGAACGGGCAACCCCTACTTCACAACCGACACCGCCGCCGCCCTGCGCGCCGTGGAGATCGGCGCAGATATCATCCTTAAGGGCACAAAGGTCGACGGCGTATACTCCGCCGACCCAATGGTCGAAAAGGACGCGAAAAAGTTCGAAACGATAACGTTCCAGGACGTCCTCACCAGGAACTTGCGCGTTATGGACGCAACGGCGATCGCGATGGCGAGGGAAAACAAAATCCCCATCCTCGTCTTCGACATAACCAAGCCCGGCAACCTGATAAAAGCCGCGCGTGGGGAGAAGGTTGGAACTATAGTTACGGAGAAATAAACGCGGGAGGTTTGGGATATGGAGGAGATCTTAGAGGAGACGAAGCGACGGATGGAGAAGTCGGTTGAGGCAGTAGCGCAGCAGCTTGCGCGCCTGAGGAGCGGAAAAGCTACTCCGGCGCTCCTTGAGGGGATCAAGGTCGACTACTACGGCACAATGGTCCCCATAAACCAGATAGCCTCGATCTCGACGCCCGAGCCGAGGCTTTTGGTGGTCCACCCGTGGGATAAATCGGCTGTGCCTGCGGTGGAGAAAGCGATCCAAGCCTCCGACTTGGGACTCACCCCCAACTCCGACGGAACCGTCATCCGAATCCCAATCCCGCCGCTTACGGAGGAGCGTAGGAGGGAGCTTGTGAAGGTCGCCAAAAAAATCGCCGAAGAGGGCAAAGTGGCGATAAGGAACATAAGGCGCGAGATAATCGAGGACATAAAAACGCGCCAGAAAGAAGGCGAGCTCCCCGAGGACGACTCCTTCCGACTCCAGGAAAAAGTGCAGGAGATAACCGAAAAATACTCGAAGAAAATAGACGAGCTCTTCAAAGCCAAGGAAGAGGAGATAATGACCGTCTGACGCTTTGGGGGTGCTTTATGCCCTTCGTCCTCTTTGTCCTTGCCCTTTTGCAGAGCCTTTCGTTTTGCGGCGGCGACACGGCTCGCGCGGTTCCGGAGGAGTTTAACCGAGGCGTTGAGCTCTTCAGTCAGGGCGATGTCGCAGGGGCAATAGAGCTTTGGCGCAAGGCGCTTGAGAAGGACTCCACCCTCGCCGCCGCGTGGTTCAACATGGCGGTTGCGTACGACATCTCCGGCGCGGAGTCCTCCGCCGTGATCTGCTACCGCAGGGCGGCAGCCCTCGCACCAAACGACCCCGACCCCTGGATATACCTTGCCCAGCTCTACAGGCGCCGCGGAGACGCAGAACGCACAATCGAAGCATACGAAAACGCCATCCACAGAAAGCCCGACGACCCCGAGCTCTTAAACGGGCTTGCGATCGCATACGACCAAGTGGGCGACTACGGCGCAGCCCTGTGGGCGCTCGGAAAAGCCATAGCGCTCGATTCAACATACCTGAGCGCCTGGGTCAATAAGGTCATCGTGCACAACCACATGTCGCAGCACGACAGCGCGGCATACTACGGCGAACTCGTCACGGCGATGTTTCCGGACGAGCCCGTGTCGTGGGCTCAGCTCGGTCTGGCGTACCACTACCTCGAAAGGGACAACGACGCCCTCGCCGCACTCGATTCGTCCATCGCGATCTTCGACAAGCTCGCTATGGCGCACTACTACAGGGCGCTTGTGCTTCTGTCGCTCGGGAACGCCGAGGAGGCGATAGACGAGGTCGAGCAGGCGGTGCAGCTCTTCCCCGATTACCGCGACATAGCCGCCGCCGACAGCGAACTCGCTCCGCTCAGGCAGAACCCCCGGTTCAAACACATTATCGGCGAAAGGTGAAGCTCGAAGTTTGCGTTATAGGCGCTGGCGCTTGGGGCACAGCCTTCGCGATACACCTGGCGAGGATAGGTCTTCGCCCAAGACTTTGGGTGCGCGAGGAGGATGTGCTTGAGTCCATCCTGCGCCGCAGACGGAACGATCTATTCCTCCCTACAGCCGATATCCCCGAGGGCGTTTCCGCCACGGGCGATATCCTGTCTGCCGCGGGCGACGCGGAGATTATCTTCTGGGCGGTTCCCACGCAGCACCTGCGCGCCGTCGCGCAAAAGGCACCCAAAACAAAAGCTTCTCTGCACGTCGTTATGGCGAAGGGCATAGAGCGGGAAAGCTGGCTCTTCCCGTTCCAGATCCTCGAGGAGGTTTTGGGAGGTGACGTCGTCGTCCTGTCCGGACCCAGCTTCGCCGACGAAGTCGCTTCGGGCAAGCCAACGGTGCTTGTTGCATCGTCGAAGGAGATGGAGCTTGCCGAAAGGATCCAGCACTTAATCTCAAGCGAGAGCCTGCGCGTTTACAGGAATGCCGACCCTTTGGGCGTGTCGCTGGGGGGCGCCTACAAGAACATCATCGCCATAGCGGCAGGGATCGCGGACGGGATGGGTTTGGGTCACAACGCGAGGGCAGCACTTGTGACGAGGGGGCTTTCGGAGCTCGTTCGTCTCGGCGAAGCGCTCGGCGCCAGAAGGGAAACCCTTTTCGGCATAGCCGGGCTTGGGGATATGGTGCTTACGTGCACAAGCCGAAAGAGCCGAAACTACACCGTTGGCTTCAGGGTTGGCTGCGGCGAGCACGCCGAGGCGGTCGTGACCGAAATGAAGCAGGTAGCAGAGGGCGTGTACACCACGTTCGGCGCGCTTCACCTCGCAAAAGAGCTTGACGTCGAACTGCCAATCGCAGAAGAGGTCCACAAAGTCCTGTGGGAAGGCAAAAGCCCCGACAAAGCCCTGAAAGACCTTATGTCACGACCGCTTAGGCTCGAGTGGTGAACCTTAATCATCGTGAGCGAAGACCCGGAAGACTTGAAAGATGAAGAATCTTTTCGGCGAAAGCGTGGGGCAGATAATCTCGGCTTCCCGCAGAACCGATATCCCCGCCTTCTACTCCGACTGGTTCGCGGAAAGGCTTGCGGAGGGATTCGCCCTTGTGCGGAACCCCTTCAACCCGCGGCAGGTCAGGCGCGTTTCGCTGAGGAGCGATGACGTCGCCGCCATAGTCTTCTGGACGAGGGATTTCTCCCCAATGCTGCGGCACGCAGACTTCCTCGACGGCGCCGGCTACCGGTACGTTGTCCTTTGGACGATAACGGGTTATCCGCGGCGCCTCGAGCCGCACGCCGCACCGCTTGAGGGATATATAGCGTCCTTCATCAAAACCGCGGAGCGCATAGGTCCAAAGCGGATGGCACTCCGCTACGACCCCATCATAATCTGCGGCGAGCTCGGACCGGGCTGGCATGTCGCGAACTTCTCGCGCATAGTAAGGCGGCTTGAGGGCTACACGCACCGCGTCATAATAAGCTTTATCACGCACTACCGTTCGGTTCTGCGTCGTCTGGAGGCTGCGGGCGTCTTCCCCGACCGATCGCCCCTCTCCCGCAGCGACGTCAAGGATATGCTTGCCGAGATCGTCGACATAGCCCAAAACGCGGGTATGAGCGTTCAGGCGTGTTGTCAGGGCGGTGCGCTGGAACCCTTCGGCATACCCGACGGAGCATGCATCGACCCCGCCTGGCTCTCCTCCGCGCTGGGCGTCGCCGTGCCAGCCGCAAAAGATAAAGGTCAACGCCCGAAGTGCATGTGCGCAAAAAGCGTCGATGTCGGGGTGTATAATTCGTGTCCGCGGGCGTGTCTTTACTGCTACGCCGTCAAAAGCCCCGAAGCCGCCGAAAGCTTCTTCCTCAACCACGACCCCAGGGCGCCTTCGCTCGACGGCAAAACCGTGTTGACACAGCCCTGAGCCAGCCTTTACTTTTGTTGAGTCGTGCCAAAGGAGGGAGCCGTGCGGAAAGCGCTTGCGCTGATACTTGCCGTCCTTGCGGCGACCCTCGGGAGGGAGATCGCCCCCGCCGAAGGACCGAAGAAGACCAAGGTCGTCGTAGACGGCAAAAGCTACAACTACTGGCTCGTCGACGCCGATGTGCCGGCGAAGTTCGAGGTCTCCGGACTGGGCACCGTCAAGATCTTCGTCCGAACGGAGGCTGGGACAGAGCGGGTCGTCACCGTTCTGCTCGACAGCGTGCGCGTTGCCGTCGATACCGTAGCCAAAAAGGCTTCGCGGAAGGCTAAGTCGAGGGCGTTTAAGAGGATTTCGAAGGCGCACACGATACTGCTTCGCGTCCCCAGGGGCAAACACACCCTCGACGTTGTGGTCGACGGTCCCGCTGCCGTGCGAGCCGTAAGCAAAAAGAAGACGCGCACCGTCTCGATGGTGCCGCAAGAACACGCCGGCGGTCTCGTGCTCGTCGCAAACGAAGAGGAGTACGGATACTACATCGCCACAAAGAAAAAGCCCGTCGTATTCTCGATCCTCGGGAAGGGGAAGGTGACGCTTTATACGCGCCTCATCTACACGCCAGGGATGATGGGAACGCAGCACTATCACCTTGTCGTCCAGCTCGACGACGAAAAACCCGTGGTCTACGAGTTTGAGACGGAGCCGTCGGGTGTGTCGTACTTCCGAAACGACAAAAGCTCCGTCCCGGGGAAGGCGAAGAAGATAAAGGTCGACATCCCAAAGGGAACCCACACGCTCAGGGTTTACCCCAAGGGCAAAAAGCGCGTTGCGATAAGACTCGCTATGCCGCTTGGGATGGTGAAAAAGAGGTGAAGCTGTGCTCGACCTCAGGTATATAGTCAACCATCCGGACGAGGTAAGGCGTGCGTGTCGCCTCAAGTGCGAGCCCGACGTCGTCGACGAGATTCTGGAGTGCGACAGGCTTCGCCGGATATACATCACCGAGCGCGACGACCTCCGCCGCAGGCTCAACGAGCTTTCGCGCCGGATAGCCGAGCTTGCGCGAAGCGGCGCAGATACAACCGCGCTCAAATCGGAGGCGAAGGAGGTATCGGCGCAGGTCAAGTCCGTAGAGGAGGAGCTGAGGCTTGTCGAGGAGCGGCTTTCGGATCTGCTCCTGCGGGTGCCCAACATCCCGCACCCAAGCGTTCCCGAAGGGCGCTCGGAGGAGGACAACGTCGTCGTGCGCACGGTGGGCGAACCGCCGAAGTTCGACTTCGAGCCAAAGGACCACCTGGAACTCAACGAAAAGCTCCACCTATTTGACTTTGCCCGAAGCGCGAAGATAACCGGGGCGTTCTTCCCCCTCTTCGTCGGCGACGGAGCGAGGCTCGTGCGGGCGCTCGTCAACTTCATGATCGACATCCACACCAAAAGCGGCAAGTACAAGGAGGTTTTCCCCGCCTTTCTGGTCAACAGGGCGGCGATGGTCGGAACGGCGCAGCTGCCCAAACTCGAGGACGATATGTATCACCTCGACCAGGAGGACTTCTTCCTCATCCCCACGGCTGAGGTTCCCCTCACAAACCTCCACCGGGGCGAGAACCTCCGCGAGGAGGACCTGCCCCTGTACTACTGCGCCTACACCGCCTGCTTCAGGCGCGAGGCGGGCTCGTACGGCAAGGAGACGAGGGGACTTATGCGCCTCCACCAGTTCGACAAGGTCGAGCTTGTGAAGATAGTGCATCCGGACACATCCTTCGACGAGCTTGAGGACCTGGTTCGCGACGCGGAGCGCGTCGTGCAAGCCCTTGGACTTTACTACAGGGTGGTTCTGCTCTCTACGGGGGACCTGACCTTTGCCTCGGCGAAGACATACGACATCGAGGTCTACGCGCCGGGGACGGGCAGGTGGCTTGAGGTCTCGTCGATCTCCAACCTCACCGACTTCCAGGCTCGTCGCATGGGCACCCGCTTCCGCAGCAAAAAGGACGGCAAACTCCACTTCGTCCACACCCTCAACGGAAGCGGCGTAGCCGTCCCAAGGCTTGTGATCGCCCTGCTTGAGTCGTACCAGAACGAGGACGGCTCGGTGACGGTGCCCGAAGCCCTAAGACCGTACTTCAGAAGCGACAGAATTTCACCGGAGTAGCTTAGTTGTTCGGCAGGCTTCGCAAAATCCTTTCGGGCGAGGGCGAGTACAGGATCACCTACTATCGCGTCTCGCCTGCGGCGATATTCGCGATGTTCGCGCTGGCTGCAGCAATGCTTGTGGCGGTGTTCTGGTTCACCAAGATCGTGCGCGACAGAATGAGCGAATACAACCGCCGAATCATGAACACATACGCGAGGCTTTGGTCGCTCACGCTTTCGAAAACGATCGAGGGACCCGAGCTCTCGATCCTCTTTGAGGAGATCATCCAGAAGGCGGACTTCCCAATGGTTTACACCACCGTCGACAACGAGCCTGTGTACTGGCGGAACCTACCCGTTCCCGAGGACGACACCACCGCCGCCGCGAGGCGAAAGGTCAAAAGGTGGCTTGAGAAAAAGGGGCACAAGTTCCCGCCGATCCCCGTCAGGATCCCAGGGCGCAACGAGGTTCTGGCGTACATCTACTTTGGCGAGTCGCCCGTCGTGGGGTGGCTGAGGCTGATCCCGGTGCTTCAGGCTGTGGTTATGGTTCTCCTTTTTCTCATCGCCGCCGTCATCTACGGGCGCATAAGGCGCTACGAGCAGCAGAACATCTGGCTTGGGATGGCGAAGGAGGCTGCGCACCAGCTCGGAACGCCAACCTCATCCCTTTTGGGCTGGCTTCAGCTAATGCGCGAGGCGCTCGCCGAAGGTGACATCGACGAGCTCAAAAAGATCGCCGACGAGATGGAGAAGGACGTAACGAACCTTTCGCGCATAGTTGTCAGGTTCGGGCAGATAGGCTCGCTGCCCGAGCTCGTCCCCGTCGACCCCATCGAGCTTGCCCAGGACCTCGTGGGATACCTCAAGCAGAGGATACCCCTCCTCTCGCAGAACATCGAGGTCGTGGAGCACTACGACCCGGTCCCCATGGTGAGGGGGAACAAGCTTTTGCTTTCGTGGGCGCTTGAGAACCTCATCAAAAACTCGATCGAGGCTATCGGTCAGCGTGGCGGCACTATTTGGGTCGCCACACGCCTCGACGTAAGCGGAAAAGAGGTCCACATCATAATAAGCGACAACGGCAAAGGCATTCCGCCCTCGCAGCAGAAGAAGATCTTCGCCCCGGGATTTTCCACCAAAAAGCGCGGGTGGGGGCTTGGGCTCTCGCTGGCAAGGCGCATCGTCGAAGACTACCACCACGGAAGGCTATTTCTCCTCGAAAGCAAACCCTACGAGAAGACGACGTTCATAATAGCCCTCCCCGCCATCGAAAGGAGCCGGCGCTGAGGACCAAAGTTCGCCTTGAAAATGGGCGCCCCAAGCCCTATCTTTGACTTGACCCAGCAAGGAGGGGGTATGGTCCGAAACGCAGCCTTTGTCCTTGTCCTTGCGTCCTTTGCGCTCGGGATGGAGCTTGTCGGCAGCCTCGCAGGATTCACCAACGCGCAAAACTGCTTCCCCTTCGGGGATTACCTGTATCTTCTCGACAGGTTCACGCTTTATGTCGTCGATATATCGGACCCCACTTCGCCAACGTTGCTCGACTCGCTCGTTATGGGCGGGTACGTTTTGGATATGTCGTTCAGCGACGGCGTGGCGTTCGTCGGATGCGGGAACACGATACGGGTTTTAGACCTGTCTGATCCCGCGCATCCCGTCGAGACGTTCACCACCTCGCTTGGTCCGTCCGACTACGTCTACAGCCTCGCCTACGAAGGCGGGTTCCTCTTTGTTGCCGCAACGAACGTGTTTGCCGTCTACGAGTTTTCACCAACAGATGGGCTTGCCTCCGTTTACTCATCGCCGTATATGACGCAGACGGTCGACGCCTGCGGTGGTCTTGCGGCGATAGGCGTCTCCGGCGGTGGCTCAAGCGGAATCATGGTCTTCGACGTCTCCACGCCGTCTTCGCCCGCCCTTGTGGGGGGTATGTCGACGCCGGGCTACGCCGTCGACGTCGACATAGACGGCGATAGGATCTACCTCGCCGACGGCGCCGAGGTGGGGGTCGGAACGGGTCATGTGCTCCTTATGCTTGCCTCCGACCTCCACAGCGAGGCGGGGCGCTTTTCGTCGGACGAGGGCGACTGCCGACACGGATGCGCTTACGGTAACCAGTACGTCGTCGCAAACGGCTACGGCGGATTCATCCTCCTCGACTGGACCTCCCCCGATGCTCCCGCAGCGCTCGACAGCTACGCCCTCCCGCCGGGCGGATACGCGCAGGACGCCAACGTCCAGTATCCTTACATCTACGGCGTCACCCGCAACGAGCTTTTGGTCCTGGAAAGCTTTGCCCTCGTCGATACCGCGGGCGCAGACCTCACACCTCCTGTCGTCGAACTTATCGAACCCGTCGATGGTTCATATTCCGCATGCATCGACCAGCCCGTCCGGTTCGTCGTAAGGGACGACGAAAGCGGGGTCGACTGGAGCAGCGTGAGGCTTGAGGTAAACGGCGTCACCTACACGGGCGACGATCTCCACGTAAGCGGCGATACGGTCTCCTTCGCGCCTATGCTCGAGTGGCACAGCGGCGATACGATAAGTTACTCGCTTCTCTTCGCCGCCGACAACGCCGGAAACGCCGCGCCGGAACTACCGATATCCGGCACGTGCGTCGTCGACCTTGACCCGCCTGTGGTCTTCTCGCCGTCTCCGTCGCCCGGCGACACAGCCTCGCCCGGGGATACCGTCTCCGTCCTCGTGGTCGACTCGATCTCCGGCGTGGACCCTGCGTCCCTTTGGATGACGATAAACGGCTCTTCGGTGTCCCCGTCCGAGTTTTTGTGGGATGGCTCAAGTCTCAGCTACGTCTTGGGCGGTCTGCCCACAGGTGCGGTCAGCGTTTGTGCCGGCGCCCACGACGCAACCACATACTGCGGACCAAACGCCTCGGACGACTTCTGCTGGAGCTTTTACGTCCGAAGCGCCGTTGCGGACAGCGTGCCGCCCATCGTGTCGCCGCTGGAACCCCTGCCCGAAACCTTTACCTCCTGCGAAACTATGCCAATACGCTTCCTCATCTCCGACGAAAGCGGCGTCGACAGCCTTTCGATAGAGCTTTCGGTCGGCGATACAACCCACAGCTGGGGCGACCCGGCCCTGTCCTTCGCGGGCGATACGCTGGTCTTCACCCCCACCGAGCCGTATCCCGAGGGTGTGCCCATCGCCGTCTCGCTCCTTTCCTGCTGCGATCTTTGCGGCAACTGCAGCACGCCCGTGACGTTCCAGTTCTACGCCGACTACACCGCGCCTTGGGTTGAGAGCGTTTCGCCCGCCGCGGGAAGCAGCATATCCGATCCACTCCCCACGATCCAGGCGGTTGTGCGCGAGAACGACGGCGGCGCCGGAGTGTGCGCATCGGACATCAGGATGAGCGTAAACGGCGCCGAGGTCGTCCCGGAGGTGATGCTGACATCGTACGGCGCCATCGTAAGCTACACCGTCACAGACTCACTCCACGACGCGGAGGTCGTCACCGTGACGCTCTACGGGCTGCACGACTCCGTCGACTACTGCGACCCGAACGAGGCAGAGCCGTACGAGTGGTCGTTTTCGGTCGACCTCGATGGGGTTTGCGACGCCGCAAAACCCGAAAGTTCCCGCCTTTCGGCTGCGCCGAATCCGTTCAACGCATCCTGCACGATCCAGCTTGAACTTCCGCGGAAAGAGGCGGGATGTCTCGTTGCCGTCGACATCTCGGGGCGCAAACAGACGATCTTCGAAGGCAATGCCCAAAGCCTCAAGCTCCGCTGGATGCCACCGCAGGGCGCACCGACAGGACTGTACTACATCGCTTGGCTCGGCGAAACCACGCTCGTCCGAAAAGTCGCCTTTGTGCGGTAGCCTGCCTGCGCACAGTGTTTGCGTAAAATCTCTTGCGAATTCGGCTGCAATAGTTATAGTTATATGTGACATCGTAAAATCGATTTGAGGTTATGCGAGCAACTTTGTGTTTAATATTTTGTTTTGCTTTTGCATTTGCGCAGGATGTTCACCTCAAGATAACCGACGCCGGGACGGAGCGGATAAGGATAGCGGTAGTTCCCTTTGTGCCCCGCGGCGCCGAGCCCACGCCGGATGAGGTGGGGATCGGCGAAAAGCTTGCGGAGGTTGTGGCGAATGATCTTGCCTTCTCGCCTTTCTTAACCGTGCTCGACAGCCAGTTCTTCCCGCAGCGGGTTAGGGAGGAGGACGACATAAATCCCTTTCAGTGGCTTGGTGCCGGCGTGCAGGCGATCGTTTTGGGCTCCTTCAAGCTCTCGGACGAGGTGCTCAAGGTCGACGCAAGGCTTTACTCCGTCGTTTCGGCGAAGAGGATATATCGGCGCAGGATTTCGGCTGATCCGGCGCAGCTTAGGCGTGTGGCGCACGCCATCGCCGACGACGTCGTGAAGGCTTTGACGGGCGAGGAGGGGATAGCACAAACGCAGATCGCCTTCATCTCGAACAGAACGGGGCACAAGGAGGTTTACGTCTGCGACTACGACGGTTTTGCGCCGCGAAGGATAACGAACCTCGCCTCCGTTGCGTTTACGCCGGACTGGTCGCCCGACGGGTTCAAGCTGACGTTCACATGCTTCCGCGAAAGCCACGCCGTCCTGTACCTATACGACCTTATGAAGAGCCAGCTTGAGGTACTCTCGGAGTATCCCGGCCTAAACCTTGCTGCGTCGTGGTCGCCGGACGGGCGGAAGGTGGCTCTGGTCCTGTCCAAGGACGGCAACGCCGAGATATACGTTATGGACGTGAGAACCCGCTCGCTTACGAGGCTCACGCACAACTACGCCATCGACAACTCCCCGTGCTGGTCGCCAAACGGCAGGTACATAGCCTTCGTCTCCGACAGATCAGGCACGCCGCAGATATACATCATGGACGAGGAGGGTGCGAACGTGAGGAGGCTTACCTTCGAGGGCAACTTCAACGACCAACCCTCTTGGTCGCCGCGTGGGGACAAGATAGTCTTTGCCTCGCGCAAGCGCGGGCAGTTCGACATAGCCGTAATAGACGTTACGGGAGAGAACCTCGTCTATCTTACAGCCATCGGCAACAACGAGCACCCCGACTGGGCGCCCGACGGATATCATATAGTCTTCTGCTCCGACAGGCTCGGCAGCTACCAGCTCTACGAGATGCTCTGGGATGGCACCCAGCTTCGGCGCATAACGAACACCGTTGGGGACAATGTGTCTCCTTCTTGGTCGCCGCGGTACAGGTGGAGCTTTCGATGAGCGCGCGTTTTGTACATCGCAAGCCACGGCACAAGCTCAAGCAGGAGGAACAAAGCAGGCGTATGGTTTTGCAGCGTCGGATAAGGCGCGCGCTCATTCTGGCGGGGATCTTGATCCTTGTTTGGTACTTCGTCGGCGGCGACCTCGGGCTTTGGGCGATGTGGCGCTTTTTGCGCACGGAGCATTACCTGAGGCGCGCTTTGGAGAGGGAGCGGCGCCGCGCCGAAAAGCTCGACGAAACAATAGAAAGGCTCTCCGGCGACACGCTCTACATCGAGCAGGTCGCCCGCACCCGGTTCGGCATGATCCGCGACGGCGAAAGGGTCTTTATATTCAAGCAGGCTTCGCCCGGCGACGCGAAGGGGTCCGCAAGGTGACCGCGCTCAAAAATCCCCCTCGCCGCGGGCAAAAAGACCTCAACGGGAAGCTAAACGTTGAACCTGAAGAGGATGAGGTCTCCGTCCCCGACAACGTAGTCTTTGCCCACAAGCCTTATTAGGTTTTCGGCTCTGGCGTTTGCGTATCCGCCGCATCGGACGAAGTCCTCCCAGCTCACCACCTCGGCTCGGATGAATCCGCGCGCGATGTCGGAGTGGATCTTGGCGGCGGCGTCTATGGCTTTTGTTCCCTTAGGTACGAGCCAGGCGCGCGCCTCGTTCTCATTGGCGGTGTAGAAGACGACTGCGCCCAGGGCGTCCACGAGCGCGCGAAGAACGCCATCCACGCAGTCCTCGGGCACTCCAAGCTCCCCCCTGAAGGCTTTTGCCTCTTCGGGCTCGAGCTCGCGGAGCTCAAGCTCGAGCTTCGCCGGCAGCGCTACCGCAGGCGACGATAAAGCCTCCGCAACGTCGTCCAAAGCGTTCGTTCCCCCCTCATCGACGTTGATAACGCCAAGCCAGGGCTTTGCCGTAAGGAGCCCCTGGTTTTTGGCAACAAGCGCTGCAAGGTCGCCCGAGGCGACATCCCTCAAAAGCCCGCCCCGGGCGAGGTGATCCGCGAAGGACTCCAGCACCCCAAGCTCCTGCTCGAGCTCCTTCCGCTCGCTTTGAGGTCGACCCTTGGAGAGCTCGGCGCGAACGGTGTTCATCCTCGTCTCCACCGCGGAGGCGTCGAAGAGGACGAGGCTTTCCCTTATGGTGCGCGCATCGCTTTTGGGCGTGGGTTCCCCGAAGCCGCCGTCGAAGCCGCGGACGACGACGATTATCCCGTCGGCGCCCTGGAGCTCGGAGTATATCGCCCCGCCGCGGGAAAGATCGCCTACGGTGTCGACGAGCTCAACCCTCACAGGCGTCACCTTCTTCGACCCGGCTGCCCGTGCGATTTCGGGAAGGCGGTGGTCGGGCATCGGGACGACGGCTACGTTTCCGTGCTGCGCCCAGTGCCCCGCCGACAGGGCGCGCCAAACGGTAGTACGCCCGCTCTGGGGAAGCCCCAAAATCGCCGCGCGCATGCTCACTCCCCTATCACCTTTATCACAACACGCTTGCGCCTCTGACCGTCGAACTCGGCGTAAAAGATCTGCTGCCAGGGACCGAGGTCGAGCCTCCCCTCGGTGACGGGGAGGATGACCTGATGGTGAACCAGAATCGACTTCAGGTGTGCGTCGCCGTTGTCCTCGCCCGTGAGGTGGTGATTGTAGTCCTTTCTGTATGGTGCGAGGCGCTCGAGCAGCTCCCACAGGTCCCTTTTAAAACCCTCCTCCTCGTCGTTGACGAAGACGCCAGCCGTTATGTGCATCGCCGACACGAGGCAAAAGCCCTCCCTTATCCCCGATGTCCTCACAGCCCGCTCGACGGCGTCGGTTATGTTCACAAACTCCCGCCTCTGGCGGGTGTTGAACCAAAGGTATTCGGTGTGGCTTTTCATTGCAAAGCCTCCCTCACTTCGTTTCGCGCAAGAACTTCGCCGCAACCTCGGGGGGTGTGGGGTTGATGTAGAAGCCCGTCCCCCACTCGAAGCCCGCTATTTTGGTGAGCCTTGGGATGATCTCGATGTGCCAGTGCCAGTCGTAGGGGAGGGTCTCCCAGTAGTGTGAGCGTCCGGGTCGGGGGACGGAGTAATTGGGTGCGGTGTGGAGGACGAAGTTGTAGGGCGGGTCTTCCAGCGCCACGCGCAGCTTGTGGAGGATCGTCTTTAAAGCCTCCGCAAGCGCCCAGAGGTCCTCGTCGGTTGTGAGGGCGAAGTCGTGCTGGTGCTTCCGCGGCAAAAGCCAGATCTCAAAGGGGAACCTGCTTGCGAACGGGCAGATGGCGATGAACTTCTCCGTCTCCATCGCTATGCGAACCTTAAGCGCCCGCTCCTGGTTTATAATGTCGCAGAAGAGGCATCTTTCCTTCTGCAGGAAGTGTTCCCTTGCCGACTCGAGCTCTGCCGCCACGGTTCGGGGCGTTATGGGCGTTGCGATAAGCTGCGAGTGAGGGTGGGCGAGGCTTGCGCCCGCAGGCTCGCCGTAGTTCTTGAAGATGAGGACGTACCTTAACCTTTGGTCCTTGTGTAGGTCGATTATCCTGTCGCGGTAGACCTTGACGAGGTTATACACGTCCTCCAGCGGCATTTCTCCGAGGTGAGCGTTGTGGTCGGGCGTTTCGATTATGACCTCGTGCGCGCCAACGCCGTCCATAAGGTCGTAGAGCCCAAGCCCGCGGCGGTTTAGCTCCCCCTCAACCTTAAGCGCCGGAAACTTGTTCGGTATCACCCTAAGCTTCCAGCCGGGTGAGTTGGGCGCCGTATCGGGCGGGCGGATGGCGAATATCTCGGGGGGCGTTTTGTCCTCGTTGCCGTAGCAGAAGGGGCAGGTCCTGACCTGCCTCGTTTGCAGAGGCTCCTTCTTGAAGTCGGACGGGCGCCTGCCGCGCTCTATCGCTATTATCACCCAACGCTTCTGAACGGGATCGTGTCGAAGCTCCGACATAAAACCTCCTGTTTTTCGTCAAACCTCGCCGAAAGCGACAAACTATACCACCTCGCCTATAGTCCTTATGGGATGAGGTATAACGACCTTTTGCATCAAGACGCCCTGGGACTTGGGGTATTCTGCGCCAAGCTCCACCGCCGATTCCACCGACGCCACGTCGCCCGTGAGGGTCACGAAGGACTTTCCACCCAGACCGACGGCGGGTCTTATCTCCAGAAGGCGCACATCACCCGATTTTGCCGCAATATCCGCCGCCTGGATGCAGCTTGCGACGGTGTAGGTCTCGATTATCCCAAGCGCCTCGCCCAGCGACGCGCCGGTTGTAGCCGTAAGCGCGGGAACGACGTCGGGGTGAAGGTTTGGGATCACTATATGGTCAACGCAGTGTTCCCCAGCGGACCGAAGCCCGGCGGAGACCGAGTCGTCCACAGCCTGAACAAAGCCCGTGATTATCGTCAAAAACTTCCCCGAGCAGATCGTTTTGGCAACCAAAAGCTCCACCTCCGCTGCCTTGAGCATAGCGTCGGTCGCCTCTATCCCCTTCGCAACGCTTGTGAACTCCAAAAGCCCTATCGTCGGCTCCATCGCAAACCCCCTTGTCGCCCTAAAAACTATAAAACGCCTCCCCCCACTTGACGCAACAGGTTTGTGTGGGTATACTTTCTGTTTGCGGACTCCAAAAAGTGGGGAAAAGCGGGGCTATGGGCAGGTTTATCGAGATAGAGGGGGCGAGGGAGCACAACCTCAAGAACATCTCCCTGAAGATTCCGCGCGACAAGCTCGTTGTGATAACGGGTCTTTCGGGTTCGGGCAAAAGCTCCCTCGCCTTCGACACCATCTACGCCGAGGGTCAGAGGCGATACGTCGAGTCACTTTCGGCGTACGCGAGGCAGTTTTTGTCGCTAATGGAGAAGCCCGACGTCGACCGCATAGACGGTCTTTCGCCGGCTGTTGCGATACAGCAGCGCAAGTCTTCCCACAACCCCCGCTCGACGGTGGGAACGACGACGGAGATATACGACTACCTCCGTCTTCTTTTTGCGCGGGTGGGCAGACCCCACTGCTGGGTCTGCGGTAAGCCGATAGAGCGGTGGACCGTGGGCGGCATAGTCGACGAAGTGATGAAGATGCCCAAGGGGCACAGGATAATGGTCCTTGCGCCCCTTGTGCGCGGCAGGAAGGGGGAGTATCGCTCTCTGTTCGAGCGGCTTCAGCGCGAAGGCTTCCTGCGCGTCCGCGTCGACGGCGCCGTGAAAACCATGGACACCCCCATAAGGCTCGACAAAAACAAAAAGCACACGATAGAGCTTGTGGTCGACAGGTTGACCGTCGACGAGAAATACCGCAACAGGCTCGCCGAGTCGATTGAGACAGCTCTCTCGTACGGCGATGGGCTCGTCATAGTCGTCGACTACGAGACCGCAGAGGAGCGCGTTTTTTCGGAGAGGATGGCGTGTCCGCGCTGTGGGGTGAGCATCGAGGAGCTTTCGCCGAGGATGTTCTCCTTCAACTCGCCCTTTGGGGCTTGTCCGAAGTGCGCGGGGCTTGGGGTCGAGATGAAGGTTGACCCCGAGCTTGTGGTGCCCAACCCGAAGCTTTCGCTCATCGAGGGCGCCATAGCGCCCTGGAAAGACCCCATAGGAAGCTGGTATTTTGCGCAGCTTAAGGCGCTTTCGCAGAAGTACGGGATACCGCTCCACGAGCCCTGGGAGAAGCTTTCGGACAGGCAGCGCAACGTCATCCTCTACGGCTCCGACGAGGAGATAGAGGTTCACTACAGGAGCGCCGACGGCAGGCACAGCGGCGTTTGGCGCGGATACTACGAGGGCGTCATTCCGAACCTCGAGCGACGCTACCGTCAGACCGACTCCTCAAGCGTGAGGGCGTGGATAGAGCAGTTTATGGTCACTTCGCCCTGCGAAGCCTGCGGCGGCTCGCGCCTTAGGAAGGAGGCAAGGTTCGTCAAGGTGGCGGGCAAAACCCTCCCCGAGGTCGTCAGGATGTCGATAGGCGAGGCGCGGAAGTTCTTCGAAAACATTTTGGACCACCTCTCCCCCACCGAGCAGAAGATAGCGGCGCAGATCGTAAAGGAGATCAGGCACAGGCTTGAGTTTTTGTGCGACGTTGGCGTTGAGTACCTCACCCTCGACCGCGTCACCCACACCCTCTCCGGCGGCGAGGCGCAGAGGATCCACCTCGCCACGCAGATAGGCTCGCGGCTTGTCGGCGTTTTGTACGTTCTCGACGAGCCTACGGTCGGTCTGCACGCCCGCGACACCGAAAGACTTCTGCGCACCCTCGAGCAGCTCAGGGACCTCGGGAACACGATACTCGTCGTCGAGCACGACCGCGACACCATCTGCCGCGCCGACTACGTCGTCGACCTCGGACCCGGCGCGGGCGTCCGCGGTGGAAACATCGTCGCTATGGGAACGCCAGAGGAAGTCGCCAAGGTCGAAAAAAGCCTTACGGGACGCTACATCTCGGGGAAGTTTAGGATCCCCATTCCCAAAAGGCGCCGGCAGGGCAACGGGAAGTTCCTCATCATAGAGGGCGCAAGGGGGCACAACCTGAAGGACATAACGGTTCGCTTCCCGCTTGGGAAGTTTATCTGCATAACGGGCGTTTCGGGCTCGGGCAAGTCGACCCTGATAAACGAAACGCTTTACCCAATCCTTGCGCGCCACTACCACCGCGCGCACCTGAAGCCCCTGCCCTACAGGGCGGTGCGAGGACTGCAATACCTCGACAAAGTCGTCAACATCGACCAGTCCCCCATAGGCAGGACGCCGAGGTCGAACCCAGCGACGTACACGGGGGTGTTTACGCCGATCCGCGAGCTTTTCGCCTCGCTCCCCGAGGCGCGGGCAAGGGGATATAAGCCCGGAAGGTTCTCGTTCAACGTCCGCGGCGGAAGGTGCGAAGCATGCCAGGGAGACGGGATGATAAAGCTTGAGATGCACTTCCTGCCCGACGTCTACATCCGCTGCGACGAGTGCAAGGGTAAACGCTACAAGCGCGAAACGCTCGAGATAAAGTTCAAGGGACACTCCATAGCCGACGTTCTGGAGATGACGGTGGACGAGGCGCTCGTTTTGTTCGAGAACATCCCGCCAATCGTGCGGAAGCTGCAGGTTCTGCACGACGTTGGTCTTGGCTACATCCAGCTTGGTCAGCCTGCGCCAACGCTTTCGGGCGGCGAGGCTCAGAGGGTCAAGCTCGCCAAGGAACTCTCCCACGTCGCCACGGGCAACACCCTCTACATCCTCGACGAACCCACCGTGGGGCTCCACGCGTACGACGTCAAAATGCTCCTCGACGTCCTCGACAGGCTCGTCGACCGCGGGAACACGGTCATCGTCATCGAGCACAACCTCGACGTCATAGCCCACGCAGACTGGATCATCGACCTCGGTCCCGAGGGGGGCGATCAGGGAGGCTACATCGTCGCCGAGGGGACGCCGGAGCAGGTCGCCAAAAACAAAAGGTCGATAACGGGGCGCTTCTTGGCACGGGTTCTTGAGGGAAAGCCTGATCTGGCAGGTGCCCGCAGAAGGTAACGAAAAGCCGCCGGGCTTGTGGCAGAAGGACCGCCAAAAGCGGGCAAAGCTACAGATACTTCTTAAGCTCTTCGACCTTGTCGAGCCGCTCCCAGGTGAACTCGGGAAGCTCCCTCCCGAAGTGCCCGTAGACGGCGGTTTTAAGGTATATTGGGCGCAGGAGGTCGAGGTGCTCTATCATCCCCCGCGGCGTTAGGGGGAAGTTCTCGCGTATGATCCTCTCCAGCTCCTCCTCGGGGAGCTTGCCCGTGCCGTAGGTATCGACGAATATCGATATCGGCTCCGCCACGCCGATTGCGTACGAGAGCTGGACCTCGCACCGTTCGGCGAAACCCGCGGCGACGAGGTTTTTGGCTATGTAGCGCGCCATATACGACGCGGAGCGGTCGACCTTGGTGGGGTCCTTGCCGGAAAAGCACCCACCCCCGTTGTGCGCATAGCCGCCGTAGGTGTCGACCACGGTCTTGCGCCCCGTAAGACCCGTGTCGGCAACGGGTCCGCCTATCACAAACCTGCCCGTTGGGTTTATGTAAAACTTCGTCTGCTCGGTGAGCATGTGGGCAGGAATGACCTTCTCTATCACCTGCTCGATGACGTCCTGTTCTATCTGCTTTAGCGAGACGTCGGGGTGATGCTGGGTCGACACGACCACGGCGTCGACCTTCTTGGGAACGCCGTCTTCGTACTCAACCGTGACCTGCGTTTTGCCGTCGGGTCTGATCCAGTCGAGAATCCCCTCCTTCCGCACCTCCGCCAGGCGCATGGCGAGCCTGTGGGCAAGGTGGATCGGCATTGGCATAAGCTCGGGCGTTTCGGTGCAGGCGTAGCCGAACATTATTCCCTGATCCCCCGCGCCCTCTCTGTCGACGCCGAGGGCGATATCCGGCGACTGCTGGTCGATGGTCGTTATGACGGCGACGTTCTCCCAGTGGAAGCGGCAGTGTGGGTCGGTGTATCCGATGTCCCTTATGACGTTGCGCGCGATGGTCGGGATATCGACGTAGGTTTTCGTCGTTATCTCACCGCCCACGAGCACAAGCCCCGTGGTGACGAATACCTCACACGCCACGCGCCCCTTTGGGTCGTCGGCGATTATCGCGTCCAAAACGGCGTCCGAGATCTGATCGCAAATCTTGTCGGGGTGCCCCTCCGTCACGCTCTCGGAGGTGAAAAGATATCTGCCCTTCTGCTGAGTCATCGCGTCCTCCTCATCTGAGGTTTTCGAGCCCTCACTACCACTCGAGCTCAACCCTGGATGAGTCGCCGAGGTTGAGCCTGTGAGGTCTGTCGTAGAAAGCGGCGTCGTTGCCTATGATGGAGTTTTCGAGGATGCAGTTGCAGAGGGTGGCTCCGTCGCCGACTATGGAGTCGCGGATGATCGAGCGCCTTATCTTCGCCCCCTCGCCAACGGAGACGTACGGTCCCAAAACGCACGACTCGACAACGGCGCTTGCGGCAACGTACACGGGCGGGATGACGATGCTGCCCGAAAGCTCCGTTATGTTCCCGTGGTGCTCGAGGAGGTGTCGGTGTGTTTGAAGCAGCGTTTCGGGCTTGCCGCAGTCGTACCAGCCGTCGATCACGAGCCCCTCGAAGACGACGCCGTCCTCAAGCATCCTCGCGAGGGCGTCGGTGAGCTGTATCTCGCCCCTCGTGCGGATGTCGTTTTCTATCACGTACTCGAGCGCTTCCCGCAGCTTGCGCGCCTCGCCGAAGTGATATACCCCAGCGATCACCCAGTTGCTCTTCGGCTTGGCGGGCTTCTCCTCCATCCCTATGATGCGCGTGCCGGAAAGCTCCACAACGCCGAAGCGCCTGGGGTCGTCGACGCGGGTTATGCCGATTATGTTCTTGCGCGAGCCGATGACACGCGAAAGATCAGCCTCGATTATCGTATCGCCCAGGATGACCAAAAAGGGCTCGTCGTCGGCCACGCGCCCAAGAGCTACGTAAACCGCATACCCAAGCCCCAAAAGCCTATCCTGCCAAACGATGTGGATCGGCAGGTCATACCTTTTGCGAACGAACTCCTCTATCCGCTCGCCCAGATACCCGACCACAAGCACAAGCTCATCAACGCCCTGCGGCAGGAGCCTGTCGATTATGTGAGCCAGGATGGGCTTGCCTGCCATCGAAAGAAGAGGCTTTGGGGTGGTATGAGTAAAGGGCTTAAGCCTCTCACCCACTCCAGCAACGGGTATGATCGCCTTCATCGCAAGCCCTCCGGTTACGCCTCAAGATACCGATGAAGTTGCGCTGCTGCAAGTCTTTTTCCGCTTTGCGCCGACAAACGCCGCTTGACAACAACGCCTTTGGAGCTAAATTTCTTGCGTAGTCTTGGCGGGGGTGAGTATGAAGAGGGCGCTTTTTGCCACCGTTTTCGCTTTTGGGGCGCTTCTTTTCGCCGATTCGGTCAAGGACCTCCTCAGGGTCGGTGATCACTTTTTCCGCAGGGGCGAGTACGTCGATGCGCTCAAAAGCTACCGCAGAGCCGAAGAGCTTGCGCCGGATGACCCCAACGTCCTCTGGCGTGTGGGCGCCGCGCTGAACAGGATAGCGATGGACATCCCCCAGGACAAAGCCCGCGTCGACACGTTTAAGGTGGCGAACGAATACCTGACGCGCGCCCTCGCCGAGGAGCCCAAGGAGCCCAAAATCCACGCGGAGCTCGCCTGGAACCTGACCTTTATGGGGCTCCTTCGACCCGACTGGAACAACCTCTCGCTCGCAGGCAGGATAAAGGAGGAGCTCGACTACGCCCTCTCCCTCGACTCCTCCTGCGCAGAGGCTTACTTCCTCTACGGCATATGGCATCGCGAGGTCGGCAAGGTATCGCTCCTGCGTCGCAAGCCCTACGGCTTGGGCGATGCCTCGGTTGATCTTGCGCTGCCCGGGTTCGCCCGCGCGGCGGAGCTTGAGCCGCAGTCGGCGCTTTTCTGGCTTGAGCTTGCCAAACAAAGCCTTTTCGTGGGCGATACCGCCCGCGCAAAAGGCGCACTCGAAAAAGCAATTGAGGCGCCTGATCTTCCCGCAAACAAACCGCACAAGCAAAAAGCCCGCGATATACTCGAAAGCCTTCGAAGGTGACTTTGGGCAGGAGGTTTTAAGATGAGCCTGGGGAGGATGCCTGCGGCGGTTCTTATTTTGGTCGTCTGTGCAGCTGCAGCCCCAAAGGACACGACCAAAGCGCTTAGCGTCGACCAGTTCGTCTCGCTTTACGTTGATCTTGCCCTTGTTGCCGAGCAGTTCCTCGACGACAGCGCCAAACTCGCCGCAGCGCAGGACTCGGTGTTCGAGGAGCACGGCGTAACGCGCGAGCAGTTCGACGCGTTCCGCAAGATGATGGACTCAAAGCCCGAGAAGTGGACGGACGTGTGGGAGCGCATCGTCAAGCGCCTCGAGGAGCTCGACAAGGGGAGTTCCCTGGAATCCGGCAAGTCCCCCAAAAGCTCCAAGGAGGGGAAATGAGCGCCCCCCTTCCTTATGGTGCGCCGCCCTTCCTTGAGGTGGCGCGCGAGGTGGAGATCGGCGGCTGGCGATGGCTTATCCTGGTCGACCCGCACCTCCCCGGCGAGGAAAACATGCGCCGCGACTGGTCGCTCCTCGGGTGGGCTGCATCCGAACCCGAGGCAAAGCCCGTGCTGCGGTTCTTCTTGTGGAACCCGCCGGCTATATCGATAGGCTACAATCAATCCGCAGAGGACATCGACGAGGCTAAGTGCCGCCGTGAGGGGATAGATATCGTCCGCAGACCCACGGGCGGCAGAGCGATCCTTCACCACGACGAATTCACCTACTCCGTGACTCTCCCGCCGTCCCATCCGCTCGCAAGGCTTCCTGTGGTTCAGACCTGTAACGTCATAAGCCTTTGTCTTGTCCGCGGTTTGCGCAGGCTGGGGATAAACGCAACGCTCGCGAAGAAGGAGAGGGGGAACCTCTTGCGCAATCCCTCCTGCTTTTCCTCCGCGGCGCGGTACGAGCTTTTGGCGAACGGGAAGAAGCTTGTTGGCAGCGCCCAGAGGCGGGTGAAGGGGGCTGTGCTTCAGCAGGGGTCCGTCCTTGTGGGGCAGCAGTACCGGAGGCTTGCCGACTTCGTCCGCGGCAGGGGCGACGAAATACGCCGACAGCTTGAGGAACACAGCACCTGCATCGCCGAGCTTGTGAACACGCGCCCGTCGTACAGCGACTTCGTGGAAGCCACAACCGAAGGCTTTATCGAACAACTTTCGAACCTGTGATCCCGGGAGGAAAAAGATGAACAGAGACGCCGTGATAGCTTCTGTCAGAAACGAGGGGATAGAGATCATAAGGCTTTGGTTCACCGATATCCTCGGGCGCCTCAAGGGCTTTTCTCTCCGCGTAGAGGACCTCCCCAGAGCTCTCGATGAGGGCATAGGCTTCGATGGTTCATCGGTCGAGGGGTTTGTCCGCATAGAGGAAAGCGACCTTTTGGCAAGACCCGACCCCCAAACCTTTATGGTGCTGCCCGAGCAGTTCGGCGGCGTTAGGACGGCTGTGATGATATGCGATATCCTCCACCCCGACGGCTCACCCTTCAAATCCGACCCCAGATACGTTCTAAGGCAAGCCCTTGAGCAGGCAAAAAAGGAGGGGTTCACCAACTACTACGTCGGTCCGGAGCTTGAGTACTTTTACTTTCCGGGCGAGATTGTTCCCGAGCCCCTCGACAGCGTTGGATATTTCGATGTGCTCCCCATCGATAAGGCGGCTTTTGCCCGCAAGGAGACTTTTATGCTTTTGCGTGAACTCGGCATCGACGTTGAGGTGAGCCATCACGAGGTTGCCAAAAGCCAGCACGAACTCGACTTCCGCTACGACAACGCCCTCACAATAGCCGACAAGCTCCAGCTCGCGAAGGTGGTGATAAAGGAGGTTGCGCGCAAGCACGGGCTTTTTGCCTCGTTTATGCCGAAGCCGATATTCGGTCAAAACGGCAGCGGGCTCCACGTCCACCAGTCGCTTTTTGCGGAGGGCGGCAACGCCTTCTACAGCGAAACCGACCCCTACAACCTCTCCGATGTGGGCAAAAGGTTCATCGCAGGTCTTTTGAGACACGCCAAGGAGATAACCGGGATAACGAATCAGTGGGTCAATTCGTACAAGCGCCTTGTTCCCGGATACGAGGCGCCCGCGTACATAAGCTGGGGTCGCCGCAACAGATCAGCTCTGGTGCGCGTTCCGGCGTTTAAGCCGTATCACTCCGAGTCGTGCAGGATCGAATACCGAGCACCCGACCCCGCTTGCAACCCCTACCTGTGCTTTGCGGCGATGCTTTTGGCGGGACTCGAGGGGATAAAAAAAGGCTACGACCTCCCCGACCCCGTGGAGATAGACATCTACGAGCTTTCGCAGCGCGAGCGCGACGAACGTGGCATAGAGTCGCTCCCCGACTCGCTGTACGCCGCCGTCCTCGAGATGGAGAAGAGCGAGCTGTGCCGAAGGATTTTGGGCGAGGAGCTCTTCCCCAAGTACATCGCCAACAAGCGCGCCGAGTGGGAGAGGTACAGGGTTCAGGTCACCGACTACGAGCTCCGCGAATACCTGCCAACTCTTTAGCTCCAATCGCCGCTGGCGTGCTCTCAGGGCAGCTACGGCGCCGACTGAGGGCGCTGTGCGGGGGTTACTTAGTCATCTGGTGGGCGATGTGCTTTTTGGCGAACTCGAGCGCCTCGCCGAGCATATCGGGCTTGGTTCCACCGGCCTGAGCGAAGTCGGCTCTTCCGCCGCCGCCACCGCCGGTGATCTGGGCGACGCGCCTGACAAGGTCGCCGGCGTTTATGCCGTGCTTCCTCACGAAGTCGGGCGTCACCCGGCAGACGAAGCCGACCTTGCCGTCGGAGAGCCTGGCGCCAAGCAGAATCACACCCGAGGGAACCAAGCGCTCAAGCTCATCCATCACAGCCATAAGCTCGTTGCGGTTCTCGGCGGATACCTCCGCCACGATAAGCTTTCCATCTCCGACTGCGGCGGCGCTTTGGAGCAGGGTCTCCGCGGTGCGCTTGGCGCGCATATCGCCGAGCTTCTCGAAGCTGCGCCTGAGCTCCTCAAGCTCGCGCCTCAGCCTGTGCAGCCTCTCGAAAACCGCATCGCCCGTGGAGCCAAGCTCCTCCTCGAGCCTGCGCCACCGGCGGCGAAGCCCCTGAACGTAGTTGAACGCGCCTTCACCGGTTAACGCCTCGATGCGCCTCATCCCAGAGCCTATGCTCTCCTCCCTCGTTATGAGGAAGAGCCCGATCTCGCCTGTTCCTCCAACGTGCGTCCCCCCGCAAAGCTCCCTCGAGAAGTCGCCGATGCTGACCATCCGCACCACATCGCCGTATTTCTCGCCGAAGAGGGCGATGGCACCCCGGGCAATAGCCTCCCTGTAGGGCAATACCTCGGTTTTAACTGGGATGTTTCGGCGGATGACGTCGTTTGCGATGGCTTCGATTTCGGCGAGCTGCTCGGGCGTTGGCGCCTCGAAGTGCGTGTAGTCGAACCTGAGCCTGTCGGGCGCAACGAGCGAGCCTGCCTGCCTTGCGTGCTCGCCCAGAACGGTTCTGAGGGCTTTGTGGAGAATGTGCGTTGCGGTGTGGTTTCGGCGTATCGCCGCTCGCCTTTCGTGGTCGACTTCGGCGACAACACGCGGGTTGCGACGCAGCTGCGAAACGACCCGCTGTGGGCGGTCGACACCCTCGCAGCGGTGAACGATGTGCTCTCCCTCCCACTGCGTGTCGCACACCGGCAGAGCGAACCCATCGCCCCGTATCGTGCCCGTATCGCCGACCTGACCTCCTGCCTCGGCGTAGAACGGCGTCTGCGAAAGAACAAGCTCCACGCAGCCCTCGCCGCAAACCCTGACGAGGCGAACGTCGGCTTCGCAGACCTCCGTCTCGTAGCAGAGCCTTTTGCTGTCTTCGCCCTCGGTTACAACCTCCCATTCGCCCCGCCTTTTGTGGACAACCTCGAAGGTTGCGCTACTTCGGGCGCGCTCCCTCTGCTCCGCCATCAGACGCTCGAAGCCGGCAACGTCTATCGAAAGACCACGCTCCGCGGCCATAAGCTGCGTGAGGTCAACGGGGAAGCCGTAGGTGTCGTAGAGCTTGAAGACGTCTTCGCCCGGGATGACGCTTTCCCCCTGCGAGATCACCCTCTCGGCGACGCGCTCGAAAAGCTCGATGCCGAAGTCGAGGGTCTTCCCGAAGCGCTCCTCCTCCGACTTTATCACCTGCGCGATGAGGTCTGCTCTGTGGCGGAGCTCGGGGTAGACGTCGCCCATCTTGTCCACTAGGGGCGGCACAAGCCTCCAGAGGATGGGGTTTTGGACGCCGAGCTTCCTCGAGAACCTCGCCGCGCGCCGCAGGATCCTGCGCAGAACGTAGCCACGACCAGTGTTGCCGGGCAGGGCGCCGTCGGCTATGGCGAAGGCAAGCGCCCTCGTGTGATCAGCAAGAACCCTAAACGCAAACTTCGATTCGGCGTCGGAGTAGTCCCTGCCGCTTATGTCGGCTATGCGGTCGATGAGGGGGGCGAAGATATCGGTCTCGTAGTTGTCCTGCGTGCCCTGAAGTATAGCAACCAGGCGCTCGAAGCCCATGCCCGTGTCGACGTTTTTGGCTGGGAGGGGATGGAGCTCGCCGCGCTCGTCGCGGAAATACTGCATAAAGACAATGTTCCAAACCTCGACGAACCGCTCCGACGAGTTTGGCAACCCGTCGGGGTCAAGCTGCTCGCCCCAGTCGTAGTGGATCTCGGTGGTCGGTCCGCAGGGACCTGTGTCGGCCATCTCCCAGAAGTTGTGCTCCACGCCACAACGAACGACCTTGTGCGCGGGAAGTCCCACATCCCTCACCCAGATCTCGTATGCCTCGTCGTCCTCCTCGTAGACCGCCGCCCAGAGGCGCTCGGAGGGGATCCCGTAGACTTCGGTCAAAAGCTCCCACGCCCAAAGGATCGCCTCGCGCTTGAAGTACTCGCCGAACGACCAGTTCCCGAGCATCTCGAAGAATGTGTGGTGATATCCGTCGGCGCCGACCTGCTCGAGGTCGTTGTGCTTGCCCGAAACGCGAATGCACTTCTGCACCGAAGCCGCACGCGGCGGATCGTACGGACACGCAACCTTGCCCAAAAAGATGTCCTTAAACTGGTTCATCCCGGCGTTCGTGAAAAGAAGCGTTGGGTCATCTATTGGAACCACGGGAGACGACGGCACCACCGTGTGCCCGCGACGGGCGAAAAAATCCAGAAAGGCTTTTCGTACCTCCTCCGAGCGCATCCTTCGCCCTCCGAGGTCAATCAAATATCTCTATCTCCGTCTTTTTGATCACGAACCTCTCTGCGTCTATGAATCCGCCTCCGACGACGCCTGCGATCCCTTCGGGGAGGCGCGCGCCGCAGAAAACGCCCTCCGCCGAGACGAAGGCGACGCAGGGAGCACGAAGGACCTGCCCCGCCTCCACTCGCTCAAATTTGTAAACGCCGCCTGAGGCAGCAAGAATTTTCTTCACGGTGTCCTCGTCAATAAGTTCCCTCGGCATCCCTTCGAAGAAATCGGGGAAGACGATGAGCTTTGGCGCCGCAAGGTCGAAGGCGAAGGGCGCCTCGAAGCCAAGACCCAGGTCGACCATCACGACCGGGAAGGGGTAGCCTTCGGCGAGGGGCACAACCGCCACGGGCTTCCCGGAAAAGCCGAGCCCATCCAGAACATCTTCGACCTCGCCCGAGGCAAGCTCGCGAACGAGCCAAACCCTTCCCCGTGCTCCGTCAGCCGCTACAACGTATCCTCCGAGGACGTCGCGCCCCAGAAAGCCCGAGATGCGTTCATCGAGGAAGCACCTGTTCCTTTCCGCCACGTCGAACGGGAGCTTGAGCTTGCCGAGGCGAAGCACAGCTGTGGAGTCCGCGGCGTCGGAGAAGAGGGTAGTTCTTGCGGCGGCGTTGTGGAGCGCAAGGTATCCGCGCCTGCCGCCCACCGAAGCCTCCACAGCCAACACACCGCCCAAAAGCCGCGCAGAAAGCTCAACGACATCCGGCTGGGGCGCAGGCGGTGGAACAACTCGCTCCCTCACGCTCAGGCTAAGCAGCTTGCACGTGTCGCCCTCCATCGCCACCGTGAACGCCTGGGTGACCGTTTCCTTCACAGCTGCAACCGAGAGAACGAACTCCACCTCGGCGACAAACGCCCCCTCGCCGCGCATGAGGGCAACGGAGAGAACGGTGTCGACGGAGTAGGGGTTTATCGCCACGACCTGCGCGAGGACCTTGCGCGCCAGGGGCATCTCAAACCCGCCGTAGACGAAGTCCTCCGAAAGGAACGGTGCAAGCGGCTCGAGCGACTTCGAGTTGAACGCGTCGATGTAAGCCTCAAGCGTCGGCATAAAGTCGTCGACGGTGAGCGCAAAACAAGCGCCCAAAAGCAAGATGGAACAAAAAAGGCTTCGCACCGCACCACCTCCTTGACCTTCTGTGTAAAAATATCGCTGCCGCGGTCGCCGGAAAAGGCTTTTCGCATTAGGGTACTCTAAAGGGGCTGACGATGGGCTGGCAGACCAAAGGCTTGCTTTCCGCTATGTCCCTTGACATTTGAACGTCTGCGAGATATCATTTCAACGCTATGGCGGAGGTTGTGGAAAAGATAGGTCCGCGCTACGAGCAGGTTCTGAGGGTGCTTATAGAGGAGCACATAAAGACGGGTCGACCCGTGGGCAGCCGGACCATAAGCAAGAGGCTTGGCGGTGTGATCTCCCCCGCAACGGTCCGGAACATCATGCAGGACCTCGAGGACATGGGCTTTGTG